>NZ_CP110389.1:6087777-6697500 GCF_026015985.1 Rhodopseudomonas sp. P2A-2r | reverse complement strand
CGGCCGCACCTTTCGGTTGACGTGCTGATCTGCGACGTTTCGGTTCGTTCGAACCGCTAGGCTTAGAATGGACACAGTGGATAGTGCTATCACCAAGCCGGTTCGGCGACTGGAGGTGTTCACCGGTGCGGGGCGCCGGCGGACGTGGAGCGCCGAGGACAAGGCGCGGGTCGTTGCGGAGATCGAAGCCAGTGGCGACTCTGTTTCCGGCGTGGCGCGGCGGCACGGATTGTCACCGCAGCAATTGTTTGGCTGGCGCCGGCGAGTCAGGGAAGCTCAGGCGGTCGTTTCCAAGGATGATGAACCACGGTTCGTCCCGGCGGTGGTTACCGCGGCACTGTGCGAGACTGCGGGATCTCGACAGCGCAAGGCGCGGCGGCAGCAGCGGGACGAACCGCTTGGCGGAACGATCGAGGTTGCGATCGACGGCGTGACGGTGCGCATCGGCGCGGGCGCTCCGTCGGACACCATCGCCGCGGTGTTGCGGGCGCTGAAAGCCGGAGCGTGATCGGCCCGACGGGCGCGGTCCGGGTGATGGTGGCGACCAGGCCTGTGGACTTCCGCAAGGGCGCCGATGGGTTGGCGGCCCTGGTGCGGGAGAGCATGGCGGCGGATCCGTTCTCGGGCGCAGTCTACGTGTTCCGCGCCAAGCGCGCGGATCGGATCAAGCTGGTGTATTGGGATGGCACGGGTCTGTGCCTGTTCGCCAAGCGGCTGGAGGACGGCATCTTCCGCTGGCCGAAGATCGAAGATGGCGTGATCCATTTGTCGGCCGCGCAATTGTCGGCGCTGCTCGAAGGGTTGGATTGGCGGCGTGTCCACGCGGCGCGCGAGACGGTGACGCCGGCACAGCCCGGCTAACGCCTGGACGTTTGTTGCTGTGGCAAAGTGAATCAGCAGCATCGAGCACGTCGCAAAATGCTGGCAAACATGATCTGATTTGATTATGCCGCGCGACGCATTGCCCGATGATTCCGAGACCTTGAAAGCGATGCTGCTCGCCGAGCGGGTGCAGAACGAACGGCTGCGTCAGATCATCAGGGACCTGCAGCGCCACCAGTTTGGCCGCCGGGCGGAGACGCTGCCCGAGGACCAGATGCAGCTCGGTTTGGAAGACGTCGAGCAGGCGGCGGCGCGTGACGTCGCGGAAGCTGAGCAGGCGACACCGGCCGCACGACAGGCCGGAGCTGCGAAGCGTCGGGCCAATCGCGGCGCGCTGCCGGCGCATCTGCCGCGGATCGAGACCACCATCGATATCGACGACAAGACCTGCCGCTGCTGCCAGGGCGCGTTGCACCGGATCGGCGAAGACAAGAGCGAGCGGCTGGATATCGTGCCGGCGAAGTTCCGGGTGCTGGTCACGATCCGGCCGAAATACGCCTGTCGCCAATGTGAGGATGGCGTCGTGCAGGCCCCAGTGCCGGCGCGGCTGATCGAGGGTGGGCTTCCGACCGAAGCCACCATCGCCCAGGTGCTGGTCTCCAAATATGCGGATCATCTGCCGCTGTATCGGCAGGCCCAGATCTATGGCCGCCAGGGCGTCAACCTAGACCGCTCGACGCTGGCAGACTGGGTGGGCCATGCCGCCTGGCATCTGCGTCCGCTGCACCAACGCCTGCTCGACAAGCTCAGAGAGCGGCCAAAACTGTTTGCCGATGAGACGACGTTGCCGGTGCTGGATCCTGGTCGTGGTCGCACCAAGACCGGGCAGTTGTGGGCCTATGCCGCCGACGACCGGCCATGGAACGGATCCGAGCCGCCAGGCGTGGCCTATGTCTACGCGCCGGACCGCAAGGCCGAGCGGCCGATCGCCCATCTCGACAGCTTCAGGGGCATCTTGCAGGTCGATGGCTATGCCGGCTACCGCCGGCTGGCCGAGCGCGGCGACGTGCAGCTGGCGTTCTGTTGGGTCCATGTGCGGCGCAACTTCTACAAGCTCGCCACACCCGGACCTGCGCCGATCGCCAGCGAAGCACTGCAGCGCATCGCCGCGCTCTATGCGATCGAGAACGACATCCGCGGCCGCATCGCCGAGGAGCGTCGGACCGTGCGGCAGCAGAAAAGCCGCTCGCTGGTCGACGCATTGGAGAGTTGGCTGCGCGCAAAACTCGGGCTGATCAGCCAGAAGGGCAAGCTCGCCGAGGCAATCCGCTATGCGCTCTCGCGCTGGGAGGGTTTGGTCCGCTTCCTCGACGATGGCCGTATCGAGCTCGACAACAACGCCGTCGAGCGTTCTATCCGCCCGATCACACTGAACCGGAAAAATGCCTTGTTCGCGGGATCCGACGGAGGTGCCGAGCACTGGGCCACCATCGCCTCGCTGATCGAGACCTGTAAACTCAATGATATCGATCCGCTCGGCTACCTGACAGACGTCCTTACCAGGATCGCCAGCGGTCATCCCAACCGCGACATCGACGCGCTCTTGCCTTGGGCCTACCAAAAGCAAGACCTCAGAGCCGTGGCCTGAGAACGACGCTTACCCGGCTTCTTGTCTCGGCCACTCCTCAAGATAGATTCAGCCGTCAGTAGCGATTGACCGGAAGCACCATGATCTCCGCGATCTGCACATGGGCGGGTTGGTCGAGCGCGAACATGATGACGCGCGCCACGTCTTCCGGGTCGAGCGCCATCTTGAACTGGTCGAAATAGGCCTGCTCCTTCTCGCGGTCGCCGCGGTAGCGCGTCACGATGATGCCGGTGCGGGCGAGGCCGGGCAGGATTTCGGTAATGCGGATTGCGGTCTCCGCCAGTTCGCCGCGGATGGTCTCGGTGAACATGCGGATGCCGGCCTTGCTGGCGGAATAGGCCGCCATGTCCGGCACAATGCGCACCGCGTTGATCGAGCTGATATTGACCACATGGCCGTGGTTGCGCGTCACCATCTTCGGCAGCACCGCGCGGCTCATCCGCATGGTGCCGACCAGGTTGGTGTGGATGATATCGGTCCAGTCGTCCGCCGAACCTTGGTCGAAGCGGGTGCGGCCGCCGATGTCATGGCCGGCATTGTTGATGAGGACGTCAACCTGGCGGAAATCCTCGGGCAGGCCGTCGAGAATGCGATCGACGCCGGCGTGGTCGTTGATATCGAGGCGCACGGCATGCGCCATGGCGCCGAGCTCGGCAGCGAACTCCGCAAGCTGCTCGGCGTTGCGGTCCACCAGCACGATCCTTCGCCCCGATGCCACCACGGCGCGGGCGATTGCGCGGCCGAGTCCGCCCGCCGCGCCGGTCAAAAGTACGGAGTCCTTGCTATCTCTGGTCATTTGATCTCCCTCGGCGCACCGCATTGTTGGTCTGCAGCTTCGGGGTGCGTCCTGCGGTAAAATGGCAGAGCCGCGACGCTGTGTCCGCCATCCCGCGCGTGCTAACTGTTATGCCGAAACAGTGCGCCGTTCGAACGAAGCGCAAACGGGAGACCCATGGACCTCAAGCAACTCAAGGCATTTGCTACGCTCGCCGAATTCGGCTCGTTCTCACGCGCCGGTGCGGTGCTGTCGATCGCCCAGCCGGTGCTCAGTCGGCAGATCAAGGCGCTGGAGCAGGAGCTCGGCATCGAACTGTTCTACCGCAACGGCCGCGGTATCGTGCTCACCGAGGCGGGCAAGGTGCTGCAGAACTATGCCGGCGGCGTGCTTGATACCGTCGAGCGGGCTACGACGGAGGTGATCGCGCTGCGCAGCAGTCCGCGCGGCACCATCGCCATCGGCATGCCGCCCTCGGTCGGGTCGGTGCTTACCGTGCCGCTGGTGCAGTGCTTCCGTCAGGAATTCCCCGACATCGCCATGCATGTCGTGGAAGGTTTTAGCGGCCATCTGCTGGAATGGCTGATCACCGGCAAGATCGATGTGGCGGTGCTGTACAACGCGCCGCGTACCAGCAACCTGCGCGCCGAACCGTTGATCACCGAGGAGATCACCTTGCTCGGGCCCATGAGCGATCCCGCGGGTCTCGGCGACGGGCCGGTGCCGGCGTCGCGGCTGACCGAGATCCCGATGATCCTGCCGGGCCGCCCGCATGGCTTGCGGCTGGTGGTGGATGCGCTGCTCGGCGAAGCCGCGATCGCGCCGCGCATCGAACTGGAAGTCGACGCGATGCCCTCCACGCTTAGCCTCGTCGAGCAGGGCATGGGCTACACGTTGCTGTCCTATGGGCCGGCGCGGCATCTCGTCGCTGCCGGCCGCATGAAAAGCTGGTCGATCGTCGATCCCGTGCTGACGCGGCAACTGATCCTGGTGACATCGAGTCAGCGGCCGACCACTGCGGCGACGCGCGCACTGGCGCAGATGGTGCGGCAGCAGATCAAGGATCTGGTGCGCCGCGGGCTATGGGCCAAGGGCACCGGGCCATTGATGAGCTGACGATTTCGCTGCGCCGCAAACGACTGCGCGCGGCAAAGCTGTTATTCCGCAAACGACGATGCCCCCGCCGGCAACTCCCGCTAGCTTCCGTCCAACATGAAACGGACCGGCGCGGTTGTGCGCCGGCAAGGGAGAGCGTTGATGGCTGGAGAGCTTCTCGGATTCGTTGGCGTCGGTCGCATGGGCGGTCCCATGTGTTCGCGTCTCCTGGACGCAGGCTACACACTGTGCGTCTATGACCGCGATCCGAATGCCACGGCGCCGCTCAAGGCGCGCGGCGCACAGGTCGCCAACTCGCCCGCAGAGGTCGCTTCCGCGGCCGAGATCGTGCTGATGAGCCTGCCGACGCCGGACATCGTCAAGGCTGTCGCACTTGGCGACAACGGCGTCGCCCACGGCAATCGCGTCCGCACATTGATCGATCTGTCGACCACCGGGCCGGGCGCCTCCACTATCGTCGCCGCTGGGTTGGCCAAGCACAACATCATCTTCGTCGACGCGCCGGTCAGCGGCGGTATCGCCGGCGCCAAGGGCGGCACGCTGGCCGTCATGGTGTCGTGCCCCAAGGATGTCTACGCGCCGCAGGTCGAGCCGATCCTGAAAAATTTCGGCAAGCTGTTCTACACCGGCGAGAAGCCGGGCCTCGCGCAGACCGCCAAGCTCGTCAACAACCTCCTGGCCGCCGCCGCGCTGGTGATCTCGTCCGAAGGCATGGCGATGGGCGTCAAGGCCGGGCTCGATCCGAAAATCCTGCTCGACATCATCAACGTGTCCTCCGGCCGCAACAGCGCCACGCAGGACAAATTCCCGCGCTCGGTGCTGACCGGCACCTTCGACTTCGGCTTCGCTACGGCGCTGTCCTACAAGGACGTCCGGCTCTGCCTCGACGAGGCCGAAGCGATGGGCATTCCCATGATCATGGGCGCGGTCGTGCGTCAGATCCTGGCGTTGACCCAGGCCAAATACGGCCCGGACTCCGACTTCACCTCGATCGCCAAGCTTTCCGAAGAATGGGCCGGCGTCGAGATCCGGGGATAGACGACAGCACCTTCGCGAAAAAGGGAAGCACGACAATGACGACGGCCGACAGGTCCAACAACAGGCAGGCATCGCTGGCGCGCACCATGGTGCGTGCGGCGAACGCCGTGCATTTGTCGGATCTGTCGCCGGCCGCCTGCGACAAGCTCAAGATCTGCCTGCTGGATTTCCTGTCCTGTGCCTTCGAGGCGCGCGACCTCGCCTGGAGCCGGCAGGCGATCGCCATTGCCGGCAATGCGGCGTCGGGCGCCACCATCGTCGGCACCGACATCGCGGCGTCGCCGGCCGATGCCGCCTTCGCCAATGCCACCATGGGCCACGGCCTGGTGCGCGAGGACATGCACGCCGGCAGCATCGGTCATCACGGCGTTGTGCTCTGGCCGGTGTTGCTGGCGCTGGCGCAGCGCAGCCAGGTGTCCGGCGCGCAACTGCTGATAGCGGCGGCGGTTGGCTACGAGGTCGGCGGCCGGCTCGGCCGCGCGCTATTCGATGCGGACCTCGCCCGGCTGTTTCGCCCCACCGGCATTCTCGGCCCGGTCGCGGGCGCGGTAGCCGGAAGCCGCCTGCTGTCGCTCGACGAGAATGCCGCGGTGTCTGCGCTGGCGCTGGCGGCCAATGCCTCGGCGGGCCTCAACCAGTGGCCGCATGACGGCGGCAGCGACATGTACTTTCATCCCGGCGCCGCCGCGCGCAGCGCCATCACCGCGGTCGCGCTGGCGGAAGCCGGCGCCTATGGCTCCGAACTGATTCTCGAGGGCGAGGCCGGGCTGTTCGCCGCGTTCCGTCGCGCCCTGGCGCCGCCTGTCATCACGCTGTTTCCCGGCGGCGAGGAAGAGATCCTGGCGGTCTACAACAAGCCGGTTCCGGCCTGCAATTTCGCCCAGACGGCCTGTCAGGCGGCCCTGCGTGTGGCGGAAGAGATCGACAACATTGCCGCGGTCGAGCAGATCACCGTGCACCTTCCGGATGCCGCGATCCGCTATCCCGGTTGCGATTTCACCGGCCCCTTCGAACGCGCGCTGCAGGCCAAGATGAGCATCCAGTACGGCGTCGCCGGCGCGCTGGTGCGCAAGGTGGTCGACGAGGACAATTATCGCAGGCTCGATGATCCCGACATCCTGCGCCTTGCGTCGATGATCCGGCTGAAGAGCGATCGCGAATTCACCGCGGCGTTTCCCGCGGCGCAGGGCGCGGAGGTCGAGGTCAGCCTCGCTGTCGGCGCGCGGATCAGCCGCCGGATTTCCGACGTCATCGCCGCCACCGAGGGCGAAGTGCGTGCGCGTCTCCGCGACAGCGCCGGTGCCGTGCTCGGCGTCAATCGCGCCGACGCCATCGAGGAAGCCATCGATCGCATCGAACGGAGCAGTAACGCCGGGCGCATTGCCGGGTTATGCGCGCTGACCGTGCGCGGCGGCAGATCACGTAGCTCCGCGGCGCGCGTCGCGGGCAGGGCAACCTGACGCGCAACGTTTTTGAGAACAGGCCACGGCCACAACGGGCGCCAAGTCCGAGGGTCGCGACAAGGGGAGAAACGACATGAAGGACAGGGGCAATGGCCTGCGCGCCATCGCGGCAAGGCGGCATCGATGATGTCGCAGGTCATCGAAAACATCCTGCAGGCACTGGTCGCTGGCCTCCTGGCCGGAGCGATCTACGGCCTGATGTGCGTCGGACTCGGCCTGATCTTCGGCGTGATGCGCGTCATCAACTTCGCCCAGGGCGATTTCATGATGCTCGGCATGTATGTCGCCTATTACCTGTTCCTGTCGTTCGGCATCCAGACTGCATTCGGTAACGTGCTCGGCCCCTATGTGGCGATCCTGCTGTCCGGCCCGCTGCTGTTCCTGTTCGGCTTCTGGATCCACAAGTTGCTGATTTCTCGGGTCACCGGCCAGCGCACCGCGACGCTGGAGGGCGAGGGTCACTTCGCCCAGTTGATCCTCACGCTCGGCGTTGCGCTGGTGCTGCAGAACGGCGGGTTGATCGTGTTCGGCTCGGTGCTGGCCTCGATCCGTACGCCGCTGTCGTCCAGCGCCTGGGAGATCGGGCCGCTCTGGAACGACCTCATCAGCATCTTTGTCAACAAGGCGCGCGGCATCGCCGCCATCATCTCGATCGCCGCGATGATCGGGCTTGCCGCGCTGATCACCCGCACCCGCATGGGCAAGGCATTGCGCGCCGCCGCCGACAACCCGGTCGCCGCCACCTATATGGGCATCGACATCGACAAGGCGCACCGCATCGCCTTCGGGCTCGGTACCGCGGTCACCGCGGTGGCCGGCGGGCTGCTCGCCACCAACTATCCGTTCCATCCCTATATCGGCATCGACTACGTCATCGTGATGTATGCCGGCGTCGTGCTGGGCGGCATGGGCAGCATCACCGGCGCGTTCTGGGGCGGCATGACCATCGGGCTCGTGCAGCAGCTTTCGACGCTGGTCCTGCCGACCCAGCTGCAGAACGCCGCGATCTTCGTCGTCTTCCTTTTGATCATTTTCCTGCGCCCTCAGGGGTTCTTTGGCCGCATGGTGGAGAGAACCTGATGCCGATGCTGTTGCGTTCTCTCGCGCCGACATTGCTCGCTGCCGCGATCTATGCCTGCCTCGCTCTTTTCGTTACCAACTCCTACTATCAGCTCACGCTGACTCTGGTGCTGGTGTGGGCGAGTTTCGGCCTGTCGTGGAATGTGCTGTCCGGCTACACCGGTCTGGTGTCGTTCGGCCACGCCGCGTTCTTCGGTCTCGGCGCCTACACCACGGCGCTCGGGCAGATCTATTTCGACATCACGCCGTGGCTGCTGATCCCCGCCGCCGCGGTGATCGGCGGCATTGCCGGCCTGCTGGTCGGCTTCCCGACCTTCCGGCTGCGTGGTCACTACTTCGCGCTGGCGATGCTGGCCTATCCGCTGGCGCTGCTCTACGTGTTCGAATGGCTCGGCTATCAGGAGCTGACGCTGCCGATCAAGCGCGACAATCCGTTCGCCTACATGCAGTTCTCCGATCCGCGGGTCTACACCTTCGTCGCCCTGGCGATGTTGCTCTGCATCGTCGCCATCACCCGCGCGGTGGAGCACTCGCGCTTCGGCATGGCGCTGCTGGCGATCAAGCAGAACGAGGCGGCGGCGGAGGCCGCCGGCATCGACACGCTGTCGTGGAAGCTGCGCTCCATCGCGCTGTCCGGCGCCATCGCCGGTGCGGTCGGCGCGTTCTATGCGGTGGTACTGCTGGTGGTCACGCCGCCCTCGGTGTTCGGCATGCTGGTGTCGGCGCAGGCACTGACGGTTTCGATGTTCGGCGGCGTCGGCACCGTGTGGGGGCCGCTGATCGGCGCTGCGGTGCTGGTGCCGGTGTCGGAGATCCTGCACGCCGAGCTCGGCGCAAAGATTCCCGGCATCCAGGGCGTGATCTTCGGCCTGGCTATCATCACCGTGATCCTGGTGGCGCCGGAAGGCGTGTTCTGGAAGGTGCGCGACCGCTGGATGAAGCGTCGTGCCGGCGCAGCAGCGGCACCAGCCGCCGACGCCGCGACTGCGCCGGAGCGTGTGATTCCGTTCGTAGCGGCCGCCAGGCGCACGGAACGGCCGCAAGGCAATGTGTTGCTCTCGGTCAAGGGCCTGTCGAAGTCCTTTGGCGGGTTGAAGGCGGTGCAGGATGTCAGCTTCGATATCCACGAAGGCATGATCCTCGGCATCATCGGCCCGAACGGCGCCGGCAAGACCACGCTGTTCAACCTGCTCAACGGTTTCTCTTTGCCGAACACCGGCGAGGTGCTGTTCGAGGGCCGCAACATGGTGGGGCGCAAGCCGCATGAACTGTGCCAGGTCGGCGTCGGCCGCACCTTCCAGGTGATGCGCCCGTTCCTGCGCATGTCGGTGCGCGACAACGTCCGCGTCGGCGCCTATGTGCAGGCGGCCAGCGAGGACGAGGCGCGCCGCTTCGCCGACGATGCGGTGGAACGGGTCGGGCTGACAGGTGTCGCCGACAAGGTTGCGGCCGAGCTGACTACCAAGGAGTTGCGGCTGATGGAGCTGGCGCGCGCGCTGGCCGGCAAGCCGCGCCTGCTGTTGCTCGACGAGACGCTGGCCGGGCTTGGCCATGGCGAGGCCGAGGAGGTCGTCGCCGTGGTGCAGCGGCTGGCGCGCGAGGGCGTCACCATCGCCATCATCGAGCACACCATGCAGTCGATGGTGAAGCTGGTCGACAGCTTCCTGGTGCTCGATCACGGCGCGGTGCTGGCCGATGGCGATCCCGTCAGCATCACCCGCAATCCCCGGGTCATCGAGGCCTATCTTGGAAAGAAATGGGTGAACCGTGCTCAAGCTTGATGGTATCTGCGCCGGATACTCCGTCGTTCCCGTCCTCAAGGATGTCTCGCTGACGGTCGAGGCCGGACAGTTCGTCGCCATCGTCGGGCCGAATGGCGCCGGCAAGACGACCCTGTTCAAGACCATCTCCGGCATCGTGCAGCCGAGCGCCGGTGCCATCCTGTTCGAGGGCGTCGACCTCGCCGACATTCCCGCCGCGAAGCGGCCGCATCTCGGCATCGCCCACGTTCCCGAAGGCCGCCAGGTGTTTCCGTCGCTGTCGGTGATGGAGAATCTCGAGATGGGCGCCTTTACCGACGCCGGTCGCCGCGCCTGGAAACAGAACCTCGAACGCATTTTCGCCCTGATGCCGGTACTGGCCGAGCGGCGCGATCAGTTCGCCGGCACGCTGTCCGGCGGCGAGCAGCAGATGGTGGCGATCGGCCGCGGTCTGGCATCTGCGCCAAAACTGCTGATGCTCGACGAGCCCTCCATGGGGCTGGCGCCGGCGATCGCCGATTTCATTTTCGAGAAGCTGATCGAGATCCGCGCCGAAACCAAGCTCACCATCCTGCTGGTCGAGCAGCGGGTCGCCGAGGCGCTGGAATCCGCCGACCGCGGCTATGTGCTGGAAGCCGGCCGTGTCGTGCTCGAGGGCAACAACGCGACGCTGCGGGCCGACGACCGGATCCGGCAGGCCTATCTCGGAATGTAAATCAAGCTCGCGGCCTCAACAGCGAGCCCAATGGGAGGATACAAAGATGACGAAGATACTTCCGGTGACACGGCGTACATTCGTGTCGGGTGCGGCCGCCATCGGTCTCACCGGCGTGGCGCGCGCGCAAGCGCCCGCCGACGTCAAGGTCGGCCTGATCGTGCCGCTGTCCGGCCTCTATGCCCGGCCCGGCGCGGTGATGAAGATGGGCGCCGAGCTGGGCATCGCCGATGTCAATGCGGCCGGCGGCATCAAGGCGCTGGGCGGCGCCAAGCTGCAGCTGGTCGCACTGGATTGCGGCGACACCGTCGAGAAGGCCAAGAACGCCGCGCAGCGCATGGTGGCGCAGGAGCCCGATCTGGTCGCCGCCACCGGCTCCTATCTCAGCTCGTTCACGCTGGCCGTCAGCGAGGTCACCGAGCGCGCCGGCCTGCCGCTGCTGACGCTGTCCTATTCCGACCTGCTTACTGACCGCGGTTTCCGCCACCTGTTCCAGACCTCGGCCACCGCCGCGGCGCAGTCTGAACTTGGCCTGCCCGAACTGATGAAGCTCGCGGAAGCGGCCTCCGGCAAGCGGCCGAAGACCGTGGCCATTGCGATGGACAACACCGGCACATCGATTGCGACGGCCAAGGCGCTGAAGGAAAAGCTATTCCCGAAGCTCGGCCTCGAACTGGTGATGGACGAGGTGTGGACACCACCGCTGGCCGATGCCACGCCGCTGATCCAGAAGGTGCGCGCCACCAGGCCGGACCTGTTCCTGTTCATGCCGAACGCCGTGTCCGACGCCAAGCTCGGGCTCGAGAAGATGAACGAGTTCGGCCTCGGCCAGGGGCGTATCCCCACCATCTCCTTCAGCATTACCATCGCCGAACCCGACATGCTGCAGAGCGTGTCGCCGGAAGTCGTGCAGGGCATCATGACCATCGTCGCCAACTGGGGCGTCAAGGGCCAGGAGAAGCTGCTGGCGGATCTCAAGACCAAGTACAAGGAGCCGTGGATGACCCAGAACGTGGTCTCCACCTATGGCGACATGTGGCTGATCAAGGAAGCGCTGGAAAAATCCGGCAAGGCCGATCGCGCCGCTGTGTCCGAGGCGCTGCGCACCCTCGATGCCGGGCCCGCAAAATACTATCCGGGCGGCACGCTGAAGTTCGACGACAAGGGCCGCCGCGTCGGGGCCGGCGTGGTCATCGTGCAGTGGCAGAACGGCATTCCCGTCACAGTCTACCCGAACGATCTCGCGGTGGCGGCACCGTTCTGGCCCAAGAAGAGCTGAAAAAGAAGCGCTGAACAATCAAAACAAAATCATTTGGAGGACATCATGACCGATATGAGCAGGCTGGCCCTGACACGACGCACGATGCTGGCGGCGAGTGCCGCGACGCTGCTCGCGCCGCGCGCCTTCGCGCAATCGCCGGCCGAGGTGAAGGTGGGATTGCTGGTGCCGCTGTCCGGGCTTTATGCGCGCCCGGGCGCGGTGATGAAGATGGGCGCCGACATGGCGATCGATCACATCAACAAGGCCGGCGGCGTCAAGGCGCTGGGCGGCGCCAAGCTCAAGCTGGTGGTGCTGGATTCCGGCGACACCGTCGAAAAGGCCAAGAACGCCGCGCAGCGGATGGTGGCGCAGGAGACCGACTTGGTCGCCGCCAGCGGCGCCTATCTGAGCTCGTTCACGCTGGCTGCCACGGAAGTCACCGAGCGCGCGCAGTTGCCGATGCTGACCCTGTCCTATTCCGACCTGATCACCGACCGCGGTTTCAAATACGTATTCCAGACCTCGGCGACTGCGGCGTCGCAGGCCCGCCAGGCGCTGCCGCTGCTGATGAAGCTGGCGCAGAGCGCGTCCGGCAAGATGCCGAAGACCGTGGCGATCATCACCGACAACACCGGCGCGTCGGTGGCCTCGGCCAAGCCGATGCGCGAGGGTCTGCTCAAGGAGGTCGGCCTCGATCTGGTGATGGACGAGACTTTCACGCCGCCGCTGTCGGACGCCACGCCGCTGGTGCAGAAGGTGCGCGCCGCCAAGCCGGATCTGCTATTCTTCCTGCCCACGGTGATTTCCGACGCCAAGCTGGTCTTGGAGAAGATGAACGAGTTCGGCCTCAGCCAGGGCCGTATCCCGACCATCTCGTTCGGCATCGCCATCGCCGAGCCGGACATCCTGCAGACCATCAATCCGACGCTCCTGCAGGGCGTTATCACCTGCGTCGGCAGCTGGGCCACCAAGGGCCATGAGGCGCTGATCGCCGAATTGAAGAGCCGCTACAACGAACCGTGGATGACCCAGAACGCCATCTCGACCTATGGCGACATGTGGCTGATCAAGGACGCACTGGAAAAAGCGGGCAAGGCCGACAAGGTGGCGGTGGCCGACGCGCTGCGCAGCATGGATGGCGGGCCGTCCAAATACTATCCCGGCGGCATTCTCAAGTTCGACGACAAGGGACGCCGCGTCGATGCCGAAATGACGGTGGTGCAGTGGCAGAACGGAATTCCCGTCACTGTGTTCCCGCAGAAACTCGCCGTTGCCGAGCCGTTCTGGCCGAAGCGCTGAGCCACGATCCACCCGCCATCTTGGCGGGTGGCCCTATCCGACCAACACAGAAAGAAAAGTACATGAGCAAGGAAGTCTTCGATCGCGGTCTGGCTATTCGCAAGGACGTGCTGGGCAAGGAATTCGTCGAGAAGTCATTCGCGTCGGCGGATGATTTCAACATGCCGATGCAGGAACTGACCACCGAATATTGCTGGGGCGCCGTCTGGGGCCGCGACGGCCTGCCGCGCAAGACCCGCAGCATGCTCAACATCGCCATGCTGAGCGCGCTCAACCGGCCGCACGAGCTGCGCATGCACCTGAAGGGCGCGCTGGTCAACGGCGTCACCAAGGAAGAGATCAAGGAAGTGCTGCTGCAGGTCGCGATCTATTGCGGCATCCCGGCCGGTGTGGATCTCGTTCCGTACCGCGCGCGAAGTGTTCGCTCAGATCGAAGCCGAGAAAGCCGGCAAGTAGGTCGCCTGCACCGACCTGACCGTCGCGGTCGCCGTTCTGCGCATGCTGAACGGCGGCCGCGTTGAAGTAAGAACGCTTCCATGAGATTTACCGTCAGTGAGGCCCGCGATCTCGCCGCGCGCGTGATGGCCGGGCTCGGTCACGATGTCGCAGATTCGGCGCTGATCGCCGATCACCTGATCGACTGCGAGCTGCGCGGGCTTGGCTATGGCGGCCTGGCGCGCGCCATCAGTATTGCCGAACGGCTGGCACGCACCGGCGATCATCGCCGCGCCATCCGCACACTGCACGAGACGCCGGTGTCGGCGCGGCTCGATGGCGGCGACCAGCTCGGCTATCTCGTCGCGCACCGCGCCACCCAGATCGCCATCGACAAGGCGGAGGCCACCGGCATCGCCGTGGTCGGCGCCAGCGACACCTGGTACACCGGCATGCTGTCGTACTATGCGGAGATGGCCGCGGCGCGCGGGTTGGTCAGCGTCATCGCATCCAATGCCTCGCCCTGGGTCGCGCCGCACGGCGCCACCGAAGGCCGCTTCGGCACCAACCCGATCTGCTTCGGTTTCCCCAGTGCCGATGAGCCGGTGATCTGGGACATCGGCACCTCCGCGATCATTCACGCCGAGGTGACGCTGGCCGGCCGGCTCGGCCGGCAGCTGCCTGTCGATGTCGCGTTCGACGCGGAAGGCCGGCCGACGCGCGATCCCGCCGCGGCACTCGCCGGCGCCTTTGCCGCCTGGGGTGGCGCCAAGGGATCGGGCCTCGGCATCGTGGTGCAGTTGCTCGGCATCATGGCCGGATCAAAGCCGATCCCGCCGGAGCTCGCCGGCTTCGGCTTCGTCATCATCGCCATGCGGCCGGATCTGATGGGCTCCGCCGACGAATTCCGCGCCAATGTCTCGGCCTATGCCGAAGCGGTGCGTGGCGCGCGGCCGGTCGAGGGCGGCGCGCCGGTGCGGATGCCGTTCGATCGCTCGCGCGCCGATCGCCAGCGCCGTCGCGATCTGGATGCGATCGAAATCCCCGACGAGATCTGTCGCCAGCTCGATGCTATCGTCGCGCGTCAACCTGCGAGTGAGACTTCATGACCACGTCATCCCATGCCATGAGCGGCATCGAGCCGTTCGAACTGTTCGCGATCCGCTACGGCGAGCACACCGGCCGCCGCGCCTCCGACAATTTCATCGGTGCCGACGTCCACGAGGCCGGCCGCAACCTCGACTACTTCGTCTGGGTGGCGCGTCGCTCCGACAAGGTGTTCGTCATCGACACCGGCTTCAATCCGACCTCGGCGGCGCAGCGCGGCCGCACCATGCTGCGGCTGCCCGCCGACGGCGTGCGTGCGCTCGGCATCGATCCGGCAGAGGTCGACCAGGTCATCCTCAGCCATCTGCATCACGATCACGCCGGCTCGCTCGGCGCATTCCCGCGCGCCTGCTTCCATGTCCAGGATGCCGAGGCGGCCTATGCCACCGGCCGCTGCATGTGCCACGGCTATCTGCGCCATCCCTTCGATGTAGAAGACGTCGTCGGCTTCGTGCGCAACGTCTATGCCGACCGCGTCGCGTTCCACGACGGCTTTTCCGAACTGGCGCCGGGGCTCACGCTGCACAAGGTCGGCGGCCATTCGGCGGGACTGCAGATCGTGCGGGTGTGGACGAAGCGCGGCTGGGTCGTGGTGGCGTCGGACGCCACGCACTATTACGACAATATGCTGCGCGGCCTGCCGTTTCCCGCGGTCTACAATGTCGGCGACATGATGGAGGGGTTTCGCACCGTACAGGCGCTGGCGGATAGCTCCGATCACATCATCCCCGGCCACGATCCTCTGGTGATGGCGCTGTATCCGCCGGTGTCGCGCGAACTCGACGGCATTGCGGTGCGGCTCGACGTGGCGCCGCGCGTGGACCGCGGCTGATGGCCGCGCAGCCGCGATCGGCGCTGGTCACCGGCTCCACCGGCGGGCTCGGCCTTGCCGTGGCCGACAGTCTGGCGGCGGCCGGCTTCAACATCATCCTGCACGGACTCGACGACCCGGCCGCCATGCAGCCGGCGACGCAAGCGCTGACGCAGCGTCACGGCATCGGCGCGGTCTATTGTCGGGCAGATCTCGCCGATCTCGCCGCGGTGGATCGGCTGATGCAGGCCGCGCGTGACGCGTTCGGCGGGCCCGACGTCGTGGTCAACAATGCCGTGGTGCGCCACTTCGCCCCGGTGGAGGACTTGTCCATCGACGACTGGCAGCGTTCGCTGGCGGTCAACCTCACCGCGCCGCTGCGCCTCATCCAGCTCGCACTGCCCGCCATGCGCGCGTGCGACTTCGGCCGCATCGTCAACCTGTCCTCGCAGTACGGCCAGCGCGGCGCCAAGGGCCGCGTCGACTACGTCACCACCAAGACCGGCATCCTCGGCCTGACCCGCACCGTGGCGCTGGAAACCGCCGGCACCGGCATCACCTGCAATGCCGTCAGTCCCGGCACCCTGCCGACGCCGGCGATCGCCAAGCGCATCGAGGCGCTCGCCGCGGCGCGCAACCTGTCCCACGACGACGCTGTGCGTGACTACATGAAAGAGCGGCAGCCGAGCGGCCGCTTCGTCGAGCTCGCCGATGTCGGCGCCGCCATCGTGTTCCTGTGCGGCCCTGCGGCGCGCGACATCACCGGCGCGGTGATCCCCATCGATGGCGGCTGGTCGGCCGCCTAGCCCGACAGTGCCGCGACGAGATCGCCGAGATCCGGCGCATGTTCGAGCGCTCGGATCGTCTCGATCGCTCTCGTGCTGTCGATGCCGGGCGCGCCGTCGCGCGCGCAGGCGCGAAACTTGGCTTCGATATCGGCGTCGGTGAGTGGCCGTGCCAGGCTGCCGCGCGCGGCGACGACCTCCATCGACAGCTTGCGGCCGTCGCGGCAGGCGATGCCGACGCGCGCGGCGCCGACCGGCATGGTGTCGTCGCGGACCGCACTCACCCTGCTGCGCATCGCAACGACATCGGCGTCGAACACGACGGTGTCGGAGAACTCATGGACGCCCGCACGGCCCAGCAGCAGCGCCACTGCGGCACAGTGATGGACACTGACGCGGGCGTCGCCGGCGGTGTTCACCACGCGGTCGCCGCGCGCCAGCAGCAGCGTGTCGCCGGTGACGTTCACCGCATCGATGTCGTCAGGCTTGAGCGCGTGGGCGGCGCGCAGGTCGAGGCAGGCGTCGATCACCGCATGCATGACAATGCCGGCCGGGTAGGGCTTGAAGGTGTTGCTCGCAAACTCCCAGCGCGTGCCGAGCTCGCCGATCATCGCGTCGATATCCGGCGTGTCGCCGCAGGCGCGCGCCCAGCCGAGCGGCCCCTCGATCGCGGTCGGCGCGGCCTGCTGGCCGGCTTCGGCGAGCATCGCGGCGAGCATGCCGCTGCGCGCGGTGTTGCCGACGCTGGCGTTCTTGCCTGCTGTCGGGAGATTTTCCACCAGCCCGGCGGACAGGCTGGCGGCGATGCCCAGCGCGTGGGCGGTGCGCGCGGCATCGAGGCCGAGCAGGCGCGCGCAGGCGGCTGCCGCGCCAAACACGCCACAGGTTGAGGTAATGTGCCAGCCGCGCGCGTAATGGCCCGGTGAGACGCCGAGCCCGATGCGGCAGGCGGTCTCGCCGCCGGCGACGAAGGCCTGGAGCAGTTGCCGGCCCGACAGGCCGCGCCATTCCGCCAGCGCCAGCGCCGCGAAAGCCACTGGCGCGGTGGGATGGATGATGGTGGGCAGATGGGTATCGTCGAAGTCGAGCAGGTTGCTGGCCACCGCGTTGACGAAGGCGGCGCTGCCGGCGTCCATTCGCCTGGTGCCGCCAACCAGCATGGCGTGCCGGTGATCGGAAAAGCATTGCAGCGTCTGCGCCAGCGTGACGACCACCGGCGCGCGCGCCGAACCGAATGCGGTACCGATGCCGTTCAGCAGCGAGCGTCGCGCAGCCCCACGGACGGCTTCGGGGAGGTCCTCCCACTGCATCGCGGAAATCAACTGCGCGAGGGCATGGGTGACGGTTGGCGTGGTTTTCATCGAGAAGCCCGAAAGTGCGCGATCTGGAACGAGATGCGTCGCCGAGGATGGTCGGCAATACATTGCCTGACAATGCCTATCGCTGGCCGGCAAATTGGTGCGCCGATCGCTATAACTGCTATTCCGATGTGAATTCCTTGGCCTGTCAGCGCCGAGGGATAGCTGCGCGCTGCATAGCTGCGGTCCCGTACCGAACCATTGAAGGCATCACGGC
Organism: Rhodopseudomonas sp. P2A-2r; assembly: GCF_026015985.1. Taxonomy (GTDB): domain Bacteria; phylum Pseudomonadota; class Alphaproteobacteria; order Rhizobiales; family Xanthobacteraceae; genus Tardiphaga. The sequence goes on along the minus strand of NZ_CP110389.1, from coordinate 6,679,810 downwards.
CGCAACGCGGGCGCGTCCATCGCCATGCCCCGCGCGCGAGACATCAGATAGAGCTCCAGTTCGACCAGCTCCGGTGCGCCGTAGTCGTAGGCCTGGGCGCGGACGCCGGCCATGCAGTTGCGCAGCCGGCGCTGCAGCGAGCCGATGGACTGCCATTCCAGCCGGTACAGCGGATAGCCGGTCGGATGGGCCTGGGTGATGGCGGAACCGGCGAGGTGCTTGTCCCAGTTGTCGTCGTGGCAATTGCTGCAGCCGAGATTGAGCTGGCCCTGCCGGCGCATGAACAACGCGTGGCCGGCGGCAACGAACGGCGCCAGCCGCGGGTCAGCGCCGGCGTCGATCGCCATGCCGCGCGATTGCCGGGCGACCAGGGCGGTCAGCGCCAGCAGCTCCGGGCTTTCATAGGCCAGGGGCGTGGCCTGCTGGTGCTGGCTGCGGCACAGGTTGATGCGCTGCTCGAGATTGACCGGCCGCCCCAGTGTCGCATCGAAAGCGGGATAGTGCGCCGCGACGCCGCGCATGCTTGCGGGATCGTTGTGGCAGTCGGCGCAGGCCAGGTTCGCCGTGCCGGATTTGTCCTTCCACAGTTTCTCGCCGTCGAGCACCGACAGCATGGCGGGATTGGCGGTGTCGTCGTTCTGGATCGCCTGCGTTTGTGGCGTCATGAACGTCGCGCCGGAGCGGCGCTCGGCCGGCGGGATCTCGGTGGCGAAGCCGAGCGCTCCCGCCTGCATCAGCAGCGTTGCCGCGATGATGCCAGTGCCTTTCATTCGACGATGATCGAGGCCGAGGCGGTTTCGGAAAAGCCGCGGTCGCCGGTCCAGTTGAATTCCAGCGTGCCGCTGTCGCTGGCGACCGTAAAGAATGACAGGAAGGGATTGGCGGCGATGGCCGGAAACAGCTCAGCACGAAAGATCTCCACGCCATTGTAGCGGCAGGAGAAGCTGGTGATGATGTTGCGGGGAATGGCCTCGCCGGTCACGGTGTGGCGGAAGCCGGTTTCCATGATATGCGACATCAGCGCCTTGATCTCGATGATGTCGCCGCGCTTGGCCTTCGGCGGCACGTTGATGAGGGCGGAGGGCATCAGCTGGCTTCCTCGGTGCAGGCGGCCAGAGTCACCACCACGTCGGCGCTGACCGACCAGAACGAACCGTCCGACAGTCGCGCGATGGCCACGATCTTCTGGGTATCGGCGAGCCGCATCCTGGTGCCGACCTCGGCGCGGCCGGCGCACGGGCCGATGAAGAAGTTTCCCACATTGGGTTGCGGGTTCTTCTCGTTGAACAGATGGATGCTGCGCACGAAGTCGGTGTCCGTCATCGGGCTGGAGACGCTGACAGTGACCGGCACGGTATTGCCGTTCTCCACCAGCGGCGGCACGTCGAGCTTGACGCGGCCGGCATGCACCACCGCGCCGCCCACGACGGCGTGGATGGCCGCGGCCAGCGAGTCGGGCGTCGCCTGTGCACTCGTCAGCGCGAACGGCGTGACGGTGATGGCCGCCATGCCGCCAGCCATCGTCAGGAAGCCGCGCCGTGTCGCGTCGGTGCTCGTGCTCATCATCCGTCCCTGTTCAATCCCGCAGCGTGGTGAGATAGGCCACCACGTCCTCGATCTGCCCAGCCGAGAGGATCGGCCGGTCGCGCCATGTCGCCGCCACCCGCTGCAGGCTGTCGACCCGGTAATAGGATGGCATGATGGTCGCGGGATTGAGGCGCGTCGCATCCACCAGCCGCAGCCGCAATTGTCCCTCGCTCCAGCGGCTGCCGCTGCCCGCGAGACCCGGCGCCAGATCGCCCTGCAGCACGGCCGCGTTCTGCGGCACCGCGTGGCACAGCACGCAGGTGGTCTGCCGGTTGGCGACCAGCGCGCGTCCGCGCGCGGCATCGCCCGGTGCGCCGGTCAACGACGCCGCGATGGCATCGCCCTCGACCACGTAGCCGACAAGCTGTTGCGCGCGGGACGCGCCGGGCAGCGCGATGCAACACAGTGCCGCGAGCAGCAGACGCGCGATCCCCGGTGCTCTAGCCAAAGGCTTCGGCCGTGATGGTAGCGAACCAGGCATCGGCAAAGGCGGCCTCCTGCGCGCGTACCGCGGCCGGCGCATCGAGCGGGCTGACGCCGCCGGCGCCCTCCACATCCGCGAACAGGCCGTTCTTGGGCTGGTACACGCCGGCGATGGAGATGCCGTAATCGGGCGTCACCAGGCTGTAGCAGGTGTTGATCAGCTTGGGCTGCGGCGGCGCGTTGCCTGCCAGCAGGGTGACCACCGCGCCGGCGCAGGCCTTGGCCTGGGCATTGGCCGAAAAAGCCGATTTGGGCATCGCGCCGGCGATGCAGGCGTCGCCGATGACATGGATGTTCGGCACCAGCCGCGATTCGAAGCTGACCGGATCGATACTGCACCAGCCGGTCTTGTCGACGGCACCGGCCAGCACGGCGATCGCGCCGGCTTTCTGCGGTGGGATCACATTGGCGACCTGCGCGGTGTGCTTGCCGAAATCGGTGGTCAGCGTGTTGGTGGCCGGATCGACCGACGTCACCTTGCCGCCCTGTGACAGCGCAACCCATTCCACCATGCCGGGATACAGCTCTGCCCAGGCGCTCTGGAACAGTTTCTGTTTCGAGAAGGCATCCTTGGCGTCGAGGATGATCAGCTTGGAGCGCGGCTTCTTCGTCTTCAGATACCAGGCGATCAGGCTGGCGCGCTCATAGGGGCCGGGCGGACAGCGGAACGGATTGGCCGGTGCCGCGATCACCACCAGACCGCCATCGTCCATCGCCTCGAGCTGGCGGCGCAGCAGCGTAGTCTGCTCGCCGGCCTTCCAGGCGTGCGGCATTTTCCCGGCGGCAGCCTGGTCGTAGCCCTCCAGCGCGTCGAAGCGCAGGTCGATGCCCGGCGCCAGGACCAGCCGGTCATAGGTCAGCGACGAGCCGTCAGCGAGTTTGACGCTACGCGCCTGCGCGTCGATCCCTGCCGCCATCTGCGGGACCACGGCAATGCCCTCGGCCGCGAACTTTCCGTAACCGAATTGCTGCGCTTCCAGAGGCCGCATTCCGACGATCACCGCATTGCTGAACGGGCAGGAAGTGTAGGTGGCGTTGGGTTCGACCAGCGTGATCTGGATGCTGGGGTCGAGTTGCCGCAGCGCGCGGGCGCAACTGGCGCCGCCGAAACCGCCGCCGATCACCACGACCTTTGCCGCGCCCTGCGCCAGCGCCGGCCGCGCAAATCCCAGCGCGGCGGCGCCCATCGCCGCGCCGAAAAACTCCCGCCGGTTCGGATGACGCAAGCGGCTCATCTTGTGTCCTGTTGCTGTGCAGCGAGCCATGCCGCGATCGGGCGCACCTCGTCGTCGGAAAACCCCTTGGCGATGCGGTTCATCACCGTGGCCGGCCTGGAGCCGTCGCGAAACGCTGCCATGGCAGCGACGATCTCGCCGGCGTCGCGTCCACGCAGATGCGGCACCGGCGAGGTCGCACTACTGATCGTCGTGTGGCAACCGGAGCACGAAGCCGCGCCCGGTGGCGGCAGCGATGCTGCCTGCGACGGCGTGGCCGCAATCGCAAACAGGGCCATCGCCAATCCAACGGAACTGCGAAGCTCATTCATTCCCGTCATCCAGTGGAAAAGCGGAGGCTGCTTGCCTCTGCTCATATCAGGCAAAGCTGATGTCGTGGTTGCGCAGCGGCACCGAGCGGATGCGTTTGCCGGTGGCGGCGAAATAGGCGTTGAGCACCGCGGGCGCCGCGACGCAGATGGTCGGCTCGCCGACCCCGCCCCAGAATCCGCCGCTCGGCATGATGATCGACTCCACCTTGGGCATTTCGCTGATCCGCATCGAATTGTAGGTGTCGAAGTTATTCTCCTCGATGCGTCCGTCCTTCACCGTGAGTCCGCCATAGAACAGCGCGGACAGGCCGTAGACGAAGGAGCCAGCGATCTGCCGCTCGATCTGCGCCGGATTGACGGCGTAGCCGGGATCGGTGGCGGCAACGATGCGATGCACCTTGATCTTGTTGCCTGATGTCACCGAGATCTCGGTGGCGCCGGCCACGTAGCTGCCATAGCCCATGTGCTGGGCGATGCCGCGGAACACGCCCTTGGGCGGCGGCGTGGTCCAGCCGATCTTCTCGGCGACGGCATTGAGCACAGCGAGGTGCTTGGGGTGCTTGCCCATCAGCTTGCGGCGGAATTCGAGCGGGTCCTGCCCGGCAGACAGCGCCAGCTCGTCCATGAAGCATTCGAGATAGATGGCATTGTGGTTGACGTTGACACCGCGCCAGAAGCCGGGCGGCACGTGCGGGTTGCGCATGGAGTGTTCGACCAACAGGTTCGGCAGACTGTAGCCGATCGCCGCCTCGCCCTGCGGCGCAAGGCCCTGGAACGCCGCCGGATCCATGCCATTGACCAGCGCATCCGGACGCACGCTGAACAGGATCGACTGGCCGGACAGCCGGACCTGCAGCGCGGTCAGATTGTTGTCGGCGTCGAACGCGCCGGTCAGCTTGCACTGGGTGATCGGATGATACCTGCCGTGCTGCATGTCCTCTTCGCGCGACCAGATCAGTTTGATCGGCGTACCCGGCATCTGCTTGGCGATCGATACTGCCTGCCGCACATAGTCGGTCATGCTGCGGCGACCGAAGCCGCCGCCGAGCATCAGCTTGTGCACGTCGCATTTGTCGGCCGGCAGGCCGGAGGCCTCCAGCACCGCGGCGAAGGCGGCTTCGCCGTTCTGGGTGCCGGTCCACACTTCGCATTTATCCGCCGTGTAGAGCGCAGTAGCGTTCATGGGCTCCATGGTGGCGTGGTTCTGGTAGGGGTAGGAATAGACCGCCTCGATCTTGCGCGCGGCGCCGGCGACTGCGGCCTTGGCATCGCCGTTCTGGTTCCCGATAAAGGCGGGCTGCGCCGGGTCGAGGCCTTCCTCGAGCCATTTGGCGATGGAGGCACTGGACACCTTGGCGTTGTCGCCTTCGTCCCAGACGATGGGCAGTGCGTCGAGCGCGACCTTGGCGTGCCACCATGTGTCGGCGACCACGGCGACTGCGCTGTCACCCACCTTCACCACCTTCTTGACGCCCTTCATGGCGGCGACCTTGGAGTCGTCGAAGCTTTTCAGTCTGCCGCCGAACACCGGGCAATCCTTGATCGCGGCGTTGAGCATGCCCGGTAGCACCACGTCGACGCCATAGGTCATCTTGCCGGTGGTCTTGTCGGCGGTGTCCAGCCGCTTGACGCCCTTGCCGACGATCCGCCAGTCCTTGGGGTCCTTCAGCTTGACGTCGGCGGGTGGCGAAAGTTTTGCGGCGGCCTCGACCACCTTGCCGTAGGTGGTGGTGCGGCCCGACGGCTTGTGGGTGATGACACTGCTGGCGGCGCTGCATTCGCCGACCGGCACGTTCCATTCATTGGCGGCGGCCTGCACCAGCATCATGCGCGCGGTGGCGCCGCCCTTGCGGACATAGTCCTGCGAGGTGCGGATGCCGCGGCTGCCGCCGGTGGAGAAGTCGCCCCAGGCGCGCTTGCGGGCGACGCTCTGGCCCGGCGTCGGATATTCCGTCGTGACCTTGGACCAGTCGCATTCGAGTTCCTCGGCGACCAGCTGCGCGAGGCCGGTCAGGGTGCCCTGGCCCATTTCCGAACGCGCGATGCGGATCACCACGGTGTTGTCCGGGCGTATCACCACCCAGGCGTTGACTTCCGGCGATCCGTCGGCGGCGCGCACCACGCCGGGACCGCCGAACGGCAGGTCGAGCCCGAGCGCGAGGCCGCTGCCCACGGCGGCGGATCCGATGACGAAAGAGCGGCGGCTGAGGCTTGGCATATGGGTCATGTCATGTTCCTCAGGCGCTGGCGGCGGCGTGGATCGCTTCGCGCACCTGCTGGAAGGTGCCGCAACGACAGATATTGGTGATGGCCTCGTCGATGTCGGCGTCGGATGGTTTCGGCTTGTCGCGCAGCAGCGCGGTGACCGCCATGATCATGCCGCTCTGGCAATAGCCGCACTGCGGCACGTCGTTGTCGATCCAGGCCTGCTGCACCTTGTGCAACGTGCCGCCGGCGGCCAGTCCCTCGATGGTGACGATCTGCTTGCCGACGGCCTCGCCGACGGTCACGCCGCACGAACGGGTCGCGGCGCCGTCGAGATGTACGGTGCAGGCGCCGCATTGTGCAATGCCGCAACCATATTTGGTGCCGGTCAGGCCGGCATTTTCGCGGATAGCCCACAGCAAGGGCGTGTCAGCTTCGGCATCGATCTCGAATGTCTTGCCGTTGATCGTGAGGCTTGGCATCTTCCGTCCCCTTGCCGGGATTGTTGCTCCCATGAACGGCAAGGTGGCGCGAAAACTGGAATAGTTCAAATAAACAATTTGCGTTCGGCATGTGACCGACCGCGACGTTCCGCAACGTGTCGAACGCATGACGCGATCAACGGCGGTCTAGCGCTCGCTTTTCGGAAGTGACCACGGCGCGAATTTGCGCTGCACGATCACACACAGGCGGAACATCGCAAGGCTCAGCGCGACCAGCACGATCAGGCCGGCAAAGGCTTGGGGAACCTTGAAGAACGAGGTCGAGAACATGATAAAGAAGCCGAGCCCGCGCTCGGCCGCCACGAATTCCGCCACCACCGCGCCAACCACCGACAGGGTGGTGGCAATTTTCAATGCGCTGAAGATATAGGGCAGCGCGAAGGGCAGGCGGATATGCAGCACCTCGCGGGCGCGGCCGGCCTTGAGCGAGCGCGACAGCTCGATCAGTTCTTCAGGTGTCGCCAGCAGGCCGGTCACGGTGGAGACGACGATCGGAAAGAACGCGATCATGAAGGTGATCAGCACCCGCGGCAGGTCGGCGGCGCCGAGCGTGGTGACGATGATCGGCGCCACCGCGACCACCGGCGTCGACTGCACGATGATCAGGATCGGGTACAGCGTGCGCGACAGGAAGCGCGAATTGGCCAGCGCGATGGCCAACGGAATCGACACCACCACGGCGAGCACGAAGCCCATCGCCGCCACCCGCAGCGTCGCCCAGATATGGCCGAGCCACAGCGTCCATTCGATATTGGCGCCGGCGGTGACGATGGCGCTCGGCGACGGCAGCAGGAACGACGGGATGGCGAAGAAGCGGCATGAGCCTTCCCACAGCAGCAGCAGGGCGATGAAGGTCAGCGCCGGCGCGAAGCGGTTGAGTTGCACGAGGGTGCGGGAGAGGCGCGGGCTCATGGTCATGTCACCGGCCGGGTAAAGAGCTGGCCGCGAATGTAGTTGGCCATCTCGTTGAATGCCGGGTCGGACAGCGACGCCAGCGACCTTGGCCGGGCCAGCGGCACGTCGAGGATCTCGCGGACCCGGCCCGGGCGGGCGCTCATCACCACGATGCGGTCGGCGAGCAGCAGCGCTTCGGGGATCGAATGGGTGATGAACAGCACCGTCTTCGGCCGCTCGGTCCAGATCCGCAGCAGCTCGAAGCTCATCTCCTCGCGGGTCAGCGCGTCGAGCGCCGAGAACGGCTCGTCCATCAGCAGGATGTCCGGGTCGAGCAGCAGGGCGCGGGCGATGGCGACGCGCTGCTGCATGCCGCCGGACAGTTCGTCGATCTGCTTGGCGGCGAAATCGGACAGGCCGACCAGCGCCAGCAGCTCCTGCGCACGGACGCGCTCCTCCGCGGTGACGCGGCCGTATTTGTGGCGCATCGGGAAGGTGACGTTGTCGAGCACGTTGAACCAGGGCAGCAGCGTCGGCTTCTGGAACACGATGCCAATGTCGTCGCGCGGCTCGGTCACCGGCATGCCGTAGATGTCCAGCGTGCCGCCGGTCGGCTTGATCAGGCCGGCGATCAGCCTCAGCAGGGTCGATTTGCCGCAGCCGGACGGTCCGAGCACCGCGATGAACTCGTGGCGCCCGATATCGAAGGTGATGCCGTCGAGCGCCGTGACGGACGAGCCGTCATCCTTGCCGAAGGTCTGCTTGAGGTCGGCGAAGTGGATGACGGGCTGCGAGGTCAAGAGCGATGTCCGGGCAAATGATGGCTGGCAGGAACGGCGGGCGCCGGATCGCTCCGGCGCCCGTGCAGGATCACTTCGGCAGGAACGAGCGGTCGACCGCGGTCTCCGGGTCGAGCTTCTCGATCGGCATGTTCTGCGACTTGGCGGTCCATTCCCAGGTCTTGGCGAGCAGCGCCTTCTCGAAGGCGCCGGCGCCGTCCTTCTTGGCGATAGCGTTGTCCATCAGCGGAATGGAAGCTGCGAACTGCTTGTCGGCAACGGCCGCATCGATATCGCCCACCGAGGCCTTCACCGAGGCGCCGGCAAGTTTCGGATCGGCGATGGCCATCTGGTTGCCGGCCAGGAACGCCTTCAGGGTGCGCCGTGCCACGTCGGGCCGCTCGGCCAGGAATTTTTCCGATGCAAACACCGACAGGCCGTAGCCGGTGAAGCCGTAGTCGGACCACGAGATCACCTTCAGCTTCTTCTTGACCTCGTTCATCGGCCCCTCGAAACCGGGCGCCACCGTCACCCAGTTGATGGTGGCGTCGACCTTGCCCGATGCCAGCATCGGCGCCAGTGCGCCGGGGTCGACCTTGAGCAGTTCGACCTTGGCGGGATCGATGCCGTTGGCCTGCAGCAGCAGCGGCCACACCACGTTCGAGGAAGAGAAGGTGGCCGTGGCGATCTTCTTGCCGGCAATGTCCTTCAGCGAGTTGATGCCCGAGCCCTCCGTGGTGAAGATTGCATCCGGCTCGATAGTATAGAGCGAGGCGATCGCCTTGACGGGGACCTTGCTCTCCGCCCTGGCCTGCAGCAGCGCGGCGAGCCCGCCGGTGCCCATGTCGCCGGCGCCGGTGCCGAGCTTGGTCACCACGTCGGAGGAGCCGCGGCCGGACTGGATCGTCACCTCGAGACCCTCGGCGGCGAACAGGCCCTTGGCCTGCGCCACATAGACGGCGGCCTTGTCGCCGGCCGGCAGCCAGTCGAGCAGGAACGTCACCTTGTCGGCGGCGAAGGCCGGCGCCGCGGTCGTCAAGACAAGTCCGGTGACAGCCAGGGTGCGCGTGAGCAGTGAGCGGATCATTCGAGGGACTCCTTGTTTGAGGCTTCGTTTTGTTCGAGCTCTTGCACGAGCCGGACCAGATTTCGAACGCGGGCGAACGAGGGGGCGCAGCCAAACCGGGGGACTTGTCGGTCTGCCGCAAAATCATGAGCGGGCTGCCAGCCACGGGATGACGCAGGCTGCCAGTTTTTCAGGCATCGCCAGTTGCGGCGCGTGCCCGCTGTCGAGACCGACAACCCATGCGCCGGGGACCATGGCCTGCATGCGGCGCTGCGCAGCCAGCACCACCGAGCGATCCTGCAGCGCCTCGACATAGAGCCGGGGGACGGTGCCGAAGCGTTGCGACGTCAGCTGCGGGCTGATGGCGCGGCCGCCTTCCGCTTGCGGTGTCAGCCGCACGCTCGCCGCTTCGGCGTCGTCCTGGGCGCAGTCGTGATAGAAAATCTGCCGCGCCGCATCGGGCGGCACCGTCGATGTCACCCCATCGGCAGACCACACCAGATGCGGGCGAATTCCCGCCGCGGCCGGATCGGCGGCCACCAATGGGCCGACCACGTCGCCGAAGCTGCCGCCGTTCGGCAGCATCATGCCGGCCACATAGACCACGCCGCTGACGCGGTCGTGGCAACGTTCCGCGACTTCCGAGGCGATCACCCCGCCGCCGGAATGCGCCAGCAGCACGACCGGATCGTCGCCGGAACGAGATCCTGTCGCCGACATGTGCGGCATAGACATCGAGCGAGACGTCCGCCGCCGGGGTTGAATCGTGGCCGTTGCCGGGAAGGTCGATCGCCTCGGCGCGGAAGCCGGCCTGCGCCAGCGCTGGCAGGAAGCGGGACCACGCCCAGCTTCCTGCCAGGCGCCGTGGATCAGGATCAGTCTCACGTCGCGGGCGCGTAGGTGCGGGCGTACATGGTGCGCAGATGCGCCTCGACGGTGGTGGGCGGATATTTCGGCGCTTCGCCGGCGGCGAGGCAGGTCGGAATGCAGGCGACTTCGTGGTCGTAGTTGCCGACATAGAAGAACGGCACCGAATAGCGCTCGCGCCCGGAGGTGTTGATCACGCGGTGCAGGGTGGAGCGGTAGAGATCGTTGGTCCAGCGCGCGATCATGTCGCCGAGATTGACGATGTAGGTTCCCGGCACCGGCTCGGCGTGGACCCAGCCCTGGCTTTCCTGATCCCAGACCTGCAGGCCGCCGACATTGTCCTGGCGCAGCAGGGTCAGCCCGCCGAAGTCGGTGTGGGCACCGGCGCCGCGCTGCTCCGGAGCGTCGCCCGGCTGTTGCGGCGGATAGTGCAGCAGCCGCAGCGTCGCCATCGGATCCGCGCAGAAGTCCTTGAAGTAGTCCTCGTCGAGGTCGAGCGACAATGCGATGCCGCGCATCAGGCGCTCGCCGAGACCAAGCAAGGCCGTGAAGTAGTCGGTCATGGTGTCGTGAAAGCCGGGCCCGGCATTGGCCGGCCACTGGTTCGGGCCGTGGTTGAACTTGCCCGCCAGCACGCGCGGGTCATCGGCGGCGTGTTCTGGACCGATATAGAAGCCCTCCTTGAGGTCCGGCGGCGCGCCGGCCTCCAGCGTCTGGGCCTTCAGCGGCTCGTAGCCGCGATTGGCCTTCGAATGCGCCTTGTCGAGCGCCAGCTTGTCGGCAGCGGGGAGCGCGAAGAAGGTTTCCGCTTCCGCGAACACCTGCGCCACCAGCGTTTCGGGGATGCCGTGGTTCTTCACATAGAAGAAGCCCTTGTCGAGACAGGCGCGCCGGAGCTCCTGGGCCACGCCCCGGCGGTCCGCTGGATCGGCGCTCGAGAGACCGGAGATGTCGATGATCGGAAGCGCGGACGCGGCGACGTGGACTGCTTTCAGGGTGGCTGGCATGGTCGATCCCTCTGCGAGTTCCCGAGCCTTGCATGGGATGCCTGTGCTCAAAAGAACAGAGTTTCGAGCATGCCGATGCCGAAGCGGCATCAGCCAGGGCCAAGCGCCGCATTTTCCTCGGCTTCCCGCCGGTTCAATTCGTCGGCAAGGATCTGCACGAAGCGGTCGACGGCGGTTGGCAGGGCTCGGCCGGCGCGGACATAGACGCCGAGATCACTCCAGATCGGGCCATTGGCCCCCAGCGGCACATGGACCAGCCGGCCGGACGCCATGGCGCTGGTGAGGCCGATTCGGGTCTGGAACGCGACGCCGACCCCGCGCAACGCCAGTTCGCGCATCAGCTCGACCGAACCCGACATGACGGCCGGCTCGAGCGCGCGGGATATGCGCGAGATCTCCGGCGCCAGCAGCTGGTTGATCGACAGGTCGGGCGTCGCCAGGATGATCGGCGAATTGAGGCAGGCCGCCAGCGATGTCGTGGATTTGGCGGCAATGGGGTGATCCGGCGGGACCACCGCGCCGAGCCGGAAGCGATTGAGCGCGACCTGGTGCAGATCGCCGTTGCGCGGCAGCGCGAAGGCCAGGCCGATATCGCAAAGGCCCTCCGCGATCACGGACGGGATGGCGAAGGATCCCATCGTCTCGACGGTCACCGTGACACGCGGCGCGCGTGCGCGCATGCGCTGGATCGCATCGGGCAGGATCTCGCCGCACACGCCCTCGACAGCAGCGATGCGGATCTGTCCGGCGTGGCCGCCCTTGAGTGCGCCGATGTCGGTGCGCACCCGCTCGAGGTCCTGCAGCACTGCGATGACGTGACGCGCCATCGCCTCGCCGCTGGCCGTCAGCTTCAGCCCCGTTACCGTGCGGTCGAACAGTGCCGCGCCGACTTCCTTTTCCAGCTTCAGGATCTGCCGGTTCACCGCGGAGGACGCCACGTTCAATCGGCGGGCGGCTTCGCGGATCGACCCGGCACGCCGCACGGCCTCGAAATAATGGATCGCGGCCGAGTGGATGCGCATGGTCTACCCGGCCGCCGCCGTCACCAGCGCGATCAGCTCGGTGCCGTAACGCTCCAATTTCTTGTCGCCGATCCCCGGAATGCCGCGCAGTTGCGCCAGCGAGGTCGGGCGTGCGGTGGCTATGCCGTCGAGGGTGGCGTCGTGCAGGATGACGTAGGCCGGCACGCTGGTCTTCTTGGCGAGTTCGGAGCGCCAGGCGCGCAGAATGTCGAGCAGGTCCGGGTTGGCGTCGCCGTTGCTTGCCGTCGGAACGCCGCGCCGTCGTGCGCCACCGCGCTTGCCGAGCGGACCGGCGGCCTCTTCGCGCAGCATCACTTGCGTCTCGCCCTTCAGCACGCCGCGAGCTGATTCGGTTAGCGTAAGAGCGTTATAGGCCTCGCTGTCGGGGCGCAGATGGCCGAGCGCCACCAGTTGCCGGATCGCGGCGCGCCACTGCTTGTCGCTGAGGTCGGCGCCGACGCCGAACACCGAGAGCTTGTCGTGGCCGAACTGCTTGACCTTGTCGGTGTCGCGCCCGATCAGCACGTCGATCAGGTGCATGGCGCCGAACCGCTGCCCGGTGCGATAGGCGGTGGACAATAGTTTTTGCGCAATCACGCTGCCATCCTTCACCAGCGGCGGCGTCAGGCAGTTGTCGCAGTTGCCGCATTTCGCGTCCGTTACGGTCTCGCCGAAGTAGCCCAGCAGTGTTGTGCGTCGGCAATAGGTGGACTCGGCCAGGCTCACCAGCGCCTCGAGCTTGCTGATAGACACTCGCTTGAACGCTTCGGCGCCGGTGGATTCGTCGATCATGCGGCGCTGCTGCACGATGTCCGAGAGGCCGTAAGTCATCCAGGCATCGGACGGCTTGCCGTCGCGGCCGGCGCGGCCGGTCTCCTGGTAATAGGCCTCGATGCTTTTCGGCAGGTCGAGATGGGCGACGAAGCGCACGTCGGGCTTGTCGATGCCCATGCCGAACGCCACGGTGGCCACCATCACGATGCCGTCCTCGTTGATGAAGCGGTCCTGATTGCGCGCGCGCAAATCGGCGGGGAGGCCTGCATGATAGGGCAACGCCGGAATGCCCGCCTTGGTCAGCGCCGTGGCGGTGTCCTCGACCTTGGCGCGCGACAGGCAATAGACGATGCCGGCGTCGCCGGAATGGAATTCGTTGATGAAGGCCTGCAGCTGGGTCTTGCCGTTCAGCTTGTCGACGATCTGATACTTGATGTTCGGGCGGTCGAAGCTGGCGACGAAGCGCGGCGCGTCGTCGAGCTGCAGGCGATGGGCGATCTCCTGCCGGGTGAGATCGTCGGCGGTGGCGGTGAGCGCGATGCGCGGCACGTCGGGGAAGCGCTCGGCAATGACCGACAGGCCGATATATTCCGGGCGAAAGTCGTGGCCCCATTGCGACACGCAATGCGCCTCGTCGATGGCGAACAGTGCGATCTTGGCGCGGCCGAGCATGGTCAGGCAGCGTGGCGTCAGCAGCCGTTCCGGCGCCACATAGAGGACGTCGAGGTCACCGGCGAGTAGCCGGCGTTCGACCTCGTTGGCCTCGTCCCATGTCAGCGATGAGTTCAGCACCGCCGCCTTGACGCCGGCCTCGATCAGGCCCGCGACCTGATCGCGCATCAGTGCGATCAGCGGCGACACCACGATGCCGCAGCCCTCGCGCAGCAGCGACGGCAGCTGGTAGCACAGCGACTTGCCGCCGCCGGTGGGCATCAGCACCAGGCAGTTGCCGCCATTGGTGACGTGGCGGACGATCGCTTCCTGCTCGCCGCGAAAGCCGGGCAGGCCGAATACCGAGTTCAGGATCGACAGCGCATCGGGCGCCATATCGGACTCCCGGAGACGGGCGGTGAGGGTAGCGGGAGCGGGCATACAGCGGAAGATCCCTGATTCGTCCCCCACCTATAGCAGACAGGACGGCCGTTTCGGCCGGATGCGCGGCTTTACCCACGGCGGCCGAAGTTATATGACGAAACCGTGTCCGGCCTTGCCGCCGCCACACCGATCGCGCAGAGAACGCCGATGTCCTTCATCTTGCGCATTGTGTCATGGCTGACCAGCCGCGGTCCCCACGTCCGGCGGGTCGCGGCCAATGAGAATGCCGCGCCCAAGGGCCGGATTCGCAAAGAAGACGCCAAAGGCGCCGGTCGTCGTCCATGTGATCGGCCATCGGTTGCCCATCGCCCGGCTGGGGCGCGCCGCGGCGCTCGACATCTGGAACCTGTCGGATCCGACCCGGCTGGCGCTGCTCTATCTGCAGCACGGCCGCCGCCTGCGCCTGCCGGCCCCGCAGACCATCGTCGAGTTCGGCAAGGCTGCACAGCGCAGCAACTCCCGCGACTAGCGAGCTATCGTTCCGGGGCCGAAGCGGCGCCAGCCGCGACCGAACCCGGAATCTCGGCATGTTCATCGTCCCGTCTCGGGATTCCCCGCCAATCCGATTGGATGCGCTGAGGTTCACGTCCGGCCAACGCCGCCCGCGCACCGGAAGGACAATGTGTGGCTGCCCCCTTGCGGAACCAACGCGGTTCCGGTCGATTGACGGGCACACTCAACCGCGAGGCCAGCGATGACCGACAACAATTTCATGGGTGCCGAGCCCGGCTTTACCGAGCGCGTCAGGACCACAGCGCGTGAAGCCGCCAAGACCGGTGGCGAGATCGGCGAGATCTTCAGCGATGTCGTGGATCGCCTGAGCGACGTGGTGGATAACGCCCGCCGTCCCGGCAAGCCGCTCGATACGCTGAGCAAGGTTGTCCGCGAAGCGCCATTGGCGTCGCTATTCGTCGCCTTTGTCGTCGGCGTGGCGTTCGCGCGCAGGCGCTGATCGGATGGATGCGCGGACGCCGGCAAAACCGAATTTCGACGATCCGGACAGTTTCGTCCGCGTTCGCGGCGCCCGTGAACATAATCTCAAGAACGTCTCGCTCGACATCCCGCGCAACGCGCTGGTGGTGTTTACCGGCGTGTCCGGGTCCGGCAAATCCTCGCTGGCATTCGGCACGCTCTATGCCGAGGCGCAGCGCCGCTATCTGGAATCCGTATCGCCCTATGCACGGCGGCTGTTCAACCAGATGTCCATTCCGGAAGTCGACGAGATCGAGGGCCTGCCCCCGCCGTCGCCTTGCAGCAGCAAAGGGGGCGCCGACCACGCGCTCGTCGGTCGGCAGCGTCACCACGCTGTCGAACCTGCTCCGCATGCTGTATTCGCGCGCCGGCGATTACCCGCGCGGACAACCGCTGCTCTATGCGGAATCGTTTTCGCCCAACACGCCGGAGGGCGCCTGCCCCAATTGCCACGGCATCGGCCGCGTCCATGATGTCGCCGAAAAATCCATGGTGCCTGACGACAGCCTGACGATCCGCGAGCGGGCCATCGCGGCATGGCCGACCGCATGGGGCGGCCAGAACTTGCGCGATATCCTGGTCACGCTCGGCTACGACGTCGACACGCCGTGGCGCAACCTGCCGAAGAAGGACCGCGATTGGATCCTGTTCACCGACGAGCAGCCGACGGTACCGGTCTATGCCGGCTATACGCCGGCAGAAACCAGACGCGCGCTGAAGCGCAAGGAAGAGCCGAGCTACCAGGGCACTTTCACGGGCGCGCGAAAATACGTGCTGCAGACCTTTGCGACCACGCAGAGTGCGATGATGAAGCGCCGTGTGTCGCAGTTCATGCTGTCAAGCAATTGCCCGGTGTGCCACGGCAAGCGGCTGAAGCCGGACGCGCTATCGGTGACATTCGCCGGTTTCGATATCGCCGATCTCCAGCGCCTGCCGCTGAAGCGGCTCGACGCTCTGCTGCGGCCCTTTCCCGGCGCCCGGAACACGGTCTCCGCCGCGCATCCTGAAAAGGCGCTGGTGATTCATCGTATCGTTGAGGACCTGCTGGCGCGTCTTGCGGTGCTGCTCGATCTCGGCCTCGGCTATCTCGCGCCGGAAAGGAGTACGCCGACGCTGTCGCCGGGCGAGCTGCAACGGCTGCGGCTGGCGACGCAGGTGCGCTCCAACCTGTTCGGCGTGGTCTATGTGCTGGACGAGCCCTCCGCCGGGCTGCATCCGGCCGACACCGAGGCGCTGTTGCGCGCGCTCGACCGGCTCAAGGCCGCCGGCAACTCGTTGTTCGTCGTCGAACATGAACTCGACGTTATCCGCCATGCCGACTGGATCGTCGATGTCGGCCCCGGTGCGGGCGCGCACGGTGGCGACGTGTTGTACAGCGGGCCGCCCGCGGGACTGGCCGAAATCGAGGCGTCGCAGACGAGGCGCTATCTGTTCGACGATGGCGGCAGGCGAGAACGGCTGCCGCGGCCGCCGCGACAATGGCTCAAGCTCCGCGGTGTCACCCGCAACAATCTCGATCGTCTCGATGTCGACATTCCCCTCGGCGTGTTCACCTCGGTGACCGGCGTGTCCGGCTCCGGCAAATCCAGCCTGATCAGCCAGTTTCTAGTCGAGGCGGTGGCCGACCGGCTCGGCCAGCGCAGCGAGCCGGTCGAAGACGACGCTGACACGCTGCAGGAGGAGGGCATCAAGACACTCGGCGGCGATATCGTTGCCGGCATGGAGGGCATCAAGCGGCTGGTGGTGGTCGATCAGAAGCCGATCGGCCGCACCCCGCGCTCGAATCTGGCGACTTATACCGGCCTGTTCGACCATGTGCGCAAACTGTTCGCCGCGACCAAGCAGGCAAAGGCCCGCCGCTACGATGCCGGCCGGTTCTCCTTCAACGTCGCGAAGGGCCGCTGCGAGACCTGCCAGGGCGAGGGGTTTGTCAGCGTCGAGCTGCTGTTCCTGCCGTCGGTCTATGCACCATGCCCGACCTGCCATGGTGCGCGCTATAACGCCAAGACCCTGGAAATCAGGATCCGCGACAAGTCGATCGCCGATGTTCTCGCCATGACCGTTGATGCCGCATTCGACTTCTTTGCGGATGACGCCGCGTTGCAGCGCTCGCTCGGCGTGATCCGCGAGGTCGGGCTCGGCTATATCCGGCTCGGGCAATCGGCCACCGAACTGTCCGGCGGCGAGGCCCAGCGCATCAAGCTCGCCACCGAGTTGCAACGCGCGCACCGCGGCATGACGCTCTACGTCCTCGACGAGCCGACCACCGGGCTGCATCCGTCCGATGTCGACAAGTTGATGAGGCAGCTCGATGGCCTAGTGGCCTCCGGTAACACGGTGGTGGTGGTCGAGCACGACATGGACATGGTCTCAGCCAGCGACTGGGTAATCGATATCGGACCCGGGGCCGGCGACGAGGGTGGCACGGTGGTGGCGTCAGGAACACCCGCTGACGTGGCGCGGTCCCCGGAGAGCCGCACTGCTCTATATCTGGAGCGGGCGCGCCGCGGTCGCGCCTGACCGGATGGCGGTCAGGCCGCCATATCCCACAGCCGCGGTGAGCCGCGCAGCACCACCTTGCGGCCTTCGGTGGTGATCACGGGATGTCCGTCGGCGATCGCCGCCAGGTCGAGCGCGATCAGTTGCTCGATCATGTGCCCGCCGAGCTTGGCGGAAGCCGGTCCTGTCGGGCGCAGCGCCTTCAGGGCCGTCCATTGTTCGATTGTCAGTTGGTCGTCGATATCTGCGGTCATGGTCTTTCAGTTCTGAGTTCGTGCAGCACGGCTCTAGGCAACGACCATGAAGGTGATGCGACCATATTGCGCCGGTATCTTGTTTTCGTGGGGAAGGTCACGAACTGCGCGGTTTGGACGAGCGTTTTACGCGACTGTCACGTCAACGTGTCAACAGATCGACCCTGAACGGGGCGCGAATCGTGTGCGTGATTCGCGCGGTTTGGCCAAGGGAGAAATCTGCTGCGTGCGCTGCAAAAGGTGATCGGGGTGATTCGCAAGCGCGCGGGCTGGCGCGGCCTTGGCATGCTGGTCAGCCTGGTCATCGCCGTGGTCGCGTTCATGGCGCTGGCGCGGGCGCTCAAGGGCGTCGATCTCGACCAGGTGCTCGCCGCAGTCCGGCAGACGCCGGCCCTGCAGATCGTGCTGGCGGTGCTCTTCACGATTCTCTCTTATGCCAGCCTCACGCTCTATGATCTCCTTGCACTGCGCCTGATCGGCCGCCGCGACATTCCCTATTGCGTGGCGGCGCTGGCCAGTTTCACCAGCTATCCCATCGCCCACGGCACCGGCGCCGTGCTGCCGGTGTCGTCGGCGATTCGTTATCGCATCTATGCCGCCCATGGCGTCACCGTCGCCAATGTGGCGCGGATCTGCTTTCTCACTGGGCTAACCTTCTGGCTCGGCAATCTCGCGGCACTCGGGCTGAGCATCCTTTATGCGCCCGACGCCATCAGCCGCATCGATCATGTCTCACCGCAGGTCAACCAGATGATCGCCGGGGCGATGTTGCTTGTGCTCGCGCTCTATATCGCCTGGACCTGGAACAGCGCGCGGCTGTTCGGCGCACGGCGCTGGTCGGTGCCGCTGCCCTCGGGCAAGAACGTCTTCATCCAGATCGGCATCGGTATCGTCGATCTCGGCGCCGCGGCGCTGGCCATGTATGTGCTGATTCCCGCCGACATGAATGTCGAACTCGCCCGCGTCGTGGTGGTGTTCATCGCCGCGACCTTGCTCGGCTTCGCAAGCCACTCGCCGGCCGGCATCGGCGTGTTCGACGCCGCCATCCTGGTCGGCCTGGGTGGCGAGCATAACGAGCCGCTGCTGGCGGTGTTGCTGCTGTTCCGCCTGATCTATCACGTCACGCCGTTCATGCTGGCGCTGGCGCTGTTCAGCCTGCGCGAAGTGCTGCGCGCCATGGAGCGCCGTCGCGAACTCGCGCGCCAGGCCGCGGGCTAGCGCAGCGTCAGCACTGCCTGTTGCGCATAGCCGCGGAACGGTCGCTTGAAGGTGAGTTCGGCGCCGGATCGCGCGGCCAGGCGCTCGACGGCATTGCGCAAGTCGTTGCGCGGCGTCACGTCGAACAGGGCCAGCCAGCGCAGCAGTAGCTTTGCCGCAATTGTGGGAAGGCCGGACTGGTCGCCGAAATCGACGATGTGCAGTTTTCCGCCATGCTTGAGGCAGGCCAGCGCATTGTCGAGCACCAGTTGCCAGTCGGGGATCATCGACAGGCTGTAGCAGATCATCACATGGTCGAAGCGGGCGACCTGAAACATCTTTCCCGGATCGAAATGGGTGGCGTCACCGTGGGCGACGCGCACCGATCGGGCGAGACCGGCGCGGTCGATCGCCGCAATCGCGGTGGTCAGCATTTCCGTGGAAATATCGAAGCCGAAGATGGCGGCTTGGGGATAGCGCCGCGCGGTGTGGACCAGGTTGCGGCCGGTGCCGCAGCCGATCTCCAGCACGCTGGCGCCGGGCTTCGGCTGCAGGCCGTCGATCAGCTGGTCGCGGCCAAGCAGGTAGTAGCGTCGAGTCATGTCATAGATGTAGCGCTGCCAGCGGTACATCTTGTTCATGCGGACGGCGGCTTCCGCCGGCCGCACGGCCTCCACGCCTTCATCGGTCTCGAATACAGCCAGCATGATCACCTCGTCGCGCAGGGGTGGCTGCATTCTGCATTCCACTGTTACGCGACGGTCATGTGACAGCGCGCAGCACATGGAGCATGAGACTGTCGCAAAACCGCAGTCTGCGCTTGATATTTGTTTCAGATTGACGATTCGAGGGAACAATGAACACGCAGCAGCTCATCGCCGACGCCGTTCGCAACAGCCGCGGTCACCACGAGGCCACCATCTGGGACCGGCTGTTTGCCCTCTGGTTCCGCCGGCTGGTCTACACCCAGATCTGGGAAGACCCCGAGGCCGATCTTGCGGCGCTGCAACTGCCGCCCGGCGCCACCATCGTCACCATCTCCAGCGGCGGCTGCAACGCGCTGTCCTATCTCGCGGCGAGCCCGATGCAGATCTTTGCGGTCGATCTCAACGAGGCGCATCTGTCGCTGCTCAAGCTGAAGCTCGCCGGCTTTCGCGCGCTGACCGACTACGCCGACTTCTGGGAGTTCTTCGGCGAGGGCAATGCGGTCGCCAACGCCACGATCTATCGCGAGCGGCTGCGGCCGGTGCTCGACGCCGAGGCCCGCGCGTTCTGGGACGAGCGCGATTTCCGCGGCCGGCCGCGCTCGAGCTACTTCACCAACGGATTCTATCGTCACGGCGCGCTCGGGCATTTCATCGGCTTCGCGCACCGGCTGGCGCGGCTGGCCGGAATCGATCTCGCCGTGCTGCTGAAGGACGACGCGCAGTCGCCGGCGCGGCAGCGCGCACTGGCAAAGGTGCACCGGCTGTTTCATTCCCGGCTGGCGCGCTGGATGACGCGGACGCCGGCGCTGCTGTTCAGCCTCGGCATCCCGCCGCAGCAGCGCACGCTGCTCGGCGGCGACCAGCCGCTCAACGAGGTGCTGCACCAGCGCCTGTTGCGCCTGATCGACGTGCACCCCAACGCCACCAACTATTTTGCCTGGCAGGCGCTGGCGCGCAGCTATCCCGGCCCGGGTGACACATGCCTGCCGCTGTACCTGCAGCAGGGCCGCTTCGATGCCATGCGCGGCGGCGCCGGGCTGATCACCCCGGTGCACGCCAATCTCCGCGTGTTCCTGGAAAACCAGCCGGCGCGGCAGATCGATGCTGTCGTGCTGCTCGATTCCCAGGACTGGATGGCGCCCGATGAGATCCGCGCGCTGTGGAATGCGATCGACCGCGCCGGCAGCGACAAAGTGAAGATCATCTTCCGTACCGCAGGCGCGGAATCCTCGCTCGATCATCCCCACCTCGCCTCGCTGCAGCAGACCTGGCAGCGCGACGACGTGCGCAGCGCGCAGGGCCTGGCGCAGGATCGCTCGGGAATCTATGGCGGCTTTCACCTCTACACCCGCAAATGAGCGGCGGTGGGCGCTTGCGCGAATTGACGCGAGTGTCCTCCGCGCGTACATAGCCTTCCATTCGGACGACATCGCGGAGGGTAAAACCGTTCGCGATGTCAATGAGTTAATAGCGACGACGGACTTGCGCCGGTCGTCGTAGCCAACCGCTCTCGCATGGAAGATTGCATCATGATCAAGCGCCTCGTTCCCGGCAAGCGTCTCAGCCAGGCCGCCATCTACGGCAACACCGTCTATCTCGCCGGCCAGGTGCCCAACGATTACACCGGCAGCATCGAGGCGCAGACCACGGAAGTGCTCGCCAAGATCGACGCGCTGCTCAAGGAAGCCGGCACCGACAAGACCAAGATGCTGTCGGTCACCGTGTGGCTGCCCAGCATGGGCGATTTCGCCAAGTTCAACACCGTGTGGGATGCCTGGGTGCCGCAGGACAACACGCCGGCGCGTGCCTGCGTCGAGGCCCGCCTCGCCGATCCCTCGATCAAGGTCGAGATCGCCGTCATCGCCGCCATCGGCTGAAGCTGGTCATTCCGGGGCACGCTTCGGTCGGCGAAGGCCAGCTGAAGCGTGAACCCGGAATCCCGATCTATGCAGCTTCGCTAGGCCGGAACGTCTCCGGGACAAGGTTAAGCCGCTTCGATTTTAAAGGATCAAACTCTAGCAGTCTGCTGAAAAACCAGCTCGCCAAGCGGTTTTCTTGATGATTCACTTTGTCATCTCGAATCGGTGGAGACGAGCATGCGCGGCAATTTTGTGGATCAGGGCGGGTTGTTTTCGTACATTTCACCAGACAAGCGGGTGCCGACGAACCACCCTCTGAGGAAGATCCGCGAGCTTGTCCGGGATGTGCTGGGTGAGTTGAGCCGTAGCCTGGCGAAGCTTTACGCCAGCGAGGGACGTCCTTCGATTCCTCCCGAACAATTACTGAGCGCGCTGTTGCTGCAGGTGTTCTACGGCATCCGCTCGGAACGCCAGCTGATGGAGCAGCTGAACTATAATCTTTTATATCGCTGGTTCGTAGGGCTTTCACCGGACGATCCGGTCTGGGACCCGACCACCTTCACCAAGAACCGCGACAGGCTGCAGAACGGCGAGGTGTTTGCGAAGTTCATGGCCAGGCTCCTGAACCATTCCCAGGTCAGGCCGCTATTGTCGAACGAGCATTTTTCGGTGGACGGGACGCTGATCGAAGCCTGGGCTTCGCAGAAGAGCTTTCGTCCCAAGGACGGCAGTGGCGACGATGACAACGGCGCCAATTTCCATGGCCAGAAGCGCAAGAACGACACCCATGCCAGCACCAGCGATCCCGACAGCAGGCTCTACCGCAAGGCGGCCGGGCGCGAGGCCAGGCTTTGCTATATGGGCCACGCGACCATGGAGAACCGGCATGGCCTGGCAGTCGCCGGCATGGTTACGCACGCCAATGGCACGGCCGAGCGCCGCGCTTCGGAGACGATGTTGAAGGCTCGGCGCAAGACGGCCCGCCGCCGCATCACGGCCGGTGAGGACAAGGCCTACGACACCGCCGATCATGTGGCCAAGCTTCGCGCCATCGACGTGACGCCGCATGTGACGCAAAACAACGCCGTCACCAAAGCCGGCAAGACCCGCACCAGCGCCATCGACGATCGCACCACACGACATCCCGGCTATGGCATGTCGCAATCACGCCGAGCGATGATCGAGTGCATCTTCGGCTGGGGCAAACAACACGGCACCATGCGCAAGACCAAGCATCGCGGCATCGGTCGCGTCGCCGCCGACTTTCTCCTTAACCTGATCGCCTACAATCTGATCCGCATCCCCAAACTGCTCGCAGCATAGGCCACCGGCTTCGGGGACAACCCCGGCACCCCGCCGATAAGCGCGCTCCCTCACCGCTCCCCACTTCGATAACGACCGCAGAGAGACAAGAAAACTCTCAAATCTAGGGTTTTTCAGCAGACTGCTAGAGATTGCGTTTCAGCGTCTCGGACGGGAGTTCGTCGAATTCCTTGCGGTAGTCGCGCGCAAAATGGCCGAGATTGGTGAAGCCGCATTCGAAGGCGACGCCGGTGATGGATGTCTTGCGGTCGGGGCTGGACAGTCGCCGATGCGCGCAGCGCAGCCGGGTCTGCTTGACGAATTTCATTGGTGTGGTGCCCAACGCCGAGAAATGCTTGTGGATGCTGCGCGGGCTGACGTCGTATTCGGCAGCGATCTCCGGAATCGAGATAGGCTTGTGCGAGTTGGCCTCGATGTGCCGCATGATGTCGCGCATGGCTTTCGGCGCGATCTCGGGCTGTTTGCGCGTCTTGGCATCGGAAATGTCGATCGTGGCGCCAAGGACGCTGGTCACCTCGTTGGCTGCATCGACGACGCAGGTTGCAATGCCGCGCATCCAGCGAATCGATCCGTCGGCGCGCACGATGCGATACTCGTGGGAATACGCCCCGCCATTTATCGCGCGTCTCATTGCCGAACATACCGACGCCCGATCATCGGGATGAACAAGCTCAAGAAACCGCTCGATCGACAGTTCGGATGTGGTGTCCGGAATGCCGAACAGGGAATTGTAGCGCTGCGACGGCTTCGCCTTGCGAGACTTGACGTCCCAGTTCCAGGTGACGAGGCCGCCCAACTCTTCGGCGACCTCGAGCTGCTGCTGCAGAACCTTCTCTTTTGTAATGTCCTCGATGACGGCCGCAGTCCAGCGGACACAACCATCGGGTCCGCGAATAGCCGTTGCCGTCACATTCACCCACAGCATCTCGCCATTTTTGAGCAGGTATCGTTCTTGGATTTTATATTGGTCGATCTCACCATGCAGCAGGCGCCGATTCTGCTCGACATTCCGGCCCCGGTCGTCGGGGTGCGTGAGGTCGATAAAGAAAATGCGGTTGCGCCGGATCTCGTCGCAGGAATAGCCGAGGATGCGGCTGAAT
The DNA here is from genome assembly GCF_026015985.1 of Rhodopseudomonas sp. P2A-2r. Lineage (GTDB taxonomy): Bacteria > Pseudomonadota > Alphaproteobacteria > Rhizobiales > Xanthobacteraceae > Tardiphaga. The sequence continues at coordinate 6,656,071 of NZ_CP110389.1, read as the reverse complement.
TCCTTGTTGGCATAGATGATGTGCCCGTCGCGTGGGTCGACCAGCGAAATGCCGACCGCTAAAGCGTCAAGGAAGGCCGTTGGCAAATTTCCGATCAGTTCGAGTTCCGCGACTGACATTACCAAATGCGCTTACTTGCCGGCGTTCTGACAATCCGATTCATGGCAATCATTTAACAATAAAGCTTTGCCGTGCCAGCAGAACATTCACTCACGGACTGCGCAGTCTACTAAAAACGCGCACGCGGCGCCAGATTTTCGCTGGTGGTAACACGTCGCGGGTGCAACGCGTTCGTGTTGCACCGTTAAGCAATCAGCCAATAGCCAGCAAAGCAATAAGTACTACTGCGAGACAGGATTTGTCACAAATTGAGCGGGACGGGCGCTCGCAGGCGTAAGCCGTCCCTTACTAAGTCAGGCTATCTATCGCAGCTGGCAATGGTCGAACGTTGGGCGTCGAATTGCCGGCGCGGCGACGCTCGAGGGGCGGAATAGTCCGGCTCGATTGTAAGGGGGATTCATTGTGGGAAGCGTCTTTCATCTGCCCGGTGTTGCCGTCGCTGGCCGGTCTTGCCGCCGGACTCACCGACAAGGCCAGCAAGCTGGAAGCGGCGATTGCCACGATCGGGAAGTGCATCAGGGCCTGCGAACAATTCGTTCATACCTTTGAGGCTCTAATCGCTCGCGCGCGGTTCGAACAGGAAGCCGAACGTCCGTCTGCACGATCAGCTGTCGCTGGCATCGATCTAACTCGTCAGACTCAGTCTCACCTGTGTCACCGCCGATCGGTGCGGCGCAATCTCCGATACGCCGAGGGCTATGCATCGGCTGGGCTGAAACACCTGGGCCGCGTAGTTACCGCCGATCCAACCTGAAGTTCGAGCAAATCCGACATGAAGATGCGTCTGACAATTTCCCGTGCGGTCATCGTTTTTGGTGTGGTGACCGCGATCGGTCTCGCGGTCATCATCGGTACCAGTCTTTACGGCTTGACCCAGCTCAAGGTAGGCGGGCCGGTATACGATCGCGTCAAGCTTGGCAATGATCTGGTCGCCGATATTCTGCCGCCGCCTGAATATGTGATCGAGGCCTATCTCGAAGCCACGCTGGCGCTTCATGATCCGGCTTCGCTGGCGGTGCGTACGGAGCGGTTGACGCAGCTCAAGAAGGATTATGACGACCGCCGCGCGTTCTGGTCGGCGTCCGAACTCGAGCCGGGCATCAAATTCCTGCTGGTCGAAAAATCCGACAGTGAGGTGAAACGATTCTGGGAGGCCGTGGAGCAGAAACTGCTGCCGGCGCTCGGCAGGGGGATGGCAATGCGGCGGCCGCTGCCTATGCCGTGATTACGGCTGCCTATACCGCGCACCGCGTCGTCATCGACGAGATCGTCAAGCGCACCAATGATGCCAATGCGGCCACCGAGGCGGCCGCGACCGATCGCGTTGCGACGTTCACGGTGCTGCTGTGGATTCTGTCAGGGTCGGTTTCCCTGCTCATCGGGGCCGGTCTCATTGGCGTCGCGGTCGGGGTGATCCGGCCGATCACCGGCATGACCGGCGTAATGCAGCGCCTCGCAGACGGCGAGCTGGAAACGATAGTGCCGTCGCTCGGTCGCGCCGACGAGGTGGGGGCCATGGCTCGCACGGTACAGGTTTTCAAGGACAGCGCGTTGCGGGTACGCTCCATGGATGCCGAGCAGGCCGTCATCAAGCGGCAGAACGACGAAGAGCGCAAGATGGCCATGCGGCAGGTTGCCGATGGCTTCGACCAGGCCGTGGGCCAGATCGTGCAAGCGGTGTCAGCGGCATCATCGGAGATCGAGGCGGCAGCGGGCAGCCTGACCAAAACGGCCGAGACCACGCAGTCGCTGTCGGCGACCGTGGCAGCGGCGTCGGAGCAGTCCTCCGCCAACGCTCAGTCCGCCGCGGCGGCGTCCGAGGAAATGGCCTCGTCGGTGACCGAGATCGGGCGCCAGGTTCAGGAGTCCCAGCGCATCTCCCGTGCCGCCGTCCAACAGGCGGAGCAGACCAATGCGCGCATCGGTGAACTGTCGCAGTCGGCGGAACGCATCGGCGAAGTGGTGAAGCTGATCGGCGCGGTGGCCGAACAGACCAACCTGCTGGCGCTCAATGCCACCATCGAGGCGGCGCGGGCCGGCGAGGCCGGCCGCGGCTTCGCTGTGGTCGCTTCAGAGGTCAAGGCCTTGGCTGCGCAAACAGCCAAGGCAACCGAGGAGATCAGCTTGCAGATCGCGCAGATGCAGTCGGCGACCGACCTGTCGGTGACAGCGATCCGCGATATCGGCGCCACTATCGGCCAGGTCTCGGAAATTTCGCAGGCGATCGCCGCGGCCGTCGAAGTGCAGGGCGCGGCCACCCAGGCGATTTCCCGCAGCGTGCAGCAGGCGGCGCAAGGTGCCACCCAGGTGGCCAGCTCCATCGTCGACGTCAACCGCGGCGCGTCGGACACCGGCGCGGCCTCCGAGCAGGTCCACGGTCTCGCCTGCGCGCTGATGAGCGAGAGCGATCACCTGCAGAGCGAGGTACAGAAGTTTCTCGCAGCCGTGCGCGCGGCGTGAATTTTACTGTCATTCCAGGGCGCGAGAGCGAAGCTCGAGCGGACCAGCAACCTCGATATGTCTTGAACATATCGGGATTCCGGCTTCGCGCGCAGCCAACACGACGTCCGCCCCGGAATGACCATCAATCGTACCACGGCCATTCGGCGCCGCCGTCATGGGTGACGGCGCCACCCGGCGCCTGGCCCACCAGCCGCGCGTATTTCGCTAGCGCGCCGGCGCGATGCCGCGGCGGACGCTGCACCCACGCGGCTTTTCGCGAAGCGAACTCCGCGTCGTCAATGAGCAGGTCCATGCGCCGCGCCGGCGCGTCGATGCGGATGCGGTCGCCGTCGCGCACGAGCGCCAGCGGCCCGCCGACAAAGGCTTCCGGCGACACGTAACCGATGCACATGCCGCGGGTTGCGCCCGAGAACCGGCCGTCGGTGATCAGTGCCACCTTCTCGCCCATGCCCTGGCCATAGATCAGGGCGGTGACGCCGAGCATCTCGCGCATGCCGGGGCCGCCGACCGGACCCTCGTTGCGGATTATCAGCACGTCGCCGGCGCTATAGGTCCGGGCCTTCACGGCGGCTACGCAGCTATCCTCGTCCTCGAACACCCGTGCGGTGCCCTCGAACACCGTGTTCTTCAACCCGGCGACCTTGATCACCGCGCCGTCCGGCGCGAGGTTGCCCTTCAGCACCGCGACGCCGCCATCCGGCATGATCGGTTTGGCTGCGCTGTAAATCACCTCGCCATCGGCCTTGTTGGCATTGCCGTATTCCTCGGCCAGCGTCGTGCCGGTGATGCTGAGACAGGAGCCGTCGATGTGCCCGCTCTCGATCAGCGCGCGCATCACCACCGCGCAGCCGCCGATGTCGTAGACGTCCTTGGCGGTGTACTTGCCGCCGGGCCTGAGATTGCCGATCAGCGGCGTGCGCGCAAACACCTCGCCGACATCATCGATGGTGAAGGTAATGCCAGCCTCGTTGGCGATCGCCGGCAGATGCAGTGCGGCGTTGGTCGAGCCGCCGGTGGCGGCGACCATGGCAGCGCCGTTCTCTAGCGATTTGCGTGTCACGATGTCGCGCGGCAGCGGACCGCCTTTACGCAGCATCTCCATGATCAGCCGGCCGGCGCGGCGCGCGGTGTGCGCGCGCTCGGCATAGACGCCGGGCACCATGGAGATGTTCGGCATGGTCAGGCCCATGGCCTCGGAGACCATCGCCATGGTATTGGCGGTGAACTGCCCGGCGCAGGCGCCCACTGTCGGCAGGCAGGCACGCTCGATGCCTTCCAGCGTGGTGGCATCGATCTCGCCGGTCATGAACGAACCGACCGCTTCGTAGGAGTCCAGCGCGGTGATGGTCTTGCCTTCATACTTGCCGGGCAGCGAGCTGCCGCCGTAGATGAAGATCGCCGGCACGTTGCAGCGGACCATGCCCATGATCACGCCGGGCAGCGTCTTGTCGCAGCCGCCGAAGCCGATCAGCGCGTCGAACGCGTAGCTGTGCACCACGGCCTCGATGGAGTCGGCGATGATCTCGCGCGACAGCAGCGAGAACTTCATGCCCTCATGTCCCATGCTGATGCCGTCGGACACCGAAATGGTGGAGAAGTCGCGCGGCGTGCCGCCGGCCTCGCTGATGCCGTCCCGCGCCGCCGCGACCTGGAAGTCGTGGGTCATGTTGCAGGGCGACAGGTCGCCCTTCATGCTGACCACGCCGACCATCGGCTTGGCGATGGCGTCGTCGTCGAGCCCGCTCGCGCGCATGAAGGCGCGATGCGGCGCGCGATCGAGGCCGTCCGTAGTGATGCGGGAGCGCAGTTTGGTCATAGGGGTGGCTTTCGGATTGGTCTCGCAGTTGCGTCACCCTCCCCTGGAGGGGAGGGTCGGCGAACGTCGCGCGAAGCGCGTGTTCGGCGGGGTGGGGTGACGGCGGCAATGATGGAGCGCAACACTTCACCCCACCCCAGATCGCGCCGCGCTACGCGCTTTGCGATCCGACCCTCTCCCTCTAGGGAGGGTAAGAGAACAAGCCTTACTGGATCGGTGCCACGATGGTCGGGTGCTTCCACTGCATCGCGTCCATCTTCGGCAACATGCCGGCCTCGGTGTAGATGTCGAGCATCTTCTGCATCGCCGGGAAGTTCGGTGCGGCGCCGGGATCGCGCGCAAAATCGTTATCCTTCAGCAGATAGGTCTCCAGCACCGGGATCGGTGCCTTCATAACCTCGTTGACGACCTTCAGCGTTTCGTCGCGGTTGGCCAGCGCCTTCTTCATGCCCAGCGTGATGTCCGACACATAGGCCTTGGCGATCTCGGGGTTCTTGTCGACGAAATCAGCGCGGCAGGCTTCGAGGATGTGCACGATGTTCGGCATCGCCTCGTTCAGCGAGAACAGTTTTCGCGTGCCGCCCTTGGCTTCCATGCGCGCCGCGAACGGCTGGTTCATGTTGATGGCGTCGACGCGGCCCTGGCGCAGCGCGTCCTCGGAGGCGGCGAAGCCGATCTCGACCAGCTTGATGTCCTTCTCGGGGTCGACGCCGGCGCCCTTCAGCAGCATCTTGAACGGCCCGTAGGTGCCGCCGCCGATGACGGAGATGCCGACGTTCTTGCCCTTGAGGTCGGCGATGGTCTTGATCGGCGAGTCGTCCTTCACGGCCCAGTACACCGAGAAGCTGCCCGGCTTTTCCGAGACGTGCTGGGCGACGATGTAGGCTTTCAGGTTGCCGCCGTTGACGCCGTTGGCCAGCGACAGCACGCCCTGCGTGGCGCAGTCGAGTGCGCCCGCGGCCAGCGCCTGGGTCATCGGCGAGGTGCCCTGGAATTGGGTCCACTCGATATTGTAGACCTTGCCGAGATTGCTGAACTCGGTCGGGCGCTTCATCATCCAGTACTTGGATTCCTCGGCGGGAATCGTCCAGCCGACCTTGATGGTCGGAATGCTCTGCGCCTTCGCACCTGCGCTGGCCAGCGCACCTGCAGCAAATGCCGCAGCCATCAACCATTTCGATGTCGTCCGCTTCATGTCCGCTCTCCACTAAAGATGACCACCCGCGGTCTCGCGACCGTCGCTGGTGCAAGCCTTTCATGCTTCAAACAATCAGGCAAGTTGTCCGATGCTCAACATGTGCGCGGGGCCTGCTGCATCCTGCGGCAATGGCCGGCGCCGATGATATCACCGTTGATGCTGTGGCTGGTGCAGCGTAGACACCGCCTAGGACACGCGACAAGGGAGCCAGAACGTGCAGGCAGAACGACAGGAAAAGCTCGGCTATCTCGGTCTCGGGCTGATGGGACTGCCGATGACGCGGCGGCTGCTTCATGCCGGCCACAACGTCACGGTGTGGAATCGCTCGCCGGGCAAGGCCGCAGCCCTGGTCGAGGCCGGCGCCACCGCCGCCGCAAAACCCTGTGACGTTGCGGCCGCCGCCGAAATTATCTTCATGTGCCTGACCGACGCGTCGGCGGTGGAGGAAGTGGTGTTTGGCGCCGATGGATTGGCGAGCGTTCCGGGGGACGGAAAACTCGTCGTCGATTTTTCCTCGATCCATCCCGATGCGGCGCGCTCCATCGCGATCCGGCTGAAGGCCGCGAACGGCATGGTGTGGATCGATGCACCGGTGTCCGGCGGCACCAAGGGCGCGGAAGAAGCGACGCTGGCGATCATGGCCGGCGGCGACGCCGCCGACATCGAACGCGTCCGGCCCTATATCATGGCGATGGCCCGCGGCTTCACCCATATGGGTCCGATCGGCGCCGGCCAGACCACAAAACTCTGCAACCAGGTGATCGTCGGCTGTGCCATGGCGGTGCTGGCGGAGGCGACGCGGCTGGCCGTCAATGCCGGCATCGACGCCAAGCGGCTGCCGGAGGCGCTGGCCGGCGGCTTTGCCGATTCGATCCCGCTGCAGCTGTTCGTGCCGCGGATGGTGGCCGGCATCCACTCGCCGCCGCTCGGCCATATCGCGACCATGCTCAAGGACCTAGACACGGTGGTCGACGTCGCCCACGACACGCAGACCCCGGTGCCGATGGCGGCGCTCGCCGCGCAGTTGTTCCGCATGGCCGCTGCGACCCGCGGAACTGACGCCGACGCGCTGGAAATCTACAAGCTGTCGGCGCCGAAAGCATGAAGGTATTGGTGATCGGCGCCGCCGGCATGATCGGCCGCAAGCTGTGCGAGCGGCTGCTGAAGGATGGCCGCATTGGCGATGCCGACATTGCCGACCTCGTGATGGCTGACGCCGTTGCCGGCGATTTCGGCGCCGATGCTTCCTTCGCGCGACATATCGTCGTCGATCTGGCATCGCCCGAGGCGCCGGCGAAGCTGCTGGCGTCACGGCCCGATGTGATCTTCCATCTCGCTGCCATCGTGTCCGGCGAGGCCGAGCAGAATTTCGACAAGGGCTATGCCGTCAATCTCGACGGCACCCGCGCGCTGTTCGAGGCGATCCGCGCCAAGGAAAGCTACACTCCGCGCCTGGTCTATACGTCGTCCATCGCGGTGTTCGGCGCGCCCTATATTGGCCCGATCGCCGACGATTTCTTCCACACACCGCTGTCGAGCTACGGCACCCAGAAGGCGATCTGCGAATTGCTGCTGGCGGATTACAGCCGCCGCGGCTTTTTCGATGGCATCGGCATTCGCCTGCCGAACATCTGTGTGCGGCCCGGCAAGCCGAATGCAGCGTCGTCCGGCTTTTTCTCCAGCATCATCCGTGAACCGCTGGCCGGGCGGGAGGCAATCCTGCCGGTCGATCACAGCGTGGCGCAGACCCATGCCAGTCCGCGCGCCACGGTCGGCTTCCTGCTGCATGCGGCGACCCTCGACAGCGCCCGGCTCGGCGCCCGCCGCAGCGTGATGATGCCGGGCGTGCCCGCAACCGTCGGGCAGCAGATCGCAGCGCTGCGTCATGTGGCCGGCGATGCCGTGGTGTCACGCATCCGTCATGTGCCGGATCCCGCTGTCATGGCCATGGTCGCCGGCTGGCCTGGGACCTTTGAGACGCCGCGCGCATTGTCCCTGGGTTTCAGGGCTGACGACAGTTTCGAATCGATTATTCATAGCCATATTGAGGATGACCTCGGCGGTGCCTTCGTCGGCTGAGGCCAATTTGAACATTCGCGCATTGCGGAAAAGGATCACCGATGGCGCGAGAGCCTGTCGTAGTTGCCGCAGGCGGCATTGTCGTAAAGCGGGGCGCGTCGCCACTGATTGCAGTGGTGCAGATGCGCAAGCGCGCCGACTGGGTGCTGCCCAAGGGTAAGCTGGACCCGGGCGAGGCGCCGCGCGATGCGGCCGAACGCGAGGTGCTGGAAGAAACTGGCCATGCGGTGTCGGTGCACGAGTTTCTGGGAACGCTGGCCTACCCGCTCGGCGAACGCACCAAGGTGGTGCACTTCTGGCGTATGGAAGCCGACGCCGCGCCGAGCCGCAAACTGATGAAGGACATTGCTGCCGTCGAATGGTTGCCGATTGACAGCGCGCTGCTGCGGCTCACGCGCCAGCACGAGCAGGCCTTCCTCGCCCAGGTCGGGCCGCAGGCAATTGCGCCGGACGACGGGGCGCAGCCGCTGCCGCGCCCGCCGCTGGCGCCGGTGGCGGCGCCCGCACCGCGCGACGTGCTGCAAAAGATCTGGCGCTGGCTGGCAGGCTAGCGAGGAGGCGCTTTCTGTCTTCCTCTCCCACCTGCCGGAGCTTCGCTTCGCGCGGGGGAGAAGGAGGAGCCCTCACTTGATCGGTGGCCGCGGCCATTTCGCCTCGCCGGGCTCCATCATGAAACGATAGTCCAGCGAATACCACGGCGCGGATACGTCTGCGGCGGTGGGGTGCGGCTGATCATGGCGCATGAAGCGACCGACCAGCGCCTCGGTGACGCCGAACTGCACGTCGCTGCCGAGGTGGGCATCGTCGTCGGCATAGACCTGCGAGATCACCGTCTTGAAGCCGGGTTTGTAGATCAGTGCATGGACATGGGCCGGCCGGAACGGGTGGCGGTCCTGTGCGTCGAGCAGCCGGCCCACCACGCCGTCGGTGGGAATCGGATAGCCGGCCGGCTTGACCGAGCGAAACCAGAATCTGCCCTCAGCGTCGGTGGTGAATTTTCCGCGCAGGTTGAAGTTCTCCTGGTCGGGGTCCTGGTTCTCGTACAGTCCGACCGGCGAGGAGTGCCAGATGTCGACCTCGGCCGCGGGCACCGGCGCGCCGCCGCGGTCCTGCACCACAGCGGTCATGAATAGCGCCGGGCCCGGGGTGTCGGAGCGGACGATCGAGCCGCCATTGTCGACCCGGGGCGAATTCAGACGCCAGAACGGCCCGAGCAGGCTCTGCGACGTCTCGGTGGTGCCGTTGGCGCCGTTGTTGAGCAGGCAGACCAGCGACGACACCCCGAGCGAGCCGGCCATCAGCACGGCCTCGTTGTGAGTGTCGGTGGTCAGCTTGCCGATCTCGTTGAGGATCGCGGCGGCGTCGCGAAATTCCTCTTCGGTGAGGCGGACGTCGCGGACGAAGCCGTGCAGGTGAGTGACCAGCGACACCATGATCTCGCGCATCCGCGGATTTTTCGTGCGTTCCATCACTTCCAGCACTGCCGGCGTGACGTCTTCTTGTCGCTTGATGGTGGTCATGGCGTGCTCCCGACTTTCTGCGCTTTTCCCACAAGGGAAGAACGGAAGAAAGCAAGACTCGCCTCAAACTTCAGCCTACGCCCCTCTGACAATCACCCCGTACCAGCCCAGCCCCTTGTAGGTTTCGTAGCCCGGTGTGGCATGGAATGCGACCTGGGCGCCGGAGCTTTGGTGGTAGAACCCGCTGCGGCGGCCGTTCAGTTGCAGCGGAATACGCTCGGTCAGCAGGCCCTCGCCGTCGGAGGCTGCGATGACGCGGAAATTGGAGTCCACCAGCAGCACGCGGGTGCGATCGTCGCCGACGCGCACGCCCTCGACGATGGCGCGGGCCTGAGCTTCCCAGTCGAAGTGGATGGCCAGCACGCCGAGAGGCCTGCCATTGGCCTTGCCGCCCTCGCGCACGCTGGCGCAATAGGTCGCCACCTGGGCGTTGTTCAGCAGCGGCTGCTTCTCCACGTCGCCGGCCACATAGTCGTCGCCGGAGCGCAGCTTTCTCGCGTCGCGAAACCATGCTGTGTTGGCGACATTATGGCCGCGGACGTTGAAGCGATCGCCGCGTCCGCTCGCCAGCACGTTGCCGTCGAGATCGCACAGCCACAGGTCGAGATACACGGTGTAGGCGCCGAGGATCACCGCAAGGCGCTCCGAGACATGGGCCACGGTGGAATTATCCGGCGCAGCGGCGCAGTCGACCACCGCAGAATCGGTTGCCCACCAGCGCACGTCGCAGGTGCGCTCATAGAGGTTGCGGTCCATCAGTTCGATGGCGTTCAGCGACAGGTCGACCATGCGCTCGCCGCGCGACCGTTCGGTCATGCGGTCGATGGATTGCATCAGGCTTCCTGTGCGTCCGGTGAGCTGGGTCTCCAGCTCTTTGGCGATGGTCTCGACCAGTTGGCCGACATTGCGTACTTCCTGCGCCACTACCGCGAAGCCCGCGCCGTGGACACCGGCGCGCGAACTCTCGATCAGCGCATTCAACGCCAGCATCTTCATCTGGTTGGTGATGTTCTGGATCGACTTGGTCTTCTCGCAGGCGATCTGGTTGACCTCGGACGTCAGCCGCGCGATCAGCGTCGAGATGTCCGAATCAGTTTCCGTTTCGCCAGGTTGGTTTGTGATCGCCCGCATGGGACTGCTGGCACGATCCATCGTCATAACCATCCCTGGTATCTCCTAATGGGAGCGGTGCACCGTGCCGGCCTGCGCGGTACGCGAATACAATTCCGCTACTTTCCATCATTTCGGCTAATGAGACATTAACCCAGCGGGCGTGTGGACTGCTCGTGAAACGCCAAAAGTGCTTATTCTTTCGGCAATTAGGCCGTTGTTGCAGCCGCCGGTACCTACGCTGGACCGCTGCCGGCGAAAGGTCGGCAACCCGATCTCAATCAAATGCCGGCAAGCTGCGCGTTTCCTGCTCCGGACCATTTCATGACCATGATCGACGACGACAGCAGAGCCACCGCCGCTGAACTGTCAGAGGAACTGATTTTCCTGATTGCAACGGCGCTGACCGACGCGCAGCGCAAACGCGCCACCGACCTGTTTCGCCGATTCGCGCGCCAGATCGAGTCCGAGGCCTGGCGTCGAGGTCGCGACAGCATCACGCCGGTCGTCAGTCCCACGGTCGCTCCAGTGGAGCCGGTGGCACAAGAGAGCGTCGCTGTTGGCGAAGCTGATGGGGCTGCTATCGAAACTGTTAGCGAAACCCTACCGCCCGATTACCGTGTCAGCCTGATCCCGCTAGTCAGCTGGCAGGATTGACGCGTCGCGACAGGCCGGATGACGGCCTTCGCGCATGTATCAATTGGCTTAACTATTTCAGGGCCAAATGGCGTTCGATGATTCGTGCCAGGGTAATCCAGTGACAAATGTGATTCAGTTTCCAGCGCGTGCCGTACTGCAATCTGACGACGACGAACTCGACCTGCTGAGCGCGGTCGACCTGGCGATCCGCGACCTGCGCGAGATCGCGCAGAGCGCAGGCGCCTCGGCGCAGGAGCGCGCCCTCGAATGCCTGTCGATGCTGGAAGGCGCCTACGCCGTGGCGACCGGCGGCTGATCGCGCCTCACCGAACTGCGACGCCATAGTAGTCGTCGATGTCGGCGGTGCCGCGACCCCAGTTCCAGTCATCGGCTCGGCGATGTTTCGGCGCGTCGTTGAGCTGGTCGGTTGTCACCATGGTCTGGTAGCCGCCGAGATCGACATTGTACTTCAGTGACGGCCACGGCAGCGGATAGAAATCGTCGCCGATGCCCAGGAAGCCGCCGAAGCTCAGCACCGCATAGGACACCCGGCCGCTGACTTTCTCGATCATCACCCGCTCGATGGTCCCGATTCGCTCGCCATCGGGCCCGTAGACCGCGGTTCCCTCCACCTTGTCGCTGCCGATCAGGCTCACGGTCTCGCGCGCTTCTGTGGTCATGGTCGTCTCCCGTATCGCTGGTTTTCGCAGAGGCAACGGCAGGGCAGCGTCAGCGTTCCCGGGCTCCGATGTCGCATCGCCCAAGTTGCGGTCGAAGCCATGGACTCCCGAAAATCGTATGCCTATATCCGTGCTTTCCCCTGACCGTGATCGAGCCTCCCGCATGACCACCACCGACATTCCCGCCGCCGAATCCCAGCCGTTCCAGGCCGAAGTCGCCGAATTGCTGCATCTGATGGTGCACTCGGTCTATTCCGAGACCGACATCTTCCTGCGCGAGCTGATTTCCAATGCTTCCGACGCCTGCGACAAGTTGCGTTACGAGGCGATCGCGCAGCCGGATCTGATGGCCGACGGCGCGCCGCTGAGCATCCGGATCGTGCCGAACAAGGCCGCCGACACCCTGACGGTGGTCGATAACGGCATCGGCATGAGCCGCCAGGAACTGATCGACAATCTCGGCACCATCGCCCGTTCCGGCACCAAATCGTTCCTGTCGCGCCTCACCGAGGCCAAGGATGGCGCCGGGCTGATCGGCCAGTTCGGCGTCGGCTTCTATGCCGCCTTCATGGTAGCCGACCGCATCACCGTCACCAGCCGCCGCGCCGGCTCTGAAGAGGCCTTCATCTGGTCGTCGTCCGGCGGTGCCGGGTTCGAGATCGCGCCAGCCAGCGAGGCCGACGCCGCCAGGATCGGCCGCGGCACCGAGATCGTGCTGCATCTGAAAGAGGACGCGAAGAAATATCTCGCAGGGTACGAGATCGAGCGCGTGGTCGGCGCCTATTCCGACAACATCCAGTTTCCGATCATGCTGCAGCCGGACGCCCCGGCAGCCGATTCGGAGCCGAAAGCCGAGGGTGAAGACGAGGCCAAGGACGAAGAAAAGCCCGACAACGAGCCGCGGCAGATCAATTCGGCCAGCGCGCTATGGCAGCGCTCCAAGTCGGAGCTGACGCCGGAGGATTACACCAAGGCCTACAAGTCGATCGCCTCCGCCTGGGACGAACCGGCGATGACCCTGCACTACCGCGCCGAGGGCCGCTATTCCTATGCGGTGCTGCTGTTTGCGCCATCGGCCAAGCCGTTCGACCTGTTCGAGCCGCAGCGCAAGGGCCATGTGAAGCTCTATGTCCGCCGCGTCTTCATCACTGCAGATGCCGACCTGCTGCCATCCTATCTGCGCTTCATCCGCGGGGTGATCGACAGCGAGGACCTGCCGCTCAACCTGTCGCGCGAGATGCTGCAAAACAATCCGCAACTGGCGCAGATCCGCAAGGCGGTCACCACCCGCGTCATAGGCGAGCTGGAAAGCCTCGGTGACAAGGAGCCGGAGACCTTTGCAAAGATCTGGGACGCCTTCGGACCGGTGATCAAGGAAGGCATCTACGAGGATTTCGAGCGCCGCGAAAAGCTGCTGGCGCTGTCGCGTTTCACCACCACGTCGGGCGAGAAGCGCTCGCTGAAGCAATATATCGCCGACCTCAAGCCGAACCAGACCGAGATCTACTATCTGGTCGGCGACAGTATCGAGCGGCTGAAGTCGAATCCGAAACTGGAATCCGCGACCGCCCGCGGCATCGAGGTGCTGCTGCTGACCGATCCGGTCGATGCATTCTGGACCTCGGGCGGCCTCGATTTCGACGGCAAGCCGCTGAAGTCGCTGAGCCAGGGTGACCTCAACCTCGACCTGATCCCTGTCGTTGACGAGGACAAGAAGGACGAGCCGACCTCGGAGACCGACGAGGCTGCCGTCATCGCCGTGATCAAGGAGGCGCTCGGCGATCGCGTCTCCGATGTGAAGGTATCGACCCGCCTCACCACCTCGGCCTCCTGCCTGATCGCCGGCGGCTTCGGACCCGACCGCGCGCTGGAGCGCATGCTGGCGCAGCAGAACCGCGGCGCTGTGACAAAACCGGTGCTCGAGATCAACATGAAGCATCCGCTCGTTGCGGCATTGGCCAAGGCCGACACCGCCAAGGGCGGCGAAGCCGCCGATCTGTCGATGCTGCTGCTGGAGCAGGCGCAGATCCTCGACGGCGAGTTGCCGGAGGATCCCGCGGCCTTCGCCAGCCGCCTGAACCGGCTGGTGCTGCGGGCGTTCTGACACCGAACCTTTTTGGCGCGGCGCCGAAGGCGCCGCGTCTTCTTTGCCGGAGGTTCCCGCCATGAGCAGCGTGTTCGAAAAACTGATCAATAAATATGCCGAGCGCGGCGACTTCGAGCGCCTCAAGGGCTATCAGACCGATCGTCGGGCGATGCTCGAAAGCTTGCAGAACGGCACTTACGACAAGATGCACCTGACCTCCGACAACGACCCTGTGCCGTTGATGGCCGAGATCGAGCGGGAACTCGCCTGTATCGAAGCGGCGCTGCGCCAGCAGCAGTGACAAGAGTGCGTTGCAGCAAATGCTGCGCGCGTGCTTCATCGTGCCAATCGCTGATCCGGTCTGCGCTTTCCAGCTACGCCGAAAGATTAGCTGGGCAGTCACGAACTTCTAAAATAGCCTGCGCCCAATTAAAAATATTGGGAGGCTTGTGATGAAGTTCGGACCTTTGCTGTCGGCTGTTGCGGTATGCAGCCTGTGTCTCGCTGCGCCGGCTCTGGCGCAGGGAACTGCTCAAGGCGTCAAGATCGGAATTCTCAACGATCAGTCTGGCGTCTACGCCGATTACGGCGGCAAGTATTCCGTCGAGGCCGCAAAGATGGCGATCGAGGATTTCGGCGGCGAGGTGCTCGGCCAGAAAATCGATCTGGTCACTGCCGACCATCAGAACAAGCCCGACACGGCGATCGCGATTGCACGCAAGTGGTATGACGTCGACGGCGTCGACATGATCACCGAACTGACCACTTCGTCGGTGGCTCTGGCGGTTCAGGAATTGTCGAAGGAAAAGAAGAAGATCGACATCGTGGTCGGTGCCGCAACCTCGCGCATCACCGGCGATGCCTGCCAGCCCTATGGTTTCCACTGGGCCTATGACACCCACGCGCTCGCCGTCGGCACCGGCGGCGCGCTGGTGGAAGCCGGTGGCGACACCTGGTTCTTCCTCACCGCCGACTACGCCTTCGGCTACGCGCTCGAGCAGGACACCGGCGACATCGTCAAGGCCAAGGGCGGCAAGGTGCTGGGTTCGGTGCGTCACCCGCTCAACTCGTCGGACTTCTCGTCCTTCCTGCTGCAGGCGCAAAGCTCGAAAGCAAAAATCGTCGGCCTCGCCAATGCCGGCCTCGACACCGCCAATTCCATCAAGCAGGCGGCGGAATTCGGCATCGTCGCCGGCGGCCAGAAGCTCGCCGGCCTGCTGCTGACGCTGGCGGAAGTGCACGGTCTCGGCCTGCAGGCTTCGCAGGGACTGGTGCTGACCGAGGCTTATTACTGGGACCGCGACGACAAGTCGCGCGAATTCGCCGAGCGCTTCTTCAAGCGCACCCAGCGCATGCCGAACATGATCCAGGCCGGTACCTATTCGGCGACGCTGTCCTATCTCAAGGCGGTGAAGGCCGCTCGTTCCAAGGACTCCGATGCGGTGGCCAGGAAACTCAAGGAATTGCCGGTGGACGATGCCTTCGCCAAGGGCAACGTGCTGGCCAACGGCCGCTTCGTGCATGACCTCTATCTGTTCGAGGTGAAGAAGCCGTCGGAATCCAGGAAGCCGTGGGACTATTACAAGCAGCTCGCCACCGTGCCCGGCAACAAGGCGTTCCCCACCGCCGCGGAGAGCGGCTGCCCGCTGACGAAGTAAAAGACAATGCGGTCCTTTAACCTCTCCCCGCCCTTTGCGGGGAGAGGTTAATACCCCGTCATCTCCAGATAGCCGACGCCGCTATGGCTGCCGCGCAACGCGATCGGTCCTTCCCAATAGGCAAAGCTCGTCGCCATCCAGCTCATCGGATTGAGCGGCGCGGTGTCGATCGCGACGCCGCGCGATGCAACGACGATGCGCCACGATGTCGGTAGCTTGCGGCCGGCGACCTCGGTGGTGGCCGTTGGCGTCATGGCGATGGCCGTTGAGGCGATCTGCTCGGAGCGGCCATCGGGCGTGATCCAGTTGCCGGAAAAGTAGTTTGCGCCGCTCGCCTGCCGCAGCCGGAACAGCATCAGTTTTTCGCCGGACGAAAGATGCAGCGAGAACCAGTCCCAGCCGGTCTGGTCGGAGGCCAGCGGCTGGCTCGAATACTCACGGTCCATCCATGCCTGTCCGCTGACGTCGATGGTCCGGTCGTCGATCGTCAAGCTGCCCGCGGCCCTGAACCACGGCTGGCTGTAGTAATACGAAGCCTGCCCACGCTCGGATTTCCTGCTGTAGCCGCCGTCACCCTGCAGCACCAGGGGACGATCCGCGTCGAGCCGCAACGCGTAGCTGAAGTCGGCGCCCGACGCCGTGACCGCCAGCGGTGCTAGACTTGCGTCGGACATGCCGTCCAGTCCGCGCATCTCCCAGGCATCGATCCAGGCGCGAAACGGCTGTGCCGTCGCGCCTGCCTGGCCGATACCGCCGCGGGCAAGTGTCTCGCTCGACCGGTGGGTGCCGGCCGATGTCACCGCCGCGTGCCCCATCCAGATCTGCGGATTGGCCCAGCCCTCCGCTTGCGTGCCCGCGGCCATCGCCTGCCGGAACAGTGTCCACTGCACGCCATAGGCGGCGCCGTTGGCGTCGTTGAGATTCGCGGTGAGGTACCACCACTCGATGCGATAGTCCGGATGCGGGCCGTGGTCGGCGGGAAATGACAGGGCCTTGCCCGGCACCACCGCCGCGAATCCTCCGGCGTCGCGGCCGAGGCCGGCAAAGCCCTGTGCCCCCGCGCGCGGCGCGCCGAGGCCGAGGAGTGCAAGGCCGCCGGCAAAGCCACGGCGCGTGATTCGGGGGCTATCGTTCATCGGCAAAGATCTTCACCAGTCGCGCGGGCTGCATCCGCAGCAACCCGATGATCGGCAGTAATGATGCCAGCAACGCGGCCAGCATCGCTACGCCCAGCAATTGCAATAACTGGAACGGAAAGACGGTGAACGGCAGCCGCCAGCCGAAAGCCTTCACGTTGACCACGGCGATCAGGCACCACGCCACCGACAAACCCAGCGGCAGCGCCAGCAGCGACGTGATCAGCGCCACCGCCATGGTCTTGAGCAGTTCGATGGCGGCGAGCCGACGCCGGGTGATACCGATTGCCCACAGCGGCGCCAGTTGCGGCAGCCGCGAATTGCTCAGGGTCAGCAGGCTGGTCAGCAGCGCCACGCCGGCGACGCCGAGGGTAAAGGCGTTCAGCGCCGCCGTGACGGCGAAGGTGCGGTTGAAAATCCGCAGCGACTCCGTCTTCACCGTCGCCTGGTCAGCGAGGTTGCGGCCGTCCAGGCTAAAGCGTTGCTGGATATCGGCCATCAGCTGCGGCACTGCGGCCGGCACGACCCGGAGCCCGAAGCGGGTGCGCGGAATATCGGGGAAGTGCTGGAACAGTGCGTCGACGGCGACGCCAAGCTGACCTTTCGGATTGCCGTAGTCGGCATAGATGGCCACGACGTCGAGTGTCCATTTTCCGGAGGCCACGGGCACCTCGACCTGGTCGCCGATCTTCAGCTTCAGGCGGCGCGACAATTGTTCGCTGATCAACGCGGCGTTGCCGGTCTTCACGCGGTCCCACGCGTCGACCGAAGATTCGAGCAAGGGCCACTGGTCGCGATAGGTGGCGTGATCGGCAAAGCCGAGCAACTCCACCGGCAGACCGGCCAGCTGCACATCGGCGCGGCCACTCTGCAATGTGGCCTGCACTTCCGGGCGGTGCGCCAGCCAAGCCTTGATCTCCCCGGCCTGTGGGTCGCTGGCGGCGTTGAGATAGATCTCCGACGCCAACCGTCCGTTCAGCCAGCCCGTAAACGTGCGGCTGAAGCTCTCCACCATGGTGCCGACGCCGACATTGACCGCCAGCGCCAGCAGCAGCGCCATCAGCGCCAGCGACAGGCCGGACAGTTGCAACCGGCTGTCAGCCCAGAACCACGTGGTCAGCGGTCGCCGCGCCAGCCGTTCGCCGAGCGCCAGCACGCCGCCGAGGATCACCGGCAATGCCAGCGCCGCGCCAAGCAGCAGCGCCGCCAGCACGGCGAAGCCTGCGCTCAGCGAATCGCCGAAGCCGAGGAAGCCGATAGCCGATGCGAAGACGAGAAGTGCGGCGCCGCCCTGCCAGCACAGCCAGCGGTGTTGCGCCTGCTGCCAGGCGTAGGGTTGCGCCGCAACCAGCAAAGGCAGCCGCGCCGCTTTCACGAGACTTGCTGCCGCAGCTGCGACTGCGCCGATCACGGAGATGGCGAGTCCGGCCAGCCACCATTGCGGCTTCAATTGCAGCTGGCCGGGAATATCGGCGCCGTAGAGTCCGCGCAGGCTGGCGGCGACATCGGGCAGCAGCGATGCCGCGATCAGATAGCCGCAGACCAGGCCGACGAGGCCGGACAGCAGCGCGATGCTGACCAGTTCGCTCAGCAACACGGCGTTCAGCATCCGAGCCGACACGCCGCAGGCGCGCACGGTGCGCAGCATCGACCGGCGCTGTTCGAAGGCGAGACCGACGGCGGAATTGACGATGAACAGCCCGACCAGGAACGACAGCAGCCCGAAGGCCGTGAGGTTGAGATGGAAGCTGTCGGTGAGCCGCTGCAGGTCGGTCTCGGCCTCCGGCTCGACCAATCGCAACCGGTCACCGGCGACCGCTTCGAGCGGCGGGCGGGCGCCCTTGGTCTTGCCGATCGCCAGCCGCGAGATCCGATTCGGCATGTGCAGCAGCCGCTGCGCCACGCCGATATCGACGATCAACACGCTCGGCGCCAGTTGCCGCTGCATTTTGAGCGGTGGCAGGGCGCCAGCGCCGGCAATCTCCGGCGTGGCGCCTTCCGGCAGTGCGAGGTCAGCCAGCGTCTCCGGCGCCACCAGCGTCTGGCCGGGCGGCAGCAGGAAAGCCTGCACGCCGGCGCGGCCGATTTCCGGCGTCGCCGTCGTCTCCGCCGGCAGCGTCACCGGCTCGATGCCGAGCAGGCGCACCGAGCGGCCGCCAATGGTGACGCGGCCCTCCAGCATCGGCGACACCGGCCAGCCGGCGCGGCGCAAGTCGACGAACAGCTGTTGCGGAGAAGTGGCCCGGTCGCGGCCGACCAGCATCGCAGTGCGCGCACCGCCGAAGGTTGCCGCTGCGCGATCGTAGCTCGCGCGTGCCTGCTGGTTCAGAGCCTGCACGCCGCTCCACAGCGCGGTCGCCGAAATCAGCCCGACCAGCAAGGTAGCCAGTTGCATCGGGTGTCGGCGCCAGTGGCTCAGCAGCACCGCGAGGACCCACGCTGCGCGTGTCACGCGATCAGCCCGGCATGAAGACGGACCTGACGGTCGAGGGTAGCGGCGAGCCGCGCGCTGTGTGTCACCATCAGGAAGCCGCAGCCGGTGCGCGCCACAAGATCGCGCGCCAGTCCCAGCACCTCGTCGGCGGTGGCCTCGTCGAGATTGCCGGTAGGTTCGTCGGCAAGCAGCAGCAGCGGTTTCGCCGCCAGCGCGCGGCCGATGGCGACGCGCTGCTGCTGCCCGCCGGACAGTTGTTCCGGGTAGCGCTTGAGCAGCAATGCGAGGCCGAGGCGTTCGATGAGTTCCGCATGCCACGCCGCATCATGACGTCCCGCGATGCGCGACTGGAACGCCAGATTGTCGGCTACGCTGAGGCTGGGGATCAGGTTGAACTGCTGGAACACCAGCCCGAGACGGTCGCGGCGCAGCGCGGCGCGTGCCGGGTCGGGCAGGGCGGTCACGACAGTGTCGCCGAGCCGCACCTCGCCGCCGTCAGCCTGGTCGAGGCCGGCGATCAGATGCAGCAGCGTGCTCTTGCCGCTGCCGGATTCGCCGGTCAAGGCGACGCTCTCGCCGGCAGCGACATCGAGGTCGACGCCGCGCAGAACCGCCACCTGTTCCTGGGCCGAGCGATAGGATTTTGTGAGATGGCGGACGGTCAGCATGCCGGTCCATCCTAGCACGCCGGTTTGCGGGGCGTCCCGGGTGGCCGGCTGCCGGATGTTGCGCGAGTGTCACGACACAAGTCCTGGCGCAAATAGGAAGCCAGTCTACAAGTATCGCTGTTCGTCGTCGCGATCGCGCTTGGGGGTGGCGATGTCGCCGTCTTCGTCCTCATCGTCTTCTTCGGCCGGCGGGGGCGGCAATTTTGCCTTGTCGTCCTCTCGGACAGCGTCGCCATCCTCCGGCGTCTTGCGCTTTCCAGTCATCGTGGCGCCTTTCGTGTCGGATCGCACGGGAAAGGTGCTGCTCCGACCTCAATCTGAACGTCATTATGGGGCATATTCGCCGCTAACCAGCAATCTTCCCTGCCTTTTTTCACCATACGGTGCTAACGGGAGCCGAGTTTGCCAGCAATCCCGTTTTCCGGAGCGACGATGAAAAAGCCGAAGATCGAAATGGACGACCCGCAGCCCCGCAAGATCATCCGCGCCGACAAGGCACCGACCGAGGGTTACTCGCTGGTCGTGGACGGCCATTTCAAGTCGCATCACGACACGGTGGAAGCGGCCGAGGAAGCCGGCATGGCCTTGAAGAACAAGTACCCGATGCTGCAGATCCAGGTTTACGATTCCGCGACCAAGACCCGCACCATGATCGAATGGCCGGCTCCGGCGGCCTGAACCGTCAGGTTCTGCGACCGCCGCTCTGCTGACCGGCCAGCCAGTCCGCCAGCGCCGGGGTCTTTTCCGCCTTCTTGCTGCCCGGCTTCGCCGCCGCCTTCTTCTTGACGGTGGTGGCGCGAGGCGGCTCGGCGGCCTCGCGGGCCAGCCGCAGCGCTTTCAGCTTGGCCATGTTGTCAATCACGGCCTTCGCCGCCGCGTCGCGCTCGGATCGCCCGCTTTTGGCGTCGTGGGCGGCGCGTTCGGCCTTGCTGGTGCGCGCTTCCGCGCGGTCGCGATCGTCCTTTGACATCAGGTTGTCTTCTTTTTCTTTGGTTTCGGTTCGACCGGCTTGGCGCGGTCTTCTTCTTCCTTCGCAAGCCGCGCGGCGCGCAGGGTCTCGGTGCGCTTGCGAATCGCAATGTCGGCGGCCGCGATATCGGCCATCGCCTTGATGCCCTCGGCATCCTGCGCCAGTTTGCGGTTCAGCCGGATTTCCTTCATCTCGGCAGGGGTCTTGGGTTCCGGCTCGGTGTCCATGGTGTGCCTCAAAATTGGCCGCGAAGATGGCGTTGCGGCTACTGCTGCGCCACTCCTACCATGAAACATCGCGGCAAAGGCACCCCACCCGTCATATAACCGTGTCGCGCGGGTGTTTCGGGCGTGCAGTACATTCCGTCACAGGAATGCGCCGAGGTTAAATACCGGCCGCAGCGGTACGCTGGTGAACGGCGAGGGAGGGGCGAGGCGTGGCTGAATACGTGATCCAATTCGGCAAGGACGGCGGGCGCATCGAAGCCGACGGTCGGCTTGATGCCAAGGCGTTTCACCGCAATCACGAGGCGATCTGGGGCGTGCTGGCTCCATTTCTGGGCGGAAAGTCAGGCAACGTCGTCGAAGTCGGCAGCGGCACCGGTCAGCACGTGGTCGAATTCGCCGCGCGCAGTCCCGGCATCACCTGGTGGCCGAGCGATTTCAACGAGGCGCATCTCAAAAGCATCACCGCATGGACCATGCATACGCAACGCGCCAACGTCCGCGCGCCGCTGCGCATTGATGTGAGCGAACCCGCGTGGCTCGCGCACATGCCGGAGGGCGCCGCACCGGACCCGCTTTTGGCGGTGTTCTGCGCCAACGTCGTCCACATCGCCCCGTGGCCGGTGACCGAAGGCCTGCTGGCGGGCGCTGCACGCTACCTGCGCGCCGACGGTCGGTTGTTCATGTACGGGCCGTTCAAGCGCGGCGGTCACCATACCGCCGTCAGCAATGCGGTGTTCGACACCAGCCTCCGAAGCGGCAATCCTGAATGGGGCGTCCGCGACGTCGAGGAGCTGGAGCGCGTTGCCGGCAGCGTCGGTCTGAAGCTGATCGAGGTCGTCGAGATGCCCGCCAACAATCTTATCCTGGTTTTTGGAAGGATCGCGGAAGGCTGAAGCGTCCGATGCATGGGGCTGCCTCGTTTGCGCGTGTTGATTGCCGGTTGGCCGGGCTTCATAGTCCGCGGCGAAGCAACAAGGCCCGGACATACCGGGCCGCATCCGGGTGGATTCCCCCAAATGATCGATGTGACCGGCACACCCGAACTGTTCGATGACGCGCGGGCACGCTCCAATGTGCTGCGGCTGGCGGTCGCCCAGGCGCTCGCCGGCGCCAATTCGGCGGTGATTTTCGCCACTGGCGCCATCGTCGGTTCGACGCTGGCCCCCGATGCGTCCTACGCCACGGTACCGATCTCGATGTATGTGGTCGGCCTGGCCTGCGGGACCTTGCCGGTCGGTGCGATTTCCCGTGCCTACGGCCGTCGCGTCGCTTTCATCATCGGCAGCGGCTGCGGCGCGCTGTGCGGCGCGCTCGCTGCCGTGGCCATCCTGCGCGGTTCGTTCGCGTTGTTCTGCTGCGCCACCTTCTTCGGCGGGCTGTATGGCGCGGTTTCGCAATCCTATCGCTTTGCTGCCGCCGACGGCGCCAGCGTCACGTATCGTCCGAAGGCGGTCTCATGGGTGATGGCTGGGGGCGTCTTCGCCGGCGTGCTCGGGCCACAGCTGGTGCAGTGGACCATGGATGTCTGGCCGCCTTACCTGTTTGCGTTCAGCTTCACGGCGCAGGCACTGGTGGCGCTGATCGCCATGGCGCTGCTGTCCACCGTCGATGCGCCGAAGCCCGCAGCCGCGGATCTCCATGGCGGCAGGCCGCTGGCCGTGATCGCGCGGCAGCCGCGCTTCATCGCCGCGGCGATCTGCGGCGTAGTGTCCTATTCGATGATGAACCTGGTAATGACCTCGGCGCCCCTGGCGATGAAGCTGTGCGGACTGCCGCTCAGCGATTCAAACTTCGGCCTGCAGTGGCATATCGTGGCCATGTACGGACCGAGCTTCTTCACCGGATCTCTGATCGCGCGCTTCGGCGCGCCCCGCATCGTCGCTGCCGGCCTCGCGCTTGAAGCGCTGGCGGCAACCATCGGCATGTCGGGCATCACCACCATGCATTTCTGGTCCGGGCTGGTGATCCTGGGCATCGGCTGGAATTTCGGCTTCATCGGCGCCTCGGCGCTGGTGCTGGAAACCCACCGGCCGCAGGAGCGCAACAAGGTGCAGGCGTTCAACGACTTCCTGGTGTTCGGGCTGATGGCGGTGGGGTCGTTCTCGTCGGGCCAGCTGCTGGCGAATTTCGGCTGGTCGACGGTCAATGCCGTCGTGTTCCCGCCAATTCTCCTCGGTCTGATCGTGCTCACGCTGGCGGGTTTTGCCAAGCGACGTTCGTTGCAACAGGCGGGATCGATTCCGGAGCCGCTTTAGGCGGAGACGACCTACGACGTCAGCGGCCGGGCGGCGGTCTCGAAGCTGTCCCGCGGCCAGGTGATCTGCACCACGGCGCCATGATCCGGGAAGGTGCGGTTTGCGAATGTCACTTTCGCACCGGTGCGCTCCAGCAGCGTGCGCGCAATGAACACGCCGAGCCCGAGGCCGCCATGCCCGCTTTGGGCATCGTCGGAGCTGCGCCGCCGCGACAAATAGGGCTCGCCGATCCGCTTCAGAAGGTGCGGCGGAATGCCCGGTCCATCGTCCGAGATCGAGATCACCACGGTTTCCGCGTTCCACCAGGCGTTCACCTCCACCGTGCCGCGGGCAAAATCCACGGCATTCTCCAGGATGTTGCCGACGCCATAGAGAATCGCGGGGTTGCGCATGCCGACCGGCTCCGCCGCGCCAGTCACCGCGATGCGAATCCTGATGGCGACGCCGAAATCGCGGTGCGGGGCCACGGCTTCCTCGATCAGCGTGGACAGTGGCATCCGGTCGAATGGCGCGCCGCTCGACGACAGCTGCGTGATCTTGGAGAGAATATCGCGGCAGCGCTGCGCCTGTTCGCGCAGGGTCTTGAGATCCTCGGTGAGGGACGGATTGTCGTGCACGGTCTTTTCGAGCTCGCGCGAGATCAGGAAGATGGTGGACAGCGGCGTGCCGAGTTCGTGCGCGGCCGCGGCGGCAAGGCCGTCGAGCTGGGTGAGGTGCTGCTCGCGGGTCAGCACCAGCTCGGTCGCCGCCAGCGCGTCGGAGAGCTTGCGTGCCTCCTCGGTGACCTGGAATGCGTAGAGGCTGGTGACACCGATCGCCAGCAGGATCGAGAGCCAGACGCCGAGCAGATAGATCTGCGGCAGTACAAGGGGCTCGTCGGCGTCCCATGGCAGCGGCAGGTGAAAGAAAGCCAGCAGCGTGGCGCAGGCGGCCGCGAGCACGCCGAGTGCGATGGTCAGCCGCGTCGGCAGCGCGGTTGCGGAAATCAGCACCGGGGCGAGAAACAGGAACGAGAACGGATTCTGCAAGCCGCCGGTGAAGTACAGCAGCGCCGCCAGTTCGGCGATGTTGAGCGCCAGCAGCGCCGCCGCATAGGCCGGTTCCAGCCGCTGCATCGGATTGAACACGGTCTGCAGCGCCAGATTGAGCGCTGCAGAGAGTCCGATGACAATGACGCAGGGAATGATCGGAACGTCGAAATCGAGGCCCTGGACCACGACGAAGATCGCCGCGAGCTGTCCCAGCGCTGCCAGCCAGCGCAGCCGCAGGATGGTATCCAGTCGTACGTAACGGCGCGGATGGCGAAGGTCGGACGCATCGAAATCGGTCATGCCGCAATTCTATCTGCATGATCAGCCGATCACAAACCGGAGCCGTCGGCGAACGGGCCTTGCATCGTGCGCTTCGATGCCGCAAGGAACGGCCCGCATGGTGATCGAAACCACATCCGCTCCCGAGCTGCGCGCAGCCGTCCCGGCCGGACCGGCGGCGATCGAGGTCGCGCATCTGGTCAAGGTCTACAAGGCCACCCGTGCCGTCGATGACGTCTCGTTCCGCATTGCCCAGGGCAGCATCACCGGCCTGCTCGGCGGCAACGGCGCCGGCAAGACCACGACCATCGCCATGATCATGGGGCTGGTGCTGCCGACCTCCGGCAACGTTCGTGTGCTCGGCTGCGCCATGCCCGAGCAAAGCGCGAGCGTGCTCGGCCGGATGAATTTCGAAAGCCCTTACGTCGACATGCCGATGCGGCTTACGGTGCGGCAGAATCTCACGGTGTTCGGCAAGCTCTATGCGGTTCCCGACCTGCGCGGACGGATCGCTGAGCTGGCCGAGGATCTCGATCTCGGCGATTTCATCGATCGCGCCAACGGCAAGCTGTCGGCCGGCCAGAAGACCCGCGTGGCGCTGGCCAAGGCGCTGATCAACCGGCCGGAGCTGCTGCTGCTCGACGAGCCGACGGCGTCGCTCGATCCCGACACCGCGGACTGGATCCGGCAGCATCTGGAGAACTACCGCAAGACCCACAACGCCACCATCCTGCTGGCGTCGCACAACATGCTGGAGGTCGAGCGGTTGTGCGACCGCGTCATCATCATGAAGCGCGGCCGGGTCGAGGACGACGACAGTCCGGCAAACATCATGCTGCGCTACAACCGCAATACGCTGGAGGAGGTGTTCCTCGACGTCGCCCGCGGCCGGGTCCAGGACCCCGCACCATGAGCATTGTCGAAACCCGCAACGGCATTGCCCTGCACCGCATCAACGCGATGGTTCTGCGCTACTGGTACCTGCTGCTGTCGTCGTGGCCGCGGCTGCTGGAACTGATCTACTGGCCGGCGCTGCAGATCATCACCTGGGGCTTCCTGCAGAATTACATCTCGCAGAATGCCGGGTTCTTCGCCCAGGCCGGCGGCACGCTGATCGGCGCGGTGATCCTGTGGGACATCCTGTTCCGCGGCCAGCTCGGTTTCTCGATCTCATTCCTTGAGGAGATGTGGGCGCGCAACCTCGGCAACCTGATGATGAGCCCGCTGAAGCCCATCGAGTTCCTGATCGCCCTGATGATCATGAGCCTGATCCGGCTGGCCATTGGCATCATTCCGATGCTGCTGCTGGCAGTGATCTTCTTCAACTTCAACATGCTCGGGCTCGGCCTGCCGCTGATCGCCTTCTTCTGCAATCTGATCTTCACCAGCTGGTCGGTCGGGATCTTCGTGTCCGGTCTGGTGCTGCGCAACGGGCTCGGCGCCGAGAGCATCGTGTGGACGCTGATGTTCGCGCTGATGCCGCTGGCCTGCGTCTACTACCCCGTGTCGGTGCTGCCGCACTGGCTTCAGGCCGTGGCCTGGACGCTGCCGCCGACCTATGTGTTCGAAGGCATGCGCTCGTTGCTGATCGATCACGTGTTTCGAACCGATCTCATGCTGACCGCCCTGGCGATCAACGCGGTGCTGTTTATTGTCTCATTCGTGGTGTTTCTCCTGCTGCTGAGAAGTGCACGCCGCGTCGGCTCGCTGGTATCGGGCGGCGAATAAGACCAGATTTCCAGGGAAAACACGGGGTTTTGCGCTGCAATCGCGGCAGCTGTGCCAATCGACCGGTTGACGCTTTCTTATGCAGTCCCCACTATCTTGCGGTGCAGAATAATCGTCAGTGAGGAAGAAATGCCGATCGGTGAATTTGGCAGGCCGCCCGACCTGCCATCGGAAGTAAGTCCGGCGCTGACCACGCCGATGTACTGGATGTATGAGATGGCGCATGCGTCGCTCAATCCGGCGCGCGCGGTGACCGATGCCACCAAGCTGCTGTTCCAGCATCCGCTCAATCCCTTCAGCCACACGGACTTCGGCAAGTCCGTCGCCGCCGGCTGCGAACTGTTCGAGCGCACCACGCGCCGCTACGGCAAGCCGGAATGGGGCCTCGACGATACCGAGGTGAACGGCGTGCGCACGCCGATCGAGATCCGTTCTGTGTGGGAGAAGCCGTTTTGCCGGCTGCTGTATTTCGATCGCAAGCATCCCCGCCCGCTGCGTGCGCCGCAGCCGCGCGTGCTGATCGTGGCGCCGATGTCCGGCCACTACGCGACGCTGCTGCGCGGCACCGTCGAGGCGTTCTTGCCGACCCATGAGGTCTACATCACCGACTGGGCCGACGCCCGGATGGTGCCGATCTCCGAGGGCCGCTTCGACCTTGAGGACTACATCGATTACGTCATCGAGATGCTGCACGCCTTGGGCGGCAACATGCATGTGATCGCGGTATGCCAGCCCTCGGTTCCGGTGCTGGCTGCGGTGTCGCTGATGGAAGCCGAAGGCGATCGCTTCGTGCCGGTCTCGATGACGCTGATGGGCGGGCCGATCGACACCAGGCGCAATCCCACCGCGGTGAACAATCTGGCCGCCGAGAAGGGCATCGACTGGTTCCGCAACCACGTCATCACCAAGGTGCCGTTTCCCAATCCGGGCGTGATGCGCGATGTCTATCCGGGCTTCCTGCAGCTGAACGGGTTCATAAGCATGAATCTCGACCGCCACATGGACGCGCACAAGAACCTGTTCAATCACCTGGTGCAGGGCGACGGCGACCTCGCCGACAAGCATCGCGACTTCTACGACGAATATCTGGCCGTGATGGACCTCACCGCCGAGTATTATCTGCAGACCGTCGACACCGTGTTCGTCAAGCACGCGCTGCCGAAGGGCGAGATGGTCCACCGCGGCCGGCGCGTCGATCCCTCTGTCATCACCCACGTGGCGCTGATGACGGTGGAGGGCGAGAACGACGACATCTCCGGGCTTGGCCAGACCGAAGCGACCCATTCGCTGTGCACATCGATCCCCGACGATCGCCGTGTGCACTACGTGCAGAAGGGCGTCGGGCACTACGGCGTGTTCAACGGCTCGCGTTTCAAATCGGAAATCGTGCCGCGCATTTCGGATTTCATGTTGTCGGCGGCGCATTCGAAGCAAACTGCAGACGCTGCTGAGTAGAAGTTCCGCATCACATAAGCAGGGACATCGCATCGACGATGTTGCTGTGTGACTCGATGCTTGCGCGCGCGGTTCGACTCGAAACCGCGCGCGTTAACCCTCTGAAATAGCGCCAGGAAATCGGCGTCAGCAGTCCGCTTGAAGAAATGAGGAAAATCTCATTTCTTCAAGCGATGAATCTATGTTGATTTGAATCAAGATTCCTGTTCCAGCCTACATCGGGTAGGTGACGTCGTTCAGGCGGCCCCTGTATATTGGGCAAATGATTTGTTTTTGCGCCGAGCGATTCCCCTGGCGGCAGATATGGCAGAATCCGGTCGACTTCCTGACGTCCGGATCTGCAGACATGGCCTTTCGCGCGCTTCTTTATCGTCGTCCCACCGAGCCTTCGACCCTTGCCGTCAAGCATGGCTCGCAAATATTCGCTGTCCGTCTGCGCCGCCACCGGCGCGCGCGGCGCTACACGCTGCGCATTCACCCAAGCGATCGCGAAGCGATCCTGACCATGCCGCCGCGTGGCACGCTCGCCGACGCCAAGGAGTTCGCGCAGCGCCACGGTGCATGGATCGCCGCGCGTCTCGGTCGTCTGCCGAAGGCTGCGCCGTTCCAGCCGGGAACAATCGTCCCGCTGCGCGGTGCCCCGCATAAGATCGTCCATCGCGCCGGCGTTCGCGGCACGGTGTGGGTGGAGACCCGCGACAGCGGCGACAAGATCATCTGCGTGGCCGGCGAGGCGGAGCATATCGACCGCCGCGTCCACGACTTCCTCAAGCGCGAGGCACGCAACGATCTGCAAAAGGCGTCGACGCATTATGCCGCGACGCTCGGCGTCAAGGTCAAGCGGCTGTCGATCCGCGACCAGTCGAGCCGCTGGGGCTCCTGCACCTCGGCGGGGTCGCTGTCATTCTCGTGGCGGCTGATCCTGGCACCGCCGCATGTGCTGGACTACCTCGCCGCCCACGAGGTCGCGCATCTAGTCGAGATGAACCATTCGGTGCGGTTCTGGAAGGTGGTGGCGAAGATCTGCCCGGCCACCGAACGCGCCAAGACCTGGCTCGACACCCACGGCAACGATCTGCACCGTTACGGGATTGCGGAGTAGCGATCCGTGTCCCGGACGCGCTGCGGCATTCTTATGCCGCTGCGCAGATCCGGGACCGTATCAAACGCCGGTGCCCGTAACGGCCCCGGCTCTGCGAAGCAATACTTCGTATTGCATCGCGTCCGGGGCACGAGACCGAGCGTTTCTCGCTCTATCTCCCGAACAACCGTTCCGTCAGCCAGCCATCCAGTCCGCTCGCCGCTTCCGGCCGCACGTTTTGCGGCGGCGGGGATCGCGTCGCGGGATAGTTCGCCTGGGTCGGCGCCGCCGGCTGCGGGCGATTGCCCGTATAGACCGGCGCGCTCGGCACGTAGCCGCGCGCCGGCGCCTGCTGTTCCGGCGGCGGGAGTTGCGATTGCGGCGCTGCGCCGGGCACCACCTGCGACACCGTTTGAGCGACGCTCGCGAAGAAGCTGCTCGGCACGGCGCCCGGGATCGGCGCCGGCGTGATGCCCTGATGCGCGGCCTTCATGAAGCGGGTCCAGATCTCCACCGGCAGGCCGCCGCCGGTGGCCTTCTTGGTCGGCGAGTTGTCGTCATTGCCGAGCCACACGCCGGTGACCAAGCGCGAGGTGTAGCCTATGAACCAGGCGTCGCGGAAATCCTGGCTGGTGCCGGTCTTGCCCGCCGCCTGCCAGCCCGGCAGTTCGGCTTTCTTTGCGGTGCCTGTCAGCAGCGTCTCGGTCATCATGGTGTTCATCATCGCCACCGCGCGGGCGTCGATCACCGCTGCGGGCGTGTCGGCCGGGCGCTTGTAGATCACCTTGTTGCCGTCGACGGTGCGAATGCGCTCCACCACATGCGGCGAAACACCGAGCCCGCCATTGCTGAACGGCGTATAGGCGCCGACCAGCTCGGTCAGCGACACTTCCGAGGTGCCGAGCGCGATCGAGGCATTGGCGTCGAGCTTCGAGGCAATCCCCATCCGGTGCGCGGTGCGCACCACGCTCTTGGCGCCGACCTCGAGTCCCAGTCGCACAGCCACCGTGTTCAGCGACATCGCCAGCGCCTGGGTCAGCGTCACCGCGCCAAAATATTCGTGGGTGTAGTTCTCCGGCTTCCAGCCCTTCACGTCCAATGGCGCGTCCTGGCGGATCGTTTCCGGCGTCAGGCCCGCCTCAATGGCGGTGAGATAGATGAACGGCTTGAACGACGAGCCCGGCTGCCGCTTGGCGGTGACCGCGCGGTTGTACTGGCTCTCGGCGTAATTGCGGCCGCCGACCATGGCGCGCACCGCGCCGTCCGGCGTCATCGCCACCAGCGCGCCCTGCGAGACGTTGAACTTGACGCTCTTGGCCGCCAGTTCGTCGATAATCGACGCCTCGGCCACCGCCTGCAGCTTCGGATCGATCGAGGTCTCGACCACGATGCTCTGGTCGATTTGACCGACCAGGTCGTCGAGCACCTCGCCGATCCAGTCGGCGACATAGTTCACGGTGCCGGCGCCGACCGCCTTCACATTGTACGAGGCGTGCGAGGTCGAGGCCTGCGCCTGCGCCGCGGTGATGAAGCCGGCGTCCTGCATCGATGCCAGCACGATCTTCGCGCGCGCCTCGGCGCCTTCCGGGTTGCGGTTCGGCGCCAGCCGCGACGGCGATTTGACGAGGCCGGCCAGCATCGCCGCTTCCGCCACCGTCACGTTCTTGGCCGACTTGCCGAAATATTTCTGCGCCGCGGCTTCCACGCCATAGGCGCCGGAGCCGAAATAGACCCGGTTGAGATACAGTTCCAGGATCTCGTTCTTGGAATGCTTGCGCTCCAGCCAGAACGCCAGCTCCATCTCCTGCAGCTTGCGCTTCATGGTGCGTTCCTCGGTGAGGAACAGGTTTTTCGCCAGCTGCTGGGTCAGCGTCGAGCCGCCCTGCGACACGCCGCGATGCGCGATGTTGGCCACCGCGGCGCGCGCGATGCCCAGCGGATCGACGCCGTAATGCGAATAGAACCGGCGGTCCTCGATGGCGATGAAGGCCTTCGGCAGATACGGCGGCAGGTCCTTCAGCGCCACATTGGTGCCGGCCTGTTCGCCGCGCGTGGTCATCACCGTGCCGTCATAGCCGACGATCTGGATGGTCGGTGGCCGCTTGGGAATTTCCAGCGACTGGATCGGCGGCAGATGCGCGCCCACATAGATGATCACGCCGACCACGGCGATGGCGCCCCACAGCCCGAGCACCGCGCCCCAGTAGAAGGTTTTTCGGAAGAACGCGCCGATCCGGCTGTTGCCGCGCGCGCGGCTGGCCTTGCGCGGCTTTCGCGCGCCGCCGTCCGAGGATTTTCGCGGGTTCGCTTTCGGCGCGTCGTCGCCGCCCGAGACGCGATCGTCCGGCTTCAGCCGCAGCTCCGACAGCGAAGCTGCGAGCCCGAACACCGGCTCCTTGCGTCCGCCGCCTTTTTCTTCGCCATCCGCCACCGCGCTTGTTGCTGCCGGACCCTACTGTTCCCGGTTTAAAGCGCCGTTAAGCGGAGGTTAACGGGATGCAAATGCGGGCGGGATTGGTGCAGGCCACCCCGCACTCCGCCTGTTGTCCCCGCGGATGCGGGGATCCAGTAAACGCGGGCATTATGATGATCGCCAGCGCCTGCGTGTACTGGGTCGCCGCTTTCGCGGCGATGACAACCGAGCTCCGCTGCGCGTCGCATGCTGCACCGCGTCGGGTAAAAACAGCGCCGCGGTTCATCCTCGGTGCACGTAGCAACAGCATTGCTTCCCGCGCACTGACGTTCCTGTGATCGGCAATTGATCGCACGCCATTGTTCCTCGGGCCTTTGCGAGGAACGTAATTTGGTGCTTCTCATTGATAGCAGGCGAAACAAATCACCTGGAGGTCACATGAAGAAGATCATTCTCGCCACTGCACTCGCCACCCTGATGTCGGGTTCCGCTGCCTTCGCGCAGGCCAATCCGAATGCACCGCAGCCCGGTTCGACCGGCGCCGGCGTCAACCAGCCCGCCACCACGGGAACCGGAACCGCGGTCGACCGTCCCGATTCGATGAAGAAGGACGGCATGCACTCCACCAAGAAGGAAGGCATGGCCAAGGACGGCATGCACAAGGGCAGCATGAGCAAGTAAGTCGCGTCAGCGGAGAAGAAGCCGCGCTGGAAACAGCGCGGCTTCTTTTAGTCAATGCTCTCGTGTCCCGGACGCGGTGCAGCGTGAAACGCTGCTCCGCAGAGCCAGGACCCACATTTTTCAAAGGGAATGGACGCCGGATCTGCGGCGCACCACGCCGCAAGGGCGGCGTAGGGCGCCGCGTCCGGCGAACGATACAGCGGCACACGTTGCACTCACATCCCGAAAGTGGGTGCGGCGCTCATCCCGCCACGTCGTCCTCGATGATCGGGCCGAACAGCTCCCAGCGCTCGCCGTTGAATTTCATCATCTGCAGCTGCTTGTTGACGCGATAGTCGGTCGGCGAGGTGGTGATGCTCATGCCGGGCAGGCCGATATCGATCTTGATGTTGGACAGCGACGTCGCCTGCTTCATCACATTGGCGCGAGTGAGGTCGTCGCCGCAGCGCTTCAACACTTCGACCATCAGCTGCGCATTGCCGTAGCCATAGGTGTTGAAGTTCGAGTTCTTGTCGCCCTCGGGATAGTACTTCTCCATGAACGCCAGGTAGCGCTTCATGCCGGCATCGTCCTTCCATTGCGGGTCGGCCGGGTCCTTGCCGTAATTCACCGAGATCAGGCCTTTTGAGTTGTCCAGCCCCGCCGGCTGCAGCACCGCGCCCACCGAGGTGGCGTTGATGTCGACGATGTGTACCGGCTTCCAGCCGAGATCGGCGACTTTCTTGATCGCCTGCGCCGCGAATTTCGGCGTCGAGGCGCTGAACAGCAGGTCGGCGCCGGAGGATTTCAGCTTGACGATCTGCGAGTCGACGGTGGGGTCTGCCAGTTCGTAGGACGTGTCCGCCACGACCATGGTCGCCGCCTTGTCGCCGAGCCCGGCCCGGATGCCGGCGACGTAGTCGCGGCCGAGATCGTCATTCTGCCAGAGGATGCCGATCTTGGCATTGGGATAGTTCTTCAGGATGTACTTGCCGTAGATCCGGCCCTCGCTCTGGTAGTTGGGATTGTAGCCCATAGTCCATGGAAAGTTCTTGGGGTCGGTGAAGCGGGTTGCGCCGGTGGCGGCAAACAGTTGCGGCACCTGCTTCTGGTTGAGATATTTCTGCACGGCGGCGTTGGACGGCGTGCCGACGATCTGGAAGGTCAATAGTACTTCGTCGGATTCGACCAGTTTGCGCACCTGTTCGACGGCCTTGGGCGGCGAATAGGCGTCGTCATACTGGATCAGGTTGATCTTGCGGCCGTTGATGCCGCTCTGTTCGTTGATCATCTTGAAATAGGCGGCCTGGGTCTTGCCGATCGATGAATAGGCCGAGGCCGGACCCGAGAACGGCACTGTCTGGCCGATTTTTATTTCGCTGGCGGAGGCGCCGGGATCATATTTCGGTTCGGCGGCTGCCGGTGTGGCGAGCAGCGCAAGGCTTAATGCAGACGCGGCGAAGCAATGGAGATGCGATGCTCTCATGTGGTTGCCTTCCCTGATATGCGTCGACGTCATTCCATTGCTGGTGCCATCGTTGCCCGGAGTGTGGCGCAGGTGTTTTGCGAAGGCAAGAAGACAAGGAAGGTGTCGCGTTGCACGCGCTGCTGCCGCCTGCCGCTCGACCTGTCATCCCCGCGGATGTGGGGATCCAGTAGACGCGGGCGTCGCGGCTTCACGACCGATGCCGGAGATTTGTCGGGTCGCGCGCCTCCGCCGCCGATGACAGGCGGCCAAGGCGCG
This sequence comes from Rhodopseudomonas sp. P2A-2r, assembly GCF_026015985.1. GTDB lineage: Bacteria > Pseudomonadota > Alphaproteobacteria > Rhizobiales > Xanthobacteraceae > Tardiphaga. Next base: position 6,622,621 of record NZ_CP110389.1, on the reverse strand, counting down.
CAGCGTTGCGTCGAGCTACCCCAGCCAGACCGCGACCAGAGCCAGCGCCGCCGGCAACGCCTGGACCAGCAGGATCTTGCGGCTGACGCTGTAGGCGCCGTAGAGGCCGGCGACGATGACGCAGAGCAGGAAGAAGATCTTGATCTGCGATGCCACGGCGGCGACGGGGTGCAGCAGACCCCACAGCAGGCCGGCGGCGAGGAAGCCGTTGTACAGCCCCTGGTTGGCGGCGAGCACTGCCGATGCCTGCGCCTTCTCGCGCGTATTGCCGAAGGTCTTCAGGCCATAGGGGGTGGTCCAGAGAAACATCTCCAGCACCAGAAAATAGAGGTGCAACGCCGCCACCAGCGCCACCAGCGTGTTACCGATCATGGTCATATGAAGTCCCCCATTGCCGACCAATAGTGCACATCAGTCGGTGCGTGGTCCGACATAGCATGGCCGCGAGGCCTGCGTGTTCCCTATCTCTTTACCTAAACCGCCTCGCATCCTGTGTCAGATGCCGCATGGGTCTTGTCAAATCACCGGGGCGCGGTTCACATGCACCCAGTACGGGATAATTGATCGCTTCGTGCGGCGAGCGGCGTGCGGATTCCAGCATGAATCTTTCGACACGCCTGATGATCGCGATGACCGGGCTGGTGCTCGGCACCGCGGCGGCGGGACTGATCGGCTATCACAGCGTCGAGTCTTCGGTGGTGCCGCCGGCACTGGAGCGGCTCGGCACCCAGGCGCGCGCCCGGCTCGGCGTGCTCGACATCTATCTGAGCGGTCTGCGCAGCGACGTGCTCGGCATGCGCGCGGTGCCCTCCCATGACGCGCTGGTGCGCTCCATCCAGGCCGGAGGCAACGATCCGGTCGGCGGCACTGCGACCGAGGTCTGGCGCGAGCGCATCGAGCGCATCTATCTCGCGCAGCTGAAGGCCAAGCCGGCCATCCAGCAGTTTCGCCTGATCGGCCTCGCCGATGGCGGCCGCGAGATCGTCCGCGTCGACCGCTCCGGACCGGACCATTCCGCGCGCATTGTGCCGCAACAGGAGCTCGCGCCCAAGGGCGACCGTGGCTATTTCCGCAGCAGCATCATGCTGCCACCCGGCGAAGTTTACGTTTCGCCGATCGAGCTCAACCAGGAGCATGGCACGCTGGAAGTGCCGCACGTGCCGGTGATGCGCTTCGCCACGCCGCTGCACGACGCCGCTGGCCAGCCGTTCGGCATCGTCATCATCAACCTCGACCTGCGTCCGATCTTCGAACGGATCCGCGCCGCCATGGACGAGGATTCGCTGATCTACCTGGTCAATGCCGATGGCGACTTCCTGTTGCACCCGGACCCCGGCCATACCTTCGGTTTCGAGCTCGGCCAGCGCTACCGCTGGCAGGAGGAGCTGCCCGGGCTTGCCCGCGCGGTCGGCACCGCCGGGCGCGGCGCCGCGGTGGTCGCGGATCCCAGCGGCGCGCAGGTGGCGGTGGCGCTGGCTACTGCGCAGGTGGCTGATGGCCCGCGGCTCGGCATCATCGAGACCGATTCCTATGCCGTGCTGCTGGCTCCGGCCAGCGCGGCGCGGCGCTCCGACCTGCTCGCCGCCTGCGCCGCCGTGCTGCTCGCCATCCTGCTGGCGGTACTGTTGGCCCGATCGATGACAAGGCCGCTGATCGAGATCACCCAAGCGGTCGACCGATTCGCCGGTGGCGGGCCTATGACGGTGCCCCGGGGCTCACCGGCGAGGTCGGCATCCTTGCCGCCGCCTTCACCCACATGGCCGAGGGCCTCACCGAGAAGGCCGAGGCGCTCCGTCGCAAGTCGGAGATGCTCGACAAGACCATCGACAGCATGGCCGATGCGGTGCTGATGATCGACGCCGAGGGCGGCGTGCTGTTCGGCAATGCGGTGTGGAAGCGTTTGATCGGCGATGTGCCGCCATACGGCACGCCGGGCTGGTCCAGGGCCTTTGACCGCTTCTACCCGGATGGCGCCACGCCGATCCCGGCGGATGAGACCCTGCTCGGACGCGCCGCGCGCGGCGAGGATTTTGACAATGTCGAGATCTGTATCCGCCGGCCCGGCGAAACCCGCATGATCCGGCTGGTCGCCAGCGGGCGCGCCGTTACCGACGGCGCCGGCGAGCGGCAGGGCGCCGTCATCGTCTATCACGACGTCACGGCATCGCGGGAGACCGAACGGCAGTTGTACCAGGCCCAGAAGATGGAAGCGGTCGGCCAGCTCACCGGCGGCGTGGCGCATGATTTCAATAACATCCTCACGGTGATCACCGGCGGCATCGAGATGATCGCCGACGGGGTGCAGGATCGCCCCGAACTGGCCAAGATCGCCGGGATGATCGACGAGGCGGTGGACCGCGGCAGCGGACTCACGCATCAGCTGCTGTCGTTCGCTCGCCGGCAGCCGCTGCAGCCGCGCGCCATCGACGTCAATGCGCTGGTGCTGGACGCAACAAGGCTGCTGCGGCCGACGCTCGGCGAGCGGATCGAGATCGAGACCAGGCTGGTGCAGGGGCCGTGGCTGGCGCTGGCCGATCCGGTGCAGCTCGGCAACGCGCTGATCAACCTGGCGATCAACGCCCGCGACGCCATGTCGTCGGGTGGCCGACTCACCTTCGAGACCGCGAATGTGGTGCTCGACGAGGACTACGCGGCGCAGAACGCCGAACTCACCTCCGGCGCCTATACCATGGTGGCGGTCAGCGACAATGGCACAGGCATACCCGCCAGCGTGCGCGACCGGGTATTCGATCCGTTCTTCACCACCAAGCCGGTGGGCAAGGGCACCGGGCTTGGCCTCAGCATGGTCTATGGCTTCGTCAGGCAGTCCGGCGGCCACATCAAGATCTACAGCGAGGAGGGCGTCGGCACGACCATGAAGATCTATCTGCCGCGCGCCGTCGGCGCGGCCGATGCGCTACAGTCTGGAATGGCCCCGGAAATTATCGGCGGTCGCGAAACCGTGCTGGTGGTCGAGGACGACGATCTGGTCCGCCAGTACGTCATGACCAATCTGGCGGCGCTCGGCTATGCGGCGGTCGCCGCTGCCAGTGCATCGGACGCGCTGGCGCTGGCGGCGCACAGCCCACCGTTCGACCTGCTGCTCACCGACGTGATCCTCGGCGCCGGCGGCAATGGCCGGGAGCTGGCCAACGAGCTGGTGCGGCGGCAGCCGTCGCTCAGGGTGCTGTACACGTCCGGCTACACCGAGGATGTCATCGTCCACCACGGCCGCCTCGACCCCGGCCTGCACCTGCTCACCAAGCCGTATCGCCGCGCCGATCTGGCGCGGATGATCCGCCTGGTGCTGGGTGAGAAGGCCGTAGCGAAAGTCGCCGCGGAGAAGGCTTAGGGACTGCGCCACCTGGCGGATGGCCGCCTTCAGCCGCGCCAATCCGGCGCGGCTGAGAATACCACCGACGGCAAAGCCGGCTGACGCAGGCCCAAGCAAAACCGGTCGCGATCGCCCCGGCGGTCGCCGTGCGCGCACCATCCGATTGATACTGGGCGAAAAGTCCGACGAAAAGACGGGCTGCCGCTTCGTTCCGGTATAGGATCGTGCTGCTAGGTGGCGCATCGCATGGCCATGAGGTACTTTCGTCGCTCTGCTGCCGTCCAGGCGACCGGAGTTGAAGCATGCGATTGTCGGTGCGTCTCTCATTGGCGATGACCGCGCTCGTGCTGGCAGCGGTCGCTGCGATCGGTATTCTGGCCTATGTCAATATCGGCCGTGCGGTGGTGCCGACCGGCCTGACGGAGCTGGTCGGCAAGGCCAAGGCCCGGCTCAGCGGTTTCGAGTCGATCCTGCGCGTCGTCCGCAACGAAGTGCTGTCGGCCCGCAGTCTGCCGGCGCATCAGGGATTGATCCGGGCCGAGCGCAATGGCGGCGTCGATCCGCAGGATGGGCTCAGCGCCGACAAGTGGCTGCGTCATCTCACGGCCGACTACGTTGCGGTGATGGGTGCAAAGCTCGGCTTCGGAGCCTACCGCCTGATGGGGGTCGGGGGCGGCGGCCGCGAACTGATCCGGGTCGAGCGCCAGGGCGCCGATGGCGTCGTTTCCGTCGCGCCCCATGCCGAACTGACGCCGCGCGACCACGACCTGATGCGTCGCGCGCTGGCCGTGCCGCCTGACGAGGTCTATTTCTCGCCGATCCGCTTCGTGGCGCCGGGCGACAGCAGCGAATCGGTCGTACCGCGAATATCAGTTGCCGTCACGGTCCGGGATCCATCCGGTGATCCGTTCGCTGTGCTGGTGCTCGATTTCGATCTACGTCCGACGTTCGAGCGGATTCGCGCGGCGCTCGGTAACGACACCGAAGTCTATTTCGTCGACGCCAGCGGTCCCTATCTGCTGAATTATAGCGAAGGACGGATCGTAGCGGCCGAACCGGATCGCCGCTGGCAGGACGATTTCCCGAAGCTGGCCGACTCACTCGGCGACAAGCAGGGCACCGCGACCGTCTTTACCGCACCGGACGGTCGGCGGATCGCCGTGGCGATGGTGGTCGCGCCGCTGACCAGCGGCGTGCGTACCGGCGTGATCGAAACCCAACCGTTTGACAGGATTATCGCGCCGGCGATAGCGCTGCAAGGCACCGGCCTGATTGTCGCGCTGGTCGCCGTGATAGGTGCGGTGCTGCTTGCGGTGCTGCTGTCGCGCTCGCTGGCGCGGCCGGTCGTGCGGATCACCGCCGCCGTCGACGATTTCTCCCGGACCGGCCACCTCGTGGTGCCCAAGGGCCTCAGCGGCGAGACCAGCGTCCTCGCCTCTGCCTTTGCCCAGGCGGTCGGCAAGATCGAGGAGACGACCGCGGCGCTGCTTGGCAAGTCCGAGTTGCTCGACAAGATCATCGCCAGCATGGCCGACGCAGTCGTGGTGATCGACGCGGAGGGGCGGCGGGTGTTCGCCAATCCGACCTGCGTCGCGGTGTTCGGCGAGGCCGCCGAGATCGGCTCCGAGCGCTGGAAGATGAAATACAAGCGCTTTCTCGGCGACGGCGTGACGCCGATGCCGGAAGGCGAAAGCCCGTCGGTGCGCGCCCTTCGCGGCGAAAGCTTCGACAATGTCGAGCTCGGAATCCGGCATGGGGATCAGGCGCTGATCCAGCTCGCCGCCAGCGGCAGGCCGATCAAGAATGCCGACGGGTCGTTTGGCGGTGCGGTGGTCGTCTATCGCGACGTCACCGCGCTGCGCGAAACCGAGCGACAGCTTCGCCAGTCGCAGAAAATGGAAGTCATCGGTCAGCTCACCGGCGGCGTCGCCCACGATCTGAACAACATTCTCACGGTGGTCACCGGCGGCGTCGAAATGCTGTCCGACGGCGTGGCCGGTCAGCCCGCGCTCGAGCAAGTCGCCGAGATGGTCGACAGTGCCATCGGGCGCGCCGCCGACCTCACCAACGGGCTGCTGTCGTTCGCGCGCAAACAGCCGCTGCGTCCGCGCAGCATCGACGTCAATGCGCTCATCGCCGATACAGCGAAGCTGCTGGCCGCCACCCTCGGCGAGCAGATCGAGATCGAGATCGACCCGGGCCAGGGTCTGCGGCCGGTGCTCGCCGATCCCTCGCAACTCGGAAGCGCCTTGATCAACCTCGCCCTCAACGCGCGCGACGCGATGCGCGGCGGCGGCAAGCTGCTGCTGGAAACCAGCAATGTCGACCTGGACGATAGCTACGCGAATCAACACGACGAGGTCTCCGCCGGGCGCTATGTGATGCTGGCCGTCAGCGATACCGGCTCCGGCATCCCTGCAGCCATCCGCCACCGGGTGTTCGAGCCGTTCTTCACAACCAAGGACGTCGGCGAAGGCACCGGGCTTGGGCTCAGTATGGTGTATGGCTTCGTCAAGCAATCCGGCGGCCATATCGAGGTCTACAGCGAGGAAGGCCACGGGACCACGATCCGGTTGTATTTGCCGTGCGCCGCCGCACGGCAGCCGGAGGCCGATGCCACCGCGCCGCCGCCAGTACAAAGCGGTCGGGAGACGCTGCTGGTGGTGGAGGACGATCCGCTGGTGCGCAACTCCGTGATGACTCACCTCGCAGCACTCGGCTACACCGCCCATTCAGCCGCAACGGCGGCGGACGCGCTGACGATGGTCTATGGCGGCCTGGAATTCGATCTGCTGTTCACCGACGTGATGCTTTCGGGCGGCATCCACGGCCGGCAGCTTGCCGATGCGTTGCGCAAGTCGCGGCCGGGACTCAAGGTGCTGTTCACGTCCGGCTATACCGAGAACGCCATCATTCATCACGGCCGGCTCGATGCCGGCGTGCACCTGCTGTCGAAGCCGTATCGCCGGGCTGACCTGGCGCGGATGATCCGGCTGGTGCTGGACGAGAAGGTGGCGGAGGGCGTGTAGGGCGGCTGTCATTTCTGGATGCGGCAGACGGCGAGGCGCGCGGTTGTCCACTCTCGCACGCAGGCGGGGAGAGGGTGGCGCTCGCGTCAATCGGGATCGATCAAACCCTTGCGGGATGTAACAGTATGCCGGGTGAGGTGCCGGAGGCGATCCCGGCCCGGCGCAGTTTACCCGTCATGCGCTGCGGACGGTGAGCAGGAACTGCTCGACTTCGCGCTTGAGAAGCCCGCTTTCCCTCACCAGCGATGATGCAAGGGCGTGGACCTGACCGGAGGCCGCGCCGGTGTCGGTTGCACCGCGATTGACGTCGGCGATACTGTCGGACACCTGCGTGGCCCCTTGGGCTGCCTGCTGAACATTGCGGGCGATCTCCTGGGTCGCGGTGCCCTGCTGCTCGATCGCGACAGAGATCGTCGAAGATATCTGTGATATCTCCATGATGGTGTCGCCGATCTCTCTGATCGCGATCACCGAATGTTCGGTGGCGGCCTGCATCTGGGCGACCTGCTCGGTGATCTCGTCGGTGGCCCGCGCGGTCTGCGCCGCGAGTGCCTTCACTTCGAGGCCACCACCGCAAAGCCGCGGCCGGAATCGCCGGCCCGGGCGGCTTCGATGGTGGCGTTGAGGGCCAGCAGGTTGGTCTGGGCGGCGACAGCGCCGATCATCTTGACCACTTCGCCAATCCGTGCGGCGGAGCGCGACAATTCGGCGATCCGGCCGTTTGTCTGCGCGGCCTGTTCGACAGCGGCGCTGGCGATCCGGCTGGAGTTCCGGACTTGCCGCGCGATCTCCGTGACCGACGCATCCATCTGCTGCGCCGCCGCGGCCGCCGACTGGACGTTGCCGGACGATTGCTCTGATGCGGCGGACACGGTCGCGGACAATTGCTGGGTGATTTCCGCTGTTCGCGTCAGGCTACCGGATGCCAACTCGATTTCGTTGGACGCCGATGAGACCGCTACGACGATCTGGCCCACGGCCTTCTCAAATCCGTCGGCAACCTCAAGCATGGCCGCCTTCCGATCAAGTTCGGCCACCAACCGCAACGACTCCTGGTCCGCGTTGAGCTGCCGGTTGTCGAGCAGCTTGTCCCTGAAGATCGCCAACGCGCGTGAAATGGTGCCGACTTCGTCGCGGCGGTCGAAGCGCTCGATCGGACTATCGAGATCACCCAGCGACAACGCCTGCATGGCGCCGGTCATCCTGACCAGCGGCGCTGCCAGCCAGCGCCCGAACAACAGCGCCGCCAGGGCGACGCCGCCGATGGTCGTACAGATAGCCCAGAAGATTCCTTGCCTTGTGGTCTGCAGTTCGGCCCGTACGGCATCGAGGCGCTGATTGGCTGCCTGGCGCACCTCGGTCAGGATCGGCCGGATGCGATCATAGATCTGGACCAGGTCAAGCGCTTCTTCATTGAGCGAACTTTGCCCCGCCATGAAGGCCTGGAAGCTGGTCCGGTAGATCTCGGTGAGGCTGGCGAGGTCGGCTTTCACCGTGGCGGGCAGTTCGGATTTTGAAAGTTCGATTGTGAATTCCCGTGCCCGCTTTTCGAGCTCCTCGCCGTATTTTTCGTCGCCGCGCAGCAGGAAATCCTTCTCGTGCCGGCGCATCATCAGCATCAGGACCGCAAGCCGCGGCTGGTCAAATTTCTTGAGTTGCTGCTCCACGGCATGCACGGCGGCGCGCAACTTGCCCTGCAGTCCGTCGTTCTCGTCGAAGCCGATCACCTTCTGCGCCGCCATCACATTGGAGAAGCGCGTCGTATACATATTGATTCCGCCGCGGAAGGATGCTGCGCGGCGAAGCTCGTCGTTTGCAGGCAATGTCGCGGCCAGCGTGTCGATGGCGGCAAGGTCGCTGTTGGCGGCGGCCAGGACCTCGCTGTGAGCAGCGATCTTCTTTTCGGTGGGTTTCTGCAGGAATTCGGTAGCGATCTGCCGCGCCTGCAGCAGGTCTTCGGAAATGCGCGCAGTGTGCAGCGCCAGAGCGGCAATGCTGTCGGCGGTTCGCTGGCTGCTTGTTTCGACGGCGAGGCCGATAAGATAGATCGTGCCGATCAGAGCCACTCCCGACAGGCCGAGTGCAAAGATCTGTGAGCGAAGGCCAAACGAGCGCATTCCACGTGGAATCGCGATCCGAAATCTCATCGAGAACCTTCAATTTGATTGATACTAAAAATTCGCAAGACAATTCGGTGATGATTATTTGAGATGCAATAATGAAGGCTTAAGCTCAAGACTGCACCGCTGCTCGGCCGCGGCCAGTCGGAATGCTCCGGTGGTACTCGCGTCAAGGACTCCGGCGCAGCTTACATTGCGCGCAGCCACTGCCGGACATTTGACCTCGCGTCGCATATGCCTGACATGCTCTGATCAGGCTGAGTGATCCCCTTTGAACTGGAGAAACCGTGCGAATTTCCTCCATGCTGGCCGGCGCGCTGTTGCTGGCGCTTCCTGTGACCAGCCGGGCCGAGACGGTCTGGGACATGGCGACGGAGTACCCTCAGAACACCATGCCGGGCCTCGGCGTCACCACCTTCGCGAAACGCCTCGAAGAACTCAGCTCGGGAAATATCCGGATCAAGCCCGGATTCGATGCTGCGGCAGGGATCAAATCGGCGGGCATGCTCGCCGCGGTGGCGGACAATCGTGTGCAGGCGGGCGATGCGTTTGCCGGCGCGCTGGAAAATGAGGATCCGATCTTCGCGCTGCCGTCATTGCCGTTTCTGGCGACGTCGATCGCCGACGCCAGGCGTCTGGCCGACCTAGCGCGCCCGGTCATTGCGGCGGCGCTGCAGCAGAAGGGCCAGCGGCTGTTGTACCTGACGCCGTGGCCGCCGTCGGGCATCTGGTCGAAGGGACCACTGAAGACGCCCGCCGATCTGGCAAGCCTGTCGATCCGTACCTACGACAAGGTGTCGAGCGACGTTTTCGCTGCCGCCGGCGCCAAAGCGGCGAGCATCAGTTTTGCGGACACGATGCCGAAGCTGGTCGACGGCAGCATGAACGCGGTGCTGTCCTCGGGGATGGCGGCGCCGGCAAGCGGATGGCCGAGTTTCTGCACCAGTTCACCGAGATCACCTATTCGCTGCCGCTTTCGGTGGCGAGCCTCAATCAGTCAGCCTATGACGGGCTTACCCCGGAGCTGAAAGCGGCGGTGGATGCCGCCGGCCGACAGACGGAAACTGAATTGTGGACTGCGCTATCGATCCGGCTGCAGGCGAACTACAAGCGCATGGCCGAGGATGGCGTCACCATCGATTCCAGCCCGGCACCGGACGTGGTCGCGGCGCTGAGGTCGGGATCCGTGTCGGCGCAGCGCGCATGGTGCAGTCGCGCCGGGGCCGTCTGCAACCAGATTCTGGATGCGTTTAACGCGGGCAAGAAATAGAGCGTCATCGATATGATGGCCACCCAACACGGCGATTCCGGGTGCGAACCCGGAATCGACCATTTGTTCTGCCGTGGCAGGTCGTTCCCGAAGTTACTGCTTCTCGATCTTCGTGATGCTCTTCGTCGCGCCGGTCTCGCTGACGGAGAACTTGACCTTGTCGCCGGCATGAATCGGCTCCAGCATTCCGCTCTCGACCTTGAACCGTTCGGCCGCGCCGGCACTGTTCGCGCCGACCGTTCCGCTTTGCGTGGGCTGGATCGCGATTGCGCCATTGATCCGATCGATCAAGGTAACCGTTCCCGTCCGTGCCTCCTGTGCCCAGGCAGCCGAACCGATGGTCATCAGTACAGCGCCCGCCACGATCATCTTTGCGAGTCTCATTGATTATCCCTCGGTTTGAAAGCAAGTGAGTACAAGCCGGAGGGAGGCGATTGGTTCCCGCCAAAGGCCGACGGGAATGCACGCGCCAGCGGACGCCCGCGGAACGCCTTGATTCCAGTCGCTTATATCCGCTCAGGCTGCCGGCGCGGCGGCGACGTCGCCGTTGGCAAGCAGGTGGATCAGCGCGCGCTTGATGGCCGCCTGCCGTGTCGGCGCGTTGATCTGCGCGCCCAAGAGGTCGGTGACGTAGAACACGTCGCGGGCGCGTTCGCCGAAGGTCGCCACATGGGCGGAGGCGATGTTGAGGTTGAGCTTGGAGATCGCGGTGGTCAGTTCGTAGAGCAGGCCGGGGCGGTCGAGGCCGGACACTTCGATCACGGTATAGCGTTCCGACCACTGGTTGTTGACGATGACCTCGGGCTCCACCGTGAACGGCCGCAGCTTGCCCTTGCTGGCGGCGCGCTTGGCGACGGTCTCCGGCAGCCGCAGCTTGCCTTCCAGCACGTCCTCGATCATCTCGCCGATCCGCGTGGCGCGGCGGCCCTCGTCGTCGTCGCGGTCGTATTCCCTGCGGATGGCGATGGTGTCGAGCGCACGGCCGTCGGTGGTGGTGTAGATCTGCGCGTCGACGATGTTGGCGCCGGCCGAGGCGCAGGCGCCGGCGATGATCGACAGCAGCCAGGGATGGTCGACCGCCAGGATCGTCAGCTCGGTGACGCCGCGAGCCTCGTCGAAGCCGACATTGATCGCCAGCTTGTGGCCGGCGGTCTCGGAGGCGCGCAGGAAGCGGGCGTGGCGCAGTTTGCGGTCGAGGTCGACCTTGAGCCAGTAGGCCGGATAGTGCCGCGCGATATAGGCGCTGAGCTCGGCCTCCGGCCATTCGGTGAAGGCGGCGCGGAATTCGCGCTGCGCGGCCTCGATGCGCTGGGCGCGGTTGACCTCGGAGAAGCCGCCGGTCAGCACCGGCTCGGTCTCGTAATACAACGTGCGCAGCAGCTGGGCCTTCCAGCCGTTCCAGACGCCCGGACCGACGCCACGGATGTCGGCGGTGGTGAGGATGGTCAGCAGCTTCATCTGCTCCACCGACTGCACCACGGCGGCGAAATTCTCGATGGTCTTGGAGTCCGACAGGTCGCGCGACTGCGCCACCGTGGACATGGTGAGGTGTTCCTCGATCAGCCAGGCGATCAGCTCGGTGTCGGCGGCATTGAAGCCGAGCCGCGGGCACAGCCGCCGCGCCACCTTGGCGCCGGCGGTGGAGTGATCCTCGGGCCGCCCCTTGGCGATGTCGTGCAGCAGCACGGTGGCATAGATCACTGCGCGGTGCTCGGGCTGGATCTTGCGCATCAGGTCGGAGGCGACAATGAACTCGTCATTTCCGCCGCGCTCGATCTCCTGCAGGATTCCGACGCAGCGCAACAGATGCTCGTCCACGGTGTAGTGGTGATACATGTTGAATTGCATCATGGAGACGATGCGGCCGAACGAACGGATGAAGTGGCCGAGCACCCCGGTCTCGTTCATCCGCCGCAGCACGATCTCGGCATTCTCCGAGGTCAGGATCTCCATGAACAGCTTGTTGGCTTCGGGATTCTCGCGCAGCGGCGCGTTGATCAGCCGCAACGAGCGGGTCACTGCGCGCATCAGGTCGGGATGGAATGCCAGGTTGTTCTTCTGCGCGAGGCGAAACAGCCGGATCATGTTGACAGGATCGTGCTTCAGCACGTCGGGGGCGGCAAGGTTGATGCGGTTGTTGTCGATGATGAAGTCGTCGCTCTCCGGCACCCGTTGACGCCGGGCGGTCGGCCGCAGCCGCGCCATCATCCGGCTCAGCACCAGCGCCGGCGCCGGCTTGGCCTGCTGGTCTTCCAGCTTCGCGCACAGGATCGCGGTGAGGTTGCCGACCTCCTTGGCGATCAGGAAGTAGTGCTTCATGAAGCGTTCGACGTCCTGCATGCCGGGATGCGAGGTGTAGCCGAGCCGCTGTGCGATCTCGCGCTGCATGTCGAACGACAGTCGCTCTTCCGGCCGGCGGCTGAGGAAGTGCAGGTTGCAGCGCACCGACCACAGAAAGTCCTCGCAGCGGCGGAAGGTGCGGTATTCATGCGCGTCGAACACGCCGCGCTCCACCAGCTCGCCGCTGTCACGCACGCGGTAGACGTACTTGGCGATCCAGAACAGGGTGTGCAGGTCGCGCAGGCCGCCCTTGCCGTCCTTGACGTTGGGCTCGACCAGGTAGCGCGACTGTCCGGCGCGCCGATGGCGCTCCTCGCGCTCGGCCAGCTTGGCGGTGACGAATTCGGTGGCGGTGCCCTGCACCACCTCGCTGTCGAACCGCGCGACCAGTTCGTCGTAGAGCGGCTGGTCGCCGGTCAGGAAGCGGGTCTCGAGAATCGCGGTGCGGATGGTCATGTCGCCGCGCGCCTGGCGGATCGATTCGTCGACCGAGCGGGTGGCGTGGCCGACCTTGAGGCCCATGTCCCACAGGCAGTACAGGATGGCCTCGGCGACCTGCTCGCCCCAGGCGGTCTGCTTGTAGGGCAGGATGAACAGCAGGTCGATGTCGGAGTCCGGCGCCATCAGCCCGCGCCCGTAGCCGCCGGTGGCGACCACCGCCATGCGCTCCGAGGCCGACGGAATCGACGAGCGGTACAGATGCCGCGTCGCGGCGGCATAGAGCATGCGGATGATCTCGTCCTGCACGACACACAATCGCTCGGCGCAACGCCGGCCGTGACGATCGATCAGCAGCACCGCTTCGGCGGTTTCCTTGGCCTTCTGCAGTTCGGCCTTCAGCATCTTGGCGACGGCGCCGCGGAACTGGTCGCCATGCCCGTGGTGCGTCGCAGCAAGCTCGTCGATCACGCCGGCGATCCGTGCGGTATCGAAGCCCTCGTCGGCGGCGGGTTTTGTGTCGGTCGCAACGCTGTCCATGGATAATCCCGATATCGGACGGCGCAGGCGCTGTCACGGTCATTGTGGCGATAGGGTTGCTGACACTGCACTTTTCCGGTCGCGGGCAGCCGGGCGTGCCGGATTGGTGCAATGCAGCACGGCAGGGCCGGCCGCGACCGCGTGATCGTCATGTAGTCGGGCCCGCGGCAAAGCGCTATATCCGGCGGGCAGGACAAGGAACAGCTCATGGACGCCGCCACCCTTCGCGCGACGCAGGCCCCGATCAAGGAGCGCTACAGGTCGGATCCCGCCGCCGCCCTCATCACACTGACGGCGAGCGGCTCGCTTGAGAGCGAGGGCATTGCCTGCAAGTTGGAAACCGGGCGTGCGCTGGGTGTCGCCGGGCTGCATCCCGGCGCCGGCGGCTCCGGCCTCGAACTGTGTTCCGGCGACATGCTGCTGGAGGCTTTGGTCGCCTGCGCCGGCGTCACCCTGAAGTCGGTAGCCACTGCGGTGGAAGTCCCCCTGCGCTCCGGCATCGTCATTGCGGAAGGTGATCTCGATTTCCGCGGCACCCTCGGCCTCGACAAGGAAGCCCCCGTCGGCATCAAGGCGATCAGGCTGCGCTTTGAGGTCGATACCGACGCGCCGCAGGACAAGCTCGATCTGCTGCTGAAACTGACCGAACGCTATTGCGTGGTCTATCAGAGCCTCAGGAACGGTCCGCAGATGTCGGTATCGATGACGCGGGTGTAGGACACGGCGCATCTTCACCCTCCCTTGAGGGGGAGGGGCGTATCGCGTAGTGCATCCCGCGAAACGATACGGGCGGGTGATTCCTCAGTTCCGCAACTATCGCAGTCGCCACCGCGACGCGCATCACGTTTCGCGTGCTGCACGCCGACCCTCCGCCTCCTCAAAGAGAGGGGGCAAGAAAGAAGCGATGTCCCCCGAACTTGCCTTTGCCCTGACGCTGCTGCTGCGCATGGCGGTGACCGCCGCCTTCGTGGTCAGCGCCTCGATCATCATCGAACGCTCCGGACCGGTGATCGGCGCGCTGGTGGCGACGCTGCCGATCTCGGCCGGGCCGTCCTATGTCTTCCTGGCGATGGATCACGACGCCGCCTTCATCGCGCAGGGCACACTGGCGAGCATCCCGGTCAACGCCGCGACCATGTTCTTCTGCCTGACCTATGTATGGCTGGCGCAGCGCCGCAGCGTGATGGTCAGTCTCGGTGCCGCGGTGCTGGTGTGGTTCGCCCTGGCGGCGCTGGTGCGCAGCTTCGACTGGTCGCTCACTGCCGGAGTCCTGGCCAATGCGCTGGCCTTTGCGGTCTGTCTGCCGCTGATGGCGCGCTATCGCCATGCGCGGATGCCGCTGGTGACGCGGCTCTGGTATGACATTCCGTTGCGCGCCGTGCTGGTCGCAACGCTAGTCGCCACTGTGGTGACACTGTCGCACACCATCGGGCCGGCCGGCAGCGGCATCCTGGCGCTCTATCCGGTGGCGCTCACCAGCATGATCGTGTTGATGCACCCGCGGATCGGCGGCGTGCCGACCGCCGCGGTGATCGCCAACAGCGGCTGGGGCCTGATGGGGTTTGTGCTGTCGATCATGGTGCTCAACCTCACCGCGGTGCGACTGGGCTCGGCGCCCGCGCTGTGCCTCGCGCTGGCGATCTGCGTGGTCTGGAATCTCGGGCTGTGGTCGTTGGGACGATGGCGGGTGGCGCGATAGAAGCGACACATTCCTCGGACGCGGTGCACTGCGCCGCACTTCGCGGCGTGGTGCACCGCAGATCCGGGGCCCATCAATTTCGATTGGCTTTTGGGTCCCGGATCTGCGCGGCAGCGTGAAGAACGCTGCAGCGCGTCCGGGACACGTGCCTCACCCCTTCGGCAGTTTCGCCTTCAGCGCATAGAGTGCGTCCAGCGCATCGCGCGGCGACATTTCGTCGGGATGGATCGCTTTCAGTGCCTCGATGAGCTGCTCGGCCTCGGTCGGTGGTACGATTTCCACCGCGGAGCGTGAAGGGACCGCGAACAGCGGGAGATCGTCGACCAGCGCTCGCGCGCTCTGGCCGCGGTCCTGTGCTTCCAGCTTTGCCAGCACCGACTTTGCACGCGCAATCACCGGCGCAGGAAGCCCGGCGAGCTTCGCGACCTGGATGCCGTAGGAACGATCCGCCGAGCCCGGCAGCACCTCGTGCAGGAACACCACGTCGCCGTGCCATTCCTTGACCCGCACCGTGGCGTTGAACAACCGCGGCAGCTTGGCCGACAGCGCGGTCAGTTCGTGATAGTGTGTCGCGAACAAAGCACGGCAGCGGTTGCTCTCGTGCAGATGCTCGATCGAGGCCCAGGCAATGGAGAGGCCGTCGAAGGTCGCGGTGCCCCTGCCGATCTCGTCGAGGATCACCAGCGCGCGCTCGCTCGCCTGGTTCAGAATCACCGCGGTCTCGACCATCTCGACCATGAAGGTCGAGCGGCCGCGCGCCAGATCGTCGGCGGCGCCGACGCGGGAGAACAGGCGATCGACAATGCCGATGCGGGCGCGGCTGGCCGGCACGTAGCTGCCGATTTGCGCCAGCAGCGCGATCAGCGCGTTCTGCCGGAGGAACGTCGATTTGCCGGCCATGTTGGGGCCGGTGATCAGCCAGATCTGGCCGGATTTTTGCGCCGGACCGGGTGATAGATCGCAAGCATTGGCAACGAAGGAATTCCCGTCGCGGCGCAAGGCCTGCTCCACCACCGGATGGCGGCCGCCCTCGATGGCGAAGCCAAGCGACATGTCGACGTCCGGGCGCACATAATTGTCGTCGACCGCGAGCTTGGCCAGCGAGGTCGCGACATCGAGCAGCGCGAAGGCATGCGCCGCGGCGTGCAGGTCGTCGGAGGCGTCCATCACCATCGACTGCAGCCGGTCGAAGATTTCCAGCTCGAGTCCCAGCGCCCGGTCGCCGGCATTGGCGATCTTGGCCTCGATCTCGCCGAGTTCGGCGGTCGTGAAGCGGGTCTGCCCGGCCAGCGTCTGGCGGTGAATGAAGGTGGCATTCAGCGGCGGCGTCATCAGCTTGTCGCCGTGCTGCGCGGTCACTTCGACGAAATAGCCGAGCACGTTGTTGTGGCGGATCTTGAGGCCCTTGACGCCGCAGTCGTCGGCGTAGCGCGCCTGCATTGCCGCGACCACCAGCCGTGAGGCGTCGCGCAGGTTGCGGGTCTCGTCGAGCGCGGCTTCAAATCCCTCGCGGACAAAGCCGCCGTCGCGCTTCATCAGCGGCAGCTCTTCTGCGAGTGCGCGGGTAAAGGTATCGGCCAGTTCGCGCGACGATCGGCGCAGCGCGTCCATCGCCGCCGCGATATCGGCCGGCAGGCTGTCGATGCCGGACAGCCGCGCCAGCACCTTTTCGGCGGCCAGCACGCCGTCGCGCAAGGCGGCGAGGTCGCGCGGTCCGCCGCGGCCGACCGTCAGTCGCGCCAGCGCGCGCGACATGTCGGGGGCGGCCTTCAGCGCGGAACGGATGTCGTCGCGCAGCGCGCTGTCGGCCACGAACGCCGCCACCGCATCGAGCCTGCGGCCGATCGCGGCGGCGTCGGTGAGCGGGGCTGCGAGGCGTTGTGCCAGCAGCCGCGAGCCGGCGGCGGTCACGGTGCCGTCAATGGCGTCGAGCAGCGAGCCCTTGCGCTCGCCGCCGAGTGTGCGCGTCAGTTCGAGGTTGGCGCGGGTGGCGGGGTCGATCGCCATGGTGGTGCCGGCGGCCTCGCGTGATGGAGGCGACAGCGGCGGGCGTTTGCCGAACTGGGTGCGGTCGATATAGGTGACGGCGGCGGCCGCCGCGGCGGCTTCGAGCCGCGACAGGGCGCTGAGCCCGTCCATGGTGGCGACAGCGAAATAGTCGCACAGCCGGCGTTCCGCGGTGGCGCCGTCGAACACGTCGCGGGTCACCGGTGTCACCGCCGGCAGTTCGCGCAGCAGCTGGTTGAGGTCGGGGTCGCTGTACAGCGCGTCGGTGACGATGGCCTCGTTGGGATTGATCCGCGCCAGCGTGGCGCCGAGCTCGGCCACGCTGCATTCGGTGACGTTGAATTCCGCGGTGGAGATGTCGATCCAGGCGAGACCCATGCGGTCGGTGCCGGCGGAGCCCTTCGCCCGGGCAATCGCCAGCAGGTAGTTGTTGGTCTTCGCGTCGAGCAGGGTGTCTTCGGTCAGCGTGCCCGGCGTCACCACCCGCACCACGTCGCGTTTCACCACGCTCTTGTTGCCGCGCTTGCGCGCCTCGGCCGGGTTCTCCATCTGCTCGCACACCGCGACGCGGTGGCCGAGCGCGATCAGCCGGTGCAGGTAGTCGTCGGAACGTTCCACCGGCACGCCGCACATGGCGATGTCGGCGCCCTGGAACCGGCCGCGCTTGGTCAGCACGATGCCGAGCGCCCGCGAGGCGATCTCGGCGTCCTCGAAGAACATCTCGTAGAAGTCGCCCATCCGGTAGAACAGCAGCAGGCCGGGATTGGCGGCCTTGATTTCGAGATACTGTTCCATCATCGGCGACACCTTGGTGGTGTCTTCGACGGGCGGTGCGGCGGGCTCGGGAGCCGGGATGTTCTGCTGGATCGTCATGGCGGCGGACGCTAGCAAATTTTACCGGGGCCATCACAGGGGATCGGGAAATTGCGGGTGTTTTCCCCGCCTTCGGACAACCTCCGCGCATATCGGCTCCGGCGCGAAAGCGGTCCTTCCTGACAGCGAGCATTTGACGGGCCGGGTGTGCCTTCCTAAAACACCTCCAAATCGGCGGTCCCCTGGGGATGGCGCCTTCAGGGAGACTCCAATGAGCGATGTATTTGTCTGCGACGCCGTCCGCACCCCGATCGGCCGCTTTGGCGGCTCCCTCGCCAAGGTCCGCGCCGACGACCTCGCAGCCAGCCCGATCAAGGCGCTGATGGAGCGCAACCCCGGCATCGACTGGAATGGCATCGACGAGGTCTATTTCGGCTGCGCCAACCAGGCCGGCGAGGACAACCGCAACGTCGCGCGCATGGCGCTGCTGCTGGCCGGACTGCCGGCGTCGGTGCCCGGTCTGACCCTGAACCGGCTGTGCGCCTCCGGCCTCGACGCCGTCGGTGCCGCTGCCCGCGCCATCCGCGCCGGCGAGATCGACTTCGCCATCGCCGGCGGCGTCGAATCCATGACCCGCGCGCCGTTCGTGCAGGGCAAGGCCACCGAAGCATTTTCGCGCTCGGCGGAGATCTTCGACACCACCATCGGCTGGCGCTTCATCAACCCGCTGATGAAGGAGAAGTATGGCGTCGATGCCATGCCGGAGACCGGTGAGAACGTCGCGCAGGACTTCCAGATTTCGCGCGCCGACCAGGACGCCTTTGCCATCACCTCGCAGCAGCGCGCCGGCCGTGCCATCGCATCGGGCTACTTTGCCGAGGAGATCATCCCGGTGATGGCGCCGGGCGGCAAGGCCGGTCCAACCACCGTCGACAAGGACGAGCATCCGCGCCCGGAAACGACGCTGGAAGGCCTCGCCAAGCTGCGCCCGATCGTGCGCAAGGACGGCACCGTCACCGCCGGCAATGCCTCCGGCGTCAATGACGGCGCCGCGGCGATGATCCTCGCTTCCGCCGCCGCCGTGAAGAAATACGGCCTGACCCCGCGTGCGCGCATTCTCGGCCTCGCGTCGGCCGGCGTGGCGCCGCGCATCATGGGCATCGGCCCCGTGCCGGCGACGCAGAAGCTGATGGAACGGCTCGGGCTGAAGATCAGCGACTTCGATCTGATCGAGCTCAACGAGGCCTTCGCCTCGCAGGGCATCGCCGTGCTGCGCCAGCTCGGTGTCAAGGAAGACGCCGACTTCGTCAATCCGCATGGCGGAGCCATCGCGCTCGGCCACCCGCTCGGCATGAGCGGCGCCCGCCTCGCCATGACCGCGGTGCACGGCATGGAGAAGCGCGGCGGCAAGCTCGCTTTGGCCACCATGTGCGTCGGCGTCGGCCAGGGCGTGGCCATGGCGATCGAGAAGCTGAACTGACACCGTCCTCATCCTGAAGAGCGCGCTCTTGCGCGCATCTCCTGCGAATGGCATCGCCATTCGTACGGGATGAGGGCCACACTCCTCATGGTTCGAGACGCGCGAAGACGCGCTCCTCACCATGAGGTCACCGTGATCTGGAGGAAAGCATGACGCTGATCTATCCCGTCGAAAGCAACATTGCGCACGCACCAAGGCTGTCGCCCGGCTACAAGAGCACGGTCAAGCGGTCGCCGCAGAAGCCGCTGATCATGATCAAGCAGTCGCTGTCGGAGCTGACCGGCCCGGCCTACGGCCACGAGACCGTGCGGCCCGGCGATGCCGACCTCACCACCCAGCATGCAGGCGAGCCGATCGGCGAACGCATCATCGTGTTCGGGCAGGTTCTGGACGAGGACGGCCGCGGCGTGCCGAACACGCTGGTGGAGCTGTGGCAGGCCAATGCCTGCGGCCGCTACATCCATGTGGTCGACCAGCATCCGGCGCCGCTCGATCCCAACTTCACCGGCGCCGGCCGCGCGGTCACCGACGCGCAGGGCAACTACAGGTTCATCACCATGAAGCCCGGTGCCTATCCGTGGGGCAACCACCACAACGCCTGGCGCCCGGCGCACATCCACTTCTCGGTGTTCGGCCACGCTTTCGTGTCGCGTCTGGTGACGCAGATGTATTTCCCCAACGATCCCTTGTTTCCGTTCGATCCGATCTTCAATTCGGTGACCGACGAGAAGGCGCGGATGCGCATGGTGTCGGACTTCGATCTCGATCACACCGAACCCGGCTGGGCTTTGGCCTATCGCTTCAACATCGTGCTGCGCGGGCGCAACGCCACGCCCATGGAGAACAAGTCGTGACCGGCATCACTCCTTCGCAGACCGTCGGCCCGTTCTTCGCCTATGGCCTGACCCCGACCGGCCGCTACGCCTGGAACGACGCCTTCACCAACAATCTGGTGACCGCGGACGTGTCCGGCGATCGCATTCGCGTCGAAGGCTTTGTCTATGATGGCGACGGCGCCATCGTGCCGGATGCCATGCTGGAGATCTGGCAGGCCGACGCCCAGGGCCGCTTCTCCGATCCGCAGGACGGTCGCGCTCTGTCCAATGCCAGCTTCAAGGGTTTTGGCCGCTGCGGCACCTCCACCGAGGGCATGTTCTCGTTCGATACCATCAAGCCCGGCGCGGTGGCCGGCACCGACGGCCAGCCGCAGGCGCCGCATATCCTGCTAGCGGTCTTCGGCCGCGGCATGACCATGCAGAGCATCACCCGCATCTACTTCGACGACGAGCCGTCGACGGCGAGCGATGCTGTGATGGCCCAGGTGCCCGCCGACCGCCGCGGCACTTTGATAGCCAAGAAGACCGCACCGGGCGTGTATCGCTTTGACATCCACCTGCAGGGCGACAACGAGACGGTGTTCTTCGACGTGTGAGTTGCGAGGCCTCCGCCCGCCCGGCGGAGGTGCGGAAAATGCACATAATGTCCACGCATCGAATTGGGTCGGGCCGCGCCACGCTGGCGGTGGATG
The DNA here is from genome assembly GCF_026015985.1 of Rhodopseudomonas sp. P2A-2r. Classification (GTDB taxonomy): domain Bacteria; phylum Pseudomonadota; class Alphaproteobacteria; order Rhizobiales; family Xanthobacteraceae; genus Tardiphaga. The sequence continues at coordinate 6,602,023 of NZ_CP110389.1, read as the reverse complement.
TCGCCGGCAGCGGCGACCCCGTGGTGTTTCTGCATGCCGCGGTCTGCGACAGCCGGATGTGGCGCGGGCAATTCGATGGCGTCAGCGCCGGCCACAAGGCGATCGCCTACGACCGGCGCGGCTTCGGCGCAACGCACGGCGAGCCGGAAGACTTTTCCGCAGTTGCTGACCTGATGGCGGTGCTCGACGCCACGGCGGACGGCAAGCCGGCGATCCTCGTCGCCTGTTCTCAAGGTGGACGGATCGCGTTAGACGCCGCGCTGCGCCATCCGTCACAAGTCCTTGGCCTGTTTCTGATCGCACCGGGCATCGCCGGCGCACCGGAGGCGGTCTATCCGCCGGCCGTTGCGGACCTGATGGCCGGGTTGACGGAGGCCCAGCAGGCCGGCGATCTCGACTGTGTCAACGCCATCAAGGCGCGGCTGTTTCTCGATGGCCCGCTCGCCCCCGAGGGCCGCGTGGGCGGTCCGGCGCGCCAGCTGTTCCTCGACATGAACGGCATCGCGCTGCGTGCGTCGCCGCCCGGCACGGATCGCGATAGCGAGCAGACCTATAGCCGCCTCGGCGAGATAGGGGCTCCGTCGCAGGTGATCTGGGGGAGTTCGAGTTCCCGCATATTCAACAGCGCAGCCGTCACATCGCTTCGACGCTGCCGAACGGAGCGGGGCAGATGCTGGCCGGCACCGCCCATCTGCCGAGTCTGGACCGGCCGGCCGATATCACCGCGCTGCTCACGGAATTTATCGGTCGCTGATCCTATGCCGCCTTGGCCTGGATGGCGTTGCAGAACTCCGCCAGCCGGTCGGCCAGCCGCAGCGTCGCCGGGCTGGCGCCGGGGGCGGCGATCAGCGCCACTTCGGTACGATCGATGGGCGCAAAGCCGTCTTTCCGGGTCAGCACCGCGTGGTCGGACTGGATCGCCATCTCCGGCAGAATGCTCAGGCCCAGCCCCGCCGCCACCGCGGCCTGGATGCCGGACAGGCTCGAGCTGGTATAGGCCATGTGCCAGCGCCGCCCGGCGGCCTCGATGGCATGGATCGCGCCGGTGCGGTACAGGCAGCCGGTGGGAAAGAAGATCAGCGGCACCGACTCGGCTTTGGCGTGGCTGGGATGCGACTTGCTGGTGACCCAGTGGATGCGCTCCGGCCATGATGCGATGCCGCCCTTGTCGCCGGCGAGGCGCTTGATCAGCGCCAGATCCAGGTCGCCGCGCTCCAGGTCCCGGCGCAGATAGACGCTTTGGTCGGCGCGCACGTCGAGCCGCAGCCCTGGCCGCGATCGTGAAAAACTCGCCAGCAGTTTTGTCAGCCGATAGGCGGCGAAATCCTCGGGAATGCCGAGCCGCACCGCGCCTTCGTGCTCCGGCTGCGCCAGCACGTCGCGGGCTTCCTCGGCCAACGCCAGCAACCGCCGCGCATAGGACAAGAGCTTCTCGCCGCACTCGGTGGGCACCACCTGCTTGCCGCTGCGGTTCAGCAGCGGACGGCCGATGTCGTCCTCCAGCCGCTTGATCTGCTGGCTGACGGTGGACTGGGTGCGGTGGACGCGTTCGCCGGCGCGGGTGAAGCCGCCGGAATCCACCACCGAGACGAAGCTCTTCAGCAGTTCGAGATCGAACATGGGTGCATCATTCATTTTTCCACTGATAAGTATTCTATCATTTAATTTCTCACTGACAAGGCGGGCGCCTACATCCTCCCCACAGGAGAATGACCATGTCGCTCGCAGCCCCGCTCGCCGTCACCCGCCGCGCCTTCGATCCGATGCCGATCGTCATCGCCGCGTTCTGCCTGCTGTGGAGCTTCGCCTTCGTGGCCGGGAAGATCGCGGTCACCGACTGCCCGCCGCTGATCCTGCTGGCGGCGCGGTTCTCGCTGGCCGGCGTGTTGATCCTCGGCATCTCCGCGCTGCGCCGCGACGCTGTCGCGATGGCGTGGCGCGACGTCGCCGCCTTTGCCGTCATCGGCATCGCCAACAACGCGCTGTATCTCGGGCTCGGCTACACCGGCCTGCAGACCGTCTCGGCCGGCCTCGGCGGTCTGATCGTCAGCGCCAATCCGGTGTTCACGGCGGTGCTGGCCGCTTTGCTGCTGAAGGAGCCGCTGACATGGCGCAAGGTCGCAGGTCTTCTGCTGGGCATCGCGGGCGTGGCCTCCATCGTCTGGCATCGGATCGCGGTCGGGACCGACAGCCTGCACGGCATCCTGTTCACGCTGGCGTCGCTCGCCTCCATTGTCGCCGGCACCATCCTGTTCAAGGTGCTGGCGCCGAAGGGCAGCCTGTGGATCGGCAACGGCATCCAGAATCTGGTGGCTGGCGTGGTGCTGATCCCGATTGCCTTCTCGGTGTCGGATGTCGGCGCGATCGTGCCGAGCGCGCGGCTGCTCGGCGCCTTTGCCTTCCTGACGCTGGGCGGCTCGATTGTCGCCTACCTGCTCTGGTTCCACATGCTGAAAGTGTGCGGTGCTTCCGCGGCGAGTGCCTGGCATTTCGTCATGCCGCCCCTCGGCATGCTGTTCGCATGGCTGGTGCTCGGCGAGCATGTCGAGGCCCGCGACCTCCTGGGCATCGTGCCGGTGGCGTTCGGCGTCTACCTGGTGACGCGGCCCGCAGCGGGTTCGCCGTCTCCCCTGCGACAGGAGTAGACCGTGTCCCCGCACCATCAAGGCGGCTGACGCCGAGATGGCGATCAGGCCTCTTGCGGGTTCCTGATTCGGAACGTTACCTGCCGACGCACGTTTGCCGTGGGCCGATCACGCAGGACAGTTTGAATGTCGGATAATATCGAGACCAATCCGCCGGCCAGCCTGCAGACAAATCTCGCCGAACAGCGTCTTGGCACGTTCCGGCTGAAGGGCTTTCTCAAGACCCTCGGGCCCGGCCTGATCACCGGCGCCTCCGACGACGATCCCTCGGGCATCGGTACCTACAGCCAGGCCGGCGCGCAACTCGGCTACGGCATCGGCTGGACCATGCTGCTGACCTTCCCGCTGATGGCGGCGATCCAGGAGATTTCCGGGCGGGTCGGCCGCGTCACCGGGCGCGGCATCGCCGGCAATGTCTGCCGACACTATTCGGCCACGCTGCTCAATATCGTGGTGGCGCTGCTGTTCGTCGCCAACACCATCAACATCGCCGCCGACCTCGGCGCCATGGCCGACGCCAGCAAGCTGCTGGTCGGCGGCCATGCGATTCTCTACGTGGTGTTCTTCGGCGTGATCTCGGTCGCGGCCCAGATCTTCTTCGACTACAAACGCTACGTCGCGGTGCTGAAATGGCTGACCCTGTGCCTGTTCGCCTATGTCGGCGCGCTGGCGGTGGCCAAGGTGTCGTGGGGTGAGGCGCTGACCGGCATCCTCGTGCCGCGCATGAGCTGGAGCGCCGACTATCTCACCACCATCGTCGCGATCCTCGGCACCACCATCTCGCCCTATCTGTTCTTCTGGCAGGCGTCGCAGGAGGCCGAGGACGAGCGCGTCGATCCCGACAAGCATCCGCTGATCGAGGCGCCGCTGGAAGCGGCGAAGGAGTTTTCCCGCATCCGAGCCGACACCATCGTCGGCATGGCCTTCTCCAATCTGATCGCGCTGTCGATCATCATCACCGCGGCGGCCACGCTGCACGCCACCGGCAAGACCGACATCCAGACCTCGGCGCAGGCCGCCGAGGCGCTGAAGCCGGTCGCCGGCGCCTTCGCCGAAGTGATCTTCGCGCTCGGCATCGTCGGCACCGGCCTGTTGGCGATTCCGGTGCTGGCGGGATCGACGGCCTATGCGGTGGGCGAGGGCCGTCGCTGGCGGGTGGGTCTGGCGCGCAAGCCGAGAGAGGCGGCGGCGTTCTACGGCGTGCTGGCGCTGTCCGGCGCGATCGGCATCGGGCTCAACTTCACCCCGATCAATCCAATCTCGGCGCTGTACTGGAGCGCGGTGATAAACGGCGTGCTGGCAGTGCCGGTCATGGTGCTGCTGATGATCATGTCGCGCCGCCGCGACGTGATGGAGGAGTTCGTCATCCGGGGGCCGCTGTACTGGTTCGGCTGGGCCTCCACCGTCGCCATGGCCCTGAGCGTCGTGGCGATGGGCGTGGGATTTTTATGTAGGACCTCTGATGTCGTCGTCCGGCCCTGCGCGCACTTGCGCGCCGGGACCGGGCGACCCAGTAAACGCCGGCCTGTGTGTACTGGGTCACCGGCTTTCGCGGGTGACGACAACCGAGAGGGACACAGCGCAGTGCTCGTCAGCTGCCTTGAAACTCAATCCCGTCTGAACACCACCGACGCCATCCATCCGGTCATCAGCGCCATGAAGACGGTGAACAGCCCGTAGACGAAGGCGTGCTGGCGCGCGGAATTGGCGACGAACTGCTCGAAGCCGACCTTGACGATGTCGAAGGCGGTATCAGCCTTGGTCACCAGCGCGCCCGCGGCGAACAGCTTGATTTCCACCTCATAGGTGCCGATCGGGACTTCGGCGGGCAGCGGAATGCCGGTGCGGAACAGGGTCGGGGTCAGGAACGTCACCGCCGAGGTGGCTTCGCGATACAGGCCGTGCTCGGTGCGCAGCCGCACATAGGCGCTGCGGAACGGGTCGGTGGCCACCACGTCGGCGTAGTCGGAGCCGACCCGCTGGGTCAGCAGGATATTGTTGAGCCCGAGCTGCTGGCGGCGCTGCACCTCCCGCGGCGCGATGGCGTCGAGCGGCCGGTTGGCGAACACCGCCAGATAGGTCGGCACCTGCAGGAACTGGCGCGAGTCGGTGTTGATCCAGATCCCGAACTTGCGTTCCTTGCGCCGGGTTACCAGATCGGCGCGCGGTCCGCTGACGGTCACCACCAGGTCGTAGTTGCCTGATTTGGCCGGGGTGCTGTCGTCCTTTTCCACCGAGCCGAACAGCACCAGTTCCTCGCCGGAATAGTTCGGCGTCACCGTGACCCGGTGGTTCGACACCGAAACGATCAGCCGCTCGGCGGCGGCCGGCGCGGAGATCGCGCTTCCTGCCAGCATGACGCAGGTCCACAGCAGGGCGGCGCGCATGCTCATCCCGCGCCTCCGGTCTCGCGGATGGTGAAGAGGTCGCCGGGCTGCACCACCAGCTCGATGGCAAAGCGGATGCCAACCATCAGGATCAGCAGGCCGAGCAGCAGCCGCAGATTCTCGCCGCGGATCTTCTGGCCGGCGCGGGCGCCGAACTGCGCCCCGGTGACGCCGCCGATCATCAGGATCAGCGCCAGTACGGCGTCGACCAGATGGTTAGTGACCGCATGCAGCACGGTGGCGAAGATCATGGTGACCAGCGTCAGCACCATGGAGGTGCCGATCACCGTAGAGGTCGGCACCCGCAGCAGGTAGATCATGATCGGAACCAGGATGAAGCCGCCGCCGACGCCCATCACCGTGCCGATGAAGCCGATCAGCAGGCCGACGACGATGACGGGGATCACCGACAGATAGATCTTGGAGCGTTTGAAGCGCATCTTCAGCGGCAGGCCGTGGATCCAGCCATGGCTGCCGGAGCGGCGCAGCGGCACGGCGACGCCGCGCCGCACCCGCAGGATGGCGCGCACGCCCTCCCAGAACATCAGCCCGCCTACCGTGGTCAGCAGCACCACGTAGGACAGCGCAATCATCAGGTCGAGCTGACCGAGTGCGCGCAGTACGGTGAAGAACCAGACGCCGAGTATGGTGCCGACAATGCCGCCGGACAGCAGCAGCAGCGCCAGCGCGGGATCGATGGCGCGGCGGCGCCAGTAGGTCAGGGCGCCGGAAAACGACGAGGCGGCCATGTGGCTGGTCACCGAGGCGACGGCGACCGCGGGGGCGATGCCGATGAAGATCAAGAGCGGCGTCATCAGGAAACCGCCGCCGATGCCGAACATGCCGGACACGAACCCGACCGCCGCGCCCATCGCGAGGACGAGAAACACGTTGACCGGGATGTCGGCGATCGGAAGGAAAGCTGCACGCGCGTTCGCTTCGGATGTGGTCGTGAGCAGGGCTTGCGCCGCTCACAGCCTGTTTCTTGGTGGCGCGGGTCGCGCGCCGCGCTCCCTGCATAGACGAATTCGCCCGCTGGCGGGATTAAAGAATCCGTCGAAGGCGGGTTTCCGGCTCCGCTTCGTCAGGCAATTTCCAAGGTGGTGAATGATTCAGATTAACGCGCGGCTGTCGTCTCACGATCATTGGAAGATCTCCTGCTAGGCCGGCAGCAGACCAGCGTCCCGGTAGCTATCGATGGTCGCGTCATAGAGCGAGATGTCCGACCGGCTCCTCGCCATCAACTGGGCGCCGGCGACGGCGGCGAAGATGGCGCGCGCGCGCCGCTCGCTCTCGCCGGAACTGACCACGGCTGCAGCGGTCAGAACCCTGCCGAGCCAGGCAACATTCACGTCGGCAAAGCTCTGGATCTCCTTCCTCACCGCGTCGGGCAGGTCGTCAACTTCGGCGGCCATGAAGCTGCACAGGCACATGCGATTGTCGTTCGTCAGCGCCCTGCGGAACGTATCGGGATATCGGCGCAGGGCATCTGCCGGATCCGCGGATCCGGCCAGCAGAGCCTCAAGGGCCGCCGCTGTGTCCTGCCAATAGCGTTTTGCGACCGCTGCGCCGAGATCGGCCTTGCTCGGGAAGTGATGGTAGATGCTCGCGGCCTTGATGCCGACTTCTGCCGCGAGATCGCGAAAATTCAGGCCGCCGTAGCCGTGCGCCTGAGCAGTGCCTTTGGCTGCCGCCAGGATAGCTTCCTTGGAATTTGAACTCATGCCCAATCCTCAGTCTCATCATCTGTGCCTACCAAGTGATAGATAGGCGTTGACTGTCAGACTTCACAACCTTAAAACGATGCCTACCAACTGATAGGTAGAGAGAATGAAGGTGGATGCTGACATGGTCGATATCGGATCAACCAGACCCGCGGCGATGACGATTTACGACTGGCCAACCGGCCCCTATCCGGCGCGCGTTCGCATCGCGCTGGCCGAAAAGGACCTGCAATCGCGCGTCCGCTTTGTGACCGTCGACCTGTTCAAGGGCGAGCACAAGCAGCCAGAACATCTCGCCCGGAATTACTCGGGCACGCTGCCGGTGCTCGAACTCGACGACGGAACCTTCATCGGCGAATGCACGGCGATCACCGAATATCTCGATGCGCTCGATGGCGCTCCCACGCTCACCGGCCGGACTCCGCGGGAAAAGGGCATGATCCACATGATGAGCAAGCGCGCCGAGCTGGAGCTGCTCGACGCCGTCAGCGTCTATTTCCATCATGCGACGCGCGGGCTGGGACCCGCCGTCGAGGTCTATCAGAACGCCGAATGGGGTTTCCGTCAGCGCGACAAGGCGCTGAAAGGAATGCACTACTTCGACGGCATCCTGAGAACCCGGCCGTTCGTCGCCGGCGAGGTGTTCTCGATGGCCGACATCACGGTCATCGGCGGTCTGATCTTTGCGGACATTGTGAAGCTCCCAGTGCCGGCGGAGTGCGCAACTCTTCAAGCCTGGTACGCGCGGATGCAGGAGCGCCCCAGCGTCAGGAACCGGGTGACGATGTCAGAACCGGCCGAAGCCCCAGTTTGAGCGGCGCGCGGATCAGCGCGCCGCGCGCTTGCCCGGCGTCGGCCTGGCGCTGGTCTGGGCCGGCGCCGCATCCCAGCCGCCGGCCGGCGTCGCCACGTTGATGGCGTCGTCGGGTTGGCCTTCCGGCACGAAGGTCTGGACGGCCAGCCGGGCCGCTGCCAGCGACTGCGGATCGAGCCGCTTGGCGATGTCGTCGCGCTTGCGGCCGGAATCGGCGTCGCCCTGGGCTGCGGCCAGGCTGAACCACTTGAAGGATTCGGCGAGGTTCTGGTCGACGCCGATGCCGCGCGCATAGAGGATGCCGAGGTTGAACTGGCTGTCGGCGACGCCGCGCTCGGCGGCCTTGCGGAACCACTGCGACGCGCTCTTGTAGTTGGCGCCCTTGGTGCCGCCATCGGCCTCGAGCACGGCGAGATTGTGCATCGCCTTGGCGTTGCCGCGGTCGGCTGCCTGCATGTAGTAGCGCCGCGCGGTGTCGAGGTCCTTCTTCACGCTGAGGCCCTTTTCGTAGAGCGTTCCCAGCCGGAACATCGCCGGCACGACGCCGGCCTGCGCCGCGCGGTCGTACCATTTGGCGGCCTCGTCGTAGCTCTGCGGCACGCCCTTGCCCTCGGCATAGCGCACGCCGACCTCGTAGGCGGCGCTGGCGTCGCCCTTCAGCGCGGCGTTGCGCAGCGCCACGCCGCCGATGCCGTCGGGCAGCCGTTCGGCGGCGGGCACCGGCACGACGGAGAGCTTGTAATTGCTGGCCGGCAGCACCGGCGCGGCCTGCGGCACGGTGATCGAGCCGGTGACGTCGCCGGCATTGGCCAGCGCAGCGGGAGCGGTGTTCTGCGGCGCGGCGAGTTCGGCCACGAACGGAACCGGTGCGGCCTGCGGTGCCGAAGCCTGGGGCGCTGGCGCCTGCGGTGCCATCGACTGGCGGCCGATCGGGGTCGGCGAGGTCATCGCCGGCGTGGTCTGCGACGGCGTTGCGGGCCGTGCCTGGGCCGGGGGTTCGATCGGCTCGGGCGGGGTCAGCTGCATCGGCTGGCTGTTCTCGGCCACCGGGGCCGGTGCACTGCCGTCGAGCAGCGTCATGGCCACCTTGAACGAGCCGAGCACGATCACCACCACGCTGGCGCCGACCAGCAAGGAGCGGATCTTCGCGCTGATGGTCGAGGCGCTCTTGTCGCCGGCGGCAGTGTTCGTCGCCGACTTCGCCGCGGTCTTCGCGGCAGTCTTGGACTTGTCGCCTCCCGGGGCGGACGCGGCGGCTTGCGCGGCGCGGCGCGCGGCGGCGATGAAGCTCGATGCGGTGGCCTGCTCGCGGGCGCCGGACGACAATTCGCTGATCGCTTCTTCCGAAGCGGCGATGCGCTCCGACGGCGACGGCGCCGCGCTGCGGCCCTGCGGACGGGTGCCGGGCTCGAGCGGATAATCGGGCGGCAGATCGGGCGCGATCGCCGTGCGCGCGGGTGCCGTGCCCTTGCGCGGATCGAGGATGTCGCTGATCGCCTTGGGCACGAAGGACGGCGCCGGCTCGTGCGACACCGCTGTGGCGGCGAACTCGCGCGGCGCGGCGTCGAACTGCTTGCCCTGCGGCTTGCTCGGAGGCTGGGGCGCGGCCGGTGGCTGCGGCGGCCGCACCGGCATCGCGCTTTGCGCCGGGTTCTGCAACTCCGGCCGGGGCGGCGGCGGCACGATCGGCGCGGATGCGATCGGGGAGATGCGGGCTGCGGCGCTGCGGCCGGCACGTGCGCCTGCGCCTGCGCGGTGACCGGCGCGGCGCGCACCGCGCGCAGGTCGCCTTCGATCATGGCGAGCCGATCGACCACATGGCCGAGGGTATTGTGGACGACTTCGAGCGAATCCTGGGTGTGCCGGTCGGTCTCGGTCTGGCTGAAGCGCATGTCGGACAGTTCGCGCTTGATGGTGTCGACCAGCGCGGGATCCATCGACGGGCCGCTGCTGCGGCTGTCGACCAGTGCGCCGAAGGCGGTCTGTTGCTTCTCGAGGTGGCGCAGGATGTCCTGCAGCCCGTCCTCGACGCGGCCGAGATTGCCGGAGCGGTTGTCGGCGGCGTGCTCGAGCCGCTCGAGCAGATAGGACACGCGCTGTTCGAGATGCGCGAAAGTCGACGAACTGTCGTTGCCGACCGACAGATTGTCGAGCCGGTCGCTCAGCGCGCGCAACGCGGCTTCGAGCTGATCGGAGCTCGGCGTCGCCACCGGACGGTCGCGGTTTTCCAGCGTCGTGGTCAGCGTCGCAATGCGCGCCTCCAGGGCGGCGAAGGACTCGCTGTGATTGTCTGCCTGGGCGATCTGGTCGACCTTCGCCGACAGCTTCTGCACGTCGTCGCTGACCCGGGCCAGCGCCTCGTTGGAGGCGACGTTGGATACGATGGCGCGCAGCGCGGCGATGGCGCTGTCGAGCTGCTGCAGCGTGCCGGGATCGTCGCTGGAGCGCACGATCAGGTCGATCTTGGTGCCGAGGTTGCGGATCGTCTCGTCGAAACCGGCGAGCTGTTCGGCGGGCGTCAGGGTGCGCAGCGTCTGATAGATGTCGGCGAGCGCGCGCTCGAGGCCGGCCAGCGCCTGGCCGTTCATGCCGCTGTGCTTGCTGTCGTCGATGCGGCGGCCGAGCGAGCGGATCTCATTCTCGAGGGATTCGATGGCGCGGCGCGGCAGCGCTTCGGTGATGACGTTGCGGATCTCGGCCAGCTCGGAGCGGAATACGGCGATCGATTGCTCGACGGCGTTGTCCGGACGCTGCAGCGCCTCGATCTTGCTGGTGATCTGCGACAGCTGCCGTTCCAGGCCGGACATGTCGGGGGCGGGGGCCTGCACCACGGGCGCCGGCGCGGGTGCCGGCATCTGCGGCGCCGCGGCCGGAGCCGCCGGCGGTGCCATCGGCGCGTGGCGCGGCGCGGAAATGCGCTCGGAAGCGCCGTCGAGCTCGTGCTGGCGGGCGGCGATTTCGGCGATGGCGAAATCCAGCGAAGGCGTCAGCGGTGGCGAAGCTTCATAGGGCGGCGCAGCTTCATAGGCCGGCAGGCTGTAGGGCGGGCTGTTGTAGACCTGTGCGGCGGCGCGCTCGACCATGTCGGCGGTGCGCGGCGCCTCCTGCATCAGCGGGGCCGGCGCCGGGCTGCCGATTTGCGACAGCCGGGCGTCGAGCCGGGAAATGGCATCGTTGAGTTGCCGTGCCACGCCGGGTTCGCCGCGGACCGCGGGGCGGGACATCTGGTCGATCTGTCGGGTGATGGAGTCCAGTCGCTGGTGGATTTCAGCAACGTCCTGCACGTCGCGCTCCGGCAGCGGCGGACGGGCGGCCTGGCGCGGCGCTTCGCTGCGGCCATGCGGATGGGGTGACGTGTAATTCGCCGAGGACTCACCGATGGTCGAGTTCAGCCAGTCGCCCAGCGACATGCCGGCCCGTCGTGCGGCGGCTTCAGCCCGCTCCCGCACGGTCGGCTCGATACCTTCAACACTCCACGATACGCGCGAATTCATGCTTTCGTCCGGTTCCGAGCCTGGCGCAACTGCACCCGAGGCCTTCCCGCGCGTCCCACTCGACCGAGACAATCGAAAGCGGCGCAGGTCGTCTGCCTCTCGCTTCGACTTTTTCGTGTTACGGTAAATAACGGGTTAAGGAACTCGTCCGCAGGGCGCGAAAGTTAATCCGCGCCGGCCGACGAGGATTTAGCGCGTGAACAGCGCGCTGAGGTCGTCGATGTCGGCCTCCGTGATGGCGGTGTGTGCCTGGTGCATGACCGCGGGCTGGCCGATATAGGCCCAGTAGATGAACTCGGCGCGCGGCATCGCCCTTCGGACCTCAACCCCGGATTCGGTCAGCAGTTTGGCAATATAGGCCACACGCTGCACATCGACGGAGGCCACGACCGCTGCCGCCGACGCGTCGGCCGTCGCCCACGACCGGATGGCCCGGTCGAGGCTGCGATCCTCCTCGAAAGCGAGCCGCATCAAGGCCGTCAGCCGCGCCGGACCGGTGATGGTGGCATCGATGTCGCGAATCACCTGTTCGCCGGCGCGTACCGCCCACTCCCGCAACAGGGTCTGGCGGTAGTCGTCTATGTCCTTGAAATGCCAATAGAAGCTGCCGCGGGACACGTTCAGCCCGGCGGCCAGCGCGCCGACTTTCAGGGCACTCTCGCCCTGACCGGCCAGCGTTCGCAGGCCGTGCTTGATCCAGTCCGTTATGGTCAGCCGATCTTTCACGGCGTCACCATACACATATGTATTGACGGCAGCTACCCGTCGCGGATAGTTTTCCATGCAGGGATGTATGGAAGCGACAAAGGGTGCTGGCGATGACCGGACTCGACAGGTGGTACGCCTACATGCGCGAGCACGATCGCGCCGCGCTGTGGGATCTGCTGCATCCTGACGCGGTGTTCGAGAGCCCCGTCGTACATACGCCGCAACGCGGCCGTGATATCGTCTTCAAATATCTCGTCAGTGCCGAGCAAGTGCTGGGCGGTCCCGGCTTCGCCTATCGCGGCGAGTGGCGCAACGACACCGGCGTCGTCCTGGAATTCGATACCAAGCTCGAAGGCATCGCGATCAATGGCGCCGACATCATCACCTTCGATGGCGACGGCCGCATCACGCACTTCAAAGTCATGGTGCGCCCACTCAAGGCCATCAACCTTCTGCACCGCCTGATGGGCGAACAGCTTGCCCGCCAGCCAGCGATTTCCACTTAAGGATCCCCCATGCCCAGCTACAAAGCCCCCTCGAAGACGTTGGTTTCCTGCTCAACGACGTATTCCAGTTCGATCGCTATAATAACCTGCCGGGATTCTCCGACGCCTCCGCCGATGTTCGCGAAGCGATCCTGCAGGAAGCGGCGAAACTCAGCGAGCAGGTGCTGCAACCGCTCAACCGCGTCGGCGATCTCGAAGGCTGCGTTCGCCACGACGATGGCAGCGTGACCACGCCGAAGGGTTTCAAGCATGCCTACAACCAGGTGACCGAGAGCGGCTGGCTCGGCCTGTCGGCGCCGGTGGAATATGGCGGTCAGGGCCTGCCGGTGGCGCTGTCGCAGGCGGTCAACGAATTCCAGTGCTCCGCCAACATGGCGTTCTCGATGTATGGCGGCCTTACCATGGGCGCCACCGCGGCGCTGGTGGTGCATGGCCGGCCGGAGCAGAAGGCGATCTTCCTGCCCAAGATGGTGTCCGGCGAATGGACCGGCACCATGAACCTGACCGAACCGCATTGCGGCACCGATCTCGGTCTGTTGCGCACCAAGGCGGTGAAGCAGGACGACGGCAGCTACAAGATCTCCGGCACCAAGATCTTCATCTCGGCCGGCGAGCATGACCTGGCCGACAACATCATCCATCTGGTGCTGGCGCGTATCGAGGGCGCACCGGCCGGCATCAAGGGCGTGTCGCTGTTCGTGGTGCCCAAGGTTCTGGTCAATGCCGACGGCTCATTGGGTGCGCGCAACGGTGTGTCGTGCGGCTCGATCGAGCACAAGATGGGCATTCACGGCAATTCCACCTGCGTGATGAACTACGACAACGCCCAGGGCTGGCTGATCGGTGAAGAGAACAAGGGCATGCAGGGTATGTTCGTGATGATGAACGAGGCCCGGCTCGGCGTCGCCGTGCAGGGCCTCGCGCAGTCCGAGGTCGCCTACCAGAACGCCGTGGCCTATGCGAAGGATCGCCTGCAGGGCCGCTCGCTGACCGGGCCGAAGGCGCCGGACAAGCCGGCCGATCCGATCATCGTGCATCCCGACGTGCGCCGCACGCTGTTGACCATCCGCGCCTTCAACGAGGCGGCGCGCGCCATGGTGGTGTGGACCGCGCTGAAGAGCGACGTCGCGCATCGCTCCGACGACGCCAAGGAGCGTCAGGCCGCCGACGACCATCTGGGCCTGATGACCCCGGTGCTGAAGGGCGTGCTCACCGATGGCGGCTTCGCCAATGCGGTCTCGGCGCAGCAGATGTTCGGCGGCCATGGTTATATCGCCGAATGGGGCATGGAGCAGTTCGTGCGCGATGCCCGCATCGCCATGATCTATGAGGGCGCCAACGGCATCCAGGCACTCGACCTGGTGGGTCGCAAGCTGCCACGCGACGGTGGCCGTGCTGCCATGGCCTTCTTCGGCGAGGTCGCCGCGTTTGCCAAGGAGCATGGCGGCGACGAGGCGATGAAGCCCTATGTCGATCCGCTCTCGGGCGCGCTCGGCCACTTGCAGCAGGCGACCATGTGGCTGATGAACAACGCCATGATGAAGCCCGACAATGCCGGCGCCGGCGCCACCGATTACATGCAGCTGTTCGGCCTCACCGCCTTCGCCTATATGTGGGCGAAGATGGCCAAGGTCGCGCAGGACAAGATTGCCGCCTCGGGTGCGACGCCTTATCTCACGACCAAGCTTGTCACCGGCCGCTTCTTCATGGAACGGATGCTGCCGGAAACTTCGGTCCACCTCGGGCGCGTCCAGACCGGTGCCGCGACGACCATGGAATTGCCGGCGGAGGCGTTCTAACGATTACGCTCTGCTCTCGAAGACACACTCAGACTGTCATCCCCGCGCATGCGGGGATCCAGTATACTCCGGTGGCAGAGATTAGATCGCGAACCACAGCGTTTACTGGGTCGCCCGGTCCTAGCGCGCAAATTGCGCGCTTGGCCGGGTAACGACAGTGAGTTTGAAGAAATCGCGTAAGTGAACATCACGACCTGAATAAAGGGAGACCCCATGCCCGAGGCCTATATCTACGATCACGTGCGCACCCCGCGCGGCCGCGGCAAGGCCGACGGCGCGCTGCATGAAGTGACCGCGCTGGCGCTGGCCACCGCGCCGCTGAAGGCGCTGAAGGCACGCAACAACCTGCAGCCCCACGTCATCGACGACGTGATCCTCGGCTGCGTCGATCCGGTCGGCGAGGCCGGCGGCGACATCGCCCGCATGGCGGCGCTGTCGGCGGGCTACGGCAACGACGTGCCTGGCATCCAGGTCAACCGCTTCTGCGCCTCCGGCCTCGACGCGGTGAATTTCGCCGCTGCGCAGGTGATGTCGGGCCAGCACGCCATGACCATCGGCGGCGGCGCCGAATCGATGAGCCGCGTCGGCCTCGGCGCCTCCGGCGGCGCCTGGCCAGTAGATCCGTCCATCGCCGTGCCGGCTTACTTCATGCCGCAGGGCATCTCCGCCGACCTGATTGCCACCAAATACGGTTTCTCCCGCGACGACGTCGATGCCTATGCGGTGCAGAGCCAGCAGCGCTCCGCCAAATCCTGGGACGAAGGCCGCTTCGACAAGTCGGTGATCCCCGTCAAGGATATCAACGGCCTGACCATTCTGGCCAAGGACGAGCACATGCGGCCGTCGACGACGATGCAGTCGCTGGCGGCACTGCAGCCGTCCTTCGTGGCGATGGCCCAGATGGGCGGCTTCGATGCGGTGGCGATCCAGTCGCATCCGGAAATCGAGAAGCTGAACTACGTGCACCACGCCGGCAACTCGTCGGGCATCGTCGACGGCGCGGCAGCGGTGCTGCTCGGTAGCAAGGAAGCCGGCGAAAAAGCTGGCCTTAAGCCGCGCGCAAAAATCCGCGCCTTCGCCAATATCGGCTCCGAGCCGGCGATGATGCTGACCGGTCCGGTGGATGTGACGAAGAAGGTGCTGGAACGCTCCGGCATGAAGCTCGAGGACATCGATCTGTTCGAGCTCAACGAGGCCTTCGCCTCGGTGGTGCTGCGCTTCATGCAGGCGTTCGAGATCGACAACGACAAGATCAACGTCTGCGGCGGCGCCATCGCCCTCGGTCATCCGCTCGGCGCCACCGGCGCCATGATCCTCGGCACCGTGCTCGACGAACTCGAACGCACCGGCAAGTCCACCGCGTTGGTGACCCTCTGCATTGGCGGCGGCATGGGAACGGCCACCATCATCGAGCGGGTGTAGGTCTCTTCCTTCCCCTCCCCTTGTGGGGGAGGGTGGATCGAAGCCCGCGAAGCGGGTTCGAGACGGGAGAGGGGCTACTTCTGCTAAGCGTGTTGCTCTCCCTCTCCCGCCTTCGCTCCGCTCAGGCACCCTCTCCCGCTGCGCGCAGCTTCGCTGCGCTGGGGGAGAGGGGAAGAAAGATCAACTCACATTGCGGATCATCATGGGCCCATCGATCAACGGCACATCGGGCAGCCTCATCAAAGCAGGCTTGGCGAAATGATAGCCCTGGAACAGCGAGATGCCGGCAGCGCGCAGCACGGTCAGTTCAAGGTCGTTCTCGACACCTTCGCCGAGCACGGCGATGTCGAGCTCGCGCGCGATGCCTACGATGCCGGCGACGATCGCCTGCTTGGCGCGGCTGAGATGAATGTCGCGCAGCAGTTCCATGTCGATCTTGATCAGGTCCGGCTGCATCCGCGACAGCAGGCTGAGCCCGGCATAGCCGGCGCCGAAATCATCCAGTGCGGTCCAGATGCCGAATTTGCGATAGGTCTCGACAATTTTCCGCACATGGGCGGCATCTTCTATCCGCTCGTTCTCGGTGAACTCGAACATCAGGTTATGGTGCGGAAAGTCGACGCGTTCGGCCGCTGCGAGCGATTTCTGAATGCAGGCGGTCGGCTCGTAGACCGCGTTCGGCATGAAGTTGATCGCCAGCCGAAGGTCGCGTCCCGCATACAAATCACCGGCCGTCTCGATCGCCATCACCCGGGCCGCCTGATCGAAGCGGTAGCGGTTGTCGTGGGTGACCTGGTCGAGAATCGAATAGGCGGACTCGCCGTTGACGCCGCGCACCAGCGCCTCGTAGCCCCAGACCCGGTTGGCCTTGAGATCGACGATCGGCTGGAATGCCATCTTGAACGCGAATGGAAGCGTGAAGTCGTCGCGACATCCGGCACACACGTTGCCCATGAAGTATACCTGTCAGAGAGTGTTCCTCTCTGGATAGGCTCGATCAATTGAGTAGTCGTTAAAGCAACTTAGCACGGTAGCGGACACAGGGAGCGCCACATGGCCCATACGAACTTCAAGATCGAAACCGACGCCGACGGTGTTGCGGTTGTCACCTGGGACATTCCCGGCCGTTCGATGAATGTGCTCGACGTCACCACCATCGAAGAACTCGGCGCCATCGTCGACCAGGTCACCGCCGATACCGCCATCAAGGGCGTCATCGTCACGTCGGGCAAGGACGCGTTTTCCGCCGGTGCCGACCTGTCGATGCTGGAGGGCATGAACAAGGCCTTCGCCGCCGCCCGTAAGGAGCACGGCGAGGAAGCCGCGCAAAAGTTGCTGTTCGACGAGAGCCGCAAGCTGTCGCTGACGCTGCGCAAGATCGAGACCTCCGGCAAGCCGTGGGTCGCGGCCATCAACGGCCTGGCGATGGGCGGCGCATTCGAACTGACGCTGGCGTGCCACTACCGTGTCGCGGCGGATAATCCGAAGACCCGGCTCGGTCTGCCCGAGATCAAGGTCGGCCTGTTTCCCGGCGGCGGCGGCACACAGCGCATCGCGCGCATGCTGCAGCCGCAGGACACCATGCAGATGCTGCTGAAGGGCGAGGCGATCAACCTCACCAAGGCCAAGGCGATGAAGTTGGTCGATGCGGTGGTGCCTGCCGCCGACATGATTTCTGCCGCCAAGGAATGGATCAAGGCCGGCGGCAAGGCCGTGGCGCCGTGGGACGAGAAGGGTTTTAAATTGCCCGGCGGCCCGGTGTACTCGAAGCAGGGCATGCAGATGTTCCCGGCCGGCAACGCCATCTATCGCCGCGAGACGTTCGACAATTATCCGGCGGCCCGCGCCATCATGCAGTGCGTCTATGAAGGCCTGCAGCTGCCGATGGATGCCGCGCTGCGCGTCGAGTCGCGCTACTTCGCCAAGATCCTGCAGAGCAAGGAAGCGGCGGCGATGATCCGCAGCCTGTTCATCTCCATGCAGGAACTGACCAAGGGTGCGCGCCGTCCGCAGAACGTGCCGCCGACCAAGGTCAAGAAGCTTGCGGTCATCGGTGCCGGCTTCATGGGCGCCTCGGTCGGCTTCGTCTCGGCGCGCGGCGGCATGGACGTGGTGCTGATCGATCGCGACCAGGCCAGCGCCGACAAGGGTCTCGGCCATTGCGAGGCGGCCATCGATGCGCTGATCAGCAAGGGTCGCGCCAAGGAAGCCGACAAGGCGGCGCTGATGGCCAGGATCACCGCCACCGCCGACTTCGACGTGATCAAGGACTGCGACCTCGTCATCGAGGCGGTGTTCGAGGATCGTGCGGTGAAAGCCGAGATCTACAAGAAGGTGCAGCCGCTCCTGAAGGAAGGCGCGATCATTGCGTCGAACACCTCGACGCTGCCGATCAACTCGCTGGCCGAAGAGTTTACCGACCAGTCGAAGTTCATCGGCATCCACTTCTTCTCCCCGGTGGAGAAGATGATGCTGGTGGAGATCATCGTCGGCAAGAACACCGGCGACGTGGCGCTGGCCACCGCGCTGGACTACGTCCGCGTGATCGGCAAGACGCCGATCGTGGTCAACGACTCCCGCGGCTTCTTCGCCAACCGCTGCGTGTTGCGCTTCACCGCCGAAGGGCTGGAAATGCTGATGGAAGGCGTGCCGCCGGCGATGATCGAGAACACCGCCAAGATGGCCGGCATGCCGGTCGGGCCATTGTCGCTGTCGGATGAAATCGCGCTCGATCTGGTGCTGAAGATCATGAAGGCCACCGAGGCCGATCTCGGCGCCCAGGCCGTCGACCAGGCGCAGAAGAAGCTGATCGTCGAGATGGTCGAGAAGCAGGAGCGTTTCGGCCGCAAGAACGGCAAGGGCTTTTACGAGTATCCGCCCAAGGGCAAGGGCTCGAAGAGCCTGTGGCAGGGGCTGGGCGCGCTGGTGCCGAAGCCGGTCGATCCCGATACGCTGGATGTCGAGGAGCTGAAGCAACGCTTCCTCGTCGTGCAGGCGGTGGAAGCCGCGCGCACAGTGGAGGATCACGTGATTACCGATCCGCGCGAGGCCGATGTCGGCTCGATCCTCGGCTTCGGCTTCGCGCCGTTCACCGGCGGCACGCTGAGCTACATCGACTTCATGGGCACCAAGAAGTTCGTGGAGTTGTGCCACAAGCTGGAGGCGAAATACGGCTCGCGCTTCACCCCGCCGAAGCTGCTCGAAGACATGGCCGCCAAGGGCGAGACCTTCTACGGCCGCTTCCCGCCGAAGAAGCTGGCGGCGGCGTAGTTTTATAGATCTACAGCACACTCACTTGTCATCCCCGCGCATGCGGGGATCCAGTAACCGCAGGCGTTTGTGATTGATCACAACCGGTTGCGACTACTGGGTCGCCCGGTCCAGGCGCGCAATTGCGCGCCTGGCCGGGCGACGACAGTTACAGCGGATGGTGCGAGTTCGCGCCGAAGAAGCTGGCGCGGCATAAGCGAAGCGCCCTTGCTTTCCCTCTCCCCCAAACGCGGCGAAGCTGCGTGCAGGTGGGAGAGGGTGGATCGAAGCCCGCGAAGCGGGTTCGAGACGGGAGAGGGGGCCCTTGCTTCGGAGCGTTTGGCTCTCCCTCTCCCGCCTTCGCTGCGCCATAGCCGATGCTGCGCATCGGCGTCTATTTAAGAACGGCGGCCGAAGGCCGCCTGCGCACCCTCTCCCGCGGCGCGCAGCTTCGCTGCGCTGGGGGAGAGGGAAGAAAGAGCGACTCACGCCGCCCTCATCAGGTCTTTCTCGGTCAGCGCTTCCTGCACCTTCGCCGGCGCGTGACGCTCAGTTCCCGGCCCGGTTCTGTCGATCGTAATATTGCGGCATTGAACCCGGCTCCAGATCCTGCTCCGAGCGCCGCCCGAGAAAGAACAGGCCGCTGGCGGCGTCAGCCTTGGCCCGGCGACTGCCGAAGCCGTCGAAAAATCTGACCCAGAAGAACGGCAGGGCGGCAAGGCGGGACACGCCATCTCCGACGCCGAACGCCCTGACCAGATACCGGATCGACCACAGCAGCGCGACGCCGCCCCCGGTCACCGGCCCAGCGCTGATTTCCGTAAAGGACTTGAACAGCCAGCGATGCCCGCTCTGGGTATAGCGGGTGAAGTCGTATGCCCGCTCGTGGACCTGCTGCATGAACGGCGTTTCGGCGTAGACCAGACCGTCTTTCCGAAGCACCCGGTGGATTTCCGAGACCACGTTGATCGGATCGAGGACATGTTCAAGCACAGCCTGAATCCAGACACCGTCGAATGATTGATCCACGAATGGCAGCCGATGGGCGTCAGCCACCAGCGTGGTGTAGGGCGATGAAAAGACATCCGTTCCGACCACATTGAGGGCCGGGTCGTCGTAGAGCGGCCCTGCGCCCAAGCCAACCTTTGCCCCGCCGATCACCAGGATGAGAGGCCTTGCGGATCGGCTTTTTGCCAAAGCGATGAATGATCTGCAGTTCGCATCGGCGACCGGGTTCTTGCCGAATGTGAACCGGTGCAGCCGGGAGCCGATCGAATGGTTCTGGACATCGCGGTCGAGCACCGAGCCGCTGTGGTTATGATAGGTCGCACGCTCGAAAATGCTGGCCTCGAAATCGATGAGAACTTGCTGCCCGTCGACCATGGGAAATCCCGCGCGGGCGTATTCGCATTCCGCATTCGAGCAACGGGATTGCGCGCCCTGAAAGGCGATGGGGGATCTGCAGCGGGGGCAACAGGTGATGTCGCTCAAATCCTGGCTGTCATCAGCCGAAATCGTGGATGTCGGATTGTTCAGCATGATCGATCCGTACCTTTCGCAAATGCAAATGAGGTACCCATGCGGCCTCGCTGCAGTCTGAGAATGCGGCGTGCTCTGACCATGGCGGATCCGTGACGCGAAGGTGAATGATTGCGGCTTATCTAATGCGGGATACCTTTGCCGGGGCGCGCGGGTCTTCGCCGGCGGATCAAAACAAAAAGGGCCGGATCACCGATCCGGCCCTTTGCTCGCAAGCAGCGAAAATTCTCACGCCGCCTTCATCAGGCCTTCCTTGGTCAGCGCTTCCTGCACCTTCGGCCGCGCCGCGACGCGGGCCTTGTATGCCATCAGGTTCTTGAACTCCGAGAGGTCGATGCTCATCCGGTCGGCCCAGGCCAGCATGACGAACAGATAGCCGTCGGCGACGCTGAAATCCTTGCCTAGCAGGTAGTCGCGACCGGCAAGCGAGTCATCGATATACTTGAACTTGCCCATCAAGCGGGTCTTGAAGAAGCCCTTCACGGTGTCGTCGAAGGCGGGCTGGAACAGCGGGCTGAAATTCTTGTGCAACTCGCCGTTGATGTAGGTCAGCCATTGCTGCAGATGGCGGCGGGCATCGCTGCCCTGTGCCGGCGCCAGGTTCTTGGTCGAGGCCTGGTCGGCGATGTACTGCACGATCACCGGACCCTCGGTGACCATCTCGCCATTGTCGAGGCCGAGCGCCGGCACCTGGCCCTTGGGATTGATGGCGAGATAGTCGTCGCCGTTTTCCAGCTTCTTGGCCTTGAGGTCGACCTTGACGAGGTCGTAGGGGAGACCCGCTTCCAGAAGTGCGATATGCGGCGACAGGGAGCAGGCGCCGGGCGAATAATACAGCTTCATCGGGATTTCCTCCGTGGTGGTTATTGGCTTAACCAAACGCGTGACTAAATGCAGTTGCATGGAATAGTCAAGATTGATGCAGCTGCATCAAGTGCGCTAGGGTGCTCCCCAGCATGATGGATCGCCGATGAAACGCAAACCCTCCCTTGAGGCCACAGCCGCCTGGATCCGCCTGGTGCGGGTGCAGAGCCGGGTGCTGGACGCCGTTGAGCAGGATCTCAAGCGCGCCGGCTTCCCGCCGCTGGCGTGGTACGACGCGCTGCTCGAGCTGTCGCGCGCGCCGTCCGGCGAAATGCGGCCCGTGGAATTGGAAAAGCAGATGCTGATCCCGCAATATTCGACCTCGCGGCTGATCGACCGGCTGGTGGACGAGGGGCTTGCCGCGCGCCGCGAATGCAAGATGGACAAGCGTGGGCTGTTCGTGGAGATCACCGAAACCGGGCGCGACCTGCAGAAGCGGATGTGCTGCGCCTATTCCACCGCCATCGAGAAGCACGTCGGCTCGAAATTGTCGGATTCCGACGCCGCCAAATTGTGCGGCCTGCTCGACCGGCTCGGCTGCGCATGCCAAGAAGCGGCGGTGCCGGCCGCCAGAGACGCCGCGTCGGCCCGATGAACCTTATTGTACCTCCTGCGTCTGCGACCATCCCGGTCCGCAGCCGTCCCCGACACTGCGCGCGCGTGATCGCTGCGCCCTGCATCCGGAATTTCCATGGCGCGTGACCAGATCGATATGACGCCGCTGCAGTCGCGCGACGAACTCGTGGCGTGGATCGAGGCCGGCGTGAAGCCGCCGTCGGAATTCCGCATCGGCACCGAGCACGAGAAGACGCCGTTCACCCTGCAGGGCCACCACCCAGTGCCCTATGCCGGCGGCCGCGGCATCGAGGCGCTGCTGGAGGGCATGAAGCTGCTGCTCGGCTGGGAGCCGATCATGGAGGGCAAGCATATCATCGGCCTCTATGACGTGACCGGCGGCGGCGCCATCTCGCTGGAGCCCGGCGGCCAGTTCGAACTGTCCGGCGCGCCGGTAGAGACCGTGCACCAGACCCAGTCCGAGCTGATGGCGCATCTGGCGCAGGTGCGCGAAGTCGCCACTCCGCTCGGCATCGGCTTCCTCGGGCTCGGCATGACGCCATCGTGGTCGCGCGAGCAGATCCCGGTGATGCCCAAGGGCCGCTACAAGATCATGACCAACTACATGCCGAAGGTCGGCCAATACGGCCTCGACATGATGTATCGCACCTGCACTGTGCAGACCAACCTCGACTTCTCCTCGGAAGCCGACATGGTCAAGAAGCTGCGCGTCTCCGTGGCGCTGCAGCCGATCGCCACCGCATTGTTCGCCAATTCGCCGTTCACCGAAGGCAAGCCGAACGGCTTCCTGTCGTTCCGCTCGGAGATCTGGCGCGACACCGACAATGCCCGCTCCGGCATGATCCCGTGGGCGTTCGAGGACGGCATGGGATTCGAGCGCTGGGTCGATTATGCCCTCGACGTTCCCATGTATTTCGTCAAGCGCGGCGACGAGTACATCGACGTGTCCGGCTCCTCGTTCCGCGATTTCTTTGCCGGCTGCAACAAGATGATGCCCGGCGAAAAGCCGACCCTGTCGGACTGGGCCAACCACCTGTCGACGATCTTTCCGGAGGTGCGGCTGAAGCGCTACCTGGAGATGCGCGGCGCCGACGGCGTGCCGTGGGGCCGCTTGCCGGCGCTGCCGGCCTTCTGGGTCGGGCTGCTCTATGACGACGTTTCGCTCGACGCCGCCTGGGAGATGGTCAAGGACTGGACCGCCGAGGAGCGTCAGTCGCTGCGCGACCAGGTGCCGACGCTCGGGTTCAAGGCCAAGATCGGCGACCGCTACCTGTTCGAGATCGCCAAGGAGTGCATGGCGCTGGCCCATGCCGGGCTGCGCCGCCGCGGCCGGCTCGACCAGGGCGGCCGCGACGAGTCGCGGCACCTCGAGCCGCTCGACCGCATCATCGACGCCGGGAAGTCCCCGGCCGAGGAGATGCTGGACAAGTTCCACGGCTCCTGGCAGCACTCGGTGGAACCGGCCTACGCGGAATATCGCTTCTAGATCAGCGGCTTGCATGATTCTGCACAGCCGTTCATCCTTGGTACAGGAAGCTGGCGGTCAAATAGCGGCTCGCGCCGCTCCAGCGCCTGCCGAAAGCAACCGTCGATGTCGAGGAACTGCCTGATCAGAGCGTGCTGGGCCGCGTTCGCCCTGCTGGCACTGGTGGCTGGACCGGCAGGCGGGCAGACCAATTTCGACCGCCCCGGCGCCGACTATTCGCGCTCGCTGTCGCGGTCCGGCGATCCTGCCGAATGCGCGCTGATGTGCGAACGCGATCGCCGCTGCCGTGCCTGGAGTTTCAACTATCCGAGCGACAAATCCGAAGATGCGGTGTGCTGGCTGAAAGACAAGGTGCCGCCGCGCATCGAAAGCTTCTGCTGCGTCTCCGGCGTCCGTGGCGCCGGTGTCATCGAGCGGCGCACCGGTCCGGTGGAGACCTCCATCGACCGCTTCGGCGGCGACTACAAGAACTTCGAGATCAAGCCGGACGACAAGACCCGCAGCGACGAAGCCTGCCGCTCTGCCTGCGAATCCGACAACAAATGCCGCGCCTGGACCTATGCACGGCCCGGCTACGCCGGCCGCGGCGCGCATTGTTTCCTGAAGGACGACATCAAGCCGCCGCGACGCAGGCCGGGATTCACCTCTGGCGTGGTGCGGTAACGACGCGCGAACGGCTCATGGTGTCCATCGACGCCAGAAACGGGAGCAGAGGCGCGATCGTTTATTCTCTAAAGCTGCGTAACACCCCCGGTATTGGCCCGTATCTTCGTCACGGAACCTTGCTTTTGGTCCGCCGCTGCTCAACGCTTCCGATTGAGGATTTTATGATGATCTCGCGCAGATTGTTCGCCGCTGTTGCCGTTGCCTCGACCATGGCTGCCGTCGCATGGTTGCCGTCAGCGGTCGCCAGCGACACGGTTGTTCCGTTTTCACCGGCGGCCTTCAAGGCCGCGCAGGCGTCGGGCAGCCCGATCCTGGTCGAGATCCACGCCGACTGGTGCCCGACTTGCAAGGCACAGAAGCCGATCCTGGAGCGCCTGACCTCGAATGCGAAGTTCAAGGACCTGAAGGTGTTCCGGGTCGATTTCGATGCGCAGAAGGCCGATGTCAAAGCGTTCGGCGCGCAGATGCAGTCGACCCTGATTGTCTTCAAGGGCGCCAAGGAAGAAGGCCGCTCGGTCGGCGACACCAAGGAAGCGTCAATCGCATCGCTGCTCGACAAGAGCCTCTAGCCTTCCATGACCTCGCTTGCGTTGGCCTTCGCGGCCGGGCTGCTGTCGATCCTGTCGCCTTGCGTGTTGCCGCTGGTCCCCATCGTGCTGGGTGCCGCGGTGACCGAGCACCGGCTTGGCGCCGTGGCGCTGGCGGCGGGATTGGCGGTATCCTTCACCTTGCTGGGGCTGTTGCTGGCATTGGTCGGCTTCAGCCTCGGCATTGACGCGTCGGTGTTTCGCGCCGTCGCGGCGGTCATCATGATCGCGCTTGGTACGGTGCTGCTGGTACCGGTCTGGCAGGTCCGCCTCGCCGCGGCGGGCGGGCCGATCTCGGGCTGGGCCGATCGGCAGTTCGGCGGCGGTGCGTCGTCGGGTCTCGGTGGACAGTTTGCCATCGGCCTTTTGCTCGGCGCGGTGTGGTCGCCCTGCGTCGGCCCGACGCTTGGCGCGGCCTCCCTGCTGGCGGCGCAGGGCAAGGACCTGCTGCGGGTGGCGCTGACCATGATCGTGTTCGGCATCGGCGCGGCATTGCCGCTGGTACTGCTCGGCGAATTGTCGCGCGCCACGCTGATGCGTCTGCGGACGCGACTGCTGTCCGCCGGCAAGTTCGGCAAGAGTCTGCTCGGCGTTGCCTTCATCGTCATCGGCGTGGCGATTGTCAGCGGCGCCGACAAGACGATCGAGGCCGTTCTGGTCAATACCTCGCCGCCATGGCTGACGGAACTGACGACGTCGTTCTAGGGTCCGGACTCACTACAGCCACCAGATGACGGTTGCGGCGAGGCTGATGGCACTCATGAAGTTTCGGACGTTGCGGTCGAATCGGGTGGCGATGCGTCGCCAGTCTTTGAAGCGGCAGAACATACGCTCGATGACGTTGCGCTGCTTGTAGATGGCGCGGTCGTAATCGTATTGGATCTTGCGGCTCTTGCGCGGGGGAATGACGGGCTCGGTGCCACGCTCGACCAACCACTCGCGCAGCGCCTGGCTGTCGTATCCCTTGTCCGCGACGAGTTCGGCCGACGGTGGCATCGCCTCGATGCAGAGCTGCGCAACCCTGCAATCGTGAACGTTTCCGGGCGTCAGGAGCAGGACGCAGGGGCGCCCCTTTTCATCGCAGACCGCATGGAGCTTGGTGTTTCGTCCGCCTTTCGTGCGGCCGATACCATGAGCCAAGGCCCCCTTTTCCACCGCCTGCGCAGCGGTGAACCTTGATGCAGCTGCTGTCGATGAACAGCCGGTCCGGCGCATCGCCTGCTCCCGCCAGCTCACTGAAAATGCCTTGCCAGATGCCGCGTTCGGACCAGCGGACGAACCGGTTATAAAGCGTCTTCTTTGGCCCATAGACGTCGGCGCAGTCGGCCCAACGGCCGCCACAGCGCAGGGCATGGACGATCCCGCTTAGCACACGACGATCATCTACCCGGGGCTTGCCGCGCACGCCGGTCGGAAGCAGCGGCTCAATTCGAGCCCACTGCGCATCGGAAAACCAAAAGAAATCACCCATCTCACCGCCTCCTCGATGAGGCAGTGAATCACGATCAGGCTGCCAGGGGAATCCGGCTATTGGGTCCGGACCCTAGTTCGTGGCTAGACTAGGTTTCCGGGCGGCAGCACTTCCAACTCCGGCCACAGCGTCAGCCAGCGCGCAGCCTTGGCCCGGTAGGCCTCAGCGGAAAAATTGGGCGTCAGGTTGGGCCGCACGATCATCGCCGCGACGTCGTCGAGACCTGCGGGAGCATAGACATCGATGTCGCCTTGGGCGTTGCGTCGAATCCCGACTTGGGTGCAGCGGGTGAGGAAGCGATCAATGCCGTCGGTGGCGCGCGTCAGTGCGGGATAGGGTGTCCCGTGCTTTTGCGGATACCACAGGTGAACGCGGGCCTGGTTGCGCAGTTCGATCCGTGCGCCGAGTCTGTCGGACAGGTCGCGAAGCGAGGCGATGACGCGGTCTTCGGCCTCCCAGGAAGGGTCGGGATCGAAGTAGAACACGTCATAGTCGTTGATGCCGTAATCGACCGCGCATCCGGTGAGCGCATTCCAGGCCGTTTGGGTCAAGGATCCCGCGACGATCCACGCGTCGGGGAGGGCGCGCCTGTCGAGTTCGTCGAATAGCGCCGTGTGGATGGGATTGCGCAGTGCTGCGTCGAGAAAATCAGCGGAGGTCATGGCACCGCGGTTCGGTCTTCAGTGCGTGGAGCCCGAACTCGTTCGGAATTCGGTTGCGGGCTCCAGTTGCTCTCAATGCACCCCGGTGAAAAACCGCGCCATGCGGAAGCCCGATAGCCAGTTGCTCACCGGCTGGCTGCGCACGCCGAGGTCCCAGGAGCCGACGATGGCGTCGACGCGGCCGACCAGGTTGTCCATCGGCAGCAGGCCGACGCCACCCTGCGACACCGGCACGCGGCTGTCGGCGGAGTTGTCGCGGTTGTCACCCATCACGAACAGATGGTCGGCAGGCACCGTGACTTCCGGCGTGTTGTCGAGCCGTCCATTGTCGTAAAGCTTGAAGATCGGGTGCGACACACCGCCGGGCAGCGTCTCGACATAGCGTCGCGCGGGCTCGCCGCCGCCATTGTCGTCCTCGGCCTTGCCGATGCCGTCGGCCATCACTTGCGTCGCCACGCCGTTGAGCCAGACCTGGCCCTGCTTCACCTGGACGCGGTCGCCGGGCAGGCCGATGACCCGCTTGACCCACACCTGCGAGCGGTCGCCGGGCCAGCGAAACACCACCACGTCGCCGCGGTTCGGCGTCGAAGCGAACACCCGGCCGGTTTCCGGGAACGAGACGTGGATCGGCAGCGAGGCCGTGCTGTAGCCATAGGGAAATTTGCTCGCCAGCAGCGCGTCGCCGATCAGCAGCGTCGGCTCCATGGAGGCCGACGGCACGTAGAACGGCTCCGCCAGCGCACCCTTGGCAACGAATACGACGGCGACGATGGCGGCGATCTGGCCGAGTTGCCCCGACCAGCGTCTTGCCGTGGCCGAAAATGATGTGGTGTCTGCTTCCGTGCTCACGATCCCGTTCCTCCGACCGTAATCTTGTCCATGCGTAGCGTCGGCTGGCCGACGCCAACCGGCACGCCCTGGCCGTGCTTGCCGCAGGTCCCGATGCCGTCATCGAGCGCCAGATCGTTGCCTATCATGCTGACGCGATGCAGGTCGGTCGGTCCGTTGCCGATCAGCATGGCGCCCTTCACCGGCGCACCGATCTTGCCGTTCTCGATCCTGTAGGCCTCGGTGCACTGGAATACGTACTTGCCGGAGGTTATGTCGACCTGTCCGCCGCCGAAGTTCACCGCATAGATGCCGTTCTTCACCGAGGCCAGAATCTCCGCCGGGTCGCGCTGTCCGCCCATCATGTAGGTGTTGGTCATGCGCGGCATCGGCACATGGGCATAGCCCTGGCGCCGGCCGTTGCCGGTCGGCTTCATGCCCATCAGCCGGGCGTTCTGGCGGTCCTGCATGTAGCCGGTCAGGATACCGTCCTCGATCAGCACGGTGCGGCTGGTCGGGGTGCCCTCGTCGTCGATGGACAACGATCCGCGGCGCGACGAGATGGTGCCGTCGTCGACCACGGTGACGCCCTTGGCCGCCACCTGCTGGCCCATCAGCCCGGCAAAGGCCGAGGTCTGCTTGCGGTTGAAATCGCCTTCCAGCCCGTGGCCGACGGCCTCGTGCAGCATCACGCCGGGCCAGCCCGGCCCGAGCACCACGTCCATCTCGCCGGCGGGGGCGGGGATCGATTCGAGATTGACCATGGCCTCGCGGATGGCGCCGTCGGCGGCGTCGCGCCAGGCCTTGGTCTCGATGAAGCGGGCATAGCCCTCGCGGCCGCCATAGCCCTTGCTGCCGCTTTCCTGGCGGTCGCCCTGACCGGCAACGACGGAGATGTTGACGCGGGTCAGCGGGCGGATGTCGCGATAGCTCTCGCCGTCCGGACGCAGGATTTCCACCACCTGCCAGGTGGCGCTGACGCTGACCGAGACCTGTCGAACCCGCGGATCCTTGTCGCGCACATAGGCATCGATCTCGGCGAGCAGTTTGACCTTGGCCTCGAAGCCGGGCGCATCGAGCGGGTTGTCGTCGCCATAGAGCCGCACATTGGTGTGCGCCGGCGCCGCCGCAAAGGTGCCGCTGTAGCCGCCGCGCACGGCATGCACGGCATCCGCGGCCCGGATCAGCGCCGGGATCGAGACGTCCGAGGAATGCGCATAGCCGACGGCATCATCTTTCACCGCGCGCAGGCCAAACCCCTGGGCGGTATCATAGGTCGCCTGCTTCAGCCGGCCGTTGTCGAACCCCAGCGCCTCGCTCTGGCTGTATTCCAGGAACAGCTCGCCGTCGTCGGCGCCCTCGAGGCCCCGGATCAGCTGCTGGCGCACCTGGTCGCGGTCGAGATTGGCGCGGTCGATCAGGGAGGTGGTGGCGGGGCTGGTCATGAAGGCTCCGGGGCAATGGCGTTGTGGCACTGAAGATAGGCATTGCGGCGGAAGAAGGGGAGGGAGTTTTCTCTCTTTACGTTCATGTTGGTGCTGCTGCGGCATCCGATGCGTGCTAGATTATCGGTATGGATTACCGTTCGATCGTCACCATTGAACCGGGCAAGCGCGGCGGTCGCCCCTGCATCCGTCATATGCGGATCGCCGTCGCGGACGTGCTGGGCTGGCTTGCCGCCGGCATGTCGCACTCTGAGATCATTGCCGATTTCCCGGAATTGACGGAAAGTGACATCCTCGCGACTCTGGCTTATGCGGCTGATCGCGAAAGGCGTTCGATCACAGCCCTGAAATGAAGCTGCTGTTCGACCAAAACCTGAGTTTCAGGCTTTGCGAGGCTATTGCCGATGTTCTTCCCGGTTCTATCCATGTCCGGCATGCCGGTATGGAAGCGGCGGACGATCGCACAATCTAGGAGTATGCCGAGCGCAATGGTTACACGATCGTCTCTCAGGACGCCGATTTCGCTGAGATGGCGATCCTGCTCGGTGGCCCGCCCAAAGTGATTTGGATCCGGGCCGGCAATCTGCCAACGATGGAGATAGCGTCGTTGCTGCGGCGTTACGCGCAGATCATTGCTGCGTTTGATGACGACGAAGCGGTCCGCCTCGAGATCTATTAGCCGTCACGTCGATTTTGCTGCGGCAAACCATAGTGGGCCAGCGCAACTGCTATGGCAGCTTGTCGTAGCCTTCGCCGATGCCGTTGAGGCTGAGCGGGAAGCCGATGCCTTCTTCGGGGGTCTCGAAGATGATGAAGGTAGCGGTCTTGGCGGTACGTAGCTGCCCGAGCAGCTTGTCGTCCATCACCACTTCGGCGACGCAGCCGTTAGGCAGGCAGCGCACGAAGCCGGCGCGGCCGACGTCGACGTTGTCCAGCTTGAGTCCGAGACCGGACGGCAGCAGCACGCCGAGCGGGGCAACCACCCGCATCAACTTGCTCTTCTGGTCGGCGGTTTTCAGCACGATCACGGTCAGGCCGGCATTGGAGCGGTCTTCGGCCACCACGCTCTGAATCAGGGCGCATTGCTCGGCCTGGGCGCCGGGCGGGGTGTCGCAACGGATCTGCCAGTCGCCATGGGTCGAGCGCACCGCGCCCTGGGCATGGCTGGCCGACGGCATGGCGGCGACGGCCGCCAGCGCCAGGCAGCCGGCTGCGAGACGACGCCAGCCGGCAAACGGCAAGGCGAGGCCCGTGGCCGATGTGTTCAAATGTTTCAAAAGCCCCATCAGGGTCTGTCCCTCGGCAAGTCGTCCGGGCAATGGACTGATACGGCAAAGACGGCGCCGTGAAGGCGTCCGTCGGACTCTGGCGCTACGGCGGCGAATCACCGCGCCGCGAGCCATCCCGCCTGTGCGTACATCGGGCCGTCAGCCTGTCAAGCGCCACCGGTATGGTCAAGCTGCAGTTTCGCTGAATTCGGTCCGGGAATTGTGGCGCCGGCACAATCCTTCCGGATGCATTGAACCCCGGTCCATTCCTGCATTGCGACCCGCCGCGAATTATGGTTTGAGAGGCTGGATTTCGACGCTTTCTAACAACCGGGCCTATGTCCGTTTGACGGGATGCGAGCTGAACAGCTTTTGCTGGGTAACACGGCGAACCGCCGGGCTATCTTGAGTTAGATCAATATGGGAGCGCGCGCGACATGAAGATGTCGAAGGGCCAGATTGGCCGCCGGTTGCTGGGGTTAGCGGTTGTTGGAGCCGGGCTCGCGTTGAGCGGGGCTGCGTTGGCCGAAATGGGTCAGCCCGCGCCCTGGGAATACAAGCTGCAGGAAGCCGCGACGCCGGTGATGGAAAACATCACCTGGTTTCACAATTTCCTGCTCTGGCTGATCACCGCCATCACTCTGTTCGTGCTGGTGCTGCTGATCATCGTCGTGGTCAAGTTCAACGCCAAGGCCAACCCGGTCCCCTCCAAGACCACTCACAACACCCTGATCGAGGTGGCGTGGACCCTGATCCCGGTGCTGATCCTTGTTGCCGTCGCGGTGCCGTCGTTCCGCCTGCTGTTCCTCGAGCTCGACATTCCCAAGGCCGACCTCACCGTCAAGGCGACCGGCAAGCAGTGGTACTGGAGCTACGCCTATCCCGACAACGGCAAGTTCGAATTTGACTCGCTGCTGGCCTCCGACAAGCAGCCGCGCCTGCTCGGCGTCGACAACGAGATGGTGGTGCCGGTCAACAAGGTGATCCGGGTCCAGACCACGGGCGCTGACGTGATCCATTCCTTCGCGGTGCCGTCGTTCGGCATCAAGATCGACTCGGTGCCGGGCCGGCTCAACGAGACCTGGTTCAAGGCGACCAAAGTCGGCATGTATTATGGCCAGTGCTCGGAGCTGTGCGGCAAGGATCATGCGTTCATGCCGATCGCGATCCGCGTTGTGAGCGACCAGGATTTCGCAGCCTGGATCGAGACCGCCAAGAAGAAATTCGCAACCAACCCGGGCAATACCTTTGCCTCGGCCGGGATCGCGGCGCAGTAAGCTCCGGCTTGCTGCTGTAACAGTTAAGGGCGACGGGGCCGCGAGGTCCAAAGACGACAAAGCAGGATTTGAAAATGGCAACGACCGCGGCAACACCGGCTCACGACGATCACGCCCATGACGATCATGCGCATGCCCATCCCACCGGATGGCGGCGCTACGTCTATTCGACGAACCATAAGGACATCGGCACGATGTACCTTATCTTCGCGATCGTGGCCGGCATCATCGGCGGCATCATGTCGATCCTGATCCGCATCGAGCTGATGTATCCGGGCGTTCAGATCTTCCACGAAAGCCATACCTACAACGTGTTCGTGACCTCGCACGGCCTGATCATGATCTTCTTCATGGTGATGCCGGCGATGATCGGCGGCTTCGGCAACTGGATGGTGCCGCTGATGATCGGCGCACCGGACATGGCGTTCCCGCGCATGAACAACGTGTCGTTCTGGCTGCTGCCCGCCGCCTTCGCGCTGCTGATCATCTCCACCTTCGTGGAAGGCGAGCCCGGCGCCAACGGCGTCGGTGCCGGCTGGACCATGTACGCGCCGCTGTCGACCTCGGGCCATCCCGGTCCGGCCGTCGACTTCGCGATCCTGGCGCTGCATCTCGCCGGTGCGTCGTCGATCCTCGGCGCCATCAACTTCATCACCACCATCTTCAACATGCGCGCGCCGGGCATGACCCTGCACAAGATGCCGCTGTTCGTGTGGTCGATCCTGGTCACCGTGTTCCTGTTGCTGCTGTCGCTGCCGGTTCTGGCCGGCGCCATCACCATGCTGCTCACCGACCGCAACTTCGGCACCACCTTCTTCGCGGCTGACGGCGGCGGCGATCCGATCCTGTTCCAGCATCTGTTCTGGTTCTTCGGTCACCCGGAAGTTTACATCCTCATCCTCCCGGGCTTCGGCATGATCTCGCAGATCATCTCGACCTTCTCCAAGAAGCCGGTGTTCGGCTATCTCGGCATGGCCTATGCGATGGTCGCCATCGGCGGCATCGGCTTCGTCGTCTGGGCGCACCACATGTACACTGTCGGCATGTCCAGCGCGACGCAGGCCTACTTCGTCGCCGCGACCATGGTGATCGCGGTCCCAACCGGCGTGAAGATCTTCTCCTGGATCGCCACGATGTGGGGCGGCTCGATCGAGTTCAAGGCGCCGATGCTGTGGGCTGTCGGCTTCATCTTCCTGTTCACCGTCGGCGGCGTGACCGGCGTCGTGCTGGCCAATGCCGGCGTCGACCGCGTGCTGCAGGATACCTACTACGTCGTCGCGCACTTCCACTACGTGCTGTCGCTCGGCGCCGTGTTCGCGATCTTCGCGGGCTGGTACTACTGGTTCCCGAAGATGTTCGGCTACATGTACTCGGACGCCATCGCCAAGGCGCACTTCTGGGTCACCTTCGTCGGCGTCAACCTGGTGTTCTTCCCGCAGCATTTCCTCGGCCTGTCGGGCATGCCGCGCCGCTACGTCGATTACCCCGATGCCTTCGCGGGCTGGAACCTGGTGTCATCGATCGGCTCCTACATCTCCGGCTTCGCGGTGTTGATCTTCCTGTGGGGCGTTGTCGATGCCTTCATGCGCAAGGAAAAGGCCGCCAACAGCCCGTGGGGTTCGGGCGCCACCACGCTGGAATGGACGCTGACCTCGCCGCCGCCGTTCCATCAGTTTGAAGTTCTGCCGCGCGTGCAGTAACGGCTTCGCGCGGCGCATCTTGCGCCGCGCCTTGAGTTGACGTCTCCGCCGCGACCGCAAGGTTGCCGGCGGAGACGCAGTTGAAAGAAGTGAGAACGCAATTGTCGGTACTCGACCAGAACGCCATCGACCTCACGATGCCCCGCATTTCCGAAGCGGGCGTCGCCGATTACATCGCGCTGCTGAAGCCGCGGGTGATGTCGCTGGTGGTGTTCACGGCTCTGGTCGGCTACGCGCTGGCCCCCGGCCATATCCATCCGGTGATGCTGTTCACCTCGATCCTGTGCATCGCGGTGGGCGGCGGCGCCTCCGGCGCGCTGAACATGTGGTACGAAGGCGACATCGACGCGCTGATGACGCGCACCGCCAACCGTCCGATCCCGCGCGGCCGAGTCACCCGGCCGGAAGCCCTGACCTTCGGCTTGGTGCTGGCGTTCTTCTCGGTGATGACACTCGGCATTCTCGTCAACTGGCTGGCCGGTGCGCTGCTGGCCTTCACCATCTTCTTCTATGTCGTGATCTACACCATCGCGCTGAAGCGCTGGACCGCGCAGAACATCGTGATCGGCGGCGCCGCCGGCGCCCTGCCGCCGGTGGTGGCGTGGGCCGCGGCGTCGGGATCGCTGTCGGTCGAGCCGCTGCTGCTGTTCCTGATCATCTTCTTCTGGACCCCGCCGCACTTCTGGGCGCTGGCGCTGTTCCGCAACGACGACTACTCGCGCGCCGGCGTGCCGATGCTGCCGGTGGTCGCCGGTCCCGACGCGACGCGGCTGCAGATCCTGCTCTATACGGTGGTGCTGGTGGCGATCGCCGTGGCGCCCTGGCCGCTCGGCTATTTCTCGGCGGTCTATGGCGTGGCGTCGCTGATCCTCGGCGCCGGCATGCTGTATTTCGCAATCAACGTCTACACCCGCCGCACCGGCAGCGCCGCGCTGCGCGCCACGCGAAAACTGTTTGCCTTCTCGATCCTGTATCTGTTCGCTCTGTTCGCCATCCTGCTGCTCGAGGTGGCCGTCCGCGCCATCTTGCCGCTGGTCTGGTAGAGGGATGCATGGTCCGATGGACAACAAGCCTAACCCGGTCAAGCCAGAGGGCATCGTCCTCACCGAAGCGCAGAAGAAGCGCCAGCGCGAGCGTTCGCTGGCGATCGCTTGGGCACTCGGCATTCTCGTGGTGCTGTTCTTCGCCGTCACTCTGGTCAAGGGACCGGGCGTTCTCGTCCGGCCGATGTGATTGACATGACCGACCGCACACCAGAGCAACCGACTGCCGCCAAGCCGCGCTTCCGCATCGGTGGCGATGTCAAGGTGGCGGCGTTGTGCGGCTTGCTGGTCGCCTTCATGGTCGGGGCATCCTACGCTGCGGTGCCGTTTTACAACTGGTTCTGCCGCTCCACCGGTTTCAATGGCACCACCCAGGTGGCGACCGCGGCGCCGAACTCCGGACCGCTCGCACGCACCATCGCGGTGCGCTTCGATTCCAACGTGTCGGGCGGGCTGCCGTGGAAGTTCGTGCCGGAGCAGACCGAGATCAACGTCAAGATCGGCGAAGTCGTCACCATCTTCTACACCGTGACCAACCGCTCGGCGCGGACCACCACCGCACAGGCCGCCTACAACGTGGCGCCGCTGACGGTCGGCGCGTATTTCCAGAAGATCAACTGCTTCTGCTTCACCGAACAGACGCTGGGCCCGGGCGAAACCCGCGAGATGCCGGTGGTGTTCTACGTCGATCCGGCGCTGGCCGCCGATCCGGAGCACGACAGCCTCAACAGCATCACCCTGTCCTATACGTTCTACCCCGTGCGCGATCCGGCGCCGAAGCCCTTGGCTTCGGGCGAGCCCGACAAGCGCAAGGGAAATCTTTGATACGCGTTTTGAATTCCTGAGACGAACTGGCTCCGGCGCAAACCGGGGCCGCTGACGGAGAGACCGCCATGGCCACCGCTGACGTAAAGCACCACGACTACCACCTCGTCGATCCCTCGCCGTGGCCGTTCGTCGGCTCGGTTGCCGCCTTCATCATGGCGGTCGGTGCCGTCAGCTGGATGCATCACATGTACGCCGCTGCGCCGATCGTGTTCGGCATCGGCACAATCGGCGTGCTCTACACTTTCGCCAGCTGGTGGGGCGACGTGATCAAGGAAGCCCAGTACAAGGGCGACCACACCCGCGTGGTGCAGATCAGCCACCGCTACGGCATGATCCTGTTCATCGCCTCGGAAGTCATGTTCTTCGTCGCCTGGTTCTGGGCGTTCTTCAACGCCTCGCTGTTCCCCGGCGATCCCGTCCACGTCACCCGCGAGGCGCTGTTCGGTGGTGTCTGGCCGCCGAAGGGTATCGAGACGTTCGATCCCTGGCACCTTCCGCTGCTCAACACGCTG
Organism: Rhodopseudomonas sp. P2A-2r; assembly: GCF_026015985.1. GTDB lineage: Bacteria > Pseudomonadota > Alphaproteobacteria > Rhizobiales > Xanthobacteraceae > Tardiphaga. The sequence goes on along the minus strand of NZ_CP110389.1, from coordinate 6,566,523 downwards.
ATCCTGCTGACCTCGGGCACCACGGTGACCTGGGCGCATCACGCGCTGCTCGAAGGCGACCGCAAGGGCTTGAAGTACGGCCTGATCCTGACCATCCTGCTCGGCGCGCTGTTCTCCTGCGTGCAGGCCTATGAATACAGCCACGCCGCGTTCTCGTTCGCCGGCAACGTCTATGGCGCGACCTTCTTCATGGCCACCGGCTTCCATGGCTTCCACGTGCTGGTCGGCACCATCTTCCTGCTGGTCTGCCTGTTCCGCGCCTATGCCGGCCACTTCACGCCGAAGCAGCACCTCGGCTTCGAATTCGCCGCCTGGTACTGGCATTTCGTCGACGTGGTCTGGCTGTTCCTGTTCATCAGCATCTACGTCTGGGGCCGCGGCGCCGGCGCCATCGCCCACGCCGCGCACTGAACGCGTTGACGTGCTAGAAGAGGGCGGCCGCAGGGCCGCCCTTTTTCGTTTCGCTGACGATGCTTGCTTCTTCTTCCCCTCTCCCCGCGCGCAGCGCAGCTGCGCGAAGGCGGGAGAGGGTGGACCGGACCAACGGGTCGGCGCAAAGTGCCGCCCGATGACAGGCTCCGTCCGGGCCGGGAGAGGGGCAGCCCCAAGCGCCGGCCCCTCTCCCGCCTTCGCTGCGCGAAGGCACCCTCTCCCGCTGCGCAAAGCTTCGCTTTGCTGGGGGAGAGGGGAAGAAAGATGCCATGACCGATAGTGCTCCTTCCGTTACCCTCGCCCAGACCGTCCTCCGCGGCGTCGCCTGCAAATGCCCGCGCTGCGGCATTGGCAAGCTGTTCAAGGGCTTCATCGACCTGCGGCCGTCCTGCGAGAATTGCGGGCTCGATTACACCTTCATCGACACCGGCGACGGGCCGGCGATCTTCCTCATCATGATTGCCGGCGCCATCGTGGTCGGCTGCGCGCTGGTGGTGGAGATCAAGTACCAGCCGCCGTTCTGGCTGCATGCCGCTCTATGGCTGCCATTGATTCTGGCCACCACGCTGCTGCCGATGCGGTCGATGAAGTCGCTGCTGATCGCATTGCAGTTTCACCACAAGGCCGCGCCTGGCCGCCTGATCGATCGCGCCCCGAAATGACCGCTCACTCTGTGCCGCGTCGCGGCAGTATCGGCTTCGGCATCGTCACCCTGGTGATTGTCGCCGTGTTGCTCAGCCTCGGCTTCTGGCAGCTGCAGCGCCGCACCCAGAAGCATCTGCTGATCGCCGCCTTGACCGAGCGCCTTGCCGGCCAGCCGCAGCAATTGCCGGCACCGGCGCTCTGGCCGGCGCTGAGCCCGGAGCATGACGAATTCCGTCGCGTGACCTTCACTGCGACCTATGAGCCCAAGCCCGATGCCATGGTCTACGCTTCCGGCTCCGCGGTGCGCCTTGACATTTCCGGCCCGGTCACCTGGGCATTCATGCCGGCAAAACTCGCCGACGGCGCCACGGTGGTGATCAATGCCGGCGCGGTGCAGAACACCATGCAGGATCGGGCCCAGCAGGACCGCGCGGTCCAGCGCCTGGTCACCGGCGCGCCGGTGACGCTCACCGGCTATCTGCGCTTCCCCGAAGCCGCCGGCGCACTGACGCCGCATGACGATGTCAGCAAGCGGCTGTGGTTCACCCGCGACCAGCGCGCCATGGCCCAGGCGCTGAACTGGGGCGAGGTGGCGCCGTTCTATATCGACCTGGAATCGCCGGTGCCCGCCAGCAGCATTCCGAAGCCGGGCCCGCTCGAGGTCCAGCTCAAGGACGACCACATGCAATACGCTGTAACCTGGTTCGGCCTCGCCGCCGCCGTTCTGGTGGCGTTTGGTGTCTGGCTGAGGGGGCAGCGGAAGGCTTAGCCTCGTGTCCCGAACGCTGCGAGGTCCCGGCGCCTGCAACACACATCGCTGTCATCGCCCGGCCAGGTGCGCGCTTGCGCGTCTGGACCGGGCGCCCCAGTAAATACCGGCATCTGTGAGAAAGCCGCGGAACTTGCGTGTACTGGATCCCCGCATCCGCGGGGACAACGGAGCGTGGGGTGCCTGAGTACCGCATTTCCCCTTGCCTGCAAAACCCATTATGGTGGCCCGGCATTTCACCTGCGCGTGAGATAATCATCCCTTTACATCAAAGGCTTGGCGGTCATCCGCTCCTTTGGAGGACGTGTTGACGAACTATATTTCGACGCGGGGCGAGGCCCCGACCCTCGGATTTTGCGATGTCATGCTGACCGGGCTCGCCCGTGACGGCGGGCTCTACGTGCCGCAGACTTGGCCGCAGCTGAGCCCACAGGCCATCGCCGGGCTGTTCGGGCGGCCGTATTGGGAGGTTGCCGTCGAGGTGATCCGCCCGTTCGTGGCCGGCGAGATTTCCGACGACGATCTCGGACGCATGGCCAACGAGGCCTACGCCACCTTCCGCCATCCCGCCGTGGTGCCGCTCGATCAGACCGCGCCGAACCAGTTCGTGCTCGAGCTGTTCCATGGCCCGACGCTGGCGTTCAAGGACGTGGCGATGCAACTGATCGCCCGGCTGATGGATCACGTGCTGGCCAAGCGCAACCAGCGAACCACCATCGTGGTCGCCACCTCCGGTGACACCGGCGGCGCCGCCGTGGACGCCTTCGCCGGTCGCGACAATGTCGACCTGATCGTGCTGTTTCCCCACGGCCGGATCTCCGACGTGCAGCGTCGCATGATGACCACGTCGGGCGCGTCGAACATCCACGCACTGTCCGTCGAAGGTCACTTCGACGATTGCCAGGCGCTGGTGAAGGGACTGTTCAACCACCACAGCTTCCGCGATGCGGTGTCGCTGTCCGGCGTCAACTCCATCAACTGGGCGCGTATTGTCGCCCAAGTGGTGTACTACTTCACCTCGGCGGTGGCGCTCGGCGCGCCGCACCGCGAGGTCGACTTCACCGTGCCGACCGGCAATTTCGGCGATATCTTTGCCGGCTACGTCGCCAAGCGCATGGGCCTGCCGGTGCGCAAGCTGCGCGTCGCCGCCAACGTCAACGACATCCTCGACCGCACGCTGAAGACCGGCATCTACGAAGTGCGCGAGGTTCACGCCTCGATGTCGCCGTCGATGGACATCCAGGTATCGTCGAACTTCGAACGCCTTTTGTTCGAGGCCTCCGGCCGTGACGCCGCTTTGATGCGCGGGCTGATGGAATCCCTGAAGCAGTCCGGCCGCTTCGTGCTGCCGGAGTCGCTGCTGTCGGCGATATCAGCCGATTTCGAAGCCGGCCGCGCCGACGAGGACGAAACCGCCGCCGCGATCCGCGCCGCTTGGCGCGAAACCGGTGACCTCGTCGATCCGCACACCGCCGTGGCGCTGGCGGTGGCCGATCGCGACACCACCGAGATGCATGTGCCGAACATCGTGCTGTCCACCGCGCATGCAGCGAAGTTTCCCGATGCGGTTGAAGCCGCCTGCGGCGTCCGCCCGGCCTTGCCGGCCTATCTCGAAGGGCTGATGAGCAAGACAGAACATATCAAGGTCATGAAGAATGACCAAAGCGACATCGAGCGGTTCGTGCTGTCTGTCAGTCGCGCTGCGAAGCAGGGAGCCATCTGATGAGCGTCGAAGTCACCAAGCTGCCCTCGGGCCTGACGGTCGTCACCGATTCCATGCCGCATCTGGAAACCGCCGCCCTGGGTGTCTGGACCGGCGTCGGCGGCCGTGACGAGAAGCCGAACGAGCACGGCATCTCGCATCTGCTCGAACACATGGCGTTCAAGGGCACCAAGCGGCGCTCGTCGCGCGAGATCGTCGAAGAGATCGAGGCGGTCGGCGGCGACCTCAATGCCGGCACCTCCACCGAGACCACCGCCTATTATGCCCGCGTCATGAAGGACGACGTGCCGCTAGCGCTCGACGTGCTCTCGGACATTCTCGCCAATCCGTCCTTCGTGCCCGACGAGCTGGAGCGCGAGAAGAGCGTCATCGTGCAGGAGATCGGGGCGGCACAGGACACCCCGGACGACGTGGTGTTCGAACATCTCAACGAGCTCTGCTATCCCGACCAGCCGATGGGCCGCTCCTTGCTCGGCACCGCCAAGACGCTGAAGGCCTTCGACCGCGACACGCTGCAGAACTACCTGTCGACGCATTACCGCGGTCCGGAGATGGTGGTCGCCGCCGCCGGGGCCGTCGATCACAAGCGCGTGGTCGAGGAAGTCGCCGAGCGCTTCAAGAGTTTCGATTCCACCCCGGCGCCCAAGCCGCAGTCGGCGATGTTCGGCAAGGGCGGCTCCCGCGTGGTGCATCGCGACCTCGAGCAGGCGCATATGACGCTGGCGCTGGAAGGCGTGCCGCAGTCGGACCTGTCGCTGTTCAGCCTGCAGGTGTTCAGCAACATTCTCGGCGGCGGGATGTCGTCGCGGCTGTTCCAGGAGGTCCGCGAAAAGCGCGGCCTGTGCTATTCGATCTACACCTTCCATGCGCCCTATTCGGACACCGGTTTCTTCGGGCTCTATACCGGCACCGATCCGGCCGATGCGCCGGAGATGATGGAAGTCATCGTCGACGTCATCAACGACGCTGTGGAAACCCTCACCGAGGCCGAGATCAACCGCGCCAAGGCGCAGATGAAGGCCGGCCTGCTGATGGCGCTGGAAAGCTGCAGCTCGCGCGCCGAACAGCTGGCCCGGCACATGCTGGCCTATGGCCGGCCGCTCACCGTGCCGGAGCTGATGGGCCGGATCGACGCGGTCAGCGTCGAGACAACCCGCAACGCCGCGCACGGCCTGCTGTCGCGCAGCCGTCCCGCAGTGGTGGCGCTGGGCAGCGGCCGGGGTCTGGACAGCGCGGTGGGTTTTGCCGAAGGTTTGACCCACGTGAAGGACAAAGCCCAGCTACACTGACGCGGATCTCTTTTCGCGGCCCAGGGGGACGCCAGCATGGCGCTGTTTCGCTTACCATCGAACCTACCGGCGGCGCTTGCGCCGCGCGGCTACGGTCTGCTGCTGCGCGGGCCGGTCATGGCCGACTTCCCGCAATGGGCCGACCTGCGCGAACACAGCCGGGCTTACCTGACGCCATGGGAGCCGATCTGGCCGTCGGACGACCTGACCCGCGCCGGCTTCCGGCGCCGGCTGCGCCGCTACGCCGAGGATGTCGCCGCCGATCGCGCCTATCCGTTCCTGGTGTTTCGCGAATCCGACGGCACGCTGGTTGGCGGGGTGACCCTGGCCAACGTCCGGCGCGGCATCGTGCAGGCCGCCACAGTCGGCTACTGGGTCGGCCAGCCCTACGCCCATCAGGGCTACATGACCGCAGCGCTGCGGGTGCTGCTGCCCAGCCTGTTCGGCGAACTCAACCTGCACCGCGTCGAGGCCGCCTGCATTCCCACCAACACCCCGTCGATCCGGGTGCTGGAGAAATGCGGCTTTACCCGCGAGGGCCTCGCCCGCCGTTACCTGTGCATCAACGGCGTCTGGCAGGACCACCTGCTATTCGGCATCCTCCACGAGGATTTGCGGGGGTAGGGCCCGCCCCCGGACGCGGTGCATCTGCCATCGCGCAGCGATGGTGGTGCTCCGCAGATCCGGGGTCCCGGTTGTCGCGAAATGCACCGGGATCCCGGATCTGCGCAGCGGCATGGCGGCGATGCAAGAGCATCGCCTGAGAATGCCGCAGCGCGTCGGGGAAGCGGTCTCCCACGCCATGCCTTGGGTTCGCCGCCATTGCGCTGTTATAAGGCCGCGTGCGGATCGGGGGCGATCGGCGGGCTATCGAGTTTCGGGGATATCCAGACAATGCGTGAGTTTCTGACGATGCAGGCCGCCGGCCGCGCCGCAACGCTGCGTAATCTTGCCGTGCTGGCAGTGGCCGGGGTCGCGTTGACCGGCTGCGGCGGCGGCAGCATGTTCGGCGGCGGTTCGCCGGGCGGCAGCCCCAGCCCGTCGATGACCGATCGCTTCAGCCAGCTGTTTACAGGCAAGTCCACCGAGGTCGGTGCACCACAGTCGCCGCAGACCGACGAGAACGACCTGACCTGTCCCTCGGTCAGCATCCGTCCGGGCGCCTCGACCTATGCGGTGGCCGCGCCCGGCAAGCAGGCCATCGGCAATGACCTGCGCTACCAAGCGACCATCACCCGCACTGCGCGCGACTGCAATCTGCAGAATGGTCAGGTCAACGTGCGGATCGGCATCCAGGGCCGGGTCATCGCCGGCCCGTCCGGCGCGCCTGCCAGCGTCGACGTGCCGCTTCGCGTCGCCGTGGTGCAGGAGGGCGTCACGCCGAAGACGATCGTCACCAAGGTCTACCAGACCACGGTGCAGATGGGCACCGACACCAGCGTGCCGTTCAGCCTGGTCGGTGAGGATCTGTCCTATCCGGTCCCGGTCGGCGCCGCCGGCGATTCCTATATTTTCTACATCGGCTTCGATCCGCAGGCCTTGAAGCCCGAGCGCCCGGCGCCGCGCAGCCGCAAGCGGTAGCGCGACCTACGCATCCTCGCCGGCCAGCGCGGCTTTCGCCGCCGCGCGCCGGCTGCGCTGCCACCACCAGGTGGCGGCGCCGACGCCAAGGGCCAGCAGCAGCACCGTGGGCATCCAGTAATGCTTGGCGGTGACTTCCAGCCCGGAGAACCCGCCGGCGCGGTCCAGCACCGACACCGCCAGCACGCCCGGCAGCACATGGGCTGGTGCCCACAGCAAAACCGCCAGGATGTTCACCGTGTAGAATCTCGCCGGAGCCATCCCCAATGCGCCGGCGGTCACCGGCACGAAGGCGCGGATCGGCGGAACGAAGCGGCCGAAGAACACCGCCCAGGTGCCGAAACGGCCGAAGAACGCCTCGCTCTGCGCGGCCGCCCCGGGATAGCGCGACATCGGCCAGGCGTTGAGAATGTTGCGCTGCTGGACATGCCCGACCCAGAAGGCAGTGCCGTCGCCGAGCACCGCGCCGGCGGCTGCCGCCAACAATACGCCGATCAGGTCGAGCTCGCCGCCGGGAACCAGCGCGCTCAGCGCCAGGATGATGGTCGAGCCGGGAATCACCGAGCCGACCACCGGCACCGCCTCCAGCCATGCGGCGAGGAACAGCACGAGATAACCAAGCCAGCCATGGGCGGCGATGAAATGCGTCAGCCAGTCGATCGATGAGGTCACGTGTGTCCTGTTCCTTCAGGGGCCTGACGCAAGGCCCCGTACAATATCATCAGCCAACACCGACCACGCGGCTGCGATCCGGGCCAGCCGCATGGAATCGGGTCGCGCCAGCACCGCCTGATTCGCAGGGCAGCCTTCCAAATTCCGCAGCGAATGCCTATCTTCATGATAAGGCTTGGGAACTTTGATTGCACCGCGGGCTTCTGCCGGCCCCGGTCCTCTGCTACGTTCCCACCAGTACCCCATCCGCAGCCATTTCAGATCTGGTTTCGGGACATTCCGGGACCACGGAGGATTGATGACCGCCGCCATATCCAAAGCCCACGACACCTCCGGATCTCTCACCGGCATTCCCGATATGAAAGTGTCGGTTCGGAAGGTCTTCGGCATCGACAGCGACCTCGAAGTGCCGGCCTTTTCCCAGGGCGACCCCCACGTGCCGGACGTCGACTCGGACTACCGCTTCGACCGCAACACCACCCTCGCCATTCTCGCCGGCTTTGCCCACAACCGCCGTGTGATGGTCACCGGCTTTCACGGCACCGGCAAGTCGACCCATATCGAGCAGGTCGCGGCTCGGCTCAACTGGCCCTGCGTGCGCGTCAACCTCGACAGCCACATCAGCCGCATCGACCTGGTCGGCAAGGACTCCATCGTGGTCCGCGACGGCAAGCAGGTTACCGAATTCCGCGACGGCATCCTGCCTTGGGCGCTGCAGCACAACATCGCGCTGGTGTTCGACGAATACGACGCCGGCCGTCCCGACGTGATGTTCGTGATCCAGCGCGTGCTGGAAGTCTCCGGCCGCCTGACCCTGCTCGACCAGAACAAGGTGATCAAGCCGCACCCGTCGTTCCGGCTGTTTTCGACCGCCAACACCATCGGCCTCGGCGACACCTCGGGCCTCTATCACGGCACCCAGCAGATCAACCAGGGCCAGATGGACCGCTGGTCGATCGTCACCACGCTAAACTATCTGGCCCATGACGAGGAAGTCGAGATCGTGCTGGCCAAGGCCAAGCACTACCGCAACCCGGAAGGGCGCGACATCGTCAACAAGATGGTGCGGCTGGCCGATCTGACCCGCAACGCCTTCGCCAATGGCGATCTGTCCACGGTGATGAGCCCGCGCACGGTGATCACCTGGGCCGAGAACGCCGAGATCTTCAGCGACATCGGCTTCGCGTTCCGCGTCACCTTCCTGAACAAGTGCGACGAGCTGGAACGCCCGCTGGTCGCCGAGTTCTACCAGCGCTGCTTCAACGCCGAACTGCCGGAAAGCTCGGTCAACGTCGCGCTGAGCTGACTCTACTTCCCCTCTCCCCGGGGCAGCGAAGCTGCACCTGGCGGGAGAGGGTGGATCGAAACCGCGAAGCGGGTTCGAGCCGGGAGAGGGGCGGTGCCAAACAATCCCCTTCTCCCGCCTTCGCTCCGCCGTAGCCGATGCGAAGCATCGGCGTTATTTTATAACGGCGGCCTGAAAGCCGCCTGCGCACCCTCTCCCGCCTCGCGCAGCTTCGCTGCGCGGGGGAGAGGAAGGAAGCGAATGCGATGACCACACCCACCACCAACAAGTTCCGCCCGGGCGCCAAGGAAGCTCCCACCGAGCCGTTCAAGCGCGCGGTGACGTCGTGCCTGCGCGCCATAGCCAAGTCGCCGGAACTCGAAGTCAGTTTCGCCGCCGAACGCCCCGGCCTGTCGCCGGGCAAGGCGCGGCTGCCCGAGCCCGCGCGAAAGATGAGCAAGCGCGACGCCGCCATCGTGCGCGGCCACGCCGACTCCATCGCGCTGAAGCTCGCCTGTCACGATCCCAAGGTGCATCGCAAGCTGATGCCCGGCAATCCGCAGGCGCGCGGCGTGTTCGAGGCGGTCGAGCAGGCCCGCGTCGAGGCGATCGGCTCGCGCCGCATGGCCGGCGTGGCCAAGAACCTCACCGCGATGCTCGACGATCACTTTCATCGCGGCAAGTTCGACGAGATCACCGATCGCGCCGACGCGCCGTTGTCCGACGCGCTGGCGATGCTGGTGCGCGAACGGCTGACCGGTCTCGCGCCGCCTGCTGCGGCCAAGAAGATGGTCGACCTGTGGCGCCCGATCCTCGAGGACAAGATCGGCGCCCGCCTCGACCAGCTCGGCGACCTCACCGAGAACCAGGCCAAATTCGGCGATGCCGTGCATGACCTGCTGTCGGCGCTGGAGCTCGGCGACGAGCGCAACGCCGAGGCCGACGACGACGACAGCCAGGACGAGAACGAAGAGGGCGAGAGCGATCAGTCCGGCGGCGAAGGTTCGCCGGATTCCGACGCCGCGCAGGAGATGAGCGCCGACCAGGCGCAGCAGACCTCGGACGAAATGTCCGAGAGCGCCATGGAAAGCGCGCAGGCCTCCACGTCGGATACGTTCGACGACGGCGAACTCGGCGACGACGAGACGCCGGGCGAGGCCACGCGACCGAATTCCCGCGGCCAGAACGAACCGCGCGGCCCGGAATATCACGCCTTCGCGCCGAAGTTCGATGAGGTCATCGCCGCCGAGGACCTGTGCGACCACGACGAACTGGAGCGGCTGCGCAGCTATCTCGACAAGCAGCTGGCGCATCTGCAGGGCGTCGTGGCACGGCTCGCCAACCGCCTGCAGCGCAAGCTGATGGCGCAGCAGAACCGTGCCTGGGAGTTCGATCTCGAGGAAGGCATTCTGGATCCCGCACGTCTCTCCCGTGTGGTGACCGATCCCCATCATCCCCTGTCGTTCATGCACGAGAAGGAAGCGACCTTTCGCGATACGGTCGTCACCCTGCTGCTCGACAATTCCGGCTCGATGCGCGGCCGCCCGATCACCGTGGCGGCGACCTGTGCCGACATTCTGGCGCGCACGCTGGAACGTTGCGGCGTCAAGGTGGAAATCCTGGGCTTCACCACGCGGGCGTGGAAGGGCGGGCAGGCGCGTGAAGCGTGGCTCGCCGCCGGCAAGCCGGCCAATCCCGGCCGCCTCAACGATCTCCGCCACATCATCTACAAGTCCGCCGACGCCCCGTGGCGCCGCGCGCGCAAAAATCTCGGCCTGATGATGCGCGAGGGGCTGCTGAAGGAGAACATCGACGGCGAGGCGCTCGACTGGGCGCACAAGCGCCTGCTCGGTCGCTCCGAGCAGCGCAAGATCCTGATGATGATCTCCGACGGTGCACCGGTCGACGACTCCACGCTGTCGGTCAATCCCGGCAACTATCTCGAGCGGCACCTTCGCTACGTCATCGAGGAGATCGAGACCCGTTCGCCGGTCGAACTGATCGCCATCGGCATCGGCCATGACGTGACGCGCTACTATCGCCGCGCCGTGACCATCGTCGACGCCGAAGAACTTGGCGGCGCCATCACCGAAAAGCTCGCGGAGCTGTTCAGCGAGACTGCGGGCGCCGCACCGACTCACGGCAGGCGCCGGCGCAAGTCGAACTAATAAGAATGAAAGTGTTCCGGCCGGTGCGCTCCCTCCTCCCTGCGCGAAGCGAAGCTTCGCCAGGTGGGGAGGGAGCCCATCAGCCGCCGTGTTTTTCTATCGGCAGCTGTCGCAACGACGCTCACCTCAACCATTGCACTCCCTCGCTCCGCCCATGCCCAGGACACGCCGGTCCCGCCCACCGCCCGTGCGCCGGAAGCCATCGAGGTCGTCGCCCGTCCAATCACCTCGTTCGATCCGCGCGATCGCAGCCATGTCAGGTTCGGATCGCTGCATTATCGCAGCGGTCTCGTGCTGACCTCGTCGTTCCGCGACTTCGGCGGCCTGTCGGCGTTGCGGCTCGACGCGGTGGGTGAGAAATTCGTCGCCATCAGCGACAAGGGCCACTGGTTCACCGGGCGAATCCAATATCGCGATGGCGCCATGGTCGACCTCGTGGATGTGGAATCCGCGCCCATGCTCGGTGTCGACGGCCAGCCGCTGGCGGCGCGGAAATGGTACGACACGGAGTCCCTCGCCTTCGACGGCGCCGCTGCCTATGTCGGCATCGAGCGCGTCAACCAGATCGTCAGGTTCGATTTCGGCCGCGACGGCATCCGCGCCCGGGGCACGCCGATCGCGCTGCCGCCCGGCATGCGCAAGCTGCCCAACAACCGGGGCCTTGAAGCCATGGTGGTGGTGGGCAAGGGCCTGCCGCTGGCCGGCACGCTAGTCGCGATGTCCGAGCGCAGCCTCGACGCCGACGGCAACATCGTCGGCTTCCTGATCGGCGGCAAGACCTATGAAAAGGCGCCGGGCAGCTTCGCGGTGCGCCGTTCGGATGGCTACGATATCAGCGATGCGGTGCTGCTGTCGTCCGGCGATCTTCTCGTGCTGGAACGCAAGTTCTCCTGGAGCGGCGGCGCGGGCGTGCGCATTCGCAGGCTGCCGCTCGCTGCGATCGTGCCCGGCGCCACCGTCGATGGGCCGGTGATCTTCGAGGCCGATCTCGGCTACGAGATCGACAATCTCGAGGGCATCGATGCCCATGTGACGGCCGACGGAGAGACCGTGCTGACACTGATCTCCGACGACAATTTCTCCATGCTGCAACGAACGCTGATCCTGCAGTTCGCGCTGGTGGAGTAGGGAGGCTTCCTCGCCCTCCCCTGAAGGCGGGGTGAGGATTACGCCGCCACGATCATCTTGCGGTGTGAGGCGATCAGCGCGCGGACTTCGGCGGCCGGTTTTGCGGGGCTGAACAGGTAGCCTTGCATCTCGGTGCAACCGAGCGTGCGCAGCAACTGCTTCTGCGCTTCGGTCTCGACGCCTTCCGCGGTGGTGGTCATGCGGCGCGAGCTGGCGATGTTGACCACCGCCTGCACGATGGCCGAGGAGCCGTCGGCCTCGGCGATGTCGGTGACGAAGCAGCGGTCGATCTTGATCTTGTCGAACGGGAAGCGCTGCAGATAGCTCAGGCTGGAATAGCCGGTGCCGAAATCGTCGAGCGCGATACGGACACCGAGCGCGCGCAGCCGGTGCAGGATGCCGAGCGCGACCTCGTCGTCGCGGATCAGCACGGCTTCGGTGATTTCCAGCTCAAGCCGCTCCGGCGCCAGCCCGGAGGTGACCAGCGCGGCCGCCACCTTGAGCGCCAGTAGATGGCTGCGGAACTGGACCGGCGAGACGTTGACCGCCAGCCGGATGTCGTCCGGCCAGCTCGCGGCTTCCATGCAGGCGGTGGTCAGCACCCATTCGCCGAGCTGGTTGATGACGCCGATGTCCTCGGCGACCGGAATGAATTCGGCCGGCGAGATCATGCCGCGCACCGGATGGCGCCAGCGCAGCAGTGCCTCGCAGCCGGTGATTGCGTCGTCGGCGAGCCGCAGCAGCGGCTGGTAGTAGATCTCGAATCCGCCCTTGATGAAGCCGCCGTCGGCGATGGCGTCGCGCAGGTCGTGCTCCAGGGTGCGGCGGGCCTGCACGCGGGCATCCATCGCCGGCTCGAAGAAGCGATAGGTGCGGCGACCGTCCGCCTTGGCGGCGTACATCGCCAAGTCGGCATTCTTCAGCAGCTGGTCGAGGTCGCTGCCGTCGCGCGGTGCCAGTGCGATGCCGATCGAGGCGTCGGTGAGCAGCCGGTGGCCGAGGCATTCGAACGGCTCGCGGATGGCCTCATAGATATGCGCCACCAGTGCAACGATGTCGCTCTGGTCCTTGACGTCGGTCTGCACGATGGCGAATTCGTCGCCGCCGAGCCGCGCCACCACGTCGCAGCTGCGCACGCATTCCCTCAGCCGTTCCGCCACCAGTTTCAGCAGCTCGTCGCCGACGGGATGGCCGAGCGAATCGTTGATGCCCTTGAACTCGTCGATGTCGATGTAGATCACCGCGCAGTTCTGGCCGCGCGCGACCCGCGTCAGTTCATGCGCGAGCTGGTCGCGGAACAGCGTCCGATTCGGCAGATCGGTCAGCGCGTCGTAATGCGCCAGATGGGCGATGCGTTCCTCGGTGCGGCGGCGTTCGGTGATGTCCTCGTGGGTGGCGACCCAGCCGCCGGAGGCGATCGGGTGGCCGAGGATCTGGATCGAGCGGCCGTCCGCGGTCTGCACGATGGCAAGCGTCTCGGTGTGCACCTTGCTCAGCACGCCATCGACATAGCTGTCGATGTCGCCGTGGAACGAGCCGGTCTCCTTGCGGTGTGCGATCACTTCCCGGAATGTGCAGCCCGGCTTGATGACGTCCGGCGACAGCCGGTACATGGTCATGTAACTCTGGTTGCAGATCACCACGCGGGCCTGGGCGTCGAACAGCAGCAGGCCCTGGGTCATGTTGTTGATGGCGGTATCGAGCCGCTGCTTCTCCAGCGTCAGTTGTGCCTGCGCGAAGCCGTGCTGCCGCGTCACCTGGCGAATGATCAGGACCAGCAGGCCGGCGATGATCAGCACGCACAGTGCCGCGGTGCTGGTCAGGAACCGGGTCTGGGCGCGCCAGTCGGCGAGCACGCCGTCAATGGTCGCCGTGGCCACCAGCACGATGGGGAAATCGCGCAGCAGGCGCACCGAGCTCAGCCGCTCGATGTCGTCCAGCGGATTCCGCACGCGCATGGTGGTGGGCGACTCGCTGCGATTGACGTGCTGCATCAGCGGATCGGAACTGTAATTTTGCCCGATCTGCTCTTCCGTGTGGGGATAGGACGCCAGCAGCGTACCGTCGCGGTGGTACATGGAGATTGCAGAATTCTCCCCGAGCGTCACCGAGGCGAAGAACTGCTCGAACTGCGGCGCCTCGACGTTGCGGGTGACGACGCCGAGGAATTCGCCGTGTGGCCCGGTGAGTTTGCGGGCGAACAGCGTCTTCCATCGCCCGGTCAGGCGGCTGAGCATCGGCTCGACGATTTCCTCGTCCGAGCCCGTCACGCTCGCCTTGAGTGTCTTGAAATAGCTGCGTTCGCTGAGGTCGGCTTCCGGCGCCGGCCAGGACGGCGTCCAGTTGATCAGCTGGCCGTCGGCGTCGACCAGGTTGAGTTCGCCGCTGAACGTGTTGCTGACCTTGGCGCGCAGCATCAGATGCGCGTCATAGCCGGTCATATGCTCTTTGAAATGCTGCGGCGAGGCGACGTCGTGACTGCGCAGGTCGGCGAGCAGGCCGCGCTGGATCCGCTGCAGGTCCTCGAACTGCTGGTCGAAGTGGCGCGTCAGCAGCATGAGCGTGTTTTCGAGCTCGCGCTTGCTGCTTTCCAGCGCACGGTCGCGGAACGTGCCCACGGTGACCGCGGTTCCGATGGCGATGGCGGCAATGGCGAATGCGCCGCTGAGGATCAGCCAGTGCACCGGGTTGCGACGCACCACGGCCTGCTCGGCGCCGCCCACCGAAGCGCCTGCACCACCGCCTTTGCGTCTCCACCAGTTTCTCATGGCATTCCCCTCGGGCACATGAGTACCCCGGAGAAATGGAGGCGGGGTTAGCAAGTCAGGTGAACGGCAGGTTAAGAACAACGTCTGATGATATTATTGTGGCCTGTTTGCCTTGGTTTAGGCCGCAGCGACCTACGCCGCTACCGCATTCGCGCGATGGTGCGCCATCAGTGCGCGCACCTCGGCGGCAGGTTTCGCGGGGCTGAACAGCCAGCCCTGAATCTCGGTGCAGCCGAGCGCGCGCAGCAGCTGCTTCTGCGCTTCGGTTTCGACGCCCTCCGCGGTGGTGGTCATGTTGCGCGACGCGGCGATGTTGACCACCGCCTGGACGATCGCCGGCGAGCCGTCGATCTCGGCGATGTCGGTGACGAAGCAGCGGTCGATCTTGATCTTGTCGAACGGGAAGCGCTGCAGATAGCTCAGCGATGAATAGCCGGTGCCGAAATCGTCCAGCGCGATGCGGACGCCGAGCGCGCGCAGCCGGTGCAGGATGTCGAGCGCTGCCTCGTCGTCGCGGATCAGCACGGCTTCCGTGATCTCCAGTTCCAGACGCTGCGGGCACAATCCGGACTGCGCCAGCGCCGCGGAGACCTTCAGCGCCAGAGACTGGCTGCGGAACTGGATAGGCGAGACGTTGACCGCGATCTTGATATCGTCGGGCCAGTTGGCCGCTTCCGCGCAGGCGGTGGCCAGCACCCATTCGCCGATCTCGTCGACGACGCCGATCTCCTCGGCGATCGGAATGAATTCGGCCGGGGAGATCATGCCGCGCACTGGATGGCGCCAGCGCAGCAGCGCCTCGCAGCCAGACACCGCGTCGTCGGCGAGCCGCAGCAGCGGCTGGTAATGGACTTCGAAGCCGCCCGCGACGAAGCTGCCGTCGGCGATCGCTTCGCGCAACTCCTGCTCGAGGGTGCGGCGCGCCTGGATGCTGGCGTCCATCCTCGGTTCGAAGAAGCGGTAGGTGCGGCGGCCATCTGCCTTGGCGCCGTACATCGCCAGATCGGCATTTCTCAACAGCTGGTCGATATCCGTGCCGTCCTGCGGCGCCAGCGCGATGCCGATGCTGGCGTCGGTGAGCAGGCGATGGCCGAGGCATTCGAACGGTTCGCGGATGGCTTCATGGATCCGTGCCACCAGCGCGACGGTCTCGTCGCGGTCGCCGAGGTCGGTCTGGACGATGGCGAATTCGTCGCCGCCGAGTCGCGCCACCACGCCCGGACTGCTCACGCAGCCCCGCAGCCGTTGCGCCACCGCCTGCAGCAGCGCGTCACCGACCGGGTGGCCGAGTGAATCGTTGATGCCCTTGAACTCGTCCATGTCGATGTAGATCACCGCGCAGTTCCGGTCGCGCGGCAGCCGCGTCAGTTCCTGGTCGAGCAGGTTGCGGAACAGCGTACGGTTCGGCAGATCGGTCAGCGCGTCGTAGTGGGCCAGATGCGCGATGCGGTCCTCGGCGTGGTGACGTTCGGTGATGTCCTCATGGGTGGCGACCCAGCCGCCGCCAGCGATCGAGCGGGGCAGGATCTGGATCACACGGCCGTCCAGCGTATCCGCCGTGATGGCGGTCGAGCTGTCGACGGCCAGGGTCATCTGTGAGCAATAGGCGTCGATATCGCCCTTGAGTGAACCGTTGGCATGGCGCACCGCCACCGCGTCGCGGAACAGCGACCCTGGCCTGACGGCGCCCGCTGACAGCCGGTACATGTCGAGATAGCTCTGGTTGACCACGACGACGCGGCTCTCTGCGTCGAACAGGATCAGTCCCTGGGTCATGTTGTTGACGGCGGTGTCGAGCCGCTGCTTCTCCAGCGTCAACTGCGCCCGCGAGGCACGGTGCTGCAGCCTGACCTGGCGGATGATCAGCGACAGCAGGCCCACCACGAGCAGCGCCGCGAGCGCCGCCGCGGTGATCGTCAGCCGGGTCTGCGCGCGCCAGTCCGCCAGCGCGCTGTCGATCGGCACGCTGGCCACCAGTGCCATCGGGAAGCCGCTGATCCGCCGGATCGAGGAGAGCCGCTCGCGTCCGTCGACCGGGCTGACACTGATCATCGTCGCCGGCTCGGGACTGGCCTTCATGTGCGCAAGCAAGGCGTCGGGCTTGGCCTTGTGCCCGACCATCTCGATGAGCTGCGGATAGCGCGCCAGCAGCGTGAAGTCCTGGTGCCACAACGCCAGCGTGGTACCCGTGCCGAGCGAGATGGAGGCGAAGAACGCCTCGAACTGCGCGGGTTCGATGCCCCGCGTCACCACGCCCAGGAAGTCACCGTTCGACGCCGACAGCCGGCGGGCGAACAGCGTCTTCCGAGTGCCGGTGGTGCGACTGAGTATCGGCTCGACAATCTCGTCGTCGGCTTCGGGCGGAGCGGCTTTCGCGCGCTGGAAATAGGTGCGGTCGGCGAAGTTGAACACCGGCGCCGGCCATGACGTCGACCAGCCGATCAGGTGGCCGTCGGCGTCGAGCACATTGATGCTGCCGGTGCCGGTGGTGCTCATCTTGGCCTTCAGCAACCGATGCGCCTCGGGACCGCTCATCCGCTCTCTGAAGTGCTCCGCCGAAACGATCCCGCCGGATTGCAGGAAGGCGGCGAGATCTTCCTCCGTGCGCTTGAGGTCGGAGAAGTCCTGCTGGAAATGGCGGGACAGCAGCAGCAGGGTGTTTTCGAGCTCACGCTGGCTCGATGCCAATGCGCGCGCGCGGAAACTGTCCACGGCCATCGTGGTGGCCAGGGCGATGGCCACGATGGCCACTGCGCCGGTGGCCAGCAGCCAGCCCACGGGATTGCGCCGTGTCAACGCGTTGCCAAGCTGCCGTTCCCGTATTCGGACATTCATCATCCGCCCTCTCTCGGCGCCGAGATTACCGATCAGTCATGGAGGCCTCGTTACCAGGCTCGGTAAACCAGCCGTTAAGGTTCGTTCAGAATGGTGCCCGGTGCGCGTGGGGCGAAAATAGCGAGATATGCCATCGGCTTAAGTCGGAAATCGGACGCTTGCGCGGCTGCCGCATCGCCGCGATGGCGCGCGATCAGCGCGCGAATCTCGGCGGCGGGCAGGGCGGCACCGAACAGCCAGCCTTGCATCTCGGTGCAGCCGAGCGTGCGTAGCAGCTGCTTCTGCGCTTCGGTCTCTACGCCCTCTGCGGTGGTGGTCATGTTGCGCGACGCGGCGATGTTGACCACCGCCTGCACGATTGCCGGCGAGCCATTGACCTCGGCGATGTCGGTGACGAAGCAGCGGTCGATCTTGATCTTGTCGAACGGAAACCGATGCAGGTAGCTCAGGCTGGAATAGCCGGTGCCGAAATCGTCCAGCGCGATCCTCACACCGAGCGCGCGCAGCCGGTGCAGCATGTCGAGCGCTGCCTCGTCGTCGGAGATCAGCACCGCCTCGGTGATTTCCAGCTCAAGCCGCTGCGGCCGGAGGCCGGACCGGTCGAGCACTGAGGCGACCTTGAGCGCCAGCGTCCGGCTGCGGAACTGGACCGGGGAGACGTTGACGGAAATCTTGATATCGTCGGGCCAGTTCGCCGCTTCCCGACAGGCGGTGTCGAGCACCCACTCGCCGATCTTGTCGATAACGCCGATCTCTTCGGCCACCGGAATGAACTCCGCGGGCGAGATCATCCCGCGCACCGGATGCCGCCAGCGCAGCAGCGCCTCGCAGCCGCTGATCGCGTCGTCGCTCAGCCGCAAAAGCGGCTGGTATTGGACTTCGAAGCCGCCTTTCGTCAGATTGCCGCCGGCGATCGCCTCGTGCAGTTCCTGCTCGAGGATGCGGCGGCCTTGGATGCGGGCGTCCATCTCCGGCTCGAAGAAGCGGTAGGTGCGACGGCCGTCGGCCTTGGCGCTGTACATCGCCAGGTCGGCATTCTTCAACAGCTGGTCGATATCAGCGCCGTCCTGGGGAGCCAGCGCGACGCCGATGCTGGCGTCGGTGAGCAGGCGATGGCCGAGGCATTCGAACGGCTCGCGGATGGATTCGTAGATCCGATTCACCAGCGCGATGGTCTCGTCGCGGTCGCCGAGGTCGGTCTGGACGATAGCGAATTCGTCGCCGCCGAGCCGCGCCACCACGTCGAAGCTGCGCACGCAGCCCTGCAGCCGTTGCGCCACCGCCTTCAGCAGCGCATCGCCCACGGGATGGCCGAGCGAATCGTTGATGCTCTTGAATTCGTCCATATCGATGTAGATCACGGCGCATTGCTTGCCGCGGGCCACCCAACCCAGTTCCTGGGTCAGCAATTCGTGGAACAGGGTGCGGTTGGGCAGATCGGTCAGCGTATCGTAGTGCGCCAGGTGCGCGATGCGTTCCTCGACGCGGTGCCGCTCGGTGATGTCCTCGTGGGTGGTGACCCAGCCGCCGCCTGCGATCGGCTGGCTGAGCACGTGGACCACGCGTCCATCGTGCAGGTCGACGGTGACAGCTCGCCTTTTCTTGAACTCCTCCACCAGGACGACGCATTTGGAGTCGACATCGCCTTCTTGAAAGACGCCATTGGTTTCGTGATGTCTGATGGCGTCGCGAAACGAGGTGCCGGGCGGGATCGCGTTGGCCGGCAGGTGATACATGTCGAGGTAGCTCTGGTTGACGACGACGGCGCGGGCGTCGGCGTCGAACATCAGCAGTCCTTGATTCATGTTGTTGATGGCGGTATCGAGCCGCTGCTTTTCCCGCGTCACCAGGGTCTGCGCGGCACGGTGTTGGCGTCGGATCTGACGAATGATCAGGAACAGCATCGAGACGATAATCAGCGCCGCGGCTGCTGCGGCCGAGATCATCAGTTTGGTCTGCTCGCGCCAGTCAGCCAAGGCGGCGTCGACGGGGATGCTGGCCATCAGTCCAAGCGGGAAACCGTTCAAACGCCGGATCGAGGTCAGGCGTTCCTGATGGTCAACCGCGCTGACGTTGATCGTTGTCAACGGTTCTGAGTTGGCCTTGAGGTGATCAAGGATGATCTGGTTTTTTACCTTGTAGCCGTCCAGGCCTTCCTTTTGCGGATAGCGGGCGAGCAGCGTGCCGTCTTCATGCCAGACCGCAAAGACTGAGTCCTTTCCAAGTGAAATCGAAGCAAGGAAATTCACGAACTGCCACGGCTGCATGGCACGGCTCACGACACCGAGGAACTCGCCATTCGGCCCGTTCAGACGGCGGGCGAACACAAGTCGCCAGTCGCCGGTGATGCGGCTCACGGTCCCCTGGACGAATTCTTCGTCGGAGCCGGGCAGGCTCTTTGTCAGCTCCTGGAAATAGCTCCGGTCGCTGACATTCAACTTCGGTGCGGGCCACGACGAGGTCCAGTTGAGGTACCAGCCATCGGCGCCGATCAGGTTGATGGTGCCGGTCGCCTTGCGGTTGATTTTTCCCTTCAGTGCCAAGTGTGTTTCGTAGCTTCCCATCTGCCGCGTGAAGTCGGCGGGCGAGTCGATGCCGGCGATCCGCATGGTCGCAGAAAGATCCTTCTCAATCCGCTCGAGGTCGGCGAACTCTTGTTCGTAGTGCCGGGTCAACAGGACCAGGGCGTTTTCCAACTCGCGCTGGTGCGATTGCATGGCGCGGTCGCGGAATGTGTCGATGGCGACGGCAGTGGAGCCTGCAATGATGGCGATCAGGATCGATCCGGTGATGACCAGCCAGCGCACCGAATTGCGACGGGTGAGTGGGTCGTCCGCCTGCTGTTTGACTTGCTGCGAAATCATGATCCGCCTCTGAAAAAGGCAAACCTATCGTCTCAATTGTGGAGAGGATCTTACCGATTTCGCAGTGCGGGATCGCGCAGAGGTAGTATAATGGCGAACGGTGTAAAAAAGTGAACGCCGTTCCTCGTATGTTCGTTTTCGTACATTGTTTGAGCATCGTTCAGGGTGGGGAGATTTCATCTCCGGCCGGTCGCCGGGGCCCGTATTCCGGCCGCGCGACACCCCCGATCTGGCCGGCCGGGCGGCATCGTGGTAGCGCTCGCGCCGGCGCAATGCGGGGCAGGACACCATGATCCAGGCGGTCATCTTTGATTTCGGCGGGGTGATCACCTCCTCGCCGTTCGAGGCCTTCGCCCGCTATGAGGCCGCGCACGGCCTGCCCGCCGACATCATCCGTCGCACCAATGCGGAAAACCATTTCGAGAACGCCTGGGCGCGGTTCGAACGTGCCGAGCTCGACATCGATGCCTTCGATGCGCTGTTCGCCCAGGAATCGGCAGCGCTCGGCGCCGAGGTGCGCGGCCGCGACGTGGTGGCGTTGCTGTCCGGCGAAATCCGGCCCGAGATGGTCGAGGCGCTGCGCCGCATCAAGGGCGCCTTCAAGACCGGCTGCATCACCAACAACCTGCCGGCCAATGCCATCGGCAGCGCCGGGGGCCGCTCGCTCTACGTGGCCGAGGTCATGACGCTGTTCGACCATGTCATCGAGTCCGCGAAAATCGGACTGCGCAAGCCGGATCCGAAGATCTACGCGATGATGACCGAAGCGCTGTCGGTCGATCCGCAGAACTGCATCTATCTCGACGACCTCGGCGTCAACCTGAAGCCGGCGCGCGCCATGGGCATGACCACTATCAAGGTGACCGATGCGGTGCAGGCGCTGAATGACCTGGAAGCCGCCACCGGCATGGCGCTGCGCTAGTCATGGACGACAGGTTCATCAAGCGGCTGCACAAGAAGGCCAGGAAGGGACGGCGCGGCTGGCCGATGGCCGCCATCGCCTGGTACGGCCCCGATGCCACCCGCGCCACCAAGGTCAATGTCAGCATCCTGCCGGCCTGGGATGCGCCGCCCACGACGATGCGCGCCTGGTCTGGCACCGAAGGCGACGTTCGGCACGACGGCGCCATTGCCGAGGCCGTGCTCGGCTTTATCGCCGAACACAACGCGCTGTCGGTCGGCATCGCGCCCAAGATCCTCGGCTGCCCGCACCAGCAGGGCATCGATTACGAGGGCGACTGGTGCCCGGATCCGGCCTGCGCCTACTGGCACGGCCGCGACCGCTGGACCGGGGAATTGGTGGAGTGATTGCCGGAGGCGCGAATCGGCGCCTGCCGGAACGATCAGGATGGGAAATCGGCTTCCAGAACCTCAATGCGATCGGCATGGATCGACCAGTGGGAGAGGCTTTCGGCCGTGCAGAAGTCGATTTTTGCCAGTTCGGCGGCGTCCTGCCTGTCGATCGCGCCGACTTCGAGCGCGTGCTGGCAGATTTCCCGTTGCTGGCCGTTGTCCCCCACGACGTCTTTCAGGAATCGAACGATGTAGCGCGACATTTTCAATTTCCCTCGCTGGCAATGCTCTCTAAGGTGTATTTATGGTTGCGGCTGACATCCGCTATTGATGCGGATCAAATCGACACGTACAGGCGCTCAGCGACGCCCTGTATGTCGGGGTCCCTACACCGCGGCTGCGGCTATCAGCCATACCCTAATCCTCCATTTTCCAGCGCGCCGTCCGCTGCATTCGTCAATAGTTGGATCAGCTTGGAGTCCCGATCATGGACAAGACCGTTGCCAGGTTGAACGTCGAGCACTACCGCAAGCTGCTGGCGTCGGAGATCGACGACGCCAAGCGGCGCACCATCACCGCGCTGCTCGCGGCGGAGGAGGCCAAGCTCGCTGCGTCCGAGGCATCGAGCGAGCCGAAGCGCAGCGACGACAGGGCTTGAATTCGGTGCACCAAACGTTGATCGATACAGTGCGGTCGACCACACTTGGTCCGCATCACTTCGAATCACTGTCAGGCTGGGTATGACGAGCGCCGACCCTCCGTTCCATAGCGAGACCACGGCGCCCGCCCCCAGGGCCGGGCAACGGGTGGGGACGTGGCGCCTCGACCCTGCAACGAAGCGCATGACCTGTTCGGACACCGCGCGGGCGCTGTTCGGCGTTCCGCCGGACCGCGAGATCGATCTCGACCTGTTCCTGTCGGGTGTCGACGATGCCGATCGCGGCCCGACGGCGCAGGCGATCCGGCGCTGCATTGGCGGCGGCAGTCATTTCGACGCGCAGTTCAGGGTGCGGCGGCAGCCGGATGTCACCCATTGGGTCCACATGCTCGGCGCCCGCACGGTCGATGCCGACGGCGCGCCGCACAGCCTCGACGGCTTCGTGCTCGATATCGATGAGGACAAGCGCCTGCAACTGGCGCTCAAGCTGCGCGAGAATCACTTCCGCTCGATTCTCGACACCGCGCCGGAGGCGATGATCGTCATCGACGAGCGCGGCATCATTCAGTTTTTCAGCCGCGCCGCCGAACGGCAGTTCGGCTACCCGGCCGACGAGGTGGTCGGCACCAACATCCGCGTGCTGATGCCGGAGCCGGATCGCGGCAATCACGACGCCTATCTGGCGCGCTATCTGGCCACCGGCGACCGCCACATCATCGGCATCGGCCGTGTCGTCACCGCCCGCCGCAAGGATGGCGAGCTGTTCCCCATGCATCTGACCATCGGCGAGATGCAGTCCGAGGGCCGGCCGTATTTCACCGGCTTCATGCGCGACCTCACCGAACAGCAGCAGACAAGGGTGCGGCTGCAGGAGCTGCAGTCAGAACTGGTCCATGTCTCCAGACTCAGCGCCATGGGCGAGATGGCTTCGGCGCTGGCCCATGAGCTGAACCAGCCGCTGTCGGCGATCAGCAATTACATGAAGGGCTCGCGGCGGCTGCTCGCCGGCAGCATCGATCCCAACGCCGCGCGCATCGAGGCGGCGCTCGACCGCGCCTCGGAGCAGGCGATCCGCGCCGGCCAGATCATCCGCCGGCTGCGCAATTTCGTGCTGCGCGAGGCGTCCGAGAAGCGCATCGAAAGCCTGGCGCGGCTGGTAGAGGAGGCTGCGGCGCTCGGCCTCAGCGGCGCCGGCGAACAGGGCGTGACGCTGCGTTTCCATCTCGATCCGGCCTGCGACATGGTCCATGCCGATCGCGTCCAGGTGCAGCAGATCCTGGTCAACCTGTTCCGCAACGCGCTGGAGGCGATGTCGCAGACTAGGCGCCGCGAGCTCACCGTGTCCAGCGCCCCCTCCGCCGACGACATGGTCGAGATCGCCGTCGCGGACACCGGCCACGGCTTCGGCGTCGACATGCCCGTCAAGCTGTTTCAGCCATTCTACACCACCAAGGAAAGCGGTATGGGCATCGGGCTGTCGATCAGCCGCACCATCGTGGAGACCCATGGCGGCCGGATGTGGGCCGGCAGCAACGACGCCGGCGGGGCCACCTTCTTCTTCACGCTGCCGGTCGCCTCCATCAGGGAAACGGTGCATGTCGCAGAGTAACCGCCTTGTCTATGTCATCGACGACGATCCGGCGATGCGCGACTCGCTGGATTTCCTGCTCGGCGCCGCCGGCTTTGCGGTCCGGCTGTTCGAAAATGCCGAGGCGTTTCTCGGCGAACTGCCCGGCCTTGGCGCCGGCGCCGGCGCCGGCTGCGTGCTGACCGACGTCCGCATGCCCGGCACCGACGGCATCGAGCTGCTGCGCCGGCTCAATGCCGACAGCGCCAATAAGCTGCCGGTGATTGTCATGACCGGCCATGGCGACATTCCGCTGGCGGTGGAGGCGATGAAGCTGGGCGCGCTGGATTTCCTCGAAAAGCCGTTCGAGGACGAGCGGCTGGTGGCGGTGATCGAGACCGCGCTGCGGCGCAACGGCGGCGGCGATCCGGCGCCGGACCACGACGACATGCGGGCGCGGCTGGCGTCGCTGTCGCAGCGCGAGCTGCAGGTCATGAAGGGCCTGGTCACCGGCCAGTCCAACAAGCTGATCGCGCGCGATTACGACATCAGCCCGCGTACGGTTGAAGTGTACCGTGCCAACGTCATGACCAAGATGCAGGCCGCCAACATCACCGATCTGGTCCGCTTCGCCATGCGCGCCGGGCTTTTTGACGAATGAAAGACAGTGGATTGAGGCAGGTCAATTCGGGTCGCCGGCCCCCGGCTAACCTCAAAGCATGACCGGTATTCAGCCTCCACATGACTCCGCGCTTCGCCCGCCATCCCCGAGATCGATGGTGTATGTGGTCGATGATGACGTTGATGTGTTGAAATCGCTACGCTTTCTGCTGGAAACCGAGGGGTTCGACGTGCGCACCTTCGGTAGCGGCGCGGCGCTGCTGGACAATGCCGCCGAGGGCGGCATCGACTGTCTGGTGATCGACTACAAGATGCCCGACATCGACGGCATCGAGCTGGCGCAGCGGCTGCGCCAGCGCAGCGTCACCGCGCCGGTGGTGCTGATCACCGGCTATCCCGACGAGCAGATCCAGTTCAAGGCCTCCGCGGCCGGCATCGCCCGGGTGCTGTTGAAGCCGCATATCGAGGACAGTCTGGTGCGCTCGGTCTGCGATGCCATGCAGGCCGG
This sequence comes from Rhodopseudomonas sp. P2A-2r, assembly GCF_026015985.1. GTDB lineage: Bacteria > Pseudomonadota > Alphaproteobacteria > Rhizobiales > Xanthobacteraceae > Tardiphaga. Next base: position 6,541,717 of record NZ_CP110389.1, on the reverse strand, counting down.
CGGCGGGCCGGTCCGCGGCGACCTCCGGTAGAGCCCTTAGGGGAGGCCCCTAGGATATCGCACGGAATTTTCCGAGGTAGGCAATCACCGTAGCAAGGGTCATCCCAACCGAGGAGATGACCATGCTGCAGACCGAAATCACCACCGGAACCAGCCTCAGGATCGCACGGAACGCCAGCATCGCACCGTCGCCGGCCGCCGATCCGTTCGACGTGGTGGCGAGCTGCCCCGGCGTCGTCGCCAGCGAATTCACCTTCGGCAAGGACGAGGAAATCTACGGCGAGGACGAGCCCGCCGAGTATGTCTACCAGGTGCTGTCGGGCGCCGTGCGGACCTACAAATTGCTCAGCGACGGCCGCCGCCAGATCGGCGCCTTCCATCTCGCCGGCGATGTGTTCGGCCTCGACAGCACCACCGCCCACCGGCTCACCGCCGAGGCCATCAGCGCCACCACCGTCCGCCTGGTGCGCCGCCGTTCGCTGGAGACCGCCGCGGCGACCAATGCCGCCGTCGCCCACAGCCTGTGGAAGATGACCGCGCACGGTCTGCGCCACGCCGAGGATCACATGCTGCTGCTCGGTCGCAAGACCGCGCTGGAGCGCGTCGCCACCTTCCTCTTGGAAATGGATGCCCGTCTGGTCCGCACCGGCATGATGGCGCTGCCCATGGGCCGCCGCGACATCGGCGACTATCTCGGCCTCACCCTGGAAACCGTCTCGCGCACCTTCTCCGACCTCCACGAGAAGGGCATCGTCGCGCTCACCGGCGCCCGCCAGGTCGTGCTGCGCAACCGCCCCCGCCTCGCCAGCCTCGACGCGTAACGAAGACCGGCGCCGTTCGCGCCGGCCTGCACGATGGCAACGCGGCAGACTCTGATCGCGTTGCGGGAGATTTAATCGCGCCGCGCGAACCGTCGCAACCGCTGCGGCGCTTGAAGCGCTACAACCGCTTCAGATCTTGCAACGTGGCACTCGCCACAGATCCTGAAAGCCCCAACCCCCGTCAGAAATGTCCCCTCCCCTTGCGGGGGAGGGTCAGGGCCACACGTCGTGACGCCAATGGCCACGCCCCTCAGCAAACGTAGGGCAGGTTAACCCCGGAGCTTGCGCACCGCGCAACGCCGTGGCGTAACCCGCCGCTCCTCGTCAAGCCTTCGCGCGGAATCCGTTATGACTCCGCCCTCACACCCCGACTACAGGATCGACCGATCGACATCCCGCACCTCGCCGGTGCGCGCATCGACATCGACCTCGATCCACTTGCCGTAGGTGTCGCGGCCCTCGATCTCCCACTGGTCGCCGTCGAAATGGGTGTTCTGCACCGTGACCAGGCCGATATCCCCAGCGATCGCCAGCGCCTGCTGCAAGGTCACCGGCCCCGTCGGCGCCGGCATCACGGCCACCCGCGGCGCCGGCTCGCGCACCAGATAGTCCGCGGCCATTGCCGGCGCCGCCGCGCCGATGGTCAGCGCCGTCGCCAGCATCGCCTTGCACATGATGTTCTTCATCGAAACTCTCCTCGATTTCCGCGCCGCTCACGCAGCGCACCATCGCAAGAACCAACGCCGCGCCGCGGTGTTCCCGCCGCATATGGGGCGATGTTGTGGAGGGAGAGCGCGCGCGTCTGCTTCGCACAACCGTGCATGGTCTACGCACAAGTTCTTGCGCCCATCTTCTCTTGTCGCGCCCATTGTACTTGTTGCTGGATCGTATTCTTCCTTCCCCCACGCAGAGACAATGCCGCCGAATAGACTCTCATCGCCGCTGGTCACTTTGTTAGAGTCTGCTCTGAGTAGGAATTCGAATAACCGTCGCTTCGCTGGTGTCTCGAGAGTAATTGAACCAGCTTTGTGATCCTTGTACTTGTTTCAAGCGAGTTTCTTCCCAGACAGAAGTAGGGTCGTCGCGTCTCGTAATGAGGTTCCCATAGGAACGTTTCCCCAAGCATTTATGTCGCGGACAAATTTCCACTAAGCGGGGGCAGACTACAATCAAATGTATATGTTGCGGTGGTTGGGTGTACCTTTGGTTGCAATTTGCCGTGGCGAATAGCGGCCGTAAACGCCGTGCAATGGCTGCAAAATGAACCTTTTAGCGTTGAGGACCCAAAACAAAAAAAGGCCGGATCTTGCGATCCGGCCTTTTCAATTCAGTGGAGAAGCTTTGAAGCTCAGACCGCCGCGGCGGGGGCCTCTGCGGCCGGGGCCTTGCTGGCGTCGGTGATCTTCTTCTTCTCGATGGCGCGCTTGATCAGCACGGCCTTCTGCGACAGGTCGCCTTCCTTGGCCTTGATCAGGTAGGCGTCGAAGCCGCCGCGATGATCGACCGACTTCACCGCATTGGTCGAGACGCGCATGCGCACGCCGCGGCCGAGCACGTCGGACAGGAAGGTCACATTGACCAAGTTCGGCAGAAACCGGCGCTTGGTCTTGTGGTTGGAGTGGCTCACCTTGTGGCCCACCTGGGGACCCTTGAGTGTCAGTTCACAGCGCCGCGACATCGCGAAAATCCTCTGTCATCCCCGCCACGGCCCAAAGCCAGGCAGGGGTTCAAAATCACGTCCATTTCAGGAGCCGCGGACGTATAGGACGCGCGCGGCGATGCGTCAAGACGAAGCCTTGCGCAAAGTCGCAAGCGGGCCCTGCGGCGCGCCCAGTATAGCGCGGTTTTGCGTGCCGCTTCAATCATATAAACGACGTATTCGGCCATGAAATAGAACCCTTGAGCGGGTCCGGCGGCGGCCGCTTGGTCGGCGCCGGATTCGTGCTTAGATCTGCCAGAAGAGATCGGCAATGGCGCAGCCGGCCGGGCCGGGACGGTCCCGCAGGCGTCGCCGCTGCCCCCAACCCGCAGGGATCACCCGCCGCCGTGATGCGCTTTGCCACCGATCGACCGCGATTCCGCAGCGCCCCGGCCTGGCGCCGCCGTGGCCTGCTGGCCGTGGGGTTGTTTGCGGGGTTGTTCGCGCTGGCGACGATCGGGGCGGTCCGGCCGGCGGCGGCGCAGGGCAAGCTCGATGCGCATTATGAAGCCAGTCTGGCCGGGATTCCGGTCGGCAAGGGCGCCTGGACCATCGAGATCGCCGACGACCAGTATAATGCCGCGGCCTCCGGCGGCACCTCCGGCCTGCTGAAAGCCTTTGCCGGCGGCTCCGGCACCGGCGCCGCCACCGGCCGCATCGTCGCCGGTGCCCTGGTGCCGTCGAACTATACCGCCACCACCACCGCGTCGAAGAAGTCCGAGACCATCCGCATGGCGCTGCAGGGCGGCGGGGTGAAGGAGTTTTCCATCGAGCCGGAGCCGCCGGCGGATCCCGAGCGTATCCCGGTCACCGAGGCGCATCGCCGCGGCGTGATCGATCCGATGACCGGCTCGCTGCTGCGGGTGGCCGGCAGCGGGGATGTGCTGTCGGCGGATGCCTGCCGCACCAGCACGTCGATCTTCGACGGCCGCATGCGCTACGACCTCAAGCTCGACTACAAGCGCATGGACACCGTCAAGGCCGAGAAAGGCTATCACGGCCCGGTGGTGGTCTGCGCGGTCTACTTTTCGCCGCTGGCCGGCTACATCCCGGACCGCGCCGCCATCAAATATCTCGCCGCCCAGCGCAACATCGAAGTCTGGCTGGCGCCGATCGCCGGCACGCGGGTGCTGGTGCCGTTCCGCATGACGGTGCCGACGCCTTTGGGCACCGCGATGCTCGAGGCGGTCGATTTCGTCACTACGGCGGTGCCGCCGCGGCTGGCCAAAACCCAGTAAACGCTTGCCGCAACTTCGCCGCCGGTTTGCCGCAACGCCGTCGCGACGAATGTCGCCGCCGCAGGCAGCAGGCCAAGGGGCATGACAGGCCGCATGACTCGTCTTGACTCCTGGCGCAATCGTGCGCCGCGCCGGTTAACCCGCGCGCTCGAAATCGTTCTCTTGTTGGCCGTGATGAATCTTGATCTAGTGATCGAACTTGCAGATGAACGCGAGATATTGCGGTGAACCCCGGCGGAGAGGAGGCGAGTCACCGATTCGGGCGCGATTCGTTCCGGACTCGTTCCAAAGCTTAAAAACATCCGTGCCGATGCGTCGCATTGGGACATACACCTGATCGCCCGCGACGCAGAAACCCTTGATCAACATGGCTTCCTTCCATTTCTCGGCTTCCAGCGGCCACGACCGCGCGCCCGGCGCCGGCGTCACTGCCGTGCTCGGCCCGACCAACACCGGCAAGACCCATCTGGCGATCGAGCGCATGCTGGCGCATTCCTCGGGCATCATCGGGCTGCCGCTGCGGCTCCTAGCGCGCGAGGTCTACAACAAGATCGTCGCCCGCGTCGGTCCGGACGCCGTGGCGCTGATCACCGGCGAGGAAAAGATCAAGCCGCCGAAGCCGCGCTACTGGGTCTCGACGGTGGAAGCGATGCCGCGCGATCTCGACGTGTCATTTTTGGCCGTCGATGAAATCCAGATCGCCGCCGATCTCGAACGCGGCCATGTCTTCACCGATCGTATTCTCAATCGCCGTGGCCGCGACGAAACGCTGCTGCTCGGCGCCGCCACCATGCGCCCGATCATCGAGCGGCTGCTGCCGGGCGCCAGCATCGTCACAAGGCCGCGGCTCAGCCAACTGGAATTCGCCGGCGATCGCAAGATCACCAGGCTGCCGCGCCGCTCGGCCATCGTCGCGTTCTCCGCCGATGAAGTCTACGCCATCGCCGAACTGATCAAGCGCCAGCACGGCGGCGCTGCGGTGGTGCTGGGCTCGCTGTCGCCGCGCACCCGCAATTCGCAGGTCGAGATGTTCCAGTCCGGCGATGTCGACTATCTCGTCGCCACCGATGCCGTCGGCATGGGCCTCAACCTCGACGTCGAGCATGTCGCCTTCGCCAGTGATCGCAAGTTCGACGGCTATCAGTTCCGTCGTCTCAATCCGTCGGAGTTTGCGCAGATCGCCGGCCGCGCCGGCCGCGCCACCCGCAACGGCACCTTCGGCAGCACCGGCCGTTGCCCGCCGTTCGAGCCCGAACTGGTCAACGCGTTGCAGAACCACACCTTCGACAGCGTGAAGGTGCTGCAATGGCGCAACGCCAAGCTCGATTTCTCGTCGATTGCCGCACTCCAGGTGTCGCTGGCGCTGACGCCGAACCATGACGCGCTGACCCGCGCGCCGATCGCCGAGGACCTGCGCGTGCTCGATCACCTCGCCCGCGATGCCGATATCCGCGAGATGGCGGTCGGCGCGGCAGCGGTCGAACGGTTGTGGGATGCCTGCCAGATCCCCGACTACAGGCGCACCGTGCCGGCGGTGCACGCCGAACTTGTGACCACTTTGTATGGCTTCCTGATGCGGCGGGGGCGCATTCCAGATGCCTGGTTCGGCACCCAGATCGCGCAAAACGACCGCACCGACGGCGATATCGACACTTTGTCGGGCCGAATCGCACAGATCCGAACCTGGACCTTCGTGGCGAATCGCCCGGATTGGCTGTCAGATCCCGACCATTGGCAGGGAATTTCGCGCGAACTTGAAAATAAACTGTCAGATGCACTGCATGAACGGCTCACGGAGCGTTTCGTTGACCGTCGTACCAGTGTATTGATGCGCCGCTTACGGGAAAACACGATGTTGAATACTGAAATTGGCAAGACCGGCGAAGTGATCGTAGAGGGCCATGTAATTGGCCGTCTCGACGGGTTTACGTTCGCGCCCGATGCGGCCGAAGCCGGCTCCGATGCCAAGGCATTGCAGGCGACCGCGCAAAAGGCGCTGGGCGGAGAAATCGAGGCGCGCGCCGAGAAACTGGCGAATGCGGCCGACGATCAGTTCGTCCTGGCCTCCGACGGCGTGCTGCGCTGGACCGGCGACGCGGTGGCGCGCCTGGTCGCCGCCGACGACGTGTTGCATCCCCGCATCCGCATCATTGCCGACGATCGCCTCAGCGGCCCGCCGCGCGAGGCCGTGCAGGCCCGCCTTGAGCTGTGGCTGAAGACCCATATCGAAAAGCTGCTCGGTCCGTTGTTCGATCTCACCAAGGCCGAGGACATCACCGGCATCGCCCGTGGCATCGCCTTCCAGCTCACCGAAGCGCTCGGCGTGCTGGAGCGACAGAAGATCGCCACCGAGATGAAGGATCTCGACCAGCCGTCGCGCGCCACCCTGCGCAAATATGGCGTGCGGTTCGGCGCCTATCACATCTATGTCCCTGCGCTGCTGAAGCCTGCGGCGCGCGCGCTGGCGCTGCTGCTGTGGGCGCAGAAGCAGGACAATGCCGATATGGCGGCGTTGTCCACCGCGCAGCATCTGGCCGGCTCCGGCCGCACCTCGTTCCCGGTGGACAAGCTGCTCGACCGCGATGCCTATCGCATCCTCGGCTATCGCCAGTGCGGCGAACGCGCGGTGCGCGTCGATATTCTGGAGCGTCTGGCCGATCTCATTCGTCCGGCATTGGCGTGGCGCGAAGGGTCATTGGGCGAAAAGCCCGCCGGTGCCTTCGATGGCCGCGGCTTCGTGGTGACCCAGGCGATGACCTCGCTGACCGGTTCGGCCGGCGAGGATTTTGCCTCGATCCTGCGCGCGCTCGGCTATCGCATGGAGAAGAAGCCGCCATTGCCGCCGGCCGCGCCGAAGCCGGTGGTGGAAGCGGTGGCCGCTGAGGCTGTCGACGCCGCTCAGGCGGACACCAGCGACGAGACAATCGCCGAGGAGCCGGCTGTCGCCATTGCGACCGGTGAGATCTCCGACATCACCAGCGATGCCGCTCCGGTTGAAGTGGCGGCTGATATCGCCGAGGAACCGGCCGTCGCCGTCGCGACCGGCGAGATCGCCGACATCACCAACGACGCTGCCCCGGTTGAGGAAGCCGTCACCACGTCGGCGTCCCTGCTGCCGGAAGTGTCGCCTGTTTTCGAGAGCGAGTCTGCCCCGGCCGAGGCCGCAGCGGATCCCGCGACCGCTGTTGCGGATGCCGGCGCGACCGAGGCTGTTGTGGCTGACGTCACTCCAACCGAACAGGCTGCACCTGTTGAAGCAGCGTCGGAAACTTCGGCTGAGACCGTCGCCACCGATGTGCCTGCTGAAGCCGCAGCTGCCGAAGCGCCCGCTCCGGCCGTGGTGGAAATGGTGGATGTCTGGCGCCCAGGTGGCCGTTCCGAAGAACGCCGTCCGCCACGCCACGATCGCAACCGGCATCAGCGCAACAACAATGCGCCGGCCACCGCCGAAGGCGAAGCTGCATCCGCCGACGGCGCGAAGCGCGATCGACCCAACCACGGCCGCCGCAACAACGAAAACCGCCGCCCGCGCGGCGATGCACCCGTGGCCAATGCCGGGGCACTTGTGGAAGGCCAGCCCAATCGCGGTCCGCGCGACAACGACAACAAGGGCCGGCCGCCGCGCGAGCGCTTTGGCGACAAGGGCCCGGGCGACAAGAAATTCGGCGACCGCGGCAAGGGCAAGTTCAAGGGCGGCGACCGCGACAAGGGGGCCGCGACGGCCGTCCGGATCGTGGCGACCGCAGCGGCGGCGCGACCCGGCCGTACGCCAGCAGCGCGCCGCCGCGCGAGCGCGACCGGCCGATAGATCCCAATTCTCCGTTTGCCAAGCTGGCGGCGCTCAAAGAGCAGATGACCGCCCGCAAGGATTGAGGATTCTTACCTCGCCCCGCTTAGCGAAGCTTCGCTTCGCCGGGCGGGGCGAGGAAGAACGCGCGCGCGCAGCGACAGGTGGTGATTGGAGCGCCAGCGTCTCGATAAATGGCTGTGGCATGCACGGGTGGTGAAAGCCCGCACCAGTGCTGCTGCGCTGGTCGAAGCCGGCCATGTCCGCGTCAACGGCAACCGGGAGACAGCGCCGGGCCATCCGGTCAAGCTGGGCGATGTGGTCACGGTGGGGCTGGATCGCACCGTACGCGTGCTCAGGGTCGCCGGCTTTGCCGAGCGGCGCGGCGATGCCACCCTGGGGCGCGCGCTGTATGCCGATCTGCAGCAGCGGTCAGAGTAGTTTTGTGCTGGCCAGGCGGGCCTCGGGGCAACATTCTCCCTTCCGGCGAAAACGCATTGATCGAACCGCGCCGCATCCCTTGCGGCTTGGGGGTGGGTGCGCTACGCAAACATTCAAAATTGAACGTTTCCGGAGTCCTCGATGACTTACGTCGTCACTGAAGCCTGCATCAAGTGCAAGTACACCGACTGTGTGGAAGTCTGCCCCGTGGATTGCTTCTACGAGGGCGAGAATATGCTGGTGATCCATCCGGACGAATGCATCGATTGCGGCGTCTGCGAACCGGAATGTCCGGCGGATGCGATCAAGCCGGATACCGAGGCGGGCCTCGAGAAGTGGCTCGAAGTGAACACGGAATATGCCAAGAGCTGGCCGAACATCACTCAGAAGAAGGATGCGCCGGCCGACGCCAAGGATTTCGATGGCGTCGAAGGCAAGTTCGACAAGTTTTTCTCGCCCGCACCGGGTACCGGCGACTGATCTGGATCCGCTCATCTGACGGATTATTGACCGGCAGAATCGTCGCCGACGTTTACCCTGCCCTGGGATTATGCCCCGTCGCTGGCCCGAGAACGGCCGCGGGCGGGCATAAATCATTGATTTTTGCGGGAAATGTGCTATTATAGGCACAATTCAAGAAGCTGGACCCATTTGGTGCCGCTCGATGGCCCCTGCCGGGTTTCCCGTTTAATCATCAAACAGGGGCGTGGCAGTACCCGCGCATCAGGCTGTGTCACAGAAAACGCGTAAAAAGAGTATCTCTAAGGCTGCAAAGAAAGCCCCTGCGGCCAGCCGCAGTGCAACCAAAGGCCGTGCCCGGACTCCCGCCAAGGCGACCCGGACCGCCGTAAAGGCTGCCACTGCCAAGCCTGCTCCTGCAAAGTCCTCCAAAAACAAAAGAAGTTCAATGCCAAGCAAGACTGCGAAAACCTCCGCCAAGTCTGTTGAGTCAAAGTCTGTTGAGTCCAAGGCCCCCGCTGCGAAGCCGGTCGCTGCCAAGGCTGCGCCGAAGGCCGCAACCAAGGCGGTCGCGAAGCCGGTTGCAGCTGCTGCCAAGCCGGCCGCCGTGGCACCTCGCGTGGAGGAGCCGAAGAAGGTGCTGACCCAGCGCCAGGGCTTCAAGACCAATGAATTCGTGGTCTATCCGGCGCATGGCGTCGGCCAGATCCTGGCTATCGAAGAGCAGGAAATCGCCGGCGCCAAGCTGGAGCTGTTCGTCATCAATTTCATGAAGGACAAGATGACCCTGCGGGTGCCTACCGCCAAGGTCGCCAATGTCGGTATGCGCAAGCTGTCGGAGCCGGCGCTGGTGAAGCGCGCGCTGGAGACCCTGAAGGGCCGCGCACGCATCAAGCGTACCATGTGGTCGCGTCGCGCCCAGGAATACGAAGCCAAGATCAATTCCGGCGACATCGTCGCGATTGCCGAGGTGGTCCGCGATCTGTTCCGCTCGGACTCGCAGCCGGAGCAGTCCTACAGCGAACGTCAGCTGTATGAAGCTGCGCTGGATCGTCTGTCCCGTGAGATCGCGGTGGTCCAGCACGTGACCGAGACCGAAGCGGTCAAGGAAATCGAAGGCCAGCTGGCCAAGAGCCCGCGCCGCGGCGCCAAGGCCGAAGCCGGTGCCGAAGCCAGCGCTGATGATGCCGACGCCGATGGCGACGATGTCGCCGCCGCCGACGAAGCGGCGTAAGCGGTTTCTACGGTTTGAGATCAAAAGCCCGGCTGAAACGCCGGGCTTTTTAATGGAGCGCCGTCACCCTGAGGTGCGAGCTCTTGCGAGCCACGAAGGGCGACGGCGCGGAGCACCATCCTTCGAGGGGAGCCGAAGTCGGCTCGCACCTCAGGATGACGGTTGAGCATGTTCCGACGTTATCGAGACGAAGTCGGTCAGCGCGTCAATCCACGACGATCTTGACGCGATCGCGGACCTTGATGGTGGCTTGGGCATCGAGGCCGTTGAGCACGCGAAAGCGCTCGGCGGGGCGGTCGACGCCGGCCATGCGGTGCGACATCGATTCGACGGTGTCGCCGGGCTGCACCGTCATGATCTTGATGCGCAGCGGCCGCGCCGCCTGGATTTCTGCCAGCGTCAGGCGGCGGAAGGAATTGACCGTCTCGCGGGCGTTGCGTTCGCTCTCGCTGGTCTTCTGCTTGGCGGCGAAAATGAAGCGATAGACGTCGCTGCCGAACCGCAGCGCATAGACCCGGAACTGCCACTGATCGCCCTGTGCGGTGGCGGCGGCGGCCGGAAACCCATTGATGGTGAGGTCTTCCGTCGAGGCCCTGTCGACATTCTCCATCCAGCCGGAATTCAGGTAGTCGCCGAGCGACTGCTCCGCCGGCACCCGCACCACGTCGAACCGCATGGCCTGGTTGCTGCCCTCGCGCACGCCGATCACCGCCTGCGCAGTATTGTCGAGCGTGAAGGACTCCGGCGCCTGAAAGGTGAAGCCGAGCTTGGGATGCAGGAAGCGCCGCCCGCGCACAAAGCCTTCGCTGGGATCCTCGCCATAGACGATGTTGTCGATCGCCGCGAGATAGGTCTCGCGGTCGCGCTCGCCTCCATCGGGCGAGGAGTATTGCCGTGCATTTGCCTGGGCGTTCTGTACGCGCTCCGGCGTGGCGGGATGCGACGACAGGAAGTCCTGGGCGCGCGGGTCGAGCGGCGATCGCGCAGCCTTCAGCGCCGCATTGCGCTCCATCGAACTCAGAAAGCGCGCGGCGCCGTAGGGATCGAAATGCGCGCGGGCGGAAATGCCGACGCCGATGCCATCGGCCTCGAATTCCTGGGCGCGCGAAAAGCTCGCCATCGTCAGCTTGGATTTCGCCAGCGCCAGCGCCGACAGGTCGGGATCGCTGCCCATGTCGGTGACCACGCGGGTGACGACGGCAGCCTGGCGTGCCTGCTCCTCGCGGATCGAGGCGTGTTTGGCGAGCACATGGGCCATCTCGTGCGACAGCACCGAAGACAGCTCCGATGTGTCCGATGCCAGCGCGATCAGGCCGCGCGTTACATACAACTGGCCGGATGGCAGCGCGAAGGCGTTGACCGCGCCGGAGTTCAGGATGGTGACCTTGTAGGTGAGGTCCGGACGTTCGGAGGCCGCCACCAGCCGGTCCACCGTCTTGGTGATCAGCGCTTCCAGCCGGGGATCGTCATAGGACCCGCCATAGGAAGCGAGGATGCGTTCATGCTCCTTCTCGCCGGCCGGGGTCTGCACCACCGGCACCTTCGGCGGCTTGGCGGGACTTGTCGGCCTGGCACTACTGACATCGAAGCGGCTGGCGTCGCCGCAGCCGCCGAGGGCAAACAGCGCGCACAGCAAAGCAGGCGCAGCCCAAAGGCGGCGGCTCATGCTGGTTTGCCGACCCACACCTGTCACAACCTTGACTGCCCTTTTGGTCTAGTCGTCCCCGACCAGTTCCAGTTGCCCCACCCGGAGCGCCTCGATCCGCGGCCCATTCCGCAGCTCGACCCAGCCGCGGACGCGAATCTGTCGTGTTTCGAGCGACTTAGGCGATATTCCCGCGCCCTCGAACGCAGCCATCATGCGCCTTGAAATAGTCACAGCAAAGTCCTGTGTCCAGCGTCTGCCAAAATTCAGATAGGTGGTCGTCCCAGCCTGCCGAACCGACCGAACCCGTCCTTCGACCACCGTGAACTGCCCAATCCTGGTCAAAATATCGCCCGGACTTTCCGCGTTTTTTATGACGGCGGACCTGCCCCAGATGCCGCGCCTGGCCCTGCGGGCAGCCGCCTCGGCCGCCTTCAGGAGAGCGGCGCAGGGCGGATCGGTCACCTCTGCCGACGCCAGCGCCACGCCCTGGCTCAACAGTGCCTGCTGGACGAGGTCGCCCTGATCGACGAACGCGAATGCCGGCTGCCGGCCGTAACGGTCCGGCATGTCGCTGTCACCGTGCAGCGTCACCTCGCGACCGGCGATCAGCGCGGCCAGCGCATCCTTGCCCAATGACGCGGTCGGGAATTCTATTCCGGCCAGCCGCACCTCGCGACCGTCGTCGAGCCGGAAGGTGCGGCTGTCGATAACGGCGCTGACGCGGCCCGCGCCTTGCGGTTCAAAACTGCAGCCGATCATAGCGGCGGCGGGCGCCGTCGCCATGGTCGTCGTTGCGATCAGTAGTACCAGTCCGTATCGCGTGACCGTCGTCGTCATTGCCGCATCCGGAAGTAACGGGCGCTACCGATGACTTCTATCGGAAATTGCGTCGGCCGCGAAAGCTAACCGCCGGTACGACAGTCTGCGCGATTTGTTCTCCCGCATTCCGCTTGACGGAAGGTGCGCGCCTTTTGCTCCGACTCCTGTGATCGCCGTGGCTTGCCGCTGGAACTGGCTTGCGTCATGATCGCCGCAACAAAATCTGTGCCGCGCAACATGCGACGGTGCTCAAGGGAGGCCTTCGTGAAGAGAATTGTTTCAGGTTTGCTGGCGTCGGTCATGGCAATGACGGTTACCTCGGCGATGGCGCAGACCAAGCCGCTGAAGCTCGGTGCCATCCTCGATATGTCCGGCCTGTATGCCGATATCACCGGGACGGGCTCGGAGACTGCAGCCAAGATGGCGGCGGAAGATTTCGGCGGCGAAGTGCTCGGCCGCAAGATCGAGATCGTCGCGGCAGACCATCTCAACAAAGCCGACCTGTCCGCCAACATTGCCCGCGACATGCTCGACAATCAGGGCGTCGAAGCCATCGTCGACGTGGCCGCATCCGCTACCGCTCTGGCCGCCGGGGAAATCGCCAAAGCCCGCAACAAGATCATCATCTTCAACGGCCCCGGCTCGATCCGCCTGAGCAACGAGGCCTGCGGCCCCTACACCGTGCACTATGTGTTCGACACCTTTGGCCAGGCCAACGTCACCGGGCTCGCCACTGTGAAGACCGGGCTCGACAGCTGGTTTTTCCTGACCGCCGATTACGCGTTCGGCGCGGATCTCGAGAAGGACACCACCGCGGTGGTGCTGAAGTCCGGCGGCAAGGTGCTCGGCGCCGTCAAGCATCCGCTCAATACCTCGGACTTCTCCTCGTTCCTGCTGCAGGCGCAGAGCTCCAAGGCCAAGGTGATCGGCCTCGCCAATGCCGGCGGCGACACCATCAACGCCATCAAGCAGGCCGCCGAATTTGGCCTGACCAAGAGCGGTGGGCAGAAATTGTCGCCGCTTCTGGCCTTCATTTCCGACATCGACAGCGTCGGCCTGGAGACTGCGCAGGGTCTTATCCTTGCCGAAGCCTTCTACTGGGATCTCAACGACGAGACCCGCGCCTTCACCAAGCGTTTCCAGGAGCGCACCAAGCGGGTGCCGACCTCCGCGCAGGCCGGCGTCTATTCCTCGGTGTTGCATTATCTGAAGGCCGTGAAGGCCGCCGGCACCACCGACGCCGCGCCCGTGATGAAGCTCATGAAGGACACGCCGATCAACGACATGTTCGCCAAGAATGGCAGGATCCGCGAAGACGGTCGCATGGTCCACGACATGTATCTGTTCGAAGTGAAGAAGCCGTCGGAGTCGAAGGGGCGCTGGGACGACTACAAGCTGCTCGCCACCGTGCCGGGCGATCAGGCGTTCCAGCCGCTGGAAGCTTCGCGCTGTCCGCTGGTGAAGAAGTAAGGCAACGACGACCATCGGTCATTGCGGCGTGCGCGCAATGACCGATGGCGCCGAGGACAAGAATAACAACAAGAACAAAAAGAAGGACACTGCGATGAACGACATGGTTCTCCAGGCGCTCGACAACGGACTGCTGACCATCACCATGAACCGGCCTGACCGGCGCAATGCGCTGAATGTCGAGATGACGCAGGGGCTAGTGGCGGCGGCGCGGCGGGCGGCGGAGGACCACGAAGTGCGCGCCGTGCTGCTGAAGGGCGCCGGCGGCACGTTCTGCGTCGGCGGCGATGTCAAATCGATGGCCGCCGGCCGCGCGCCATTGCCGTTCGAGGCCAAGATGGCCAACCTGCGGCGCGGCATGGAAGTTTCGCGCATCCTGCATGAGATGCCGAAGCCGGTGGTGGCGCAGGTCGACGGCGCTGCCGCGGGCGCAGGGCTGTCCATCGCGCTCGCATGCGACATCCGCGTCGCCAGCGCATCGTGCAAGATCACCACGGCCTTCGCCAAGGTCGGGCTGTCCGGCGATTACGGCGGCACCTATTTCCTCACCCACCTGCTGGGAAGCGCCAAGGCGCGGGAGCTCTATCTGATGTCGCCCGTGCTTACCGCGCAGGAAGCGCTGGCGCTCGGCATGGTCACCCGGGTAGTCGACGATGCCGAGGTCGGAACCGCAGCCCACGACCTGGCGATGTCCTTCGCCCAGGGGCCGACGGTCACGCTCGGCTACATCAAGCGCAACATCAACAACGCCGAGCACCTCTCGCTGGAAGCCTGCTTCGATGCCGAAGCCATGCACCACTCGCGTGCCAGCGACACCGCGGACCACAAGGAGGCCGCTGCGGCCTTCGTCGAGAAACGCAAACCCGTTTTTCATGGGCATTGATATGCCGGGGGCAGGCACATGAGCCAGATGCGACTGCGTCAGATCTGTCTTGTGGCGCCGAACCTGGAGCCTGTGGTCGGCGACATCGCCGCCATCATGGGACTCGACGTCTGCTATCGCGACCCCCATGTCGCCACCTACGGTCTGGAAAACGCGCTGCTGCCGGTGGACACCATGCTGCTGGAGGTGATTGCGCCGATCGAGCCGGGCACCGCGGCCGGACGTTTCCTGGAGAAATCCGGCGGCCACGGCGGCTACATGGCGATCTTCAGTTGCGACGATCCCGACGAGCGCGGTCGCAACGCTGAAGCCATGGGCGTGCGGATCGCCAACGTCATCGACCATCCGCCCTATCACGGGGTGCAACTGCATCCGCGCGATTGCCGGGCGGCCTTCATCGAGTTCAATCACACCGACGGCAGCGACGATATCCGCGGCGCCTATCCGCCGGCGGGACCGTTCTGGCAGCGATCGATCCGCACCGAGACGACCAAGGCGCTGGTCGCGGTGGAGATCCAGTCGCCGCAGCCGGACGATCTGGCGGCGCATTGGGGCCGCATCATCGGCGTTCCCGTCAGCGGCGCCGACACCGGCGAGCCGCGGCTGGAACTGGTCAACTGCCGCTTCAACTTCGTCCATGGCGCCGTCGAGGCGATCACCGGGCTGACTTTCGGGGTCAGCGATGTCGAGGCGGTGCGCGCCGCCGCGCGGGCCCGCGGTTGTCCTTGCGCCGGCGATGCGTTCCTGTTGACCGGGGTGACATTCCACCTCGTGGCCTGATCGCATTCGCCGGCCGCTTTAGAAGACAACAACAGGACCGCAAATGACGGCCAGCGCGCGCCACCATCCGCTCGACACGTTCTTTTCGCCGTCCAGCATCGCCATCATCGGCGCGTCGCGCGATGCGATGAAGATTCCCGGCCTGCTGTTGGCGTTCCTGCGCAAGAACCAGTTTCCCGGCCGGATCTATCCGGTCAATCCGAACTATGCCGACATCGACGGGCTCAAGTGCTATCCTTCGGTCACCGCCATCGGCCAGCCGATCGATCTGGCCATCGTCATCATCCCCGCGCGTGCCGTGCTCGACGCGCTGCACGAATGCGCCGGCCTTGGTGTCAAGAATGCGGTGATCATCTCGTCGGGTTTCGCCGAGGAGGGCGGCGATGCCATTGCGATGCAGGACGCCATCGCCGGTCTGGCGAAGCGCACCGGCATGCGGATCTCCGGCCCCAATGCCGAAGGTTTCTTCAACGAGATCGGGCAGGTCGCGGCGACCTTCAGCCCGACGGTGGACGTCAGGCCGGATCAGCCGCGGTTGATCGCCACCCGGAAGCGCATCGGCATCGTCGCGCAATCCGGCGGCATCGGCTTTGCCATCTATCACCGCGCGAGAGCGCTGGGCATTGCGCTGAGCTATGTCATCTCGACCGGCAACGAGTCCGATCTCGGCGCCGGCGAATTCCTCGACTACATGGTGCAGGATCCGCTGACCGATGTGATCCTGCTGTTCATCGAAGGCATCCGCGACACCGACAGCTTTCTCGCCGCCGCTCGACGCGCGGCCGAAACCGGCAAGCCGGTGATCGTGACGAAAGTCGGCCGTTCCGGCGCCGGCGAGCGCGCCGCCGCCTCGCACACCGCCAGCATGGCCGGCTGGTCCGCGGCCTATGACGCGGTGTTCGCCAAATACGGCTTCATCGTCTCCAACGATCTCGACGAGGCCGTCACCATCGCCGCTCTGCTGATATCGACACCGCTGCCGAAGGGCGACCGCGTCGCCGTGGTCACGGTGTCCGGCGGCGCCGGCATATGGGGCGCCGACGCGCTGGCGGGGCAGGGGCTGCAGGTGCCGGAATTGTCCGCGCAGTTGCAGACGGCCATTCGCGGCCTGATCCCCTCCTATGGTTCGCCGCGCAACCCGATCGATATCACCGCACAGGCGGTGCACAGCGGCGGCCTGCAGAAGACCATCGAACTGCTCGACGAATCCGACGAGGTCGATGCCATCCTGGTGGTGATCTCGCTGTCGAGCGAGACCCGCATGCCGTTCAAGCAGCCGGAGCTTCAGCCGGTCATCGACGCCAAACGCAAGACGATCGTGTTCTGGTCCTACACGCTGCCGTCGGGTTTCGCCCGCACGGGTCTCGCAGCCTCCGGGGTGGTGGTGCTGTCCGGCCTGACGCATCTCGTGGTGGCGCTGCGCCAGATGGCGGCGCGCGCCCGTTTCAGGCCGGTCGCGCCGGTGGAGCAGCAGTCGGCCCGGCTGCCCGACCTGTCCGCGTATCTGACGGCGGCGACGCTATCCGAGTACGACAGCAAGGCTCTGTTACGCGCTGCCGGTGTTGAGTTGCCGGGCGAGATCCTGGTGCAGGAAAGGCGCACGCTCCAAAGCGAGATCGCCAGGCTCGGCTTCCCGCTGGTGCTGAAGGTGCAATCGCGCGACATTCCGCACAAGAGCGAGATCGGCGGCGTGCGTATCGACATCGCCACGGAAGACGCCGCTTTCGCTGCCTATGATGCGCTGCTGGCCAATGCGCAGCGGCTCCGGCCGGATGCCGCGATCCAGGGCGTGCTGCTCGGTCCGATGGCCGACAAGGGCGTCGAGATCATTGTCGGCACCCTGACGGACGCCACTTTCGGGCCGCTGGTGATGGTCGGGCTCGGCGGCGTCACCGCGGAACTGTTCAGGGATGTGGTGTATCGCCCGGCGCCGGTCGGTCCGGCCGAAGCCATGTCGATGCTTCGCGAGTTGAAGGCCGCAGCTCTGCTCGACGGGTTTCGCGGCGCGCCGAAGGCCGACGTGCCGGCGCTGGCTGCGCTGATCGCCCAGCTGTCGCAGATCGCCGCGGACGCGAAGGATGAGATTGCCGAGATCGAGATCAACCCGGTGCTTGTGCATGCCCTGGGCGACGGCGTCACCATCGTCGATGCGCTGGTGGTACCGAAGCCGCGACCGTAAGCTTGACGCGGCAGCCTAGTCCATCACCGCGGCATGATCGCTTGGCGCCTTCGACTGCGCGCGCAACGCCGCCTTCGATGAGCCGATCATCAGCGCCAGCGGAATCGCCAGCAGTGTCACCACCATCACCGTCTGATAATCCAGCCCGAAGGCGATGATCGTCGCCTGCAGCGTGACGATGGCGTCGGCCGCGGCGCGCCCGGCGTCGGTAGTGAGATCGAGCATCTCGCGGACGCCGGGCATCTGCAACGCGTTGTTGAACGGCGTGACGTGTTCGACCAGCACCGCATGGGCCATCCGTGTGCCCGAGGTGAGCTGCGCGATGACCAGTGAGATACCGATCGAACTGGCGACATTGCGCAACAAGGTCAGCATCGATGTGCCGTCGGTGCGCAGGTGGTTGGGCAGCGTCAGGAAGGCGACGGTGGAGAGCGGCACAAACACCAGGCCGAGGCCGAAGCCCTGCGCAATGCTGACGATGACGATCTCGGTCACGCCGGTCTGGTCGGTCCAGCGCGCGGTGAAGAACAGGCCCAGCGAGATCAGCGCCATGCCGGCCATGATCAGTGTCCGCGCCTCGATATATTTCATGAAACGGCCGACCAGCATCATGGCGACGAAGGTGCCGGAGCCACGCGTTGCCAGCAGCAGGCCGGCGGTGAGAATCGGATAGCCGATCACGTTCTGCAGGAACGGCGACGACAGCGCCATGGTCGAATACAGCACCAGGCCCATCACAGCCATGAACACGCAGCCACCGACGAAATTCTTGTCCTTGAAGATCGCAAACTGGATGAAGGGGCGGTTCGACGTCAGCGAATGCGCGAAGAAGTAATAGAAGCCGACGATGGCGATGATGGTCTCGATGATAATCTCGTTGGATTCGAGCCAGCCCAGCTGCTCGCCGCGGTCAAGCGCCAGCTGCATCGAGCCGATACCGAGCGCCAATGCGCCGAATCCGAACCAGTCGAACTTCAGTTCGGCATTGGTCTTGGTCTCGTCCATGAACACCATCAGTCCAGCCACTGTGACAATGCCGAACGGGATGTTGACGAAGAACACCCAGTGCCAGGAATAGGTTTCGGTCAGCCATGCGCCGAGCGACGGACCCATGATCGGGCCGAGCATCACGCCCATGCCCCAGATCGACATCGCCTTGGCGCGCTCGTGCAGCGCGTAGCTATCGAGCATGACGGCTTGCGACAACGGCACCAAAGCTGCTCCGAACACGCCCTGCAGCAGACGGAACAGCACCATCTGGCCGATATCCTGGGCGAGGCCGCACATCACCGAGGCGATGGTGAAGCCGGCGGAGCAGATGATGAAGATCTTCTTGCGGCCGAACCGGTTGGCAACCCAGCCGACCGGTGCGGTCATGATCGCGGCGGCGACGATGTAGGACGTCAGCACCCAGTTGACCTGGTCCTGCGAGGCCGACAGCGAGCCCTGCATATAGGGCAGCGCCACGTTGGCGATGGTGGTGTCGAGCGCCTGCATGATCGTCGCGGTCATGGCGCAGATCGTCACCATGGTCCGGCGCATGCCGGGTTGTGCAGACGAAGGGGCGGTTGCCGACGCCACCGGATCAGTCCTGCTTCGCGACGGCCGGCGACATGCCGAACAGCGCCGCCAGCGAGCGGTGATGATTGGTGTCGATCGACGTATACGAGCTCATGCCGGCCTTGAGTTTCTTCACTGCGGGATCGGCATTGTCGAGATAGATCCGCACCGGCACGCGCTGCACCACCTTGACGAAGTTGCCGGTGGCGTTCTGCGGCGGCAGGATCGCGAACTGCGCGCCGGTGCCCGGGCTCAGCGAGCCGACGGTGCCCTTGAAGACGTGGTTGGGGAACGCGTCGACGTCGATATCGACCTTCTGGCCGACCGCAATATAGGTGAAGTCGGATTCCTTCAGGTTGGCGTCGACCCACGGTTTGGAATCGTCGATGACGCTGAGGATCGGCGTGCCCGCGGCCACAAATCGGCCGAGCTGGATGTTGTCGACCTGGGTGGCAGTACCGCTCATCGGCGCGCGCAGCACCGTGTGGTCGAGGTTGCGTTGCGCCTGTTCCAGCGCTGCCTTGGCCTGGGCGTAGGGCGGGAATTGCGCAAGCGGCAGGTCGGGATTGCCGAGCAACTGGTTCTTCGCGGTGGACAGTTGCTGCTTCAGCAATTCGAGCTGCGCGCGGGCAGTCACCAGCGCGGAGCCGGCATTGTCGAGATCGAGTTGCGAGCCGAAATTGCTTTTCGCCAGCGTCGCCTTGCGTTCGACGTCGCGCTGCTTCAGGTCGGCGCCCTGCTGCATCAGGTCCTGCATCTGGCCGTAGATCTTCAAGTTGCTGACCAGGTTGTCATAGGTGGTCTGCTGCTGATCCAGCGTCGCCTGAGCCTGCTGCACGGCAAAACGGAACGGCACTGGGTCGATCTCGAACAGAACGTCGCCCGCGTTGACGTGCTGGCCCTCGCGCACCACCACCTTCTCGACCTTGCCGGAGATGTCCGGCGTGATCAGCACCTTCTGGGCGCCGACATAGGCGTCGTCGGTGGTCACGTAGCGGCCGCCGCTCAGATAGAAGGCGATGCCGCCGACCAGCGCGACGATCGGCAACGCGACCAGCAGCAAGGTTCGCCGGTAGCGTCGCAGGAAACCGGGACGGGCCGGCGCCGTGGTCGCCGAATCCCCGACAGCCTTGTCCGGAGCCCCCGTTTCGGGCGCGAGTTTCAGTGCGGGTTCAGCCATAGGTCGATTCCTTGAGCAGGTTGGGCGTCGGCGCGGGAGCGGGGTGCTGGATCGCCTCGCGGACGTTGTCCTTGACGATTTCGAGTTGGGCGACCAGCAGACGGGTATCCCCGGCGCTGAGGCCGGCCAGAGCCGTGTCCGTCAGTTCGTTGCGCAGCTGGCCGAGCTTCCGCATCAGCGGCCGGGCGGCTTCGGTGAGATACAGGCGGTTGACCCGACGATCGCTGTCGTCGCTGCGGCGTTCGATCAGGCCGAGGTCGCACAGCTTGTCGATCAACCGGGTCAGCGTGATCGGCTGGATTTCCAGCAGGTCGGCGATTTCGGTCTGCTTCAGGCCTTCAGTACGTTCCAGCTTGGCCAGAACGCTCCATTGCGCCTTGGTCAGGCCGAACCGCCGCGCCTGCTTCTCGGCATATAGCCGCAGCAGGCGCTGGGTTTCGAACAGCGCAAACAGGAAGTCGACATTGGATCCGGGCATGGTTACTCCGTATGAATGTGACATAATAAGCAATGCATATTATATCGATCCTATATCTTTTAGGGGCAGCCCTGCATGAATGGCATGGCTCCCACAGATGCGCTGGCGATCTGCCGATTTTGCGAGCGGAATCGGCGCGGACGCACTAAATGTCGGTGATGACCCTTGCCAAGCCGCATTTCCCGGCCCCCGGCCACGATCACGATCACGATCACGACCGCTGCACCGCGGACGCGATTCAGCACGCCGAAACGGTCTGCGCCGGCCGGTCGCAGAAATTCACCCCGATCCGCCGCCAGGTGCTGGGCGCCCTGCTGGGCAGCCATCGGCCGCTCGGCGCCTATGAGGTGATCGACGAACTGGCCAAGACCATGTCGCGCCCGGCGCCGATCACGGTGTACCGCGCGCTGGATTTCCTGATGGAGAACGGCCTCGTTCATCGCATCGAGAGCCGCAACGCCTTCCTGGCCTGCGCCCACGACCACGCCGAGGCGTCGATGGTGGCGTTCCTGATCTGCGACAAATGCGGCTCGGTCGGCGAGGTGCCGGCCGCCAAGGTGGCGCAGAGCCTGAACGACGCCGCGCGCACCACCGGTTTCGCACCCAAACTCTCGGTGGTGGAAATCACTGGCACCTGCGCACACTGCCAGACCGTCTGAGAACAACAGCAGCAACAAGAACAACACGGCGGCAAGCCGGACCGAGGCCCGATGTCAGCACCACCCCTCCCGATCCCGCCCGGCGGGCGCCCGCTTACCCTTGGCGCGATCGCTCTGATGCTGTTGCTATGCCTGACTTGGGGCTTCAACCAGATCGCCATCAAGCTCGTGCTGCCGGAAATCCCGCCCTATCTGCAGGCAATGCTGCGGTCCGCTGGGGCCTTGGTGGTGATTGTGGCGATCGCCGCGATCCGCGGCACGCCACTGTTTGTGCGCGACGGCACCTTGAAAATCGGATTGTCTTGCGGGGTTCTGTTCGGCGTCGAGTTCGTGCTGATCTTTCATGGCCTGGAATACACTTCGGCCAGCCGTGCCGCTGTGTTCCTGTATACGGCGCCGTTTTTCGTGGCCGCCGGTTCCTATCGGTTTCTCGGCGAGCGGCTGCGCGCCGTGCAGTGGACCGGGCTGGCGGTGAGCTTCGCCGGCGTTGCTTTTGCCATCGGCGTGCCGCAACCCGATGTCGATGCCAAGGTGCTGCTCGGCGACCTGATGGTCGTGGGCGGCGCGGTGATGTGGGCGGCGACCACCTTGTGCGTCAAGGCGACGAAGCTCGGCCGGTGCCCTCCGGAAAAGGCCTTGGGTTACCAGGTGGCGGTATCGATCCCGATCCTCGGCCTCGCGGCCTGGCTTGCCGGCGAGACCATTCCCGGCATCCCCGGCGCGTTGACGCTGGGCCTGATGGCCTGGCAGGCGATCTGGGTGGTCGGCATGACCTTCCTGGTCTGGTTCAGCCTGGTGAGGGTCTATTCCGCCAGCAAGCTGTCGGCCTTCACTTTCATCACCCCCTTGATCGGCGTCGCTGGCGGTTATCTGATCATGGGCGACCGCCTCACCCCGGCCTTCGGCGTCGCCGCGATGCTGGTCGTGGCCGGGCTGTATCTGGTGAACAAGCCGGCGTCGGTGGAGGTATGAGCGGCGGCTCGGCCGAACGAAAATGGAACAAATTGGCGTCCAAACGCCGAAAATGGCCCGCGCACGTCAGCAAATTGTCAGTATTTACCGCTATCACCCCTTATCCTAGACGCCCTGGCTGGCTATTTCAGGGCTACGGCGCACGTCACGGTGACCACTCGTCCATTGCTGAATGTCACCAAAACCTGATATTCGAGACCTCATGAACATGCTTGAAAAACCGCCGCAGAGCGATGTCGCCGGCCCGATGGCCCGGCATCGCAGCATCCAGGTCATGGTTGGCAATGTCGCCGTCGGCGGCGGGGCGCCGATCGTCGTGCAGTCGATGACCAATACCGACACAGCAGACATCCAGGGCACCATCGAGCAGGTCGCAGCCCTCTCGCGCGCCGGCTCGGAAATGGTCCGCATCACCGTGGATCGCGATGAAGCCGCTGCAGCCGTGCCGCATATCCGCGATGAGCTGCGCAAGCGCGGCATCACCACGCCGCTGATCGGCGATTTCCATTACATCGGCCACAAGCTGCTCGCCGACCATCCGGCCTGCGCCGAGGCGCTCGACAAGTACCGCATCAATCCCGGCAACGTCGGCTTCAAGGCAAAGCGCGACACCCAGTTCACCGACATCGTCGAGATGGCGCTGAAGTACAACAAGACAGTCCGGATCGGCGCCAACTGGGGCTCGCTCGATCAGGAACTGCTGACCAAGCTGATGGACGAGAACGCGCTGCTGCCGCAGCCGAAGGATGTCCGCGCGGTGACCCGCGAAGCGATGGTCCAGTCGGCCTTGCTGTCGGCCGCCCGCGCCGAGGAAATCGGCCTGCCGAAGAACCGCATGATCCTGTCGGCCAAGGTTTCGGCGGTGCAGGACCTGATCGCGGTGTATCAGACGCTCGCCGAACGTTCCGACTACGCCATCCATCTCGGCCTCACCGAAGCCGGCATGGGCTCCAAGGGCATCGTGGCGTCCTCGGCGGCGCTCGGCATCCTGCTGCAGCAGGGCATCGGCGACACCATCCGCATCTCGCTGACGCCGGAACCCGGCGGCGACCGCACGCTGGAAGTCCAGGTCGCGCAAGAATTGCTGCAGACCATGGGTTTCCGTACCTTCGTGCCGCTGGTCGCGGCATGCCCCGGCTGCGGTCGCACCACCTCGACCACGTTCCAGGAACTGGCGCGCTCGATCCAGGATTTTATCCGCGTCGAAATGCCCAGCTGGAAGACCCGCTATCCCGGCGTCGAGTCGCTGAACGTCGCCATCATGGGCTGCATCGTCAACGGCCCCGGCGAGTCCAAGCATGCCGACATCGGCATCTCCTTGCCCGGCACCGGTGAAACCCCGGCCGCGCCGGTGTTCGTCGACGGCAAGAAATTCCGCACCCTGCGCGGTCCCAACATCGCCACCGAGTTCAAGGCCATGGTGATCGACTATATCGATCACCGCTACGGCTCGGGCGCGGCGCTGCCGGCGGGAGTGGGCGCCGACGCGGCGGAGTAATATGTGGCTCGCCGGTGGGACTATCCCTCCGCCGGCGATTGCTTGCGGGCTGTGTGGCGCACGTTGAGTATTTGGACCTCCTCCGCGGCCTCGACCACCCTGTAGATGATCACATACGGATAGTTCGTAACCGTCAGCTTGCGTATTCCTGTGCGCCTTGTCTCTTCCCCCTTGAAGGGAAATTCACCAAGCGATTCGGCTCGTTCTATGATGTGTCTGGCCACCGATGCGGCTGACCTTGGGCTGTGCTTAAGAATATAAACGAAGATATCTTCAAGTTCGTTGGTCGCAGATTCTAACCAGCGAACCTTCATTTGAAATAGCGGTTGAACAGGGCCTCCACTGCGCCGTCGGGTGCAAAGCGTCCCGCATCGGCATCCGCTATGCTGCGTTCAATCGCGGCATAATCTTCTTCGTTAAGTTCGTGCTCAATCTGACGACCAGCCTCGATCTCGCCAACGAAACGAATAAGTTTGTCCTGGTCCTCTTCGGGCCAGGCTGCGACGCGATCCAAAAGGATTTCGAGGCTCTCTCTCGTCATCGAGTCAAACTAGCAGATTTTTATCTCCATCGCACCAGATTTAGGTCGAGCGCCGCCTCACAATGGCAGCGTCCGATACTCCCGGTTCGCAATACTCGCCTCCTCCAGGTCGAGATCGCGCTCGATCCGGCGCCGGCTTTCGTCGGTGATCTTGCCGTCGCGCAACTGCACGTGGATGAACTTGCGCTCCGCCGCGATCAACTCGCGGACCAGGTCGGTGCCGAGCGCCGAGGCGCCCTCGTTGTCGGGGTCGAGGCCGTCCGGCAACTGGCCGGAGCGGGTCTCGTGGCGGGCGCGCAGCAGCTTGACGACTTCGTCCGATAGTTCGCGATCGTCGGTCATGGCGTCGAGCGACGCCAGCGCTGCCGCGAGCGCTTCCCGGCGGGCCGCGATTTCCGCCTCGTGCTCGGCCACCACTTCCTCGCGGCCGGTGCGGCCCATGCCGAGCAGTTTGACGACGACCGGCAGGCCGAGGCCGAAGCCGACCAGCGTCACCAGGATGACGTTGAACGCTACGAACAGGATCAGGTCGCGCGACGGAAAGCCTTCGCCGGAGGGCAGCGCAAACGGCAGCGCCAGCGCCGCCGCCAACGAGACCGCGCCGCGCACCCCGGTGAATGCGACTACGAAGGTCCAGCGCCAGTTCGGTGCCGGGTCGCTCTTGCGCAAAGCGGGGCTGAAGAAGCGCGGCAGGTAGATCGCCGGATAGACCCAGGCGAAGCGGGCCACGACGATCACCACGGCGACCAGCGCCGACGCCAGCATGATGTCGTCGAACGGGAACGCCTTGGATTTCTCGAGCAACAGGCGCATCTGGAAACCGGTGAGCAGGAACAGCAGCCCCTCGATCAGGTAGATCATCAGGTCCCAGAAGAAGATGCCCTGCAGGCGTGTGGCGGCGGAGATCAGCAGCGGCCCGTTCCAGCTGATGTAGAGGCCGCAGGCCACGGTGGCGATGATGCCGGAACCGCCGAAGTGTTCGGGAATGAGATAGGCCACATAGGGCGTCAGCAGCGACAGGGTGATCTCGACCTGCGGGTCGCGCGCGCGGTGACGCAGGCGCAGGCTGAGCCAGCCGACGAAAAGGCCGAACGCCAGTTCGCAGGCCAGGATGGCGGCAAAGGTGCCCGCGGCCTTGGGCAGCGAAAATGCGCCGGTGGAGATCGCCACGACAGCGAAGCGGTACAGGATCAGCGTGGTGGCGTCGTTGGCAAGGCCCTCGCCCTCAAGCACCACCAGCATGCGGCGCGGCAGCCCGAGCCGGCGCGCAATGGCCAGCGGCGCTACTACATCGGGCGGCGCGACGATGGCGCCGAGCAGGAAGCCGACGCCCCAAGGCAGGCCAATCAGGTAATGCGTTGCGGTCGCCACCAGGCAGGCGGTGAAGATCACGCAGCCCACTGCCAGCAAGGTAATGATGCGCAGGTTGCCGCGAAACTCGCGCCAGCTCATGGCGACGGAAGCCGAATAGATCAGCGGCGGCAGCACCACCAGCAGCACCAGTTCGGGCGGCAGTTCGACCGTCGGCATGCCCGGCACGAAGGCCAGCGCGATGCCGGCCAGCAGCGACAGGATGGCGGGAGCGACATCGATCCGCCGCGCGACATAAGCGGTGCCCGCGAGCGCCGCGAGCAGGATCAGGAAAATCTGGAACTTGGCTTCCACGCGGGCAGTTTCCTGTGAGCGTCCAATTTGCCTGTCGGGACTTCGAGGTCAATGCGGAGGAGAAAGAAGCGGTCAGATCGCGCTGGCTGCGATGTTGACCATCAGCGCCACCAGAGCGGTGTTGTAGATGAAGGACACGATGCCGTGCGCGGTGGCGGTGCGGCGGATGCCCTTGGTGGTGATGCCGACATCCGAGACCTGCGCGGTCATACCGACCACGAAGGAGAAATACACGAAGTCCCAGTAGTCCGGATCTTCAGGCTTGTCGCCGGCGGGGAAGGTAAGGCCGCCGGGCTTGGCGCCGCGATAGTATTCGTGGGCGTAATGCAGCGCGAAGATCGTGTGCACCGCCGCCCAGGACAGCGCGATGGTGGCCGTGGCCAACCCCAACTCCCACGGCGTGCGATGGCCCTGGCCGAGCTCGAACACGATGGCCGCGATGCTCGCGAAGGCGCCGAACGCCGCCACCAGAAGGATGAAGACGCTGCCGTCGTCCTGCAGGATGGCGTTGCGGCGGATATGCGCCAGCCCGCAGCGCGACATCATCCACAGCACCAGAACCAGATAGAACGCTACGAATACGTCCCAGCCGATCAGCAGCCGGGTGACCAGCCGCATCGAATCCGGCAACATGAAGAACGCCACGAAGCCCAATGCCATGGCGAGAAAGGTGCGCGGTCTCCCGTAGACGATGCGCACCGGCTTCGGCAGTTTGCGGAAACGCGCGAGAAGCTCGTCGACCTCTTTCTTGGCCGGCGTCGCCACCGTCAATTCTTGCGTTCGGCGACGAAGCGGGCAGCGGCGCGCAGCACGTCGCCCTTGGCGCCGAAGATCGACAAGGCGGCGTCCGCGGTGGCGATCAGGTCGCTGACGCGCTGCTTGGCGCCAGCTACGCCGAGCTGGGTCACGAAGGTGGTCTTGCCGAGGGCGGCGTCGGCGCCGGCAGGCTTGCCGAGCGAGGCGGCATCGCCTTCGACGTCGAGCAGGTCGTCGGCGATCTGGAACGCTTCGCCGAGCGCGCGGCCGTAATCGTCGAGCGCCTTGTACTGGTCAGGGGTGGCCTGGCCGAGCAGCGCGCCGGCGATGCAGCCGAAGCGCAGCAGCGCACCGGTCTTCATCTGCTGCACGCGCGCCACGTCGACCGGTCCGGTATCGCCAAAACGGCCTTCGCCGGCCAGATCGAGCATCTGGCCGCCGACCATGCCGCCGAGGCCGGCGCAGCGCGCCAGCGCCCGGGTCAGCAGCAGGCGAACCGTGGCATCGGAGTGGATCTCGTCCCGCGTGACGATGTCGAAAGCCAGCGTCAGCAGCGCGTCGCCGGCGAGGATCGCGGTGGCGTCGTCGGTGGCCTTGTGCAGGGTGGGGCGGCCGCGGCGCAGGTCGCTGTTGTCCATCGCCGGCAGGTCGTCATGGATCAGCGAATAGCAGTGGATGCATTCCAGCGCAGCGCCGACCAGCAGCGCGGCCTCGCGCGGCACGCCGAACACGGCGGCGCTCTCCACCACCAGGAACGGCCGCAGCCGCTTGCCGCCGCCCAGGCTGGAATAGCGCATGGCGTCCATCAGCCGCTTCGGGCGCGCAATCTCGTCCGGCTCAACGCCGTCGCCGAGCAGCCGGCCGAGCACGGCTTCGGTGTCCTCGGCGGTCTGGTCCAGGCGGGTGGCAAAATCGGTGGTGGCAACGCCGGTCATCAAGAATAGCTCCAGATCGAAATTTGGCGGACAATCGTTCATGGCAAAGGCCACGTCAATTCTGGGAGGCGCTGCTGGCAGGGTTCTTCGGCCGGATCCGTCCGGCAAGCTTAACCGCCTTGAAAAATGCGCGGAATCCCCGCTTGATGAGCGCAATCGTGCACGCGCGGGACGCTTGTGCCCCCGACAGACGGAAGTCCTGACTTTGCGCATTGCCCGCCGCCTGTTGCTGATCGCGCTGCTGCTCCTGCTGCTGCCCTATATCCTGACGCCACTCTATAGCGCCGGCCACCCGGTCTCGGCGCTAATGGCCTGGCGCTGGGTCACCGGGGCGCCGGTGGCGCGGCAATGGATCGATCTGGCCGCCATGGCGCCATCGCTGCCGCGCAGCGTGGTGGGCTCGGAGGACGCCAAATTCTGTAGTCATCACGGCATTGACTGGGATTCGCTGCAGAACGCCATCGAGGACGCCCAGGAGGGCGAGGTCTCCGGCGGTGGTTCCACCATTACCCAGCAGGTGGCGAAGAACCTGTTCCTGTGGCCCGGCCGCAGCGTGGTCCGCAAGGCGCTCGAGTTCCCGCTGGCGCTGTGGATCGATCTGGTGCTGTCCAAGCAGCGCATCCTGGAAATCTATCTGAATATCGCTGAAATGGGCCCGTCCGGGCAGTTCGGGGCCGAGGCCGGGTCGCAATATGCGTTCGGGCGCTCGGCCGCCGCCCTGACATCGCGCGAGGCGGCGCTGCTGGCGGCCATCCTGCCCAACCCGGTCACCCGCAGCGCCAGGACGCCGGGACCGGGGGTGCGCCGCTTGGCCTCCACCTACCAGGCGCGGGCGCAGGCGGCAGAACTGCAGCGCTGCTGGGGGTAGACGTGATCATTCCGGCCGGCGCCGCGGTCTGGCGGTGTCCCGGAACCACGAGGGGAGCGAATTTTCCCGCGCCAGCGCCCTAGCATTGCCGTCCTCGTTCCGTTATAAGCGCGGCCTTATCAGCGATTTTGCCTGCGCCACCGGCGCCGGGCCGTCCGTTCGCGGATGAAAACCGCACCAACAGACAAGACCTGCAAGGACCATCCCATGGCCGTTCCGAGAAGAAAAACATCGCCGTCGCGACGTGGCATGCGCCGTTCAGCCGACGCGATCAAGACCCCGACCTATGCGGAAGACAAGGATTCCGGCGAGCTGCGCCGTCCGCATCATCTCGATCTGAAGACCGGCATGTATAAGGGCCGCCAAGTCCTGAAGAAGAAAGAGTCCTGATCGCCGGTTGAGGCGACGTCGCACCTGCGGCGTACCTCGCGGTCTTTTCTGGATTAAGGCCCCGGCATCAGCAAGCGGGTCGACGCGCGAGCGGGCGGGTACAGGCAAACTGTATTTCCGCCCGAATTCGCTCCAACTTTAGAGCTAAGACGCTCTTGCGGGCGCGTCACATCAGGCACTGCCTGAGAGTGGTATGTCCCCCTCGTTTCCTCGCTTGCAAAAAGGCCTCGCCGATGTTCCCGCTGCTGCTGATCCCGCTGGCGATCTGCAACATCATCGTGTTCCTGATGCCCGGCCTGTCGCTTTCGGCGCCGTTGATCACGCTGCCGTTGATGTCAGGCGCGAGCTGGCCGGTGACGCTCAGTGACGTGCTGCTGGCCTTCGGCGTGGTGCTGCTGCTGCTCGAGGTGATGAAGGCGCGGCAGCCCGGTGCGAAATACTTCACCGACCATTTCCTGTCGCTGCTGGTGTTCGGCGGCGCTGCTGCGGAATTCCTGCTGCTGCCGCAGTTCGGCACCTCCACCTTCTTCCTGCTGACGCTGATTGCGCTGGTCGATTTCCTCGCCGGCTTGGCGTTGCGGGTACGCCGTCCGCGCCGCGTGGCGGCCGTGGCGCCGGCCCCGGTGCAGGAACCGGCCCGGGTCGACCCCGCGCCGCGCTACGAGCCGGAACCTGCTCCGGCACCGGTGGTGGTGCCCGCCGCTCCGGTGGCAGAAGCCGCTCCGCTGGATCATCACGAGCCGAAGTTCGAAACCAAGGCGCCGGAGATCGTGGTGCACGACCCGTCGCCCCAAGTTTCACCTCCCCGGTCTCGCCGCCTCAGGTGTCGTCGCCTCAGGTCTCGTCACCCGACCTGCAGCCGGACAACGGCTCGCACCCATCGCGCGACATTCCGCCCGCGCGCTGATCGCTTCAAGCCGTCCGATAGGTACGCAGGCCGTTCGGCTGCGCTGGCTGGTTCTGGTTGGCCGAGGCACGGTATGCCGCCTCGACATCGGAGATTGCCGCGCGCCGCAACACCCGCGTCTGCGGATCCTGCTCGGCCATGGCAATCAGATGCGTCAGGAAGGTTGGGTCGGGGCGTGACAGCCCTGACGACAGCGTTGCTGTGGGGGCAGCGGGGCTGACCTGCACCAGCGCGACGCTGGCTCTGGGCACCACCACATCACCGGCGCGCCGCATCTGAACGGCGGGACGGCTGGCGAGCGGGCTGATATCGGCGATCGGCATGCGCAGGATCCGGTTGTCTCATTTTGGGTCACAATGAGCCCTGTCCTGTCTGCTTCGCAAGGGGCGTGCCGCCTGGGTGCGGATTGGCGGCCACGGAAAATGATACCGGCGGCGGTAACGTTTGTTAATTCTTTAGGAACTTTACCTAGTCTGCGCCGCGACGGTCGCCCTATTCTCAACCATTCTCAATTGGCGAATCACCCTGCAGCGTCCCAAAATGAGGCGACTTTGACATCCGCCGCACCTCCGAACCTTCCTGATTCGCCCAGCGCCACAGCCTCAGAGCGCGCTCCGTCGCAGCCAGAGGCATCCGCCATCCTCGCTGCGCTCGGCCATGCCGCCTTTGTCTGGGATCTTGCCAGCGACGCCATGGTCTGGACCGAGCAGGCCGCGTCGGTATTCGCAGATATCCCGCCGGACTTTCTGGCCACCGGCAGCCGTCTGGCGACGCTCATCGAGCCGCAGCGCAGCATCCGTTCCGACGTGCTGACGCGCACGCCGCCGTCGGATCGCGGTGAGAGCGTGCCGTATCGCATCGAATATGGCGTGCGCGCCAGCAGCAGCGCCGCGGTGTTGTGGATCGAGGAAAGCGGCGCCTGGTTCGCTGGCACTGACGGCAAGCCGGCACGCGTGCAAGGCATCGTGCGCGTCAACAACGAGCGCCATGCGCGCGAAGAGCAACTGGTGCAGTTGGCGCAGCACGACCCAGTGACCGGTGAACTCAACCGGGTGCATCTGGTGGCCTCGCTGGCAGAGGCGGTCGAGGAGACCGCGCGCTTCCGCTCCTCCTTTGCCTTCATGCTGATCGGCATCGATCACCTGTCACGAATCAACGAGGCCTTCGGCTTCGACGTCGCCGACGAAGTGATTCGCGAGGTCGCACGGCGCATCCGCCTCAGGCTGCGGGGCGGCGATGTGCTGGGCCGCTTCTCCGGCAACAAGTTAGGACTGATCCTGAAGAACTGCAGCGTCGATGACGCCAACGTTGCTGCTGAACGCTTCCTGCAGGGTATTCGCGACGAAGTGGTTCCGACGAAATCCGGCCCGGTGTCGGTGACCGCGACGATCGGTGCGGTCAGCGTGCCGCGCTATGCGCGCAGCGTCGACGAGGCGATGAATCGCGCCCAGGAAACCCTCGATATGGCCTGCAAGCGGCGGCTCGGCTCCTATGCGACGTGGCGACCGAACGTGGAGCGGGATGCGCAGCGCCGGGTCAACATCCGCGTCACCGACGAGATCGTCACCGCGCTGAACGAGCGCCGCATCGTGATGGCGTTCGAGCCGGTGGTTCGGGCCGGGTCGCGCGATGCCGCCTTTTACGAATGCCTGGTGCGGATGCGTCAGGAAGACGGTCAGCTGCTGCTGGCGCCGGACATCGTGCCGGTGGCGGAGAAGCTCGGCCTGATCCGGCTGGTCGATCATCGCGTGCTTGAACTGGTGGTCGCCGAGCTTTCGGCGTCGCCGAACATCCAGCTCAGCCTCAACATCTCGCCGGGCACCACCATGGATCCCGACTGGTGGGCCTGTGTCGAATCGATGATGCGCGCCAACCCCGGTGCCGCCGAGCGGCTGATCGTGGAAATCACCGAGACCGTGGCAATCCAGGACCTCGATGACGTGCGCGGCTTCGTCTCCCGGGTGAAGGATTTCGGCGGTCGCATCGCCATCGACGATTTCGGCGCCGGCTACACGTCGTTCCGCAACCTGCGCAAGCTCGGCGTCGACATCGTCAAGATCGACGGTGCCTTCGTGCAGAACCTCGCCCGCTCCGCGGACGACCGGGCCTTCGTGCAGACGCTGATCGATCTCAGCCGGCGGCTCCGGATCAAGACGGTGGCGGAATGGGTGCAGGATGACGAATCGGAAGCGTTGCTGCGCGATTGGGGCTGCGACTACATCCAGGGCAGACTGATCGGCCTGGCCTCGCCGCAGCGGCCATGGCTCTCGTCGGACTCGTCCTCGGTGCCCGCGGCGGGCTGATCGGCCGCCGCGTCACACTCTGGATCAATCGTCCTTGTGCTCTTTCTCGGCTTCCCGAACGGGCTCTTTCGACATCCGCTCGAGCCGTTCCTGCATGTCCTTCATCTGGCGGCGCAGGTCGTCCATGGAGTCGGCTTCCACGGCCGGCTCCGGGGCGCGCTGAGGTTCGGCCGCAGCGCTGCCGCCACGTGGCGGCACGAACGGCTTGAACATCGAGAAGGTCTGCTGAAACAGTTCCATGTTGCGGCGGACATGCTCCTCCAGCGGCGCGAACGGCGTCATGCTGAAGGTGTTAGTCATCTGCTTGCGGAACTGCTCCTGCTCGCGGGTCAGCGAATCGATGGACTGCTCGAGATATTTCGGCACCACCATCTGCATGCTGTCGCCGTAGAACCGAATCAGCTGGCGCAGGAAGGTGGTCGGCAGCAGGTTCTGGCCGGCCTTATTTTCCTGTTCGAAGATGATCTGCGCCAGCACGGAGCGGGTGATGTCGTCGCCGGTCTTGGCGTCGTAGACGAGGAAATCCTCGCCGTCCTTCACCATCGCGGCGAGATCCTCAAGCGTCACGTAGGTGCTTGTTCCGGTATTATAAAGCCGGCGATTAGCGTATTTCTTGATCGTCGTAGGCTGGTCTGTTTTCGCCATGGGCTCACACATACGTACCGAGGACAGGAACCCGCCGGCATCGCGCCGTAGGGGAGGCATACGAGCTACGCAACGCAGCAAGGAAAGCACGATCATGACGCTTCCGCTACCGTTTTGTGCGGCACGGTTAAGATCAAGGCGATGAAGCTGCTCAGGAATGTGCCAAGAACTCCATTTTGAGTGCGATGCGGCGGGATTTTCCGTGCTTGCCAATTGACAGGGTCGCACGGGGTTAACAGGATGGTTTCACCCACTTAGATCAAAGACCCGGAATGACAGGGCGCGCTACAACGGCCGCTCTCGTCCAAAAACCTCAAGCCAAGGAGATGTCCATGTCCGACGATGTCGTCATCGTCAGCGCCGCCCGCACCCCGGTCGGCAGCTTCAACGGCGCCTTTGCCACCATGCCGGCCCATGACCTCGGCGCCATCGCCATCAAGGCGGCTCTGGAACGCGGCGGCATCGAGCCGGGCCGCGTCTCGGAAGTCATCATGGGTCAGATCCTGACCGCGGCCCAGGGCCAGAACCCGGCGCGTCAGGCCTCGATCGCCGCCGGCATCCCGGTGGAAAGCCCGGCCTGGGGCGTCAACCAGCTGTGCGGCTCCGGCCTGCGCACTGTCGCGCTGGGCTATCAGGCGCTGCTCAACGGCGATCTCGGAGATCGTCGTCGCCGGCGGCCAGGAATCCATGAGCATGGCGCCGCATGCGCAATATCTGCGCGCCGGCATCAAGATGGGTCCGGTGGAGTTCGTCGACACCATGATCAAGGACGGGCTGTGGGATGCCTTCAACGGCTATCACATGGGCAACACCGCCGAGAACGTGGCGCGGCAATACCAGATCACCCGCGCGCAGCAGGACGAGTTCGCGGTTCACTCGCAGAACAAGGCCGAAGCGGCGCAGAAGGCCGGCAAGTTCAAGCAGGAAATCGTCCCCGTCACCATCAAGTCGCGCAAGGGAGACATCATCGTCGATACCGATGAATACCCGCGTCACGGCGCCACCATCGAGGCGATGGGCAAGCTCAAGCCGGCGTTCGAGAAGGACGGCACCGTCACCGCCGGCTCGGCCTCCGGCATCAACGACGGCGCCGCCGTTGTCGTGCTGATGACCGCCAAGCAGGCAGCCAAGGAAGGCAAGACCGTGCTCGGCCGCATCGTGTCGTGGGGTCAGGCGGGCGTCGATCCGAAGATCATGGGCACCGGGCCGATCCCGGCATCGCGCGCCGCGCTGAAGAAGGCCGGCTGGACCATCAACGATCTCGACCTGATCGAGGCCAACGAGGCCTTTGCGGCGCAGGCCTGCGCCGTCAACAAGGATCTCGGTTGGGATACGTCGAAGGTCAACGTCAATGGCGGCGCCATCGCCATCGGCCATCCCGTCGGCGCATCCGGCGCCCGCGTGCTGGTGACGCTGTTGCACGAGATGGAAAAGCGCGATGCGAAGAAGGGCCTCGCGACTCTTTGCATCGGCGGCGGCATGGGCATCGCGATGTGCATTGCACGCGACTAATCCTGCGGCGCGGGATGATGAAAACATCATCTCGCGAGTGCACTGCACACACTGCTAAACAAAACGCTCGGCATTCGTGCCGGGCGTTTTTTCTTGATGTTGGTCAATGCGACGGCTTAATTCAGAACGACATATTCGAGAGCTACATAAGAAGACCGAGGGGAGGAGTTCGATATGGCGCGTGTTGCATTGGTCACCGGAGGGACGCGGGGAATTGGTGCTGCGATCAGCAAGGCGTTGAAGGCAGCCGGCTATCATGTCGCGGCCAGCTACGCCGGCAACGATGCGGCGGCGGACAAATTCAAGGCCGACACCGGCATTCCTGTCTACAAATGGGACGTCAGCTCGTTCGACGCCTGCGCCACCGGAGTCAAGCAGGTGGAGACCGATCTCGGCCCGGTCGACGTGCTGGTCAATAATGCCGGCATCACCCGCGACGGCGCATTTCACAAAATGACGCTCGAGCAGTGGAATGCGGTGATCAACACCAATCTCGGTTCGCTGTTCAACATGACGCGACAGGTGATCGAGGGCATGAGGGCGCGCAAATTCGGCCGCGTCATCAACATCTCCTCCATCAACGGCCAGAAGGGCCAGTTCGGCCAGGTGAATTATTCGGCAGCCAAGGCCGGCGACATCGGCTTCACCAAGGCGCTGGCGCTGGAAACTGCGCGGGCTGGCATCACCGTCAATGCGATCTGTCCGGGCTACGTCAACACGGAGATGGTGCAGGCGGTGCCCAAGGACGTGCTGGAGAAGAGCATTCTGCCGCTGATCCCGGTCAATCGCCTCGGCGAGCCCGAGGAAATCGCCCGCGCTGTGGTGTTCCTCGCCGCCGACGAGGCCGGCGGCATCACCGGCGCCACCATGTCGATCAATGGCGGGCAATACATGGCGTGATGATTTCTTGCCCTCCCCTGGAGGGGAGGGTGAAGGAAGCGCCCTCTTTATCAAATTGAACTGGCTTCCATGTCTCCCCGCACTGCGACGCTGATCGGACTGACGGCCATCCTGATGTGGTCGCTGCTGTCGATGCTGACCGTGGCCACAGGAGCGGTGCCGCCGTTCCAGCTGGCCGCGATGACATTTGCGATCGGCGCGCTGGCCGCTGCCGCGGGCTGGATCGGTCGGCCTGCGGCGGTTCGTGCGTTGCGGCAGTCGCCGGTGGTGTGGCTGGTCGGCGTCGGCGGGCTGTTCGGCTATCACGCATTGTATTTCGCAGCATTGCGGCTGGCGCCGCCGGCCGAAGCCGGCCTCTTGAACTATCTGTGGCCGCTGCTGATCGTGCTGTTCTCCGCGCTGCTGCCCGGCGAACGGCTGGCGCCGCATCACATCATCGGCGCCTTGCTCGGCCTTGCCGGCACCGTGCTGCTGCTGGTCGGCAATGTGCATTTCGTGCTGGAGGCGGCGCCTCAGCTGATCGGGCTTGGGCTGGCTTTCGTCGCCGCCTTCGTCTGGGCCGGCTATTCGGTGTTGTCGCGCCGACTCAAGGCGGTGCCGACCGATGCGGTGGCCGGTTTCTGCATGGCCACCGCGCTGCTGGCAGCAGCCACCCATCTGGCGGTCGAGACCACGGTCTGGCCGGGCAGCGTCACGGCGTGGCTCGCCGTCGTCGCGCTCGGCATCGGTCCGGTGGGAGCCGCGTTCTACGCCTGGGACATCGGCATGAAGCGTGGCGACATCCGCGTGCTGGGCGCTGCGTCCTATGCCACGCCGCTGTTGTCGACCGCATTCCTGATCCTGGCCGGCTATGCGCAGCCGTCAGCCAACATCGCCATCGCCGCGGTACTGATCGCCGGCGGCGGGTTGATCGCGGCGAAGGATATGTTGGGGAAGCGGAGTTAGAGCTGCAAGCAGGCGGAAAGCCCCACGCTCGACTGT
This sequence comes from Rhodopseudomonas sp. P2A-2r, assembly GCF_026015985.1. GTDB lineage: Bacteria > Pseudomonadota > Alphaproteobacteria > Rhizobiales > Xanthobacteraceae > Tardiphaga. The sequence continues at coordinate 6,505,509 of NZ_CP110389.1, read as the reverse complement.
CATCGCCCGGCTTGACCGGGCGAGCCAGTAAACGCTGTCGTTGCGGATGATATCGGCGGCAAACACGAACGCCGTCGGCTACTGGATCGCCCGGTCCCGGCGCGCAATTGCGCGCCAGGCCGGGCGACGACAACTGAATTCTGGGCAGCTATGCGGGCATCCAGTCCTTCGGCGCCAGTTCGAATGTCGCAAAATCGAATCCGGGCGCCACGGTGCAGCCGACCAGCGTCCAGTCGCCGGTGGTCGCCGCGGCCTGCCAGGCGTGAACAGGCACGATGGCCTGCGGCATTTCGCCCGCGGCCAGATCGGGGCCGAGCACGATGGTGCGCTCGCCCTGGGCGTCGGCGATACGAAGCGTCAGGGCACTGCCTGCGTAGTAGTGCCAGATCTCCACCGCATCGATGCGATGCCAATGCGAGGACTCGCCGCGTGCCAGCAGGAAGTAGATCGCGGTGGACAGCGAGCGTCCGTCCGCATCCACCCGGGCATCGCGAAACGTCTCGCGAAAATGCCCGCCTTCGGGATGCGGCCTGAGATCGAGCCGCGCGATGATCTCGGCCGCGGTCTCTGTCACGACTTGTTCTTGCGCTCGCGCAGTTCGGCGAACACGTCGTCGGCGCTGGCACCCTTCAGCCGCACGCCGGCGGCGACGGTCGGCTCGTCGGCGCGCAGGAATACGTTGGTCTGCTTCTCGTCGCCGAGCAGCGCGGGAATGGTCGGCTGTCCCGCCGCACGCAGCTGCGCCACCTGCGCGGCGCGCGCCTGCAGCGCGGCATTGCCGGGCTCGATGCCGAGCGCGAACTTGACGTTGGCGGCGGTATATTCATGGCCGCAATACAGCCGGAAATCGTCGGGCAGCGCGCGCAACTTGATCAGCGACTGCCACATCATCGGATAGCTGCCCTCGAACACCCGGCCGCAGCCGCCTGAGAACAGGGTGTCGGCGGCGAACAGCGCCTTGTCCTCGTCGAACACATAGGAGACATGGTCGAGGGTGTGGCCTGGCGTTTCCAGCACCCGCGCCAGCAGCGTGCCGACCTTGACGATGTCGCCCTGGGCGACGCGCACATCCACCAGCGGGATCGGCGCGGTCTGGTCGTACGGCGCCACCACGCGGCAGTTGTACTGCTGCTTGAGCTCCTTGATGCCGCCGACATGATCGGCGTGGTGATGGGTGACCAGGATGTCGGTGAGCTGCCAGCCTTCGCGCTCGAGCACCCTGATGATGGGACCGGCTTCGGGGGCATCGATCGAGGCGGTGGCACCGCTCTGCGGATCGTGAATCAGATAGCCGAAATTGTCGGTCAGGCAGGTGAACAGGCGAATTTCGGCGGCCATCATGTCTCCGGGATCTGATCGGACAGAGCCATGACATATGGCGTTAACGATCAGTCGGCAATGCGTGATTGGTGGCCCCATCGTGTGGGGCGACGTGCTAGATTTGCCCGATGACCATCGACGTGATCGATCTCCGGGATTTCTATTCGCGCCGCCTCGGTATTGTGGCGCGGCGGCTGATCAATCGCGGCATCCACGCGCAATGGCCGCATGTCCAGGGCCAGCGCGTGCTCGGGATCGGCTACCCCACGCCCTATCTCGGCCTGTTCCGCGAAGACTGCGAGCGCTGTATCGCCTTCATGCCGGCGGCACAGGGCGTGCTGAAATGGCCGACCGCGAAGCCGGCCCTCGCCGCTCTGGTCGACGAGTTCTCGCTGCCGCTGCCCGATGCCGCCGTGGACCGCATCCTGCTGGTCCATGCGCTGGAGATGTGTGACGATCCCGAGGGCCTGTTGCGCGAGGTGTGGCGGGTGCTGGCGCCGTCCGGCCGCGTGCTGGCGGTGATCCCGAATCGGCGCGGCGTCTGGACCCGCACCGACAACACGCCGTTCGGCCACGGCCGGCCCTATTCGCGCTCCCAGATCACGCAACTGTTACGCCAGACCTGGTTCACGCCCACGTCGTGGAGCGAGGCGCTGTTCATGCCGCCGTTTGGCGGCGGCTGGTTCCTGCGGTCGGCGATGGCCTGGGAGAAGGTGGGCGCGGCGCTGTCGCTGCCCTTCGCCGGAGTCCACATCGTCGAGGCCACCAAGCAGGTTTACCGCGCGATTCCGGCGCATCGCGAGCGCACGCGGCTGATTCCGGCGCTGCAGCCGGTGCTGGTACCGTCATCCCTTCAGCGCGACGAGGACGGCGTCCCCGAAGCCGAGCCGCAATCGCGATGAGCGGACTCTTAACCAAACCGAGCAGCTTTTCGGCAGATCCGGCGTTTCGGCCGCAATTCGGCCCCGGCACGAAGTTTTAACTTAACGCGACCAAGGGTAATCGAGGGTATCGGGAACCCCGCTGCTGCGGCCGGTTGGCTTGCGAGCAGGGGGCTTCCGGATAAGTTCGCCCATGCTACGGGCATGGACGGTGGATTTTGGGGTGCGTTGTGCCCATCGGCTGCGGAGCTTCATTTTGATCAATCGCTCGCTCGCTCGCGCGCTCGTCACGTCGGTTGTGCTTGCGACCGGCATGGTGCTGGCCGGCTGCAATAGCGACGAGATTTCACTGGCCAACAACGCCAAGGCCAACAAGCCGATCCCCGAGAAGCTCATCGCCGAGATGCAGGCCAAGGACATGGACCCGCAGTCGCCGATGCTGGTGCGCGTGTTCAAGCAGGAGGCCGAGCTCGAGGTCTGGAAGCAGACCCGCTCCGGTCAGTTTGCGCTGCTCAAGACCTACCCGATCTGCCGCTGGTCCGGCGATCTCGGCCCCAAGGTCAGGGAAGGCGACCGGCAGGCGCCGGAAGGCTTCTACAACATCACGCCGGCGCAGATGAATCCGCAGTCGGCCTACTACCTGTCGTTCAACACCGGCTACCCCAATGCATTCGACAAGTCGCTGGGACGCACCGGCTCGCAGCTGATGGTGCACGGCGATTGCTCGTCGCGCGGCTGCTACGCCATGACCGACGAACAGATCTCGGAAATCTATACGCTCGGTCGCGAGTCCTTCTTCGGCGGCCAGCGCTCGTTCCAGTTCGCGGCATTCCCCTTCAGGATGACGCCGGTGAACATGGCGAGGCATCGCAACAACCCGAACATGCCGTTCTGGAAGATGATCAAGCAGGGCTACGATCATTTCGAGGTGACGCGGCAGGAGCCCAAGGTCGAGTTCTGCGAGAACAAGTACGTGTTCGATCCGGCGCTGCCGGCGAACACGAACATGTCGCGGGCGCCGGTGTTCAACGCCTCCGCCAAGTGCCCGGCCTATACGATTCCGCCGGAGATCGCCGATGCGGTCGCCGCCAAGCAACAGCAGGATGACGCCAAGACTGCCGAACTGATCGCCAAGGGGACGCCTGTGGCCATGCGCCGGCCGGACATCGACGGCGGCATGAACAAGGTATTCGCTTCCAAGATCCCGGACGGCTCCACCGGCCTGTCTGAACCGGACGTCCCGGGCATGCAGACCGCGGCCTATGCGCGCGCGCCCGGCACCATCCCGCCGCACGTCAACCCGCCCAAGCCCAACATCGCGCCGAGCTCGGCGTCGCTGTTCGCCGCCTCGGATGAGCCGGTGGTGGCGGTGACGCCGGCCACCCGCGTCGCATCGGCGTCGTCGGAGGGTGGCTTCTTCAGCAACCTGGCGAAGAAAGTCGGGATCGGCGGCGCGTCCGAGACGACGGCAACCGCAAAAGTCGCATCGCCGGAAAAGCCCAAGCCGGCCGTAATCAAGCCCGCCGCCGCGGCACCGGCAGCGAAGCCGGTAGAAACCAAGCACGTCGCAACGGCCGCCAAGCCTCAGCTCAAGCCGACTGTCGCCGAGCAGTCCGCTGCCGCCGCGACGCCCGCCGGCAATGCCCTGGCTGGCGCTGCTGCTGTGGTGCCCGCCAACTCGTTCGACTCCCGCTTCTCGGCGGCCAGGTAGAACTTCAGTTCAGTTAGGTGGAAGGTGCCTTTGGTACCTCTGCCCGCTAGGCAAGGCTTTGCCAAGCGGGAGATCGCGGCTTGATGGACCGCGGGTCATTCGAGCCGGCGAGCCGCAGCCAGAGTTTCACTCGCTGGCTCGCCCTTACGCGGAGATTTCGCTGCACTCAGGCTCCGACCTCTCCCCGCAAGCGGGAAGAGGTTGGTTCACGCGCTGCTCAGCTCACGCATACTTTCCGTGGCAGTGCTTGTAGCGCTTGCCGGAGCCGCACGGGCAATCCTCGTTGCGGCCGACCTTGCCCCAGGTGTCGGGGTTGGCGGGGTCGCGCACCACGGTGTCGACGCCCATCGGCGGCGCCAGCGCGGCGTTGGCATAGGCCATCTCGTCCTCGCCGGTGTTGGGGTCGAGCTTGTGCGCTTCCATCACGGGCAGTTCGGGCTGCACGTCCGGCGGCACGATCTCGACGCGCATCAGCTGAGCCGTCACCGCTTCGCGCAGGTTGCCGACCATCGCCTCGAACAGGTTGTAGGCTTCCGCCTTGTATTCCTGCAGCGGATCGCGCTGGCCATAGCCGCGCAGGCCGATCACCTGGCGCAGATGATCCAGCATCACCAGATGCTCGCGCCAGAGGTGATCCAGCGTCTGCAGCAGGATGGTCTTCTCGACGTAGCGCATCACGTCGGGGCCCCACTGCGCCACCTTGGCAGCCATGTGCTCGTCGGCGCGCTTCTCGATGCGGTCCAGCAGCTCCTCGTCGGCGATGCCTTCTTCCTTGGCCCATTCATCGACCGGCAGGTTGAGGTCGAGCACGCGGGTCAGTTCTTCCTTGAGACCAACCACGTCCCACTGCTCGGCATACTGGTTTTCCGGCACGTGCTTGGTGACCAGATCCTCGACGAAGGCGCGGCGCATGTCGGCGACGGTGTCGGCGACATTGTCCGATTTCATCAGGTCGACGCGCTGCTCGAAGATCACCTTGCGCTGATCGTTCTGGACGTCGTCATACTTCAGCAGATTTTTGCGGATGTCGAAGTTGCGCGCCTCGACCTTCTGCTGCGCCTTCTCCAGCGCCTTGTTGATCCACGGATGGATGATGGCTTCGCCTTCCTTGAGACCAAGCCGCGTCAGCATGGTGTCGAGCCGGTCGGAGCCGAAGATCCGCATCAAGTCGTCTTCCAGCGACAGGAAGAACTTCGAGCGGCCGGGGTCGCCCTGGCGGCCGGAGCGGCCGCGCAGCTGGTTGTCGATGCGGCGCGATTCGTGGCGTTCGGAGCCGATGATGTAGAGGCCGCCGGGCCGGGTCACGGTCTTGGCCGGCTTGCTGCCCTTGGCAGGCTCGGTCTCGACGGTTTCCTTGGCGTTCAGCACCATCTCGCGGAAGGTGGCAATCTCGGCCTTGATCTCCTCGATGCGCGCGGCCTTCTCGGCCTCGTCGGTCATGTCGGCGGTCTCGATCGCCGCCCGCATTTCCAGCGAGCCGCCGAGTTTGATGTCGGTGCCGCGGCCGGCCATGTTGGTGGCGATGGTGATCGCGCCGGGAACGCCGGCCTCGGCGACGATATAGGCTTCCTGCTCGTGGAAGCGCGCGTTCAGCACCGCGAACAGCTTCGCCGGCTTGCCGGCGCGCGCTGCGGCGTAGAGCTTGTCCATCGCCTTGGGCTTGTCGAATTCGATCTGCTTGTAGCCGTGCTTGAGCAGGTATTCGCCGAGCACTTCGGATTTCTCGATCGAGGCGGTGCCGACCAGCACCGGCTGCATCCGCGCATTGGCGCGCTCGACTTCGGCCATGATGGCGGCGTGCTTCTCGTTCTGGGTGCGGTAGACCTCGTCGTCCTCGTCGAGACGACCGATGCCGACATTGGTCGGCACTTCCACCACTTCCAGCTTGTAGATGTCGAACAACTCGTCGGCTTCGGTCAGCGCCGTACCGGTCATGCCGGCCAGCTTCTGATACATGCGGAAATAGTTCTGGAAGGTGATCGAGGCCAGCGTCTGGTTTTCCGGCTGGACGGTGACGTGTTCCTTGGCCTCCAGCGCCTGGTGCAGGCCTTCCGAATAGCGCCGGCCCTGCATCATGCGGCCGGTGAATTCGTCGATGATTATCACCTCGTCGTCGCGGACGATGTAGTCCTTGTCGCGCTGGAACAGCGAATGGGCGCGCAGCGCCTGGTTGATGTGATGTACGACGGAGACGTTCTCGACGTCGTACAGCGTCTCGCCCTTGAGCTGGCCGGCCTCGCGCAGCAGGGTCTCGATCTTCTCCATGCCGGCTTCGGTCAGCGTCACCGTGCGCTGCTTCTCGTCGACCTCGAAGTCGGTCGTCTTCTCGAGCTTGGGCAGGAAGGTGTCGATGGTGTTGTAGAATTCCGAGCGATCGTCGAGCGGGCCGGAGATGATCAGCGGCGTGCGCGCTTCGTCGATCAGGATCGAGTCGACTTCGTCGACGATGGCGTAGAAGTGGCCGCGCTGGACCATGTCCTCCAGCCGGTACTTCATGTTGTCGCGCAGGTAGTCGAAGCCGTATTCGTTGTTGGTGCCGTAGGTAATGTCGCAGGCGTAGGCGGCCTGGCGCTCGGCATCGTCGAGGCCGTGGACGATGACGCCCGTGGTGAGACCGAGGAAGCCGTAGATCTGCCCCATCCAGGCCGAGTCGCGCTTGGCGAGGTAATCGTTGACGGTGACGACGTGGACGCCCTTGCCGGCAAGGGCGTTGAGATAGACCGCCAGGGTCGCGACCAGGGTTTTACCTTCGCCGGTCTTCATCTCGGCGATGTCGCCCTCGTGCAGCACCATGCCGCCGATCAGCTGGACGTCGAAGTGACGCTGGCCGAGGGTGCGCTTGGCGGCCTCGCGGACCGTGGCGAAGGTTGGAACCAAGAGATCGTCGAGGCTTTTACCGGCAGCGAGCTGGGCGCGGAAATCCACCGTGCGGGCGCGCAAGGCCTCGTCGGAAAGGGCCGCGATTTCGGGTTCCAGGGCGTTGATCGCCTCGATCCGCGAATTGTAGGCCTTGATGCGGCGGTCATTGGCGGAGCCGAAAAACTTGCGGGCGAGCGCGCCGATCATAACGAATTCCTGTCTTTGCAGTTCGGCGTTGCCGCCGTGACGTGGTCCACCGGGTCGGCGGTCAATTCTGGACGCATCGCGGCAGGATCCCGACCCCGGAAGCCGTCGCGACATGAGTGGGAATTGCGCAATCCGAGGTTCAATGGCAGCCGGGCTTCAGATAACGGCGGCGCAGCCAAAAGCGCGCCATCGCCACCGGCCCGGTTTTGCAGAGATATGGCTGCCCCACAGGGTTGTCAACGGCGCGAACCTGTCAAGGATTTCATCATTTTGACAGAGTTTTCGCGTTGCCAAGACGGGTGCTTTGAGTGACTGTCCCGCCGACCCCAACAGCCCCTACTTGTGAGATAAGGATTTTCCATGACGATCGTATCGCCCGACAAGAAACCGGGCCAGCGCCCGGGGTTCGCCCTGGCCGCCGTCACAGGCGCTTTTGCGGTGGCATTGCTCTCCAGCGTTGCGGTCTATGCGCAGGATGCCAATCCGGTGCTGGCCAAGGTCAATGGCTCGGAGATCCGCCAGAGCGACGTGGCGATCGCCGAAGAAGAGCTCGGCCCCAGCCTGGCGCAGATGGATCCGGCGTCCAAGAAAGAGAACGTGCTGGCCTTCCTGATCGACATGAAGATCGTCGCCAAGGCTGCCGAAGACAAGAAGATCGCCGACCGCGAGGACTTCAAGACCAGGCTGGCCTTTGCCCGCAACCGTCTGCTGATGGACAACCTGCTGGCTGTCGAAGGCAAGGCCGCGACCACCGATGAGGCCATGAAGAAGGTCTATGAGGACGCTGCCAAGCAGATCACCGGCGAGCAGGAGGTTCACGCCCGCCACATCCTGGTGGAGACCGAGGCCGAGGCCAAGACGGTCGAGGAGGAGCTGAAGAAGGGCGCCGACTTCGCCGAACTGGCCAAGAAGAAGTCGAAGGATCCAGGTGCTGCCGATGGCGGCGATCTCGGCTTCTTCACCAAGGACCAGATGGTGCCGGAATTCTCCGCCGTCGCTTTCGCGCTGGAGCCGGGCAAGATCTCCGATCCCGTGAAGTCGCAGTTCGGCTGGCACGTCATCAAGGTCGAGGAAAAGCGCAACCGCAAGGCGCCGGACTTCGCGCAGGTCAAGCCGCAGATCGAGACCTACGTGGTGCGCAAGGCCCAGGCCGAGTTCGTCACCAAGCTGCGCGAAGGCGCCAAGATCGAGCGCATGGACCAGGCTGCCGCAACGCCGGCAATCGCCAAGTCCGCCGATGCCCCGAAGGCTGACGCACCGAAAGCTGATGCGCCGAAGCCGGCCGACAGCAAGATGGCGCCCGCCAAGAAGTAAGCGAGCGAAGTAAGTAAGCGCGAAGCTCCGATCTTCCCCTCTCCCGCCAGCCGCCGCAGCGGCGGCTGGCGGGAGAGGGTGGATCGAAGCCCCGCAAAGCGGGGTTCGAGACGGGAGAGGGCTCTTCTTTAGAGTTTGTGGCTCCCTCTCTCCCGTCCGCGCTTCGCGCGGCCACCCTCTCCCACGAGGGGAGGGGAAGATGGAGCCAAGACATGCGCGCGCTTTTGCTCAAACGACGACCGCAACAAAAAGCCCGCTTCCTCGCAGAAGGCGGGCTTTTGCTGTCGGAGAAGAGGTCTCAGCCGATCTTGCGGCCGATATCCAGGAACTTCTGCCGGCGCTGCTGGCGCAGCGTGGCGGCGTCGAGCCCGCGCAGGTCGTTGAAGGCTTGCGCAATGGCGTCGCCGGCGGTGGCGATCATCGCGGGCGCATCGCGGTGCGCGCCGCCGGCCGGCTCGCGCAGCACCTGGTCGATGACGCCGAACCGCATCAGGTCCTGGGCGGTGATCTTCATGTTGGTCGCGGCTTCCTGGGCCTTGGTGGAATCGCGCCACAGGATCGACGATGCCGCTTCCGGCGAGATCACGCTGTAGATGGCGTGTTCCAGCATCAGCACCCGGTTGCAGGTGGCGATGGCAATGGCGCCGCCGGAGCCGCCTTCGCCGATGATCACGGCGACATTGGCGACGCCGAGTCCGAGGCAGGCATCGGTGGAGCGCGCAATCGCCTCGGCCTGGCCGCGCTCTTCGGCGCCGATGCCGGGATAGGCGCCGGCGGTATCGACCAGCGACAGCACGGGAATGCCGAAGCGGTCGGCCATTTCCATCAGCCGGACGGCCTTGCGATAGCCTTCCGGCCGCGCCATGCCGAAGTTGTGCTTCAGCCGGCTTTCGGTGGTGTTGCCCTTCTCCTGGCCGATCACGCATACGCTCTCGCCCCGGAACCGGCCGAAGCCGCCGACCAGCGCCTCGTCGTCGCCGAACTTGCGGTCGCCGGCCAGTGGCGTGAATTCGGTGATCAGCGCGTCGATGTAGTTCATGCAGTGCGGGCGCTGCGGATGCCGCGCCACCTGGGTCTTCTGCCACGGCGTCAGATTGACGTAGAGGTCATGCAGCGCATTGGCCGCCTTGTCCTCGATGCGGCTGATCTCGTCGCCGATGTCGCTGCCGGAGGCGGCGAGCGCGCGCAGTTCGTCGACCTTGGAATCAAGTTCGGCGACGGGCTTTTCGAAGTCGAGATAAGAGCGCATGGATTCGGTCATTCACAACATATGGGGAATGGAGGCGGCGAGCGAAACTGCAGTCGCAGGCTTTTCAAGTCAAATGGCCTGCCAAGTCAACAATTACATGTTGAAAATCAACGGGTTATTTTTTACTCAAGGCCCGAAAGGTAACCCTATGAACACATCAACTGTCATGAATGATGGCGAGCCCGGCCAAAACCGTTTCGCATACGGTCGGGGGCAACGCACGCTGCACTGGACGATGGCACTCATCATTGTCCTGGCCATCGTGCTGGGCGTGATCGCGGCCTTCCTGCCGGTCGGCCAGCAGCCGCGCAAGGGCCTGCTGGAGATTCACAAGTCGCTCGGCATGACCGCACTGGTGCTGCTGATGGTGCGGCTGGCCTGGCGGGCATGGGCTGGCGAGCCGCCTTATCGCCGGCCGCTGGATCGCATGACCCATTGGGCCAGCCGCGCCGGTCATGCGGCGCTTTACGTCCTGATGATCGCCATGCCGGTGACTGGCTATATGTTTTCCGCCGCCGGCGGCTATTCGCTGCCGTGGTTCGGCCTATTCCAGTGGCCGCGGGTGCTGCCGCGCGACAAGGCCGTCACCGACTGGGGCGAGTTGCTGCACGATCGTGTTGCCTGGGTCATCGGTGCGGTGGTGCTGCTGCATCTCGCCGCGGTGGCCTGGCATCACTGGATCAAGCGCGACGAGGTGCTGTCGCGCATGACCGGTGGGCGCGGCCGGGACTGATCAGTCCTCGATCTTCTCATGGGCATCGGCGATGCCGCGCTTCCAGTAGCCGGCGGCCTTGACCCATGCGCGCGGATGGTTGCGCTCATCGACCATGTCGCCGCGCAGGTGGCGCGCGACGGAGGCTTCTGCGGCGATCCACACAAAGCCATCGCCGTCGGGAAACGAGTGGTCGGCAAGCGCCGCGTGCAGCAGTTCGGCGTCGTCGAAGTCGGCATGGCGTGTCACCCAATGCGGCGTCCACGCGGCGTGCGTGTCGAACTGCTGCCCCGCACCGGCGCCGCCGATGACGAAGGTGGTCACCGGAACGCCGGCGCGCAGTTCCTCGACCCGCCGGCCGATGGCCGGCAATGCGGTCTCGTCGCCGATCAGCAGGTACCAGTCGAAATCGTCGGGCACTACCGATGACCCGCGCGGCCCGCCGATCTGCAGCATGTCGCCCGGTTTCGCCGATGCCGCCCATTGCGTCGCCGGCCCCGCATCATGCAGCGCGAAGTCGATGGTCAGCATACCCTTGCCGGTGTCGAACCGTCGCGGCGTGAAGTCGCGACGGGCCGGTTCGCCGTCCCCATTGGGAAAGAACAGCTTGATGTGATCGTCATGCGAGGCGCTGACGAAATCGTGCAGTTCCGGCGACGCGAAGTTCACACGAAGCATGTGCGGCGACAGTTGCGCGATGGATTGCACCGTCAGCGTGCGGCGACGCAATTCGTGCCGCACGCGGACGGTCTGATGACGTTGATCGATATCCATCAGAGCCGCTCGATTTTTGCGCGGCTTCGTCGATCAATGCCACCGCCTGCAGCAGCCTGTCGCGGTCCAGTCCCTCGCCGAGCCGGTGCATCAGCACGCTCTTCAGGTTGTGCATGGCGCGGCGGACCGGCACGGAGTCGGTGCGGTCGCGCATGGCGGCGAGAGCGTCGAGCCGGGCGAACATCGCTGCCACCTCGGCGGCGTGGTCGGCCAGATGCGCGGTGCCCTCCGGCGTGACGGCGAACTGCTTGCGCGCGCCTTCGGTGAGTTGCTCGCTGATCAACGCCATGTCGCTGAGCAGGGTCAGGGTGGGATAGACGATGCCGGGGCTCGGCGCATAGGCGCCGCTGGTGCGCTCCTCGATGGCCCGGATCAGGTCGTAGCCGTGGCGCGGCTTGTCGGCGATCAGCTTGAGCAGCACGAGCCGCAACTCGCTGCCGTCGAACATCCGCCGCCGTCCGCCGCCGCGACCATGACCGCGACCGCTGTCGTCGGATTCCCAGCTGCCGCCTTCGCCGCGCTCATGCCCGCCACCGCGCGGACCGGCGTGGCGTTCCCCGCAGTGCCGACCCTCGCCGTGTAGTCCTTGCCCATGTCGTCCTTCACCGCCATGGCGTCCGTGGAAACGGCCACCCGGCTCCTGATGTCGAAAATTATACATCTTGTTACCTCTAAGTTTGGTTTTGATACCTCCAAGATATATCTCAATGACGAGCAGTCAAGATATATCTTGGATTATTTTAGAGCGAGGGAATTGTCGTCCAGGGAAGGAGGCGGGCTGTTCAGCCCTTCTCGGCCAACGGGTGCAGGTCGCGCACCAGGCTCTTGAGGCGCTCTTCCACCACATGGGTGTAGATCTGGGTGGTGGAGATGTCGGTATGCCCGAGCAGCGTCTGGACGATGCGGAGATCCGCGCCGTTGTGCAGCAGATGGCTGGCGAAGGCGTGGCGCAGCACGTGCGGGCTGACAAGTCGCGGCGACAGCCCGGAGGCGGCGGCGAGTTCCTTGAGATCGCGGGCAAAATGTTGCCGCGTCAGGTGGCCGCTTTCGCCGAACGACGGGAACAGCCATTTGGACGCCGCAGATTTCTTCGGCTGTTCGCGTTGCGCGGCATCCATGGCCGCGAGGTAGTCCGCCATCGCCTGCTTGGCGGTCTCGTTGAGCGGCACCAGCCGCTCCTTGTTGCCCTTGCCGCGCACCACGATCATGCGGGCGTCGCGGCGCGCTGCGGTCAGCGGCAGCGACACCAGTTCGGAAACCCGCAGCCCGGTCGCGTACAGGACCTCCAGCAGGCAATACAGCCGCGCCGCGCGCAGGCGCTGCGGCGCTGCGGCGTACGCTGCTGTGGCCAGCGTCTTGGCGCGGGTCAGCATGGCGTCCACATCGGCGATCGACAGAACCTTGGGCAGGCTGCGGCCGCGCTTGGGGCCGGACAGGATCGCCGCCGGATCATCGTTGCGAATGCGCTCGCTGAGCAGGAAGCGGAACAGGTGGCGCAGCGCTGACAGCCGCCGGGCTACAGTGGTCGACTTGAAGCCGCGACCGTCGAGATCCTCGAGGTAGTCGCGCAGCATCTGCGTGTCGGCAGCTAGGAACCCTGATTTGGCGTGGGCGGCAAACTCGGAAAAATCCTCGAGATCGCGGCGGTAGGCATCCAGCGTGTTCTCGCCGGCGCCCTGTTCGGCAGCCAGCATGTCGAGGAACAGGGCGGAGAGTTTGCCGTCGGAAGTTTTGCCAGTGCTCATGCGCCAATCATAGCGCACGAGCCGAATCTCCGAAGCTGTTTTCGTCAGGCGCGCGGCACGATCGACGTCGCCTGCGACCACACCACCATCCAGTGCCCGTCGCGCCGCTCGTAGGCGTCGGTGTGCCAGTAGTCGCCGGCCGGCACATGGTGGCCGCCGAACACCACTTCGAGACGCGCGCGATAGCGAATCACCGCGCTGGTTTGTTGCAGACGTACGGCGATGTTACCGGGCTCCCACACCAGATAGTTGATGTGTCCGCCGGCCACCGCGCCGAGATATTCGGCCTTCGACAAGGCCGCGCCGATCGGCGTGATCAACTGGAAGTCCGCCGCGTGCAGCGGTTCGGCCACGGCCATGTCGGCGCCGACCAGCGCGCGCAGCCGGGTGCGTTCGATGTCGCGAAGCTGCTCGGCTTGCGGGGAGGTCGGTTCGGCGAGGGATGAGGTCACAGGAGGCTCCGTTAAAGGGGATGCGAAGGGGTCAGGCGGCCGCGACGAGGCCGTGATCGATCAGGCTCTGGGCGGTGGCGCGAATGGCTTCGCGGGCCGGCCGCGGCTGCCATCCCAGCAATCGTTGCGCCTTGGCGGCGCTGACGCTGAGGTCGAGGTCGAGCTCGTTCACGATCATGCGCGACCGCGCGCTGAACGGCGCCATTATCCGGATCATCCAGTTCGGCACGTCGCCCGACGGCAACAGGGCAGCCCGCTCGGGAAAAGCCTCGGCGAGCACTGCCGCCATGTCGCGCATCCACAGAAACTCGCCGGCGGCGATGAAGCGCTGGCCGGACGCCTCCGGATGCGTCATCGCGCGGATATGGACATCGGCCGCGTCGCGCACATCGACGACCGCAACGCCGAAGCGCGGCACTCGCTTCAGTCCGCCGTTCATCATTTGCTGGATCAGCCCCACCGAGGTGCCGAACTCCGGCCCCAGCAGCGGGCCGAAGATGATGCCGGGGTTGATCACCGCGAGGTCGAGTCCGGTTTCCCCGGCAAAGGCCCAGGCCGCGCGCTCCGCCAGCGTCTTCGATTTGTAGTAAGGCGTGGCGCGCTTGCCGGCCGTATCGGTCCATTCATTTTCCGTAAAGGGCGCCACGCCGCTGCCGTGATTGGTGGCGGCGATCGACGAGGTCAGCACCACCCGCGTCACGGCGGCGCGCTGCGCCGCGCGCAGCACCCGCAACGCGCCATCGCGCGCCGGGCCGATCAGCTCGTTCTCGTCTGCTGGTATCCCGGCCGGAAAAGGTGAGGCGGTGTGGATCACGTAGCGGCAGCCGGCAGCCGCTTCGTCCCATCCGGCGTCGGCGCGCAGGTCGGCTTCGATGAAGCGGAGCCTGCGGCGGGCGGCCGGCGTCGCGCAAATCTGTTGCGCGATGCGGTCGGCATCGCCGAGGCGGCGAAGGCTGCCGCGCACAGCGTAGCCTCCCGCCAGCAATTGCCGGGCGATATGGCCGCCGAGAAATCCGCCGATCCCGGTCACCAGGACCGTGGAAAGCTCTGTCATGTTCAGTCCTTTTCGCGGGTAGCGAGAAAATTCAAATTAGACACATAGACATAATTTGTCCAATAGTCTTTTGACGCTTTGGACGGAGACTGTCAATCTGTCTGAATGACTGAACGCGATGCCAAATCCGACCACATCCTCGACGCGGCCCTCCCGGTGTTTGTTCGCCATGGCTTCCGCAAGGCCTCGATGGCGGACATTGCGCGCGCCGCGGGGATTTCGCGGGCGTCGCTCTATCTCAGCTTCAGCAGCAAGGAGGAGGTGTTCCGCGCCGGATCGACGCGCGCCCACGCCCGGACGATGCAGGACGTCGCGGCGGTGCTGGCGGGCCCCGGCGACGTGTTCGAGCGGCTCGAAGCTGCCGTCGCTGCGTTCCACCGCGGCCTGATCGCGCCGTTTGCCGGCAGCGCCGATGCGGTCGAGCTGTTCGACGTCAACATGGCGCTGGCCAGGGACATCACGCTGGCGGCTCGCGAAAGGCTGGTCGCTTTGCTGGCACAGGCGCTGGCCGATGCGCATCGTGCCGGTGTGATCGCCCCGGATCCGCTGCAGGCGCGGCCCGCCGATATTGCGGGCGTCATTGTCGCTGCGATGGACGGGATCAAGCACGCGCCCGGCGATGGCGGCCAACGCGAAGACCACATGCGGCTCTTCATGCGCCTGCTGCGCGCCGCTATTTCTTGAGAAACTTGTCCGGCTGGATGGTCACGGTCATTTCCCGCGGCTTCGGCGTGACGAAATTGGCCAGCGCGTAGATCGCCGCATAGCCGATGCCGCCGATCACCGCGACGACCGTCAGAAAGCGGAACAGGCTGGGCATAGCGGGGAACTCAAGGCGGCGATGGAGGTCGGGCGCGGCAGGGCCGAGTAGCAGCATGTTCGATGGGTTGTTGCAAGAGTCTGTGGCAACGGCGGCAGCCGGGGTAGTATAGGTGACGCCAAATGTGGCAATCGTTGCCATATTCGTTTGAGTGCCCGATGTCGCAGACCACCACCACCACCCAGCCAGCCGGCGCCAGCACATCCCAGGAGGCCGACATCGTCGCCGCCCTGGGACGGCGTTCGGTCGTGCTGGTCGGGATGATGGGCGCCGGCAAGTCCACGGTGGGGCGGCGGCTCGCCAGCCGGCTGCGGCTGCCTTTCATCGATGCCGATACCGAGATCGAGGCCGCTGCCGGCATGTCGATCCCGGATATTTTCGAGACCCACGGCGAGCCGCATTTCCGCGACGGCGAGGCCCGGGTGATCGCCCGCCTGCTTGAGAGCGGGCCGCAGATCCTGGCCACCGGCGGCGGTGCCTTCATGCGCGAGGACACCCGCGCCCGGATCCGCGACAAAGCCATCTCCATGTGGCTGAAGGCCGACGCCGACGTGATCCTGCGCCGGGTCCGCCGCCGCACCGGCCGCCCGTTGCTGCAGACCGCCGATCCCGCCGCGACCATCGGGCGCCTGATCGAGCTGCGCCATCCGGTCTATGAGGCCGCCGAAATCACCATCGCCTCGCGCGACGTGCCGCACGAAAAGGTCGTCGACGAATGCATCGCGGCGCTGCACGACCATCTGTTGCACGCCAATATCGCGGCCGGCGTCATCACCGGGCCAAGCGAGCCCCTGAGCAGGACATCATGACCGCGCCTTTGAAACATTCCGATCCGATCACTGTCGAGGTCGCGCTCGGTGATCGTACCTATGACATCATCATCGGCCGCGACGTGCTGCCGTCGCTGGGCGCGCGCATCAAGGCGCTGCGGCCCGGCGTGCGCACCGCCATCGTCACCGACCGCGCCGTGGCGAAGCACTGGCTGAAGGCGACCGAGGCATCGCTGGCCGAGGCCGGCATCCCGACCTCCAGCTTCGTGGTCGAGGAGGGCGAGGGCTCCAAGAGCTATGCTGGTCTGGAAAAGGTCTCTGAGGCGCTGATCGCCGCAAAGATCGAGCGCAACGATCTGGTCATCGCGCTGGGCGGCGGCGTGGTCGGCGATCTCGCCGGCTTTGCCGCGGCGATCCTGCGCCGGGGCGTCGATTTCGTGCAGGTGCCGACCTCGCTGCTGGCCCAGGTGGATTCCTCGGTCGGCGGCAAGACAGGCATCAATTCGCCGGCCGGCAAGAACCTGCTCGGCGCCTTCCACCAGCCGGTACTTGTGGTCGCCGACACCGCGGTGCTCGACACGCTGTCGCCGCGCCAGTTCCGCTCCGGTTACGCCGAGGTCGCCAAATACGGCGTGCTCGGGGACGAGGCCTTCTTCGCCTGGCTGGAAGCCAACCATGCCGACATCGTGCGCGGCGGTGCCGCTCGCGAACACGCCATCGCCACCTCATGCCGCGCCAAGGCCGGCGTGGTGGCGCGCGACGAGCGCGAGAACGGCGAGCGGGCGCTGCTCAATCTGGGCCACACCTTCGGCCACGCGCTGGAGGCGGTGACCGGCTTCTCCGATCGCCTGTTCCACGGCGAAGGCGTTGCGGTCGGCATGGTGCTGGCGGCGCAATTGTCGGCGCAACTCGGCATGATCGCAGAGAGCGACGCGCAGCGCGTGCAGCGTCATCTCGTCGAGGTCGGTCTGCCGACGCGGCTGCAGGACATTGCCGGTTTCACCCAGGAAGGCCTGGCCGACGCCGATCGGCTGATGGCGCTGATGGCGCAGGACAAGAAGGTCAAGCGCGGCAAGCTCACCTTCATCCTGCTGCAGGCGGTGGGGCAGGCGGTGATCGCCGGCGACGTCGAGCCCGCCGTCGTCCGCGACTTCCTTCAGACAAAACTGGCCGGATGAGCGCGTTCGGTCTCGTGTCCCGGACGCGGTGCGATGCGCCGCCCCTTGGCGGCGTCATGCACTGCAGAGCCGGGACCGTGCAAAGCGCCGGCGTTTCTGGCGGTCCCGGCTCTGCGGAGCGGCACAAGTGTGCCGCACCGCGTCCGGGACAAGTACAAGGCTGTATCCGACCCCAAATATCGGCGACAAGGCCTGGCATTCGCAGGGCCAGTGCGGGACCAACATGAACTCGACTGTTTCCAACCTGCTGATCGCCTTTTTCCTGCTGGCGGCGAATGCCTTCTATGTCGCGGCCGAATTCGCGCTGGTGTCGAGCCGTGGCTTTCGCGTCAAGGCGATGGCCGAGCAGAACCGCTTCGGCGCGCGGCTGCTGCAGCAGATGATGAGCAACGTCGAGGCCTACCTCGCCTGCTGCCAGCTCGGCATCACCATGGCTTCGCTCGGGCTCGGCTGGGTCGGCGAGCCCACCGTCGCCGCTTTGCTGAAGCCGCTGCTCGATCCACTGGGCCTGTCGGAGTCGGCACTGCACTTCACCTCGTTCCTGACCGGCTTTCTGGTCTTCTCGTCGCTGCATATCGTGATCGGCGAACAGGTGCCGAAGACGCTGGCGATCCGCCAGCCGGAGCCGGTGTCGCAGTGGATCGCCTATCCGCTCTACGTCTCCTACGTGCTGTTCTGGCCCTTGAACTGGCTGCTCAACAACGCGTCGCGCACGGTGCTGCGGCTGCTCGGCGTGCAGGAAACCTCGCAGCACGAGATTCTCACGGGCCGCGAGATCGAGGGGCTGGTGGGCGAATCCGCCGAGCACGGCAAGATGGAAAGCGGCGAGGCCGAATATATCCAGAACGTGTTCCGGTTCGGCGACCTCGCAGTGTCGGACGTGATGGTCCATCGCACCGCGATGGTGACGCTGAACGCCGACCTGCCGTCGGAGGAACTGGTGCGCGATGTGCTGGCCACCGAATACACCCGGATTCCGCTGTGGCGGGAGAAGTCGGAAAACATCATCGGCGTGCTGCACGCCAAGGACCTGCTGCGCGCGATCCGCGCAGCCGACGGCGATACGTCGAAGATCGACGTCGCTTCCATCGCGCTGCCGCCATGGTTCGTGCCGGAGATGCGGCCGCTGTCGGATCAGCTCAAGGCGTTCCGCCGCCGCAAGACCCACTTCGCGCTGGTGGTGGATGAGTATGGCGAAGTCGAAGGCATGGTGACGCTGGAAGATATCCTGGAGGAGATCGTCGGCGACATCTCGGACGAACACGACGTGGTGGTGGCCGGCGTCCGTGCCCAGCCCGATGGCTCCGTGGTGGTGGACGGTTCGGTGCCGATCCGCGACCTCAACCGCGCCATGGACTGGCATCTGCCGGACGAGGAGGCCACCACGGTGGCCGGCCTGGTGATCCACGAGGCGCGTTCGATCCCCGAACGCGGCCAGAGTTTTACCTTCCATGGCTTCAGGTTTCGCGTCCTGCGCCGCGAGCGCAACCGCATCACCGCGTTGCGCATCGGCCCGGTGCCGACGGAGCCCGAGCCGGAACAGAAGAAGCCGAGGGCGGGAACCGCCTTCTAGGAAGCCTCGCCCGGTGCCAGCGCCTTGACGGCCAGGGCGTGCACTGTCCCGGCCAGTTCCGCCGCCAAAGTAGCGTTGACCATGCGATGGCGATCGATCCGGCTCTTCCCTTCGAAGGCCCGCGATACAATATTGACCCTGAAATGGGTCTCGCCGCCCGGCCGATGGCCGCTATGGCCTTCATGCAGGTGGGACTCGTCGATCACGTCGAGGCTTTGCGGAGCGAAAGCCTCTTGCAACTTCTTTGTGATGTCATCTTTGGCGCTCATGGAAGAGAATTAACGCCGCTTCCGCGGGATCGTCAATTGCGATGGTCTGCGGCGCAACACAGGTAGGGTAATCGCAATGTCAAGACTTGAAGCTTTTCGTGTTGCGTTGTCATAGTCAGCCATGGCCATCGACTCATCCAAGTTCTTCGACAGCATCCGCATCAAGCCTAACAAGCTGAGCGCCAAGCAGCAGGCTGCCGCGCGCGAAGAAGCGCAGATGTGTGAGGCGCCCAATTGCAAGAACAAGGGCGGCCATCGCGCCCCCAAGGGCCGCGGCAATGACAAGGAATACTGGCACTTCTGCCTGAACCATGTCCGCGAATACAATCAGGGCTACAATTTCTTCCAGGGCATGGCCGCCGACGCCGTCGCGCGCTATCAGAAGGACGCGTTGACCGGCCACCGTCCGACCTGGAAGATGGGCGCCAACGGCACCAAGGGCAAAGGCAAGACCGCCGAGGCCGATCTGGAAGGTGCCGCCGATCCGTTCGCCATGTTCAGCGAGCTCAACGGCCGCGCCAGCTGGCGTCCCGGTCCGGGCTCCCGCACCGAGGCCCCCAAGGCGGAAACCCGCAAGATCTTCAATGCCGAGCGCAAGGCGCTGCAGGTCATGGGCCTCGGCCCCGATGCCACGCTGGAAACCGTGAAGTCGACCTACAAGGCGCTGGTGAAGCAGCACCATCCCGACGCCAATGGCGGCGACCGTTCCACCGAGGATCGGCTGATCGAGATCATCAAGGCGTATAATTATCTGAAGACCGTGGTTCGCGGATCGTAGCGTCCTAACCTCTCCCCGCCCTTTGCGGGGAGAGGTCGCTGCGTCTTCGCGGCGGGTGAGGGGCGAGGCACGCGATCTGCCGCTTGCTCATGCGATCGACACGCTTGGCCGTCACGAAATGGCTGCGCGACAGGAAAACCCGGAAGATCGGGTGACCATCGTGCCTCGCCCCTCACCCGAAGCCCTCGCTGCGCTCGGACTTCGACCTCTCCCCGCAAAGGGCGGGGAGAGGTTAAGATCAGAGGTCCAGACACAAAAAGCCGGCGCGAAATTCGCGCCGGCTTTTTGTTGAACGTCGAAACCTCAGTTCAGCTTGGCGCGGACCTCAGTGATGCCCTTGGCGAGCAGATCGTCGGCAACCGAACCCTTGACCGACTGCGAGAGGATCGTGGTCGCCGCGGTGGCGGCGGCATCGGCTGCGGCAGCGCGGACGTCGGCCAAAGCCTGAGCTTCGGCCAGCGCGATCTTGCCTTCCGCCGACTTGGTGCGGCGGGCGACGAAATCTTCCATCTTGGTCTTGGCTTCGGCGGCGATGCGCTCGGCCTCTTCCTTGGCGGAGGTGATGATGTCGGCGGCCTCGCGTTCGGCCGCGGCGTGGCGCTTCTTGTAGTCCGCGAGCAATGCGGCGGCTTCGTCGCGCAGCTTGCGGGCATCGTCGAGCTCAGCCTTGATCCGGCTGCTGCGGTTGTCGAGTGCTTTCAGCAGGGTGCGGTGAATGCCGAAATAGCCGAACACCGCCATCAGGATGACGAAGGCGACGGCAACCCAGAATTCCGCTTGTAAACCGAACATCGCTTATCCCTTCAACGAAGCATCGAGCGCGGCGTTGACGACGCCGGCGTTCGGGCTGGTGCCGGTGAGGCGTTCGACGATGGCCGAAGCGGTGTCTGCGGCGATGCCGCGGACATTGCCCATCGCCTGCTCGCGCATGGTGGCGATGGTCTTTTCCGCCGAAGCGAGCTTCGCAGCGAGGCTCTCTTCCAGCCTGGCCTTGGCCTGTTCCTGCTCGGCATTGAGTTTCTCACGCACCTCGGCCGCCATCGCCTGTGCCTTGGCGCGGGCAGTGGCGAGTTCGGTCTCGTAAGCCTTCAGTGCCAGATCGGAATCGGCCTTCAGCTTCGCGGCTTCGTTCAGGTCGGTGTCGATGACCTTCTGCCGATCCGCAAGGACGCCGCCGACACGCGGCAGCGCCAGGCGCGATACGATCAGATAGAGCAGGCCGAACGCGATCGCGAACGACACCAGCTGTGAAGCGAAGGTGTTGCTCTCGAACGGCGGGAACGAAGCCTTGTGCCCACCGTCAGCCTCGGTGTGCGCTGCCGCACCCTTGGATTTGCCCTGACCTTCAGCCACAGCAGTCTCCTTATCGATCGGAAACGCCCCGCGATGGGGGCGCAAACCGGATCAGTTTCTGGCTTAGACGGCGAACAGCAGCAGGAGCGCGATCAGCAGCGAGAAGATGCCGAGCGCTTCAGTCACGGCGAAGCCGAAGATCAGGTTCGCGAACTGGCCCTGCGAAGCCGAGGGGTTGCGCAGCGCGCCGGCGAGGAACTGGCTGAAGATCATGCCGACGCCGATGCCGGCGCCGCCCATGCCGAGACAAGCAATGCCTGCGCCGATGTACTTAGCTGCGATGGGATCCATGGTAAAACTCCTTCTGGGATAGGTTATGAGAGAGGTGAGGGGTGATTTCGGCCGGGTCGCTTAGTGTCCCGGATGAAGGGCGTCGTTGAGGTAGATGCAGGTCAGGATGGTGAACACGTAGGCCTGCAGGAAGGCGACCAGCAGTTCCAGCGCGGTCAGCGCCGTGGTCATCGCCAGCGGCAGGACTGCGCCGAATACGCCGATGGCACCAAGTGCGCTCAGCGACGTCACAAAGCCTGCAAACACCTTCAGCGTAATGTGGCCGGCCAGCATGTTGGCGAACAGACGGACCGAATGCGACACCGGACGGGACAGGAACGAGATCACCTCGATCACGGTCACCAGCGGCAGGATGTAGATCGGAATGCCGTGCGGCACGAACAGCTTGAAGAAGCCGAGGCCGTTCTTGTAGAGGCCGTAGAGCAGCACCGTCAGGAATACCATCAGCGCCAGCGCCACGGCGACGATGAGATGGCTGGTGACAGTGAAGGTGTAGGGGACGATGCCGATCAGGTTCGCGGTCAGGATGAACATGAACAGCGAGAACACGAACGGGAAGAACTTCATTCCCTCTTCGCCGATGCTCGATCGCACCGTGCCGGAGACGAATTCGTAGGACAGCTCGGCGACCGACTGGAAGCGGCTCGGGATCAGCGCGCGTCCGGCGCTGCCGCCGATCATCAGCACCGACACCAGCGCCACGGCGCCGAACATGTAGGCCGAGGAATTAGTGAAAGCGATTTCCTGGTTGCCGATATGGCCCAGGCTGAAGATCTTGTGGATCTCAAATTGATGGATCGGATCGGCCATCCACGTCGGTCTTTCATCTCTGCCGGATCGCCCGGCAATTAAACGCTGCGCAGGTGCGCGCGAAATCTATGGCGTCCGCCCGACGCCGGCCGAGCGCATCACGTTGATCACGCCGGCGACAAAGCCGAGCAGCATGAACACGATCAGCCCCCAGGGCGATGTCGGCAGCAGATGATCCAGGCCCCAGCCCAGAATCGTGCCGACGACAACGCCCGCGACCAGTTCCGAAGAGAGCCGGAGACCCACCGCCATGGCCGAAGCCCTGGACTGTGCGTTTCCGCTTCCAGTTTCGGATTGGTCAGTCTGAACTTTGCGGTCATCCTGAATTTGGGACAATCGCCGATGCAGACTTCCGAGCCTTGCGGAAAGCGCAGCCTCGTCAGGAGGCGGTTTCCCGCCACTTCCGCTCCCGCCATCATTGTCCCGTGTGTCGTCGGTCATGCTCTCGACACCCGAAAAAACGCTGCAATTGCTGGAAATAACGCCCCGTTACCCTTCAAAGCCGGGCGGACCATACTTAGCACGTCCTGCCAAGTCAAGATTGCCTGATCATCGCTTAGCACGTTGATTTGCTTGATTTTATTGCGAAAAATCGCAGCCGGCTGCGTGCGATCGCCGCACTGCACAGTGAGTTTTACAGTGATCTGTCTTGCGCCATCCGGCACGCTCTGGTCCGATGCCGGCGCTTCGCCAAATTATCCCCGCCTGGAGACCGCATGTCCCGTGAGATCGACTACTATTTTTCGCTGCCGTCGCCTTGGGCCTATATCGGCCACAAGCCGTTCCGGGAGCTGGTAACCACTTACGATCTCAAGGTGAATCACAAGCCTGTGTTTCTTGGCGAACTGTTCGCCGAGACTGGCGGACTGCCGCTCGGCAAGCGCCACCCGGTGCGCCAGCGCTACCGGATGCTGGAATTGCAGCGCTGGCGCGCCAAGCGCGGGCTCGATTTTCACCTGCAGCCGAAGGCATGGCCGTTCAATGGACGGTTGGCCGACGGCGTGGTGATTGCGGCGCTCGAGGCCGGCTTCGATCCCGATGCGTTTCTTTGCCGCGCCTATCCGGCGGTGTGGGAAGACCAGCTTGACCTCGCCGATGCCGCCACGCTGGTCCGCCTCGCCGACGAGTCCGGCCTGCCGGGCAAGCAACTGGTGGAGCGCGCCGGCTCTGACGCCATTGGCGCCATCTACGCGCAGAACCAGCAAGACGCGCAGGCCGCGGATGTGTTCGGCTCGCCGGCCTATGTGCTGGATGGCGAAGTGTTCTGGGGCCAGGACCGGATCGAATTGCTGGCCGATGCGTTGAAATCCGGCCGCGCGCCCTTTCGCTCCGAGGCGTAGAATAGGGCGGGCGATTCCTCAGGGAGCCTTGCCATGACCCTTGCGACATCTTCCGGTCTGCGTGTCCTGCAGCCCGCGGCGTTGGCCGCGGCATTGGCCTGTCTCGGCGGCAGCGCCCAGGCGCAGGCGCTGCCGGACATCGAGAACGGCCGCTACACCCTGTCGCCCATCGCCGATGGCGTGGTGCGGCTCGACACCCGCACCGGCATGGTCTCGACCTGCACCGACAAGGGCACTGGCTGGGCCTGCTACGCGATGCCCGACGAGCGCGCAGCGCTCGATGCCGAGATCGGCCGGCTGCAGAAGGACAACGAATCGCTGAAGGCACAACTGGCGGCACGCGAGCCCGTCGCGCCCGGCAAGATCGACGAGCCGCTGCCGAAACAGGACTCGCTGAAGAAGCCCGATCCGAAAGTCGCCGATGGCACACGCAAGCTCGAGATTCCGCTGCCCAGCGATCGCGACATGGACCGCATGATGGCCTTCGTCGAGAACGCCTGGCGGCGCCTCATCGATATCGCCAGCCGGGTCCAGCGCGACGTCAGCGGCAAGATCTGAGCGCGCATGACCTCACGCTCGATTTCCCGTTCGGCGCCGTCCATCGTCCGCGCGGACACCGTAGCCTCGTCCACGCTCACGGTGCAGACGCCGGGCGCGGGCTTCATCGATCTCACGTCTGACGTCGCCAAATTTCTCGCCGAGATCGGCGCGCGCGATGGCGCACTGACGCTTTTCATCTGCCACACCTCGGCGTCGCTGACGATCCAGGAAAACGCCGATCCCTCGGTGCTGGTCGACCTGATGACCATCCTCGATCGCCTGGCGCCGCAGGATTTTGGCTGGACCCACGACACCGAAGGCCCCGACGACATGCCGGCCCATGTCCGCACCATGCTCACCGCCACCTCGCTGCAGGTGCCCGTGTTGTCCGGGCGGATGGCGCTGGGCACCTGGCAGGCGATCTATCTGATCGAACACCGCCGCCGCCCGCATCGCCGCGAGGCGGTGCTGCAATTTGTCGGGGCGGCGGGATAGCAGCGTTGTTCTTATCCCTCCCACCCGCGTATTCGCGGTGGGGAGGGTGGCCGCGCGCAGCGCGGTCGGGTGGGGGTGGTGCAACACCGAGGACTGCGCGTGGTGCGCCCCACCCCGACCTCCACTTCAACGATGCTGCGCATCGTCTCGTTCGGTCGACCCTCCCCACTGCGCTTCGCTTGGGGGAGGGAGACCATGCGCACTTCGCAAAACAAAAAACCGGCCGCGGATTGCTCCGCGGCCGGGTTCGTTTCATCCGAAGTTTGTCCGGCTGCGTGCCGCCGGACAAACTCAGTTGGTATTGATGTCGACGTCCTTGGTCTCCGGCAGGAAGAAGATGCCGATGACCACGGTGATCGCGGCGAAGATCACCGGATACCACAGGCCGGCATAGATATCGCCGGTCGAGGCCACGATGGCGAAGGCCGTCGCCGGCAGCAGGCCGCCGAACCAGCCGTTGCCGATGTGGTAGGGCAGCGACATCGAGGTGTAGCGGATCCGGGTCGGGAACAGTTCGACCAGCATCGCCGCGATCGGGCCATAGACCATGGTCACGAACATCACCAGCACGAACAGCAGTCCGATCACCGCCGCGACCTGCGGACGGAAGATATCGAACGGATGCGCCATCTTCACGATCTGCGCATCGCCGGCCTTCGGGTAGCCCGCGGCCTGCACGGCTGCGAGCACGCTCGGGTTGGACGCTGCGGCGGTGTAGGGCACATCCTTGCCGTTCACGACCACCTTCACGCCGGAGCCGGCGGCGCCGTAGGAGGTCGAGTACTTCACCGACGACTGGGCCAGGTAGGCGCGCGCCAGATCGCAGGGCGTGCTGAACACGCGGGTGCCGACCGGGTTGAACAGATCGCCGCACAGCGCGGGATCGGACACAACTTCGACCTTCACGGTCTCGATGGCCTTTTCCAGGGTCGGATTGGCGTTCGACGTGATCATCCGGAAGATCGGGAAGAACGTCAGCGCCGCGATCAGGCAGCCTGCCAGGATGATCGGCTTGCGGCCGATCTTGTCGGACAGGGCGCCCCAGAACACGAAGAAGCCGGTGCCGAGCAGCAGCGACCATGCGATCAGCAGGTTGGCGGTATAGCCGTCGACCTTGAGGATCGATTGCATGAAGAACAGCGCGTAGAACTGGCCGGTGTACCACACCACGCCCTGGCCCATCACGCCGCCGAGCAGCGCGATCAGCACGATCTTGGCGTTGCTCCAGTTGCCGAAGGCCTCGGTGAGCGGAGCCTTGGAGCTCTTGCCCTCGTCCTTCATCTTCTGGAACACCGGCGATTCATTCAGGCGCAACCGGATCCACACCGACACGCCAAGCAGCGCGACCGAGACCAGGAACGGAACGCGCCAGCCCCAGGCGGCGAATTCCGGCTCGCCCAGGATCGTTCGCGTGAACAGGATCACCAGCAACGACAGGAACAATCCCAGCGTGGCCGTGGTCTGGATGAACGATGTGTAGTAGCCGCGCTTGCCGGGCGGCGAGTGCTCCGCCACATAGGTCGCAGCACCGCCGTATTCGCCGCCGAGCGCGAGGCCCTGCAGCAGGCGCAGGCCGATCAGGATGATCGGAGCCGCGATGCCGATGGTGGCGGCGCTCGGCAGGATGCCTACGACGAAGGTCGACAGACCCATGATCAGAATGGTGACGAGGAAGGTGTACTTGCGGCCGACGATATCGCCGACGCGACCGAACACGATGGCGCCGAACGGGCGAACGATGAAGCCGGCGGCGAAGGCCAGCAGCGCGAAGATGTCGCGCGTCGCCTGGTTGAACATCGGCGCCTTGGTGACGGGATCGATGACGCCGAAGAACTGCGCGCCGATGATGCTGGCGAGCGATCCGAACAGGTAGAAATCGTACCACTCGAAGACGGTGCCGAGCGACGAGGCAAGAATGACGAAACGTTCGTCCTTCGTCATGCCTCCAGCGCGTGGAGATGTTGCAGCTATCGTTGACATGTGTATCGCTCCCCGAATTCGTTGATATGGTCGGCGCCGCCGCGCCGGTCTCTTGCCGGATGGTTGCAGCTTGCTTCCACCTCAAAGTAACACTGGCGTGATACGCGCCCCAATAAGACTTTCGGCTCTGGGTTGTGCGCGGCGAGCCAATGGATGGCGTCCCTCGCTGCCGGGACATCCGCGAGCCCGCGGCCTGCCGAGACGTATTGCGGCGCACCATGTTGCGGGTTAACTGCTTTGCCGCGTGGCAACATTGCAGGCTTGCCAGATGCCGGCGGTCAGACGACACTTGCCCGGTTGACGTCGCTTTTGCCTATGTTCACAACTCGATCACCGGAGTTCCGATGCCGGTCGCAAGGATGAAATGACCGCCGCTTCGACCATGCGCCTTATTGTTGCCGACGATCATCCGCTATTTCGCGGTGCATTGCGGCAGGCCCTGCTGGGCGTGTTGCCTGAGGCCCGCATCGACGAGACCGGCACTTTCGACGATCTCACCAAATCGCTGGAGCAGGACGCCGATGTTGACCTGGTGCTGCTGGACCTGTCGATGCCGGGGATATCGGGCTTCTCCGGCCTGATCTACCTGCGCGCGCAATATCCCGCGGTTCCTGTGGTGATCGTCTCCGCCAGCGACGACGTCGGCACGATCAGGCAGTCGCTGGATTTCGGCGCCTCGGGCTTCATTCCGAAGCGCTTCGGCGTCGAGACGCTGCGCGACGCCATTCTGAAGGTGATGGACGGCGACGTCTGGGTTCCGCCCGATATCGACATGGCGGCGGCAGCCGATCCCGAAATGTCAAAACTGCGCGACCGCCTGGTGACGCTCACGCCGCAGCAGGTGCGGGTGCTGATGATGCTGTCGCAGGGCCTGCTCAACAAGCAGATCGCCTATGAGCTCGGTGTCTCCGAAGCCACCATCAAGGCCCATGTCTCGGCGATCCTGCAGAAGCTCGGCGTCGAAAGCCGCACCCAGGCGGTGATTGCCGCCGCAAAAATCGCCGGTCGTCAGTGGCGCCAGGGCGAGCCGGCGGCGCAATAGGCGAGGCGAAACGCAGTCTCTGGTGTCGGCAGGCGTCTCGGACTTCTCCGTTGTCTTCGCCCGGCTTGACCGGGCGACCCAGTACACTCGGGCCAACGTTTACTGGATCGCCCGGTCCCGGCGCGCAATTGCGCGCAGGCCGGGCGACGACAGCGTAGCGTGGGCGGTCTATTGCTGCTGCTACTCCGCCGCCATCATCTGCTGGGCGCGCCATTGCCCGAGCAATGCGCGCAGCGATGCCGGCTTCACCGGCTTGTTGAGCACGGCGATCTTCTCCTGGCGCGCCGCCTCGCGGACATGCGGGCTGCGGTCGGCGGTGATCAGGATCGCCGGGATGGCCGGACCGAAGCGGCTGCGAATTTCCCGGATGGCGGCGACGCCGTTGCCGCGATCGAGATGATAGTCCACCAGCAGTCCGGTGAGCCGCTTGCCGGCGGCCTCGATTTCGGCAATCGCCTCGATCGCCGCTTCCGGATCGGCGACGGCGACCACCACTGCACCCCACGCAGTCAGCAACGTCTTCATGCCGTCGAGGATGGCCGCATCGTTTTCGATGCAGACGATCAGCGTGCCCGACATCGGCGATTTCGACAGCGGGGTCGCTGATGTCACCGCGGTGGTGTGGTTGATGGCCTTGGCGATCGGAACGGTGACCGAAAAGAACGATCCGCCGCTGCGGTTGGAGTCGAGGGCGATGCCGTGGTTGAGCACATGGGCGAGGCGCTTGACGATGGACAGGCCGAGGCCCAGCCCGCGGGCGATCCGGGCGCCCTGTTCGAGCCGGTGGAACTCCTTGAAGATCTCGCCGCGCTTCTGCACGGGAATGCCGACGCCGGTGTCATAGACGCCGATCTGCAGGGACTTGCCGCG
The DNA here is from genome assembly GCF_026015985.1 of Rhodopseudomonas sp. P2A-2r. Taxonomy (GTDB): domain Bacteria; phylum Pseudomonadota; class Alphaproteobacteria; order Rhizobiales; family Xanthobacteraceae; genus Tardiphaga. The sequence goes on along the minus strand of NZ_CP110389.1, from coordinate 6,477,122 downwards.
GCGGCGGCAGCCGACCAGCACGCGGCCGTGCGGCGTGTACTTGATGGCATTGGAGATCAGGTTCTGCAGCAGCCGCCGGAGCATCAGCCGGTCCGACTCGACCGGCAGCGAGCACGGCACGAAGGTGAGCGCGACGCCGCGGGCGCGGGCGATCGGCGCGTATTCGATCTCCAGCGAGCGCATCAGGTCGCCGATCCGGAAGCTGGAGATCGACGGGTTCATGGCGCCGGCGTCGAGCCGCGAGATGTCGAGCAGCGCGCCGAGAATTTCCTCGATGGCTTCCAGGGAGTCGTCGATGTTCTCCACCAGCCGTGCGTCCTCGCCGCCGCTCTGTCGTTCCACCAAGCTGGTGACGTAGAGCCGCGCCGCGTTCAGCGGCTGCAGGATGTCGTGGCTGGCGGCAGCCAGAAACCGCGTCTTGGAGATATTGGCGTCTTCCGCGGTACTCTTGGCCCTTGCCAGTTCGGAGTTCAGCCGCGTCAATTCCTCGGTGCGGTCGCGCACGCGTTTTTCCAGCGTCGCATTGGCGCGTTCCAGCGCTTCGGCGGCCTCGAAGCTCGGCGTCACGTCGGAGAAGGTCAGCACCAGTCCGTTGTCCGGCATCCGGTTGGCGCGCACTTCGATCACGATCTGGCGGTCTGGCAGCCGCTCCAGATAAGGCTCGCCCTCGGTGGTGTAGGCGATCAGCCGCATCTGCGTCAGCGTCGCATTGTCACCGAAGCCGGATGCGCCCTGGCCGCCGATGAATTCGAGGATCTCTTGCAGCGGCACGCCGATCTGCACGATCTGCGGCGGCAGGCCGAGAATCTCGCCGAACTGCCGGTTCGAACAGATCAGCTGCAGGTCGGGATTGAACACGGCGATGCCCTGGCGGACATGATTCAGCGCGGTCTGCAGGACCTCGCGGTTGAAATGCAGCGCCGCGTGGGAATCGTCGAGCAGCTTCAGGGCGGCCCTGGCGGACACCGTGCGCTTGCGCAGCAGCAGTGACATGACCAGCCGCGACGAGGCCGCCCCGATCGATGAGGCGATCAGGTGTTCGGCGTGCTGCAGCAGTTCGAAATCGGCGGGCGCGGCGGGATCGAGGTTGACGCGCTGGCTGGCGGCAAAGGCCTCGAAAGACTCCCGCGCCCGCTCCGGGCCGAGATACTGCGTCACGGTGCCCAGAATATCCTGCACCGTTACGGTGGACCGCCAGCGCCGGAACGCCGGCGTCATCGGCGCCATGGTGTTAGGAACGAACAACTCCGCCTGCAGCCGCTCGATCGATGACGGCTGCCGCAGCAGCGACAGCACCACGTAGGTCAGGATGTTCAGCGACAGGCTCCACAGCGTGCCGTGCAGCAGCGGCGGCAGGTCGGCGCCGAACAGGTCCTGCGGTCGCAGCGCTTCGATGCCGAACGGCCCGTGCTGCAGCAGCAGCATGCCGGCGGTGTTGCCGTCGAGAAAGCTCGGAATGAACAGCGTATAGGCCCACACCGCAAAACCGACCAGCATGCCGCCCATGGCGCCGCGCGCGGTGGCGCGGCGCCAGATCAGGCCGCCGAAAAACGCCGGCGCGAACTGTGCGATGGCTGCGAAGGACAGAAGGCCGATGGCAGCGAGCTGGGTGTTGCCGAGTGCGCGAAAATACAGATAGGCCATAGCCATGATGGCAAAGATCGCAAAGCGCCGGACCTTGAGCAGGAAATAGCCGAAATCTGCGTTGCCGTTCGGCGCATGCGGGCCGCGCTGCAGCACCAGCGGCATCACGAGGTCGTTGGAGACCATCACCGCCAGCGCCACGCATTCGACGATCACCATGGCGGTGGCCGCCGACATGCCGCCGATGAACACCACGATGCTGAGGAAGGTCGAGCCGGCCTCGATGGGCAGCGCCAGCACATACATGTCGCTGTCGACGGCGCCGAACGGGAAGGTGACCAGCCCGGCCAGCGCGATCGGAATCACGAAGATATTGATGGCGATCAGATAGAGCGGAAACAGCCATTTCGCGCGGCTGACCTCGGCGTCATCCGAGTTCTCCACCACGCTGACATGGAATTGCCGTGGCAGCAGCATGATGGCGCAGAACGACAGCAGCACCATGGTGAGGAAGTTGCCCACCGACGGCACGTAGGCGATGGCCCGCGCCGCCTCCGGCGTCTTCAGCGCACGCTCCATCAGATCGACCGGGCTGAACATCCAGAACGTCACGAACAGGCCGGCGGCGATGAAGGTCACCAGCTTGATGATGGATTCGGTGGCCACCGCCAGCATCAGCCCATGCTGATGTTCGGTGGCATTGGTCTGCCGGGTCCCGAACAGCACGGCGAACGCCGCCATGGCCAGCGTCACGATCAGCGCGATGTCGCCGACGATCGGGATGTTCTCGATCGCCTGATCCTCGCCGAGGATAGTGGAGAGCGACGACGCCACGGCCTTGAGCTGCAGCGCGATGTAGGGCACCGAGCCGATGATGGCGATGACCGCGACGGTGGCGGCTACCGCCTGGCTCTTGCCGTAGCGGGCGGCGATGAAGTCGGCGATCGAGGTGATGTTTTGCGATTTCGCGAGCTGGATCACCCGGCGCAGGATCGGCGTGCAGAAGCCGATCATCAGGATCGGTCCGAGATAGATCGCCAGGAAGTCGACGCTGGTCCGGCTGGCCACGCCGACCGAGCCGAAGAATGTCCATGAGGTGCAGTAGATCGCCAGCGACAGCGGGTAGATCAACGCGCCGGCGCGGCCGCGCTGGAGCAAGGCGATACGGTCGCCGTAGCTGGCGACGCAGAACAGAAATCCGATATAGCCGAAGGCGGCTGCGATCACGCCCCAGTCGTGAAGCATCGTCACTCCCGTGCGGCGGGCTCAGGCCCGTCCGTCGTGGGAAAACCTAGCCTGTTGAGTGGATGCAGGCGATAGGGATTTGTCGCGTTCCCCGGGCGCGATGCAGCACGAAGTGCTGCTTCGTAGATCCGGTGTCCAGCTTTTTGACCGGAATCCCTGATCTGCGGAGCAGCGCGAAGAACGCTGCAGCGCGCCCGGGAAACGCATAGGCCGGATTGTTTTACTCCGCCGCCATCGCCTTGGCGTTGAGCGGAAGTCCGAGCTGATCCCAAACCTGAACCAGGGCGTCGGCGAGCTGATCGATCAGCGCGTCGTCATGATAGGGCGACGGCGTGATGCGCAGCCGTTCGGCGCCCTTGGGTACCGTCGGATAATTGATCGGCTGGATATAGATGCCGTGCTGTTCCAGCAGCAGGTCGCAGGCCTTCTTGCAGCGCTCGGGATCGCCGACGAACAGCGGCACGATGTGGGTGTCGCTCAGCATGACCGGCAGGCCGGCGGCGTTGAGGATCGCCTTGACGCGCGCGGCGCGGTCCTGGTGGCGCTCGCGCTCCCAGCTCGAGGTCTTGAGGTGGCGGATCGCCGCGGTGGCTGCCGAGCAGATCGCCGGCGGCAGCGCGGTGGTGAAGATGAAGCCCGGTGCGTAGGAACGCACCGCGTCGACGATGTCTTTGCTGGCGGCGATATAGCCGCCGAGGCAGCCGAACGCCTTCGCCAGCGTGCCTTCGAGAATGTCGATGCGATGCATTACGCCGTCGCGTTCGGCGATGCCGCCGCCGCGCGGGCCGTACATGCCGACCGCATGGACTTCATCCACATAGGTCATCGCGCCATACTTCTCGGCGAGATCGCAGATCTTGGCCAGCGGCGCGATATCGCCATCCATGGAATACAGGCTTTCGCAGGCGATCAGCTTCGGCCGGTCCGGACCGGCGGCGATCAGCAATTCCTCGAGATGGGCGACGTCGTTGTGGCGGAAGACCACGCGTTCGCAGCCGGATTGCCGGATTCCTTCGATCATCGAATTGTGGTTGAGCGCGTCCGACAGGATCAGGCAGTTCGGAATCAGCTTGGTGAGCGTCGAAATGCCGGTCTGGTTGGAGACGTAGCCCGAGGTGAACAGCAGAGCCGCTTCCTTGCCGTGCAGGTCGGCGAGTTCTTCTTCGAGCTGGACCAGCGGATGATGGGTGCCGGCGATGTTGCGGGTGCCGCCGGCGCCGGTGCCGACCCGGGTCGCGGTCTCGACCATGGCGCCGACAACTTTCGGGTGCTGGCCCATGCCGAGATAGTCGTTGGAGCACCAGATCACCACGTTGCTGGACCCCTTGGGGAGTGCCAGACCGCGTGCGGAAACCGCCCGGCGATTCGTTCGAGATCCGCGAACACGCGATAACGCCGCTCGTCGTGCAGTCGGTTGAGGGCGTCAGAGAAGAACTTGCTGTAATCCATCGCGAAAAACCTGATGCGGAACCCGAACGGAGGCGATTGCGTGTCAGGGCGTTTTAGAGCGTTTCCAGCTTTCATGTCGAGCTGAAATGCGCTTCCAGGCACCCGTTGCGAGTTGGCAGACTAGCGCCAAACGCACAGCTAATCTTGAGCCAGATCAAACAGCTGGACGCTATTTGCCGGTCCCCGTCGCAGGCCCGCCGCGGGTCACACAGCGGTGAAGCGCAAAACACCGTCCGGTCGTTGGACAACGCTCAGGCGGTTCTGGTTCAGCATATAATTGACGTGGGCGATCAGTTCGCCGGCAGCAAAACCGGTCTGATGCGCATCGAGCTTGTGCTTGTGGAAGATGACCGGGACCAGCTCCGCCGAGGTCATCGGCGTCTCCTTGCACGCTGCCGCGATCATCTGGCAGCGCTCCTCGTGATGATCGGCGAGCTGCTTGATCCGGACCTTGACGCCATGGAACGGTACGCCGTGACCGGGCAGCACCAGCACGTCGTCGGGCAGCGTTTCGGACAAACGCCTGAGCGAACGCAGGTAGGCGCCGAGCGAATTCTCTTCGGGCTCATGGGCCCAGACGCTGACATTCGGCGAAATCTTGCTGAGCACCTGATCGGCGGACAGAAACAGCCCGTCGGCAGCGCAATACAGCATCACCTGGTCGGGCGAATGGCCGGCGCCGGTGATGACGCGGAAGGTGCGCGTGCCGATGGTGAAGTCATCGCCATCGGACAGCCGGCGATAGACGGCGGGCAGCGGCACGGTCTTCTTCAGATAATCCTGGCCGCGGCCGAGCAGTTGCTCGGTGATGTCCTCGTCCATGCCGTGGCGGCGGAAGAACAGTCGCGAATTGACCAGCCGCTCGTCGCTGCGGCGGACCTGATGGTAGACGCCCTGCAGATATTCGATCTGCGACATGTAGAACGGGCAGTTGAAACGCTGCACCATCCAGCCGGCCTGACCGACATGGTCGGGATGGGCGTGGGTCACGATCACCTTGCTGATGGTCTTGCCGGCCAGCGGGCCGTCGAACAGCGCGGTCCAGGCCGCGATGGTGGCCTCGTTGCCGATGCCGGTATCGACCATCGCCCAGCCGTCGCCGTCGGCCAGCAGGTAGATGTTCACATGGTTGAGGCGGAACGGCAGGTCGAGCCGGATCCACAGCACGCCCGGGGCGATTTCGACCACCTGATCGGGGCCGGGATGGGCCTCCCAGGGATATTGGAGGCCGTCGGTCGGGGTGGGAATGGCGTCTGTTTTCGAATGCATGGCTTCTGTCGCTATGTCTTTGCACCGGCTTAGCGGGACAAGCTGCGCGGCGCCAGCCGAATTGTGGGCCGGCGCCGCAGGGCCATATTCCGCGCGGTGGTTAGCCGGCGGCTACAGACGCCGCCGGCAGTTCCAGACCTGTCGGCTCAAGCCGCACGTCGTCGAGCGCGGAATGAATGCCGAGGCGATCGAGCAGTTCGACGTCGCGGGTGGTCTGCGGGTTCCTGGTGGTCAGCAGCACGTCGCCGATGAAGATCGAATTGGCCCCGGCCAGAAAGCACAGCGCCTGCAGCTCGTCCGACATGTACTGGCGGCCCGCAGACAGCCGCACCACGCTTTTCGGCATCATGATGCGCGCCACCGCGATCATGCGCGCCAGCGCGATCGGATCGGCGCGCTCCGCAGTGTCATTGACCGGAACACCCTTGACCTCGTTCCACAGGTTGATCGGCACGCTCTCCGGATGGTTCGGCAGGTTGGCCAGCAGCACCAGCATGCCCAGGCGGTCCTCGACCTGCTCGCCCATGCCGACGATGCCGCCGCAACATACTTTCAACCCGGCGTGGCGCGCATTGGCCAGCGTCTCGATGCGGTCTTCCATGGTGCGCGTGGAGATGATGCGGCTGTAGAATTCGCGCGAGGTGTCGATGTTGTGATTGTAGAAATCGAGTCCGGCGTTTTGCAGCCGCTGTGCCTGGTCTTCGGTGATCATTCCGAGTGTGGCGCAGGTCTCGAGACCCAGGCCCTTCACCGCGCTGACCATGTCGCAGACCCGGTCGAGATCCTTGTCCTTCGGGTTGCGCCATGCGGCGGCCATGCAGAACCGGCTGGCGCCTGACTCCTTGGCACGCTGCGCGGTGGCGACCACGGCCTCACGATCCATCAGCTTGGTCGCGGCGACGTCGGTGTCGTAATGTGCGCTTTGCGAGCAGTAGCCGCAGTCTTCCGGGCAGCCGCCGGTCTTGATGCTGAGCAGGCTCGCGGTCTCCACATGATTCGGATCGAAGTTGCCGCGGTGAATGCCTTGCGCCTGGAACATCAGGTCGGCGAACGGCAGGTCGTACAGCGCCTGTGCCTCGGCGCGCTGCCAGTCGTGGCGGAGGTGAGGTGCGCCGTTCGATACGGTGGATGATGCGGTCATGGGAATCCTCGTGCTTCGGCCGTGCCGGAGGTCATTGGGTACCGCAGCTGTCCATGAAATCGACGGCCGAAACAAGGAGCGGTCGCCGATTGCAGTCATGCCGAGGTTGAACGGCAAGGCGATTGACGGTGCTCCCGCCTGGCTCTTGAAAAAGTGCCGGTCAAACAAAAAGGCCGGCGCAAGCGCCGGCCTTTTCTCGTCCGAAACCGCGTGAGCGGTCTCGATCAGACGAAGATCAATACTTCGCGAGGAGCGGCGCGCCGCCCAGGTTGAAGTGGTAGTTCAGGCCAGCCTTGACGGTGTGCTGTTCGCTGGTGGACGAACCGAGAGCGGCCAGCGGTGCAGCGGCGAAGGAGGTCTTGCCGAAGTTGTAGTACTGGTACTCGATGTTACCCGACCAGTTCTGGGTGAACAGGTATTCCAGACCGCCACCGACGGTGTAGCCATCCGTGTTGCCGTTCACGCCGACCAGGGTCGGACCGGTGACCGAGCGGCTGCGATCCGAGAACGCGTAACCGCCCTTGGCGTACAGCATGGCCGGACCCCAAGTGTAGCCGAGACGGCCGGTGACCGAGCCGAGGCCCTTCAAGCTGCTGTTGTAGGTGTAGCCTGCAACGGTCGGGAAGGTGACGGTGTTGCCGCTGTTGCTGGTCCAGTCGTACTGGGCTTCGACACCGAACACCCAGTTCGGGGCGAACTGGTAGTTGTAGCCGCCCTGGACGCCGCCCATGAACTTGCCATCGTTGCTGCTGCTGCTCACGCCGCCGGGGAAGCCGTTGCCGCCGCCGAATGCGCCGCCGACGTTGCCGCCGATGTAGAAGCCGGTCCAGTTGTAGATCGGGGCTGCGACGTAGGCCGGTGCCTTGGTGTAGGGGCGAGCGGCGAGATCGGCTGCAAGTGCAGGCACAGTCGCGCCGAGAGCGATCAGAGCCACAGTACCGAGAAGGAAGTTCTTCATTTTATTTTCTCCAGAAATTATTTCAGATGAGCCGCGCGTCGGCTCCGTCCATGGCGTGGATGTAGACAGCTTTTGCATTAAATACTGTCACCCATAGGCCACAGCCGGCGAGAACCGAACCATCTGACAACACACGGCTTTTCGATGCTTAATGCGGCCCTAATGAAATCTCAATTCAGCCTTAATTGGCCTCGCTTTGAGGCATTCCTGTAGCGATTTGATGCGCATTGCGAGTGTTCGGCATTGGGCTAAATCTCTGCGCGAATTTCCATGCGATCACCGCGCGCAATTGTGGTTAGCAAATCGTGTCAACGGCGGCCGCATAGCGTGACGCCGCGGGCTGAGTCTGTACTGACCCTCGCGTTTGTCCGGATCTTGCGATGCGCGGCGCTGGACGGGCATTCAGGCGCTTGTCCCAAAGATCTTTGATAATCGCTTGGCAGCGAAGCCACATGACAGCGGGTCGTGCGCGCGGCCATGTCGTTGCGCGTGAACTCCCCACCATCTGCATCCCCGAAGGCGTCTTCGTCACCGCCGTGTCCTGCAACCTGCGGAGGACGGCCTGCGCGACCAGGTGGTCGATCCCGACGATCGCCATCCGGGCGGTCTCACGGTGATGGTCGCCGGCGACGCGTTGCTGGCGCGATGCAATCCAGGTTTCGCCACGGCAGGTGCAACAGATCGCCGATCGCGGATGCCAGAGATGGGAACGGCGCGCATCCTGCGCATGCGGGCAGCGCGCGTTCGTCCAGTGTGTCCGTTCCGCAACGCGTTCTTGGAAACCGCGTCGCTCTCGTACAGGACAATTCAACGTCCCGCCCAGCCCAAGACGTCGCTCCGACCCGATGCGATAGCTGCCCGAACAGCACGCTAAGCGCCTGCCGAGTCGAGGGAATTCTGAATGGATACGCAAGAGAACGAAGGCCGCGAGGCCATCGCCATGTTTTTTCGGCTGCATTCGACCAAGGCGCGCCGTCTGCTGTCCTCGGCCTCTGTGCTCGCTTTGGCGCTGTTTGGATCACTCGGGGCGGCCGTGGCGGCGTCACCTGTTTACTGGACCGGGACCGCTTCGAACGACTGGTTCGACGGCACAAACTGGCAGAGCGGCAGTGCCCCGGGCGCGACGCAGGAGGTCGATATCAATGTGTCGGGCGCAAACGCTCCGGTTATCAATGGCGCCAATGCCGTTGTGGGAGTTGTCGTCCTGGGCGCTGCCGCGGTTGATCCTGGTGAGCTGACGATATCGAACGGGGGAACGTTGACCAGCGTCAGCGCTTTTGCCGGAAACGGCGCGACATCTATGGTGACGATCACGGGGGCCGGCTCAAGCTGGGCAAACAGTTCGACTTTGAAGCTCGGTGGAGCGGGCAGCGGTGCGCTGATGATCCAAGATGGCGGTACGGCCATCGTTGGCGTCACCACGCTCGGAAACGGCAATGGCTCCGTCGGCTCGGTGACAGTGACCGATGCCGGCTCCAGCTTGACCACCGCCGATCTTTTCCTGGGCAATGACGGCGTCGGCAGGCTGACAGTCTCCAATGGCGGTACGGTCGGCAGCACGATCGCTTATCTGGGTTATCTGTCCGGCGGCACGGGCATCGCTTCGGTCGACGGCGCGGGCTCGACCTGGATCAACTCCGGAGACCTCACGGTCGGCGATGCAGGCACCGGCACGCTGAACATCACCAAAGGCGGCCACGTCGCTGATGTGCTGGGCTCCATCGCGACCAATATAGGCTCGCGCGGCACGGTGACGGTCGATGGCAGCGGGTCGACATGGACCAACAGCGGCAATCTCAATATCGGCGGTTCAGGCGTAGCCACCCTCGCCGTCTCGAATGGCGGCGCGGTCAGCGATAGCATCGGCTATATCGGTCTCGGCGCTGGCGCGGTCGGCTCCGTGACGGTCGATGGCACAGGCTCGATCTGGTCCAACACGGCGCTGGCCGTCGGCTATAGCGGCGCGGGTGTTCTGTCCGTCACGAATGGCGGTTCCGTTACCTCCGGGCAGAGCATCATCGGGCTCAATGCAGGTTCGACCGGCACGGCAACCGTCAGCGGCGCGGGGGCGAGCTGGGCCAATAGCGCCGATCTCAGGATCGGCCAACTGGGCACCGGCACGTTGAACATTGCCAATGGCGGCTCCGTCAGCAACACGGACGCTGCTCTGGGCTTCTTTGCCAGTTCCAGCGGCAGCGTGACCGTAGACGGCGCAGGCTCTAGCTGGACCAGTAACATTCTCTATGTCGGCTATGGTGGTGAAGGCGCACTCACGGTCTCGAACGGAGGCGTGGCCACCGATGCCGGGGGCGTGGTCGGCTTCCAGCTGGGATCCCGCGGCGCTGTGACGATCTCCGGCGCGGGCTCGCTCTGGTCCAACAGCGGAAGCCTCGTCCTCGGCGATCTCGGCACCGGCGCATTGACGATCGCAAATGGTGGCGCGGTGTCGGTCGGGGGCTTTGTCAAGCTGGCGAGCCAGGCGGGTTCGGTCGGCACGCTCAACATCGGCGGCGCGGCCGGAACGGCGGCGGAGGCTGCCGGTACGCTCAACGCGGCATTGGTCCAGTTCGGCGCAGGCACCGGCTCGATCAACTTCAACCATACGAGCGCGAGCTATGCCTTCGCCCCGGTCATCACCGGCGTCGGAACGATCAACCAGATCTCCGGCAATACGAACCTGACCGCAGACAACAGCGGCTTCACCGGCACGACCAATATCACGGGCGGTCGTCTGGCCGTGAACGGTTCGTTGGCGAACGCGCTGGTGTCGATATCGGACGGCGGCATCCTGGGCGGCAACGGAATCGTCGGCAGCACCTCGGTCCTGTCGGGTGGCGTCATCGCACCGGGCAACTCGATCGGCACGCTAACCGTCAATGGCAACATCACCCAGGCGGCAGGTTCGGTCTATCAGGTCGAATTGACCGCGTCCGGCCTGTCGGACCGCATCAGCGCGACCGGCACGGCGACGATCGCCAATGGCGCCAGTCTCAGCATCATCAAGACCGATGCCGCTCCCTATGCCGTCGGCACGCGCTACACGGTCTTGCAGGCCGATGGCGGTGTGAACGGTGCCTATACGCTGGCCAACAACGGTGGCATCACGGCCTTCCTCGGGCTGGTCGGCAACTACGACGCGACGCATGCCTATCTCGACGTGGTGAAGGTGAAGTCCTTTGCTTCGGTCGGGGCGACGCGCAACCAGATCGCCGCCGCCGGCGGCACTGAGAGCCTCGGCAGCGGCAATGCACTCTATGGCGCTGTCCTCAACATCCAGACGGACGCCCAGGCCCGGGCAGCGTTCGATCAGCTCTCGGGTGAGATTCATGCCTCGGCCAAAGGCGTGATGATCGAGGACAGCCGCTTCATCCGCGAGGCGGCCATCGACCGCCTGCGCTCCGCCTTCGACGGAGCCGGAATGGCCTCAAGCCCGGTGGCGACCTATGCCGATGGCAAGCCGGTGCTCGCGCCGGCCACGACGGGTCGCCTCGCGGTCTGGGGGCGCGGCTTCGGGTCCTGGGGATCGATGCAGGGGAACGGCAATGCCGCCACCTTCCAGCGAGACCTCGGCGGCTTCTTTATGGGCGTGGATGCTCCCGTCGCGGACGCGTGGCGCATCGGCGCGATCGGTGGCTACAGCCGCTCGTCCTTCAAGGTCGGCGATCGCAACGCATCGGGCTCGAGCGACAACTACCATGCCGGTCTCTATGGTGGCACGAATTGGGGCAATCTCGCCCTCCGCTCCGGCCTTGCCTATACGTGGCATGATATTTCGACCAGCCGCAATGTCGCCTTTTCGGGCTTCGCCGATGCGCTCAAAGCCGACTATGGCGCGGGGACGGCGCAGGCCTTCGGCGAACTCGGCTACCGCATCAAGGCTGCCCATGCCGTCTTCGAACCCTTCGCCAATCTTGCTTATGTCAATCTCGACACCAGCGGCTTCACCGAGAGGGGCGGAATGGCAGCGCTTACTAGCCAGGGCAGCAATAACGGCGTGACTTTCAGCACGATCGGCCTGCGGGCTTCGACGGACATCGCTGTGGGCAGTGGCGTGGCCATGGCGGCGCGCGGCATGCTCGGGTGGCGCCATGCCTATGGCGAGACCACACCGGTTTCGGTGATGAACTTCTCCGGCGGGTCGGCCTTCAGCATCGCCGGGGGCCCTATCGCCGGGAACGCTGTCGTCGTCGATGTCGGTCTCGATCTCAACATTGCCCCCAACGCCACGCTGGGGCTCTCCTATGGCGGACAGTTCGGTTCGGGCCTCACCGACCAGACCCTCCACGGCAACCTTAACGTCAGGTTCTGAAAGCTGCATGGATCAGGAGACGATCCGGCTGCTTCAGGAGAGTTTCAGGAAGGTCGCCCCTGTTGCCGACAAGATCGGGGCGGCCTTCTTCGGTCGAGGCAGATCATGCGGTCATGAGCGAGGCTCTGCTCCGTGGGGCGAACGGACTCCGGGCGGTGTCCGCGCGTCCCAGGCGAAGCACGCCTGGATCAAGGTCTGCGGAGGCACTCGCCAGCGTAAGGCTCGCCCCGGCGAAAGAACCTGGCGTGGTGCGATCATGACGGCGCGCCGGCGCTCGTCGCCCGAGCTTTCCGGGATGGTGCCTGCACGTACCGGTTCTGACCGTGCCCCGCTTCAGTCCTGATTCCTGGCCTCGCTCGGCGTCATGCCGAACCGGCGACGGAAACTGCGGTTGAAATAGGATATGTCGCTGAATCCAGCAGCCATCGCGATCGAACTGATGGTACGGCCGGCGAGGCGCGGATCGTGGAGCATGGCGAGGGCGCGTTCAAGGCGCAGGCCGAGCACGTATTCGGAAAAGCTCAGGCCCTCGATCTGAAACAGCTTGCGCACGTAATTCGCGGAAATGCGCAGCGACAGCGCGATCGTCTCGGCGGAGAGATTGTCACGGCCGAGCTGAGCCAGGACTTCACCCTTGACCGCGCGCAAGCGCGCTGCGCGCACGCCGCGATCAGCCAGCAACTCCTGAGCATCATTGCGTGCTCCCAGCAGAACGGCCACCAGATCGCGCAGATGCAGGGCAACCGCGCCCTGCAATTCCGGCGAAGCCGTTTCGCCAAGCGCCATGGCACTCCTGGCATAGTCGACCAGCAGGCGCAGGGCGTCGGCTTCAGGGGTGAAGGGATGCATCAGAGCAGAGCCGATATCGCCCACATAGGGCATCATCGAAGCCTTGGGTACGACGACGCTCAGCAGGACACCGTCATCTTCCAAGGTATGGCTGGCGAGTTCGGCGGATGACATCAGCACTGCGCCGCCCTCCGGAACGGTCACTTCGCACCCGAGCTGGCGGGCCAAAGAGCGTCCTTTCGTCGTCACGGCGAGCACAAGCGAGTCCGATGCCGTAGGGAGAAGTGGCCGCGTGATGCTGGTGCGTGTCGCCGATCGGGAGCCGAGTACGACATTCACTCCCGGCAGCGCGCGCAACACGACGTCGGCGCGAAATGGCTTGTCGCTGAGCGGCTCGATATCCACATTGAACAGGTGACGGCTGTAGATCTCCCGCCAGACCGCAAAGCGGTGGCGCCCGTCAAGATCGTCTGTCGAAAGCCGCACCTTCCCGGCATGTGCGGCATGCCTGCGACCGCTTTGATCCTGATCGTTGTTCATCGCGGGCACTGAGGAAAGCCGCGTTGTTTGTGCACTCGCGTCGTCGATGCCCTTTCCGCTCTGAAATGGAGATCAGTCTTCAAGATGTTCGCTCCAGTCCATGTAGTCGAGAAAGTATATTACCGACTCTAGCTGATCGTTCCGGTCATCCTAAAGGCCATCCCGGATTCGATTGCAACGCCATGCTCGGTGAAGGCAGAAATTAATGCGCAAAACTTGGTCTATTCCCGTTTGGGACAATTCGTCGTCACATCCAGACCAAGACGCCATGCCTGTCGGGTGCGATAGCCTCCACGTAATGTGGATGAAGGCGACCTGATGCGATTGAATTCGAAGACGATGGCGAGCGCCTTGATCGCCTTGGGCGTCGGCTTCGGCCTCCACGCAGAACGAGGCGAGGCAGCCGCTGCCGCGGGCACAAACCTTGGTAAAACCTCGCAGCAGACTGGCCCTTGGCTTCAGGCGGTCCAACTTGCGCAAGCGCAACAGGCCACCTCGCCGCTTCCTGGAGGCGCCTCGTCCCTGAGTGAAACCTATGAGGACTGGCAGGTTTCGTGCGTGCACCAGGGCGGGGCCAAACGTTGCGCGCTGTCGCAGAGCCAGACGCAACAAGCGGGCCAGCGTGTTCTGACGATCGAAATCGGCGCGCCCGTCGCTAACAAGGCCACTGGCATTGTTGTGTTGCCCTTCGGCCTGGCTCTCTCCTCCGGTGCCGTGCTTCAGATCAACGACAAGCCGGCCGGACAACCGCTTCCCTTCCGGACATGCCTCCCGGTTGGTTGCGTGGTGCCGGTGAGCTTCGAGGCGCCAACGCTTGCGCTGCTGCGGGGCGGGGGCGCGCTCAAGATCAAGGCTGTTGCCGACGGCGGTCAGGATGCCCCGTTCTCTATCTCGCTCAAGGGATTTGCCGCCGCCCTCGATCGGGTCGCCGCACTCTCCAAGCTGTAGGAATTCTGGCCGCAAAGCGGACGGCGGCGCGGTCGCTGTGTAGATTTGCGCCGTCCGTGCTGTTGGCGTCCGCTCGGCCTTTTCCGGGGGCCGTGAAGGGGAAAAACGCGTCGCTCACCCGACCTCGCGCGCGGATCCCCGCTATTTCGGCCGCTTCATCGATTGGCTCAAGGACGAGATGGTAGCCGGCGGACACTAACTGGAGGATACCTCCCCGCCTGCACTTCTGAGATCAGGCGCAACCACACTTGATGAAACGATAATGAAGTTGATCCCCTTTCGCTTCGACACAACCGACGGTCGGTGAAGGAAAGTGAACTGGCAGGAGCAATGTACCGGTGTCGGCGACGGACGACAGAAACTTGAGCCGAGTCTCGGCGGCCTTCGGCGGATCCACGTCGAAGATCGTGGTCCAGCCGGGCTCACGAACCTGAAGAATGTGGTGCATCAGATCGCCGGTGACGATCGCGCGCTGTCCTTTCGAATTGATCTCGACGCAACAATGGTAAAATGAGTGCCCAGGTGTCGGCAGCAGCGTGATGGTATCGTCGAGTTGGAAATCATCTTCGACCAGCAGCGCCTGTCCAGCGGCGACGATCGGCTCGCAATTCATTCGCCATACGCCGCCCTCTGCGCCGAGCCGTTCTTGGCCCTTCCTGTCTTCGGCCTCCCACGCCTCATATTCACGCCGGTGAAAAATGTACTTTGCATTGGGAAAGGTGGGGACCCAGCGACCGTCGATCAGCCTGGTGTTCCAGCCCGTGTGGTCGAAATGCAAATGGGTGCAGAAAACATAGTCGATATCCTCGAATGTCAGGCCATGTGCCTGGAGACCGTCCAGCCACGGTTGCTTGGGGAAATCGTAGGGCGGGGAAATCCCTTGTGCTCACCCGTGCAGGTATCGATCAGAATCGTATGCCTCGGCGTCCGGACGACAAAGGTCTGGTAGGTGATGACCAGAAGGTCCTTTACCTTGTCATAGACAAATGGCGGGAGTTCCTGAAGGTGGCGTTGCCCGACTGCGGCATCGTAGGCCGGAAACATCATCCCCGGCGCGCGCCAGGCGCCATCTCTCTCTATGATGCTGTTGATGGTGACGTCGCCGACGCGAAGCTCTTCCACTTTAATGTCCCTTTCGGCATTTCAACAAGTCTTGCCAGGCGCTGACCAGCGGTCCCGGATTGTAGAAATTGGCTCGAATCACAGCCCCAGATAAGCTCGCCTCACATGCCCATGACCGCGCGACTGCGCTGACGTATCCTGCCTGACCCGCATCTGCTCGCGAATGAAAACATCTCGCCAGAGGTTGATGCCAGCATTGCAAAGGCTTGAAGATACGGGCGCGCGGAATGTTAATGGGTACATTGTCAGTCCGGAGAGATTTGGCGGTAATGTTGATGACCTGCTCGAAAGGTAGACGCCGCAGGACGATGATTAAGATGGGCGACGAACGCCAGGAGGGACAGTCTCCGACAGCAGAAGCCCGGATCCAATTAGAATATCGGCTGTCGCGTTGATGTCGGCTTGGATGGCGGACTCAGCCGCGACCGGGTCCCGTTTACGGAGAGCGTCCAGGATCTCGTAGTGGTGCGAAATCATGGCTCTTCCGCCCGCATTGTAGACGGCGGCAATCAGAGGACCCATCCGCAGCCACATGTTCTCGATCAACTCCTGCAGCGTGGGCAGCCCAGCGATTACGGCGATTTCGGAGTGGAACAGGCGATTGAGTTTGATGGCAGTGATCGTGTTGCCGTCAGTTCTGGCCGCCTCGTTTTCCTCAAGAATCCGCGTCAGCAAGACTTCCGATGCGCTGTCGATTTTAGTTGCCGCGAGTTGCGCCGCCAATCCCTCGATCCTAAGTCGGATCAGGCGAACTTCCTGAAATTGATCGAGCCGCATGCGCGGAACGCGGATGTCCTTGACGCCGCGCATCTCGAGCGCACCCTGCTTCACCAGCCGGAGGAGCGCGTCTCTGACCGGCGTGACGCTTACGCCCAGCTGATCTGCCAAGGCGCGAATTCGGACTTTGTCGTCAGGCTGAAGCTGCCCTTCGATCAGCGCCAGGGAAATCTGCGAATACACGGTTTCGTAGAGGCTGCTCCGATCAAGCGTGCCGAATACGTCCTTCACGGTGGCCCTTTTCATGTCTGGACGCGGCAGCCGCCGTTTCCGGTCAATGCCGCTGCACCGTAACAGAGCAATCAACAGAGGACTAGCTGCTGATATTTGATGCATCAAAACGTCTTGACGCATGATGCATCAAAAAATAGAAGCGTTCTGTCGCAAATCAATAACTTGAAGCCGTGCGTTCGCGCCGGGGGGACATCATGGTGCAGCCGCAACCAGTCAGAGCCGCGCTCGCGGCGTTTTTGGGTACCGCGATTGAGTGGTACGATTATTACATTTACGGAACCGCCGCCGCTCTCGTATTCGGAGATGTGTTTTTCGCGACAGACGACCCTTTCGTGGGCGTTCTCGCTTCCTTGGCGACCTTTGCCGTGGGTTTCGTAGCCAGACCATTCGGAGCTCTGGTATTCGGGCATCTCGGTGACAAGGTTGGTCGCAAGAAGAGTCTCGTCTTTACGTTGCTGTTGATGGGAACCGCGACGACGGCCATCGGTCTGCTTCCAAGCTTTCATTCGATTGGTGTGACGGCAACGATCCTTCTCGTCATTCTCCGACTGGTTCAGGGCTTCGCTGTCGGCGGCGAATGGGGTGGAGCGGTTCTGATTGCCACTGAACACGCGCCCGAAAAATGGCGCACATTTCTCGCGGCTGCTCCGCAGTATGGAAGCCCCATCGGTCTCATCCTCTCTACGCTGGCATTTCGTGCCGTGTCGTCACTCCCAAAAGATGACTTCCAGTCCTGGGGATGGCGGATTCCCTTCATTCTGAGCGGACTTCTGGTCATCGTCGCCTTCATTATTCGTGCGGGTGTCAACGAAAGCCCCGAAATGGTCGCGCAGCTCGCAAAAGACCGGAGTCATGAGACCGTTCCAGTCCGTGATGTATTGAGGACCAAAAAGAAGGCTGTCGTGCTCGGAATTGGCCTTTCTCTTCTGGGCATTGCAGGCTTCTATTTCATCACGACGTTCATGATCAGCTACACGACGACCTATCTCAAGATTCCGAAGAGCGAAATTCTGGACATCATTTCCTGGATCGGCGTCGTGCAGCTGTTTGCCACCGCAGCTGGCTCTTACGTCGCCCACAGGATCGGCGAGCGTCTGCTGCTCCTTCTCGCAACAGGCGGCGCGGTCTTGTGGTCGGCACCTATGATGATGCTCATCATCACAGGCGATATCTCCAAAATCGCCATCGGCATTTTGGTGGCGACCGTCCTGATCGGCATGTATTACGCCGTCATTGCCGCCTATCTGCCGCGCGCGTTCCCGGTGCGCATGCGATACACGGGCATTTCGCTGAGCTTCCAACTTTGCGGCGCCATCTTCGGCGGCACGACACCGATTGTCGGCGTCTGGCTTGCGCATTCGTATGGACTTCAGTGGGGACCGCTCGCAGCGCTCTTCGCCGTTATCGCCGGCGGCGCGTTCCTGTCGATCTACTTCCTGCCGATCGAGACAGCGGAATCCGTCGCCAATTCAGACGCTTCGCAGTTATCGCAGCCGACCGCCGCGGTCGCCAGCTAAATCGAACTTTTCGGAACGCGGCGTCCTGCGTTAATCGGGCCACCGCGTTCCGGCCAGCAAATCTCAAGACAGGACCGACATATGGCTTTGGTTACTCCGCTCGATATCTCGAAAGCGGGTGACGCGTTGTCAGCGCACTGGGATTTGCTGCCGCTGCAGCAAGTCGAGGAGCTGGTCGCCCGGGCCTATGGGATCCGCGGTGTAGTCGCCCGTCTGTCCAGTGAGCGCGATGAAACCTTCAAGCTGACGTCCACCGACGGGCCGGATTATATCCTCAAGATTGCCAACCCCTTCGAAGACCCCGCCGCATTGTCGTTCCAGGACGGCGCATTGCGCCATCTCGAGACGGTCGGCTCGCGCGTCCCGGTGCCGCGCCTGATTGCGACGAAAGATGGTGAGCGCAGCTACGTTTACCTGGTTCCTGGCGGTCAAACTCGAATTGTTCGGCTTCTCAGTTACCTCGCCGGAGACCAGCTCTCCCGGTTGCCGCCATCGCCGATCCGCAACCGAAACCTTGGCTCGGTTCTCGCCCGATTTGGCAAGGATCTGGAGAATTTCGACGGCCGGCCGCCGTCGGAAAAGCTGCTGTGGGATATCAGCCATACGCTCGACCTCGCCGGACTGATCATCCATGTCGGCAAGGATCGTCAGGGTCTGGTCATGGACGTTCTCGCCGAATTCGAACGGACGGTTCCGCAAGCGAGTTCGCAGCTGCGGCACCAGATCATCCACAACGATTTCAACCTGCACAACATCCTCGTCGATCCCGCCTCGCCGCTGGAGATCGCCGGTGTGATCGATTTCGGCGACATGGTGTTCGCGCCGCGCATCAACGATCTCGCCGTTGCGCTCGCCTACCACGTCGGCGAGGAGGATTGGCAGGTCCTGATGGGCGCCATGCTAGCCGGCTACTGCGCCGAGAACCGGCTTGAGGACAGCGAGATCGCAATTTTGCCGGTTCTCATCAAAGCCAGGCTGGCGATCGCGATCATCATTCCGGAGTACCGGGCCGCGAGCCGTCCGGGAAATCGGGACTACATCATGCGAAATCACGGGGCAGCGTTGCTCGGCCTGCAACGTCTGTCCGGAATGTCAGAGTCGGAATTCCTCCGGTTCGTTTCGGCCAATTGCAAGGAATAGACTGATGGCCATGGTCAATGCATTCACCGCCGACGATTTCGCGCGGTTGGACGCCGAAGAACGAGCGCTGATCGCGCGGCGACTGCGTGTCCTCGGCCCGGCCTATCGATTGTTCTATGAGCATCCGCTGCACATCGTGCGCGGCGAGGGCGTCTGGCTGTTCGATAGCAAGGGAAATCAATATCTCGACGCCTACAACAATGTTGCGTCGATGGGGCATTGCCACCCGAAAGTCGTCGAGGCGATTGTCACGCAGACCGGAATTCTGAACACACACACGCGCTATCTGCATGAATCGATCATCGATTATGCAGAAGCATTGACAGCGACGTTTCCGCCGGACCTGAGCCAGGTGATGTTCACCTGTACGGGCAGCGAGGCGAACGACCTCGCCGTCCGGATCGCACGGCATGCCACGGGCGGCACGGGCATTATCGCCACCAAACTGGCCTATCACGGTCTGACGAGTGCGGTCGCCGAGTTTTCGCCTTCGCTTGGCGAGTTTGTCGATCTCGGGGTCCATGTGCGCACCGTCACGGCGCCCGACTCCTATCGGATGGCGCCGGAGGATATCGGCGAGCGCTTCAGGACGGATGTTCAGGCAGCGATCGACGATCTGAAGCGTCATGGTATCAAGCCGGCGCTATTGATCGTCGATACGATTTTCTCCAGTGACGGCGTGGTAGGCGGACCCAAAGGCTTCCTGAAGCCCGCCGTGGACGCCATTCATGCTGCGGGCGGCCTGTTCGTCGCCGACGAGGTGCAACCGGGATTCGGCCGCACCGGTGACGAGATGTGGGGTTTCATGCGCCATGGCGTCGCGCCCGACCTGGTCACCGTGGGCAAGCCGATGGGCAACGGCTATCCGATGGCAGGCGTCATCATGCGTCCGCAAGTGGTCGCCGAGTTTGGCGAGAAGGCGCGCTATTTCAACACATTCGGCGGCAATCCCGTTGCTGCTGCAGCCGGCAAGGCCGTTCTCGACGTCATCAAGTCCGAGAAACTGCAGGAGAATGCGCGCCTTGTCGGTGCATTCATGCAAGACGAATTCCGCAAGCTCGCGTCGGAGTTTTCCGTGATCGGCGATGTCCGTGGCGCCGGGCTCTTCGTCGGTGTCGAACTCGTCTCGGATCGGACACGGAAGGTGCCTGATGCGGCAGTGACGGCACGGATTGTGAACGGGTTGCGTGAACGACGCATCCTGATCAGCGCGTCGGGGCCGGGCGCCAATGTGCTGAAAATTCGTCCGCCAATGGTGTTTTCCCGCGAGAACGCCGAAATGCTGGTCGCGAGCATGCGTGACGTTCTCGAGACCCTCAAATGATGACGACCAAAACAGTAAAAATCATTCTGGAGCAATTCCGGGACCGCTCAGGAGGTTGTTGCTGCTTTGCATTCTCGAAAGAGGAGGATGACGCGCGCGATTTTCGCGTTTTGTGATGTACTGCCGCCGGTTCGTGCCGTCGGTTGACCGCCTCGGTCGTAACGAAGCCGAATGCGCATCGCTCAAGAGAGCGCGTGCAAGCGGTCTCCTGCACGCAGCCCTCATTTTTGCGGTCTACTGTGTGCTTTTTTGGCAAACGCGGGCCCTAGCTGGTTCATGGAAGGAAGAAGCTCGATGTCGCCCAATGAAACGCAGAAGCGCCAGATCCTCGAAGCCGTCGATGCGCTGTTCGATGAGCAACTCGAATTTCTGAAGCAGATCGTCCGAATCCCGTCGCAGCGCGGTGAGGAGGAAAAAGCTCAGATGTTCATGGCCGACGCGATGGCTGCGCTCGATCTGGACGTCGACAAGTGGATCATCGACGTCGAAAGCATCAAGGACCATCCCGGCTTTTCCCCGGTCTCGATCTCCTATGAAAGGTCGTGGAATGTCGTCGGCACGCACCGACCCAAGCAGACCGGTGGGCGCTCGCTGGTGCTCAACGGCCACATCGATGTGGTTCCGACGGGCGCCGACCGGTCCTGGACCTATGGTCCCTATGAACCGACAATCAAGGACGGCTGGATGTATGGCCGCGGCGCCGGGGACATGAAGTCCGGACTCTCGGCAAATCTTTTTGCGTTCAAAGCACTGAAGAGAATTGGTCTGCAGCCCGCAGCGATCGTGTACGTCCAGTCGGTCGTCGAAGAGGAATGTACTGGCAATGGCGCACTCGCCTGCGTTGTTCGCGGATATACGGCCGACGCGGGCTTCATTCCCGAGCCGCTTGAGCCGAAATTGTTGCGCGGACAGATCGGACCGATCTGGATTCGGGTGGAGGTTTCGGGCGCGCCGGGACACGCGTCTGGCGATTTCGGTCTGGGGGCCGATGCAATCGGCAATGCGATCGAGCTAATCCAGTCACTCAAGGAACTCGAAGCACGGTGGAATGCCCGCAAGGGATCGTATCCGCCGTTTCAAAATCATCCGCATCCCATCAATTTCAACGTTGGACGCATCCAGGGAGGCGAATGGACGTCGAGCGCGCCGTCAGCATGCGTATTTGAAGTGCGTGTGGCGGTGTATCCCGGCCAGGCCCCAGCCGACGCGTGCAAGGAATTCGAGACCTATGTGGCCGAGGTTTCGTCGCGCAACCCGTTTTTGTCCAAGAATCCCCCAACCATCAGCTATCCCGGCTTCATGCAGGAGGGATATCACCTGACGGGCGCAGACGAGCAGGAGAGTATCCTCGGTCGTTGCCATGCGGAGATTTGGGGTGAAGCGCTCAAGGAGCACGCATTCGCCGCAACAACCGATGCGCGATCATTCGGACTCTATGGCGGATGCCCTACGCTGGTTTACGGCCCCTACTGCCGGAACCCGCACGCCTTCGACGAATGCGTCGATCTGGAATCGCTTCGGAAGGTCACCAAGACGCTCGCACTTTTCATGGCCGAGTGGTGCGGCGTGGAAGGCGTTGAATGATCCTGCGACGTGCTGCGTCATAGAGAGATCGGATCATGCCCCGTCGCGTGGTATAGCTGCCTGAAGGCCACCACGATTGCCGGCCGCGGCGGGACTGGCCATGTCGCCACCGCGGGCATCCCAACGATGGGATTGTCGCTGATGGGCGCGATGGTTTCCAGCGTCATGTGGCGGGCGCGCTGGACAGCCCATCCATCGTTTTGTTCGAGCAAGATTGTGCCAACGAGACATTGGATGGCAGCCTCGTTAGGGAAGTTGCCGGTCCCGACGATGTCGCAGTGGTGTGTCAGGCGATCGAGAAGCGCGGTCGTCATCTTTGCGTCGCTGAACACGCTGGGCCATTTGCCAAAGGCAACATTGGTGGTGACGACGACGGACGTGCGCCCGTAGAGCCGGCGATGAGGTGGAACAGCAACTGGTCGCCGGATTGCGCGAAAAGCGCCCGCGCGCGGCCTGCCGAATCCTTCGCGGCAAAAAAAGACCCGATCGGACGGCTTGTGCGAGTTTTGTGCGAGCAGGGACGCATTTGGGTGGTTTTCTCGAGCCGAGATAGCCAAAACGGTTCGAACCGGCTCCGGCGCATTTCCTGAAAAATGCCAATTTTTCAATCATTTCCGCCCGGAAATGCTGGTGCTGCCACACAGTATCGAACTGTGGACCTCTCCATTACCAATGGAGTGCTTGGAAGTTCGAATTCTTCTTTAAGTTAAACGGCTTATCAGGTTTACGAGCGAGCGGCTGTGCTGTGCGGTCGTGTTCCCGGAGGTGGTGTAGCTCGGTAGGGCAAAGCCGCCCGGACGCGCGCCCCCAATAGCGCCGTAGCGGGCGGGCGCCTTTGCGGTGGTCACCGGCAGTTCTCCGGTAGGATCGGGTTGCGATACGCCAACGCAACCGAGGAACCACCGATGACCGACGATATGATGAACCTGCGCACGCTCGCAGAGAAGACCCCGACGCCGATCTGTTGCGGGAGATGATCGGCTTTGCCGCCCAGCGCCTGATGGAGCTGGAGGTCGAGGGCCAGACCGGGGCGGCCTACGGCGAGAAGAACCCCGAGCGCCTGGCCCAACGCAACGGCTATCGCGACCGGATCTTGGAAACTCGCGCCGGCGCAGTCGAACTGCGCATTCCCAAGCTGCGCAGGGGCTCCTACTTCCCGGGCTTCCTGGAGCCGCGCCGCATGGCCAAGAAGGCGCTCACCGCCGTGGTGCAGGAAACTTACGTGCAGGGCGTCTCGACCCGTTCGGTGGACGACCTGGTGCAGGCCATGGGCATGACCGGGCTCTCCAAGAGCCAGGTCAGCCGGCTGTGCGGCGAGATCGACGACAAGGTGAAGGCGTTCCTCGCCCGTCCGATCGAGGGTGACTGGCCGTATCTGTGGATCGACGCCACCTACGTGAAGGTGCGCCAGAACGGCCGCATCGTCTCGGTTGCGGTGATCGTCGCGGTCGGCGCCAACAGTGACGGCAGGCGCGAGGTTCTGGGCATGGATATCGGCCCGTCCGAGGCCGAGACGTTCTGGACCGCGTTCCTGCGCAAGCTGGCCCGCCGCGGCCTGCGCGGCGCCAAGCTGGTCGTCTCCGACGCTCACGAGGGCATCAAGGCCACCGTGGCCAAGGTGCTCAAAGCCAGCTGGCAGCGCTGCCGCGTCCACTTCATGCGCAACGCGCTGGCGCATGCCGGCAAGAGCGGCCGGCGCGTGATCTCCGCCTTCATCGCCACAGCCTTTGCCCAGGACGATGCCGAGGCCGCGCGAACCCAATGGCGCAAGGTCGCCGACCAACTCCGTCCCAAGCTGCCGAGACTTGCTGGCTTCCTCGACGAGGCCGAGACCGACGTGCTCGCCTACATGACCTTTCCGCCGCAGCATCGGACCAAGCTGCACTCCACCAACCCGATCGAACGCCTGAACGGCGAGATGAAGCGGCGGACCGAGGTGGTCGGCATCTTCCCCAACGAGGATGCCATTGTCCGCCTCATCGGCGCGATCCTGCTCGAACAGAACGATGAGTGGGCGGTCCAGCGTGCCCGCTACATGACACTGGAAACCATCGCGCCATTGAGCGATGATCCGACCGTCAGCCTTCAGGCTATCGCCAGCTGACCGGCCCGGCCTTGCCGGCGAACGCGGTGACCGCCGTCAGCTACACCACGCCAGGGGACACGATCCGCGACGGTCAGTATTTCATCGATCGTGGTCGCGTTGAGGCTCCGCTTGAAAGCCGCCTTCACCACGTGATCCTGCAGATAGCGACCAGACTTGCTCCGGCGCCCCCGACGCCCATCGTCCAGAAGATGATCCGGAAGGATTTTCCGAACGTCCAGGCGCCCGCACCTGCGGCGGATGTACGCGTTTCCTCGAGGCCCAGGATCCTGGCGTAAGGTGGCATGCACCTCGTTTCGCCCGCCGCCAGAGCCTCCTCCGCGAGTTTCACTAGACCCGATCCTCGCCTGTCCAGCCGCTGGAACACGAACGCGAATAGCGCAAGAAGGGCACCCAAAATGGCGGTCAGGGGCGCCATCGGTTTTCCGCCCTGCAGGCTGGCGGCGATCCCCGTCGTCAGTATGCCCGACAGAACGACGAAGAAGTTAAATACGGACATCCGCTGCTGCGCATGCAGTGCGAAGTATCGCCAGGCATGGTCCGGAGGCTGAAGAGGCGTATCCGCCGGCTCCTCGTATGAGGAAATGAAAGTATGTTTCTAGAAGTAGCCGGAATTGTTCAAACCATTTCCGGCGACGAAGGATACGACGTGGCCCGTCTTTCGCGGATCGAAGTCGCCGTGATCGTCTGCATCTCTCGGGGATCGCGCGGCGCGCAAGAAATCCCCAATTCACAAGTCGAGCGAAACACAGCGCCTCGCGCACCGTCCGTGGCCTAGACAGGGCGGAAATTCCTGACGATGAACCCTTCGCGCAGCGCCGTCGCGGCATCTTTCAGCGAGTGCCGAAATGACCGGGCCAAGTCTTATTGTAAATCCCTGACAACGCGAAAGCCGTTTGCGTAGTAGCGGACATCCTGATCGTAGCGAAACCGAGCGGATGAAGTCGCCGCACTGGACTTGTTTGCGAACGAGCCTCCACGCAGCACGCGTTGCTGACATTGCCCCGAGGTCCGGACCGCGCCGTCCATCGGAGCCTTGGTGTAGTCGTCATTCCAGCAATCCTCGACCCATTCGTAGACGTTGCCGGACGTGTCGTAGAGGCCGAACCCATTCGGTCGGAAGGATCCGGTCGGCAGCGCCTTGCGGAGCGGTGCGGCGCCGCAGTCCTCACAGTTGGCATTGCCTTTGCCGACATCGCGACCCCACCAATATTTTGAAGTGGTACCGGCCCGTGCGGCGTATTCCCATTCGGCCTCACTCGGCAACCGATAGGGACGGCCTGTCTTCCGGCTAAGCCAGATGACGAAAGCCTTGGCATCGTCCCAACTGATATTGAGCACCGGCTGATCGCCGCGGCCCCATCCGTGATCGTCCTCAGCTGCCTTGCAGCCGCCGGCCGAGACGCAGGCATCCCATTCGCGGAAGCTTATCTCGCGGCGCCCGATGGCGAAAGATTTGGCGACCGTCACCCGATGAGGAGGCTTTTCGAACGGAATGTCGCGACTACCCATCTCGAAATCCCCGGGCGGCACCACCACCATTTCCGGGCACTCCGGGCAGTCGCGGAGCAGTTCGCCGGGTTCCGGGGGTGGGGCGGATACCGCTGCAATAACGATCGTGCCGAGCGTGGGCACGGCCCCCGTGACCATGTCGTTCAAGCTATTCGGGCTGTGACCAGCCTTCACTGCTGGCGTGGTCGCGACGGCGACGGATAATACGAAAATGACTGCGGCGAGGACTTTTCTAACCATCAGACTGTCTGCATGAGTTCCATTCAGATAGTGCGCTTCTGGACACTCTAGGTTTCCTTGCAAGAGGATCCATATCGGAGGGTCGCACGGGTTGCATCAGACTCAAAGGTC
The DNA here is from genome assembly GCF_026015985.1 of Rhodopseudomonas sp. P2A-2r. Classification (GTDB taxonomy): domain Bacteria; phylum Pseudomonadota; class Alphaproteobacteria; order Rhizobiales; family Xanthobacteraceae; genus Tardiphaga. Next base: position 6,451,225 of record NZ_CP110389.1, on the reverse strand, counting down.
TAACGCGCCTGTTTCGATCAAATCTTCCATCTGCGTCTGAAGGCTGATCCCTGCAAGGTGCATTGATCGCGGCCCTCAACCGTATGGCTGAGGACTGTGTTCGAACCGATCGCGCAGTCGTAGTACAAATTGAATGGGTGCCGATCCTCTGTTATATGATTGCTATGCGAAACGGATAACGCGTTCGACAATGTTGCGCGCGGCTTGTTTGATACCTTGGTGACACCGTCATTTACGGAGAAAACCTCGTGGTTAGAAAGTCAGCCGCTACCGCGATTGCGCTAATGTTCATATTTGCAGCCCCTCTCGGAGCAGCTTATGGCCAATCCTCCCCCGCGGCGGTCCGTCGCCATCGGCTGCGGGGGCATCGGTGTACTTCGTCGACCTCAAGGATGGACAGACAGTCCCGCCGAAGTTTACCGTGCACTTCGGTCTGAAGGGCATGGGCGTGGCGCCGGCCGGTTCGGACAAGGAAAATTCTGGACATCATCACCTGCTGATCGACACCGATCTGCCCCCGCTCGACGAACCGATCCCCAACGACTTCAATCACCTTCATTTTGGCGCCGGCCAGACCGAAGCCGAGGTGTCGTTGCCTCCCGGTCCGCATACGCTGCAGCTGCTGCTCGGCGACAAGAACCATGTCCCAAACACGGTTCCATTGATGTCCGCGCGCATCAAAGTCACGGTCGTCGGTGGCGCCAGCGCGCCAGCGGTCGCGCAATCGGCGGGCGTTCGCCATCCGTCCCCCGCCGGCGCCAAGGTCTACTTCGTGTATCCGACGGACGGCGCCTATGTCACCAAGACACCCGTCATCCGTTTCGGGCTGATCGGCATGGGCGTGGCTCCCGCGGGCTTTGAAAAGGTCAATACCGGCCATCATCATCTGCTGATCGATACGGATCTTCCGCCGATGGATCAGCCGATACCAAACGACTTCAACCATCTTCATTTCGGTTCGGGCCAAACTGAAGCGAAGGTCACGTTGCCACTTGGCAAGCACAAGCTGCAGCTGGTGCTCGGCGACGAAAACCACGTCCCGCACGATCCTCCGGTCTATTCGCCACCGATCGATGTCACGGTCACAGAGAGCGGCAAGGAGCCAGAGGTGCGCAAGCCGCCTCGTCAGCGTGTGTCGCAACGAACGTCGAGGCCGCATCAGCGGTCACAGATCCGCTCCTCGCGCGCGCCGGAGCGGGAAATCAACAGGCGGGATGACGGCTTTCCGCTGTTTTTCTTCGGGCCGCGATAAGCGAGATGAGCAAGTTTCTTTCAGCAAATGCGGCCATCCTGCTTGGTTTCGCGTTGCTGACTTGCTCGGTCGTCAGTGCGAGCGCCGAGCGCCGCGTGGCGCTCGTTGTTGGGAACGCCCACTACAATAACCCGAGCCTGGTCCTCACGAATCCAAAGAACGACGCAGAAGATGTCGGCGCCGCGTTAATTGCGATCGGGTTCGAGGTGATCCAGGCGATCGATACCAATCGGCGTGACCTCGATCTGAACATGGCCAAGTTTGCACGGCTGGCGACCGATGCGGACGCTGCGCTTTTCTTCTACGCCGGACATGCGCTGCAATATCAGGGCCGTAACTACTTGATGCCCATCGATGCGGAAGTCGAGGACGAGGTCAGTCTGCGCTACCAGATGATGCTCATTGACGACGTTCGTGCCGCCCTGGACCGTGCCAGCGGGGTCAAGATCATGATCCTCGACGCATGTCGCAACAACCCTGTCGTCGATTCGCTGCGGCGCAAGACGAGCGGCGAAAGCCGGGCGATCGGCGCGACCCGTGGGCTGGCCAGAACTGACAAGACGCAGGGCATGGTCGTGGCCTACTCGACAGCGTCGGATCAGGTCGCAGCTGACGGCAAGGGCCGCAACAGCCCGTTCACGGATGCTTTCTTGAAACGACTGAAGGAGCCGGGGCTGGAAATCGAACAGCTGTTTCGCAGGGTTGCGTCTGACGTCAATTCTGAAACGCAGGGGCGGCAGCGCCCCGAAACCTATGTCTCTTTGCTTAGCGATTACTATTTGAACCAGACCGATCGCATCGCGTTCGAAGCTGTGAAAGACAGCCCCGACGTCAATGTCCTGCGTAACTTCCTCCTCAAATACCCGTCGTCAAGCTATGTGTCCGACGCCCTGTCACGAATACAAAGCCTCGACGCGGCGACCCAGCAGAGGCAAATTCAGAAGGTCCGGCAGGAGGAGGCCGCGCGGCAGATTGAACAACAGCGCCGCGCCGAACAGGAGGCGGCCGAACGCAAGTTAAGTGAACAACGCCGAATTGAACAGGAAGCGGCGGAGCGAAAACTGGCCGACCAGCGACGTGCCGACAAGGAAGCCGCCGAGCGGAAAGCAGATGAGCGACGTCGGGCGGAGGCCGCGGAACTCAAGTTGAGCGAGCAACGCCGAATCGAACAGGAGGCAGCGGAGCGAAAGCTGGCCGACCAGCAGCGTGCTGAAAAGGAGGTCGCGGACCGCAAGTTGAACGAGAAGAAAGCCGCTGTCGTGGCGGCGGAGAAGACTCGGCTGGATAACGAGGCCGCAACGCGTCTGCGGCAGAATGCCGACAAAGCAGCCCCCGCCGATGCCTCCGGGTTCCGCGCCCAATGACATGCCGTCGAAAGATAAAAGCACCGCCAGGATCGCTGGCGTCGAAAGGACTGATACAGCCCCTTCGATCGCGAGCAAGCCGTCGACGAGCGTGGAATCCTCGTCTTCTGCGGTGGGCGGCGCCTCCGATCAGGCCTGTGAACGCGATCGTACGCGGCTCATCAGGTTGCGCGGAAACCCCGTTCGCGACGAGATCGTTCAGTTTGAGCGTGAACTGTCTTGCGAGCGCCTGCGCCCGCAACTGGTGAGATTGCGCGAGAGCATCCTTCCGCCAGATCCCTCGTCAGGCGGCGCTTCCGTTGAGACGGCCAAGGTCGTTCCCTCGCCTCCGTTGCTGCCGGCGGTGGTGACTGGGTCTGCAGCGGGCAAGGCCGCTCAGGAACCTGCGCCCCCCAACTACCGGAGCCAACGCCACCGAAGCAGCCCGCCAAATTGCCCATAACTTCGTCCAACGATGTCGAGACGTGCCAAAAGGAGTCCGACCGTCTCGCGCGGCTACGTGCCAATCCGTCGCGACCCGAGCTCATCGAATTCGAACATAGTCTTGTTTGTGAAAGGCTGCGGCCCCAGATCGTCAGGTTGCGTGAGAGCCTGCCGCTGTCCGCGGATAATGCTCCGGCTGACGGTGCCAGCCGTGCTGCGCCGCAGGCCACAGCGAATGCGCGCGAAGCCGGTTCCAATGCGCCGAAGGTCAGGATGGCGCCTGCGCTCCCGGCTCCATCTTGCGACGAAGAGCGCGCACGCCTGGCACAATTGCGCTCCAGTCCGTCCCGGGACGACGTCGTCCGATTTGAAGCGGAGCTTGCCTGTGAGGCGTTACGTCCGCAGGTGATGCGGCTGCGAGAGAGTCTGCCGGGCGGCTAGTTGGCTCCCTAAAGCTATTTGATCACATAGGATTTAACGTCGAGCCACCAGCTGTTTGCGCCCAGTTTGCCGGTTGCGGTGTCGGGAATTCGAAGTTCGTTGATCCATTTTTCCACGTAGTTCGCGATATCTGTGTCCGTCTCGAGCCGATGAGGAAGGTCGGGCAGGTCAAGAAGTTGCACACGCTTCTCGCTCAGGATGGCAATGACGGCAGCAGCTCCTGTTGGTGGGGAGATGATGTACTGAAAGCCGCGGGCCGCCGCCGCGGCTGTTGGCAGGACCAGGGTCTCACCAGGCTTGAGGACGTTCATGTCTGTATTGTCGAGCTGTGAGAGCAGCTCGGGGTTCGGAAATATCTGTGTCATCTTTCCGGACGCGTCGATGTCTACCAACAGCAGATAGCCCGGCTTCCTGGCTGTGATGCGGAAAGTGACCTTCGAACCGACCTCGATCGGACGGCTGGCGATCATTTCGAGGCTTACATTGGTTGCAGCCGCCTGTTGTTGCGCCGCTGGCGTTTCCACCACCAGAATGCCTGAATAGGCGGGTCCGCGTTGACCTCGCTGCGATGGTAAGTCCTGTCCGGTTAGATGCGCGCGCTGGACGGAACCGGAACCGGTCGCTGCGTGGGCGTGACCGGCGCATAGCGGGATCATAACCCACAGGGCTTGCAATCCACGCAGGCTTAATCGCGACATCATCGGCGTGCTTTGCAATCCTAGGGAACAGAAAAGAAGCCGATCGAGCCAATGCGCGCATCAGGCGGAGCATAGCGAGCAATGGCTTGAATCACCTGTCCCGGCGCCCGTCGCCGGTTGAGATGCAACAAGAGGCTCTCCAGTTCTGCCATGCGCTGCTGCGACGTGATTGCGACGACCTGCTCGGCGCCAAAAGGTTCCCGGACTCGCAGCGGCAGGCGCAAATTCGCTGACTGGTTGAGCGAGGCATCAGAGCCTATCGGGTAAAGCATCTGGATCGTGCCGTCTCCCGATACATTGAACAAGAGCACGGCGCGGTTATTCACGTCAGATATATCGATGTCGATGGTCTGATTGCTGCGATGTTGCCGGTCATCCGGGGAAACCCGCATTATCTGTGGCGAACGCGTCGCGAACTTCTTGAGGTCGCGGATCGCAGCGGTGCGATCGACAACGGATGCAAGGTCTGTTGGGTCCACCTTGAATGCGACAACGTCACCCCAAGCGATGACATCCTGCGATGAAGGGTCCCAGATGAGATCAGGGTTGTCAGTTGGTTGAACGGATTCGATCGTGACGTCGCGTGACTTCACATCCGGCAGCGCTGATGTCGAGCCATCCAGAACTGCAAGCCGGATCGGCGCTGCGATGCGTTCCTGTGTGAAGCCGTTGCCTGCGGGCGGCGCGGGGGCCCAAGCGACGGTGCAGGAGCTGCATTGGTGGATGGAGGGGGCTATTGGGCGCCTGCATCAAGACCACGCCTCGGGTGAGGTCGAAAACCACATCAGAGTCAGGCGACTGGCCGGGCGATGTGACGGTCACGATATTCTGGCGTTGATCGGATAGTTGATACACGACCTGACGAACGTTAGCGAACAATTCGCTCACTGTGATGCGCCCATCGTGATTGGTGTCCGCGCCGCCCTCGATGGCACGCGCGACGGCGTAGCTCAGTGCGCCGCGCAGACCGCTGATGCCGGGAATTCGGACTTCCGGCGCTTTGGTGCTGCGGTCGACTGCGGCTAGGAACGCAGTACGGTCGAAGTCGAACTCGCTCCGCGGATCGCTCTTGTCCGACACCGGCTGGAGCTTGTCGACCAGCAGCGTATAGCGGGGAACCTGGCGGAAGCTCATTTCCTCTGCGCGGGGATCAATCTCGCGCGCCATTCCGCCCCCATGGCAGGTATCTGCAACGAACACAACTTTGGCGCCGCGCATTTCGAACTGCTTAATGAAATGATTGAACTCGCTTGCCAGGATTCGCTGCACGGATCCTGCGGCCGTAGGCGCGAAATCGGGCAGAAGAAAAACGTTCTCCATGCCATCTGGTTCGGAGCCCTTGATGCGCTCGGGCTCCTGTGCGCCGTGTCCGGCTATCGAGAGGAAGATGACGTCATTGCTTTTGGTTCTTTGCAGCAGCGCATTCATTTCGCGAAGCACCGCTGCGCGCGATGCCTGGGCATCGACGAGCACCGTGACGTCAGTGACGCCCATTCCCTTCAGCGACGCCTCGACGTCACGTGCGTCGGCCACGGCACCCTTCAGAGGGCGGACCTGCTGATACGCGTCGATTCCTATGACGAGCCCATGGACGCTGCCGCCGCCGGGACTTGCGATCGAGATTCCGCCCGTGGCCCAGACCTGACCGGTCGAAAACCACATCAATGCAGCAACGGCGAACGCAGCAGATCTGTTCATTTCATGCCTATCGGTGCACATTATTTCCTGCGGCTATTGCTTTTTTGCTGATTGACGTCGCCGCGTCGTCTTTATATGTCTCTGCCGAGACGACCATCTGATCATCGGCCAGTCCGCGAAACCGGACCGGAACGTAACCACGTGCCAGCAACGCCGCCAAAGGATAGACATTTCGGCACACACGGCCATTACAGCCTCCCGTCGAGGCCTCCATCACTTCAGCCTTGCGATCGGGTGTGAAGCGCAGGAACAGCATGACGTGCGAGCCCGCCTTGTTTAAGGCATCGCCTGGTCTCAAATCCCAAGGATTCTCCAGCGGCCTCGCGATCGCCGGGATGGCTGCGGTCGTATAGTGGACCGACAAACCCCATGTGGCGCTGACGAATGCCGAGCAATCCACGCCGGCGACGTCGCCGCGCGGCGTATCCCGCGTGCAGACGTTGCCCGCCTTGATACCCCGGTCTATCTGCGCGCGGAAGCTCGCCAGCGAACCGTGACATCCCCAGCAGTAAGGCACGCCACGGACCTGTTGATTGACCTTTCCCTGCAGATACCATGGCCGACGAATGCGGCTGAAGCCGCTACACGCGCTGTCCGGATCGCTGCCGTAGTTGGCTGGCGTCAGGTTCCATTGCAAACCCTCAAAGGCGAAAGCCGTCTCCACGACCTGCTGGCGGTTCGACGGCCGGATGGCGGCAATGGCGCCGAAATTTTTCGTTATCCCGACGAGCGTTCCGTCCTGTCGTAGCGGGCGGACGTCGATCATCTGCGCGTTCGCCAGTTGGCGAAACCCGACGCCGACCACGGCGACCGAGTCGGCCTTGGTGCGTAGAAAAAATACGTCACCGTCGCCGGAGATGGCGACGAAACGACGCGTCAGCGGCGTGTTTGCCAACGGCAGTTCATAGACGCCCTCAAGCTTGCCGTCAGGTTTGAAGCGCGCGACGAAGGTCGATGCCTGTCTGGTGGATTCCGGGATATCTTCGGCCAGTACATAGAGGCGGCCGTTGTTGTCGACCTCGAGGAATTCGACAGCGCCGAGCCGATTGCGAACCCGCAAATCCAGTTCGGCAACTCTCGCGTTGTCGTCCTTGCTGCGGACTTCGATATGTACGCTGCTGTCAGTCTTCGGAACGACGTCCGCCACCACCGAGCCTTTGCCGCGCGAGGCGACAAACTGCCGGCTGAGCGGCCTCTTCTTCGTGATCGTGACGGCTCGGGTGCTTTCATCCAGCAGCTCGGACGCGGCGCCGGGGAGTTGTGATCCCATCTGGGCAAAGGCGGAGGTCACGAATGGATCCTCAATGCCGCGCGTTATCACCTCCTCGAGAGTAACGGGCTCCGTCGAGATACCACGGGTCGACTGTGCGGCGGCCTTCAGCGTCCGGACCGATCCGTCCCAGACCAGGATGTCGTCCGCACGCACCACGATATCGGTCGGCTGCACATCGTCGGGCATCTTCAGGATCGCCGGCTGCTCCCCGGGCTGCCTGGGATCGAATTTCAGAATGCGCCCGTTGATTTGGTCGAGCAGGAACACGTTCCCGTCCTTGTCCAGCGTCAGCGCCTGGGGCCCGGACAATTCGATATCTTCGCCGGCTTCAACGATGCCCACCGCATCCGCTCCGGTGCCGCTGAAAAACTGTTTGATGATGGTGTCATCAGCGACCGCCACGGAGGCCGATGCGATGATCGCGCCGCAGCTAACAATCCAGGCCGCACACCTCAGACGAAACATCTTCACCTCAAAGTCTTGAGCCGATGCCATCACGCAGCGCCAAGGCGATACCGAACTCCGTACTGCAGGGTGTCAATATACGTCGATCTGGATCATATTTGAAGGAGCCAAACGCGATCCGACAGGGTGCGCAAATAGCCATACGTACTAACACGCGGAAGAAGGAGTGGGGTGATGAGGGATTTGGTTCGCTGCGCTCTGGTCATAGCGGCCACGACGAGTTGGCACACCTCGGCGCAGTCTAACGATTCCGCGGCTGAGCTGTCGATCGGCGGCCTCAGGTTCATGCAGACGAACGCCATTTCTATGGAGAGCGAAGAACTGCGAATTGCACTCGACAGCATCAGCATTCGCTATCAGTTCGCGAACCTGTCGGGCAAGCCGGTGACATTAACGGTCGCGTTCCCGCTGCCGGATATCGATCTTTCCGAACCGGAGAGTATTGTTCTGCCGGCAGGAGATCCGCTCAATTTCGTGGCGTTCGAGACCAAAGTCGACGGCCGCCCAGCGAAATTTACCTTCGATCAGCGCGCCTGGATCGGCGACAAGGATGTCAGCAGTCTGCTCAGTCAGTTGCAGTTTCCGATGCTGCCGATCGGAACGAGGAGGTCCGCATCGCGGATCTGCGGGAGGCCACGCGGGAAAAGCTGCTTTCCAACGGGCTGCTCACGGCGATAGGCAACAGCGACAACGGCCGTCCGATCTACAGCTTTGCGTGGATCGTCAAAACCTCCGCGGTGCGTCAGCAGACCTTTCCGCCGGATCGATCCGTGACCGTCGAGCATCGCTACAGACCCAGCGTCGGTACGGCAGCCGATACGATTTTGCGGACCCCGCTTCGAAAGAACAAGGCGCTTGCGGGACAGATCGAACAGTACAAAAAGGACTTTTGCATAACCGATGGAATGTTGACCGGCCTCGATCGGCTCGCCGGTAAGGGGGCGCTGCAGGAGCGACGTATCAGCTATGTGCTTCATACCGGCGCGAACTGGGCGGCACCGATCAAGACGTTCAAGCTCGTCGTCGATCCGGGCGGCAAGGAGCGTTTTGTCAGTTTTTGCAGTACGGGCCTCAAGCCGGTCGAGAACCGCCCGTTCGAATACGAAGCCACCAATTTCAAACCCGATACAGATCTGAAGGTTCTGGTGGTCGGCAAGTTCTAATGGCGCTTGCACTTGGCGCCGCGTCATTTGCCCAGACGGAAGTACCTCGCTGCTGCCGTCATGTTCGTCCCTTCCGCTTGCGTATCGGCGAGGACCTTCGGAAAGAATTGATCCGCTGCGACGGGACGCTGTAGCTTCAGCGCGTCGACAGGCTGAGCTGTCGCAACGGCCATCAGGAGTTGCGGTCGGGCCGGTCCGTCGCTTTTCTGCATGCCGATCGAGAAAGCGAGTACGTCGATACCGGGCTTCATGAGGCTGGACAGGTTCTGCACCTGGCCGGCGTCGGAGATCAACAGCAATTCGACCGTACGATTGGCTACGTTCTCGACGGTGCCATTCAGCGTCTCGCCGTTCGGCACGTCGGTCGAGGCCAGCAAAATCCGGGGCGTACGTAGCCGCTCGCCGCGTGACTGGTTCAGGAAGCGAACCGCGGCACACTGCTGATCCGTGATCAGGCGCGCGCCGATCGACGGGGCGAAGCCCAGGGCGCGTTTGAAATTCGCCGCGAATTCGTCGAAGCGCGCGGGAGTGGCTGCGAGACCTTCCAGCACGGCCGCGTTGGTGCTGATCGCCACCGGCATCAGGAAGAGACATTCGCCGCCTTCATAGCGTTCGACAAAATTGCGGATCTGGTCAGGCCGGCTGACGGATCCATCGATCGGAGGTATCGTCAAAGGGGGCGTGCGTGCGATCGGCGGACCTGCATCCGGCGCATTGATGGGGGAGGCGACTTGGGTCGCGGAGCCGCGGAGCCCGGACTGAGCTGAGGTGCGTCCAGCGAGGGCGCGTCGGCATCGTTAGTCGAATAAACCGCATAGGCCACCACGCCCGCGGCGATGAGCGTGGCGGCACCGGCTGCAATGAGCCAGGTCGGAACCTTCCGTGCGCCGGCGACGGGCGATGACGGACTGCTCGCATCGGCTGTTGCGCGTTTGAATGTTTGCGCCGGCTCCGCTGCGCCGAACGTCTGGGTTGTGATCTCCTCCATGGAAGCCAGGCGCTTGGCCGGATCGGGTTCCAGCATTTGACGCAACAAGGGTCGAAAGCGTGCGTCGACAGCATCGAGATTGGGAATTTGCCGCCGCTTCTCGACGAGATCGAACTGACTGCCGCCCATGTCCAGTTTCTGCCCGCAGGCGGCATAGTAAAGCACGAGGCCAAGGCTGTAGATGTCCGATTTTGGCGTGATGTCGCCGCCGTACAAGCCGACCTGCTCCGGCGAGACGTAATTCTCCTTTCCGGCGAAGCCGGAGCCGATGATCGTCGGGTCACCGCCCTGGGTCGACCGGGCGATGCCAAAATCGATGATCTTGGCCTTCGTGACGTCTCCATGCGGAACGATGATATTGTCGGGCGAGACATCCCGGTGAACGATTCCGCGTTCATGCGCAGCCTGAAATCCTGAAGCGACGCGACGCAGCAACTTCCCCAGTTGTTCGAATGGTAGCGGGCCCTCCAGCAGCATGTCCGAGAGCGACCGCCCGTCAACAAACTCCATTGCCAGATAGGGCCGCTGCAACACCGGCTCCACTGTAAACAGGAAATATCGCACGATGGCGTCGTGCGGGAGATGGTGCAGGGCCGCCGCTTCGCGACGGAAGAGAGCCAGCGAGATTTCGTTGTCGGCGACGTCCGGGAGCAGCATCTTGATGGCGACGGCGGCACCGGTCTGGATCTCATGGGATTTATAGATCTCGCCCATGCCGCCGGCGCCGATCATCTCGTCGATTTCGTAAATGCCGTTCAGCCGGGTTCCGGGGGGACACCGCGACGTTGCGGTCGATAGGGGCTCTGCTGGCTCACGCGCGAAGCCCCGTCCGCTTCCTGCCGGAAAGGCATGTCGGACGCGATGAAGGATCACGTGGCTGCGGCGGTACGACGAAACTCGTCACGCTGGTCTCCGCAATGATGCGTGGCGCTGTCACGGTCCCGCACTCGCCAATCCGGGGAGAGATATAGCACAGCTCTGTCGACCAGGTGCATGACGCGGCCCGGCCGGCATGGATGTTAGGCCGGCCGGCCATGCCGGTGCAAGTATCGGCCGGCCAATCGCGCTTCGACGTCCGCCCGGTCGTTGGTCAGCGGGATTTGGCCCGGGCCTTTTTCGACCGCTTCTTGGCGGTGGATCGCGGCGGACGAACAGCTGGCTTGAGGGAGGCTCGTTTTTCCGGCGGTCTCGCCGCAGAGACGGGCGGCGCGGTCAGTGCGGCAAAGTCTGCCTCGATCTGATCCGCCAGGCTTTGCAGACCGTAGAGAAGATTGAACATGACCGGGTCGGCCTCGGCGGATACGTGCTTGGCCGCCTCCTTGAAGTTTTCGCGGGCGATTACATAACCAGCGCGCATGGATTGGGTCCTCCCTCAATGACAACGTCGTCGCGTCAGTTGGTTCAATGCCGGTTTCCGCGCATGTGATGCGCGAGCAGTCAGTCGTCCCTGTCTTCGAAGCGCCACAGCTCTCCCCATTCACCGGTCCAGATATTGTCGGGGTCGATGATGACGATCGGCAGCTTTTTGGCGTTGGCGAGCTGAATGGTGCCGATCACCGCGTTGCGAACCGGCATTTCCTCGCTCGTCAGGTCGGCCGGCAACTGATCGGGCGCTGCCGATTTCGGGCAATGAATGATCCCGATCTCGCCATCGTCTTTCTTCATCAGCTTCAGATTGATGGCATTCGGCTGGAAGTCGTCAACCTGCTCAAAACGGTTTTTCGCCATGATCACTTCCAGCCATGGGAAAAATCGTCATTCTCGACGGTGATCTCGACATCCTTCAGCTTTTCCTTGCTCAGGGCATGCTTGAGGAATTCGCGCGAAAGCGCCGGCAGGATCGAATTGTTGATGATATTGTCGATCATCCGCCCGCCGGAATCGGGATCGTTGCACAGCGAGACGATGCGATCGACCACGGCGTCGCTGTAGCTGAAGTTCGCGTCGTGGTTTTCGCGTACACGCCGACCGATCCGGTCGAGTTGCAACCTGGTGATGCCGCCCAGCATCTTGTTGGACAGCGGGTAATACGGGATCGAGACGATGCGGCCGAGCAGAGCCGCAGGAAAGATCTTCAACAGCTCTGGACGCAGTTCCTGCGCCAGCGCCTCCGAATCGTCGCGATATTTGGGATCGGCGGACAGTCCCATGATCAGATTGGTACCGACGTTGGTCGTCAGGATGATCAAGGTGTTCTTGAAATCGATCCGTCGGCCGTTGCCGTCATCCATGAAGCCCTTGTCGAAAACCTGGAAGAAAATCTCGTGTACGTCGGGATGGGCTTTCTCCACCTCGTCGAGCAGGATCACGCTGTATGGCTTGCGGCGAACGCCTTCCGTCAACCGGCCACCCTCGCCGTAGCCGACATAACCGGGCGGGGCGCCTTTCAGCGACGATACGGTATGCGCCTCCTGGAATTCCGACATGTTGATGGTGATCATGTTCTGCTCGCCGCCGTAGAGCGCTTCCGCGAGAGCGAGCGCGGTCTCTGTCTTGCCGACGCCGGAGGGACCGCACAGCATGAAGACGCCGATCGGCTTGTTCGGGTTGTCGAGCTTGGCGCGATTGGTCTCGATACGGCGTGCGATCATGGCGAGGCCGTGCGATTGCCCGACAACGCGCCTGTTGAGAATTTCAGGAAGGCGCAGCACGTTCTCGATATCGTCCTTGACCATCCGGCCGACAGGTATACCGGTCCAATCGGACACGACCGACGCTACGACCTGCGCATCGACATGTGCGTAGATCATTCTGTGCTCCGGATCCCGCGATTCCAGCGCATCGACCTTTTCCCGAAGCCGCGTGCGGGTTTCCTCGTCACCGACCGCGGCGGCCGGGCTAAGTTCCGGCGCGTTTGTAGCCGGTGACGGCTCTGCCGGCGGATAGAGAATATCGCGCAGGCTGCGAATCTCCCCCACCAGCGCGCGTTCGGTTGCCCAGTCGGCTTCGAGGACCGCAAGGGATTCTTTCAGAGTTGCGATCTCGGCGTCGATTGCGGCAATCCTGCCTTGGTCCTGCGCCCCGAGGTCCTGATCGGTGATCAGCGCGGCCTTCTCGGCCTCGCGGGACGAAATCGTCGCGGCCTGATCTTCGATCGCCGCGGGAATGCCGCTCTGGCTGATCGCCACTCGCGCTGCGGCGGTATCCAGAAGGCTGACAGCCTTGTCCGGCAGTTGCCGTGTCGGAATATAGCGGTGCGACAGGTTCACGGCAGCGACGATGGCAGCATCGGAGATCCGTACCTTGTGGTGCCTCTCCATCGGGCCGAGCATGCCGCGCAACATGTCGCAGCATTTGCCGACATCGGGCTCGCCGATCTGGATCGGCTGGAAACGACGCGTCAGCGCCGGGTCCTTCTCGATATACTGGCGGTATTCCGACCAGGTCGTCGCCGCGATGGTGCGAAGCGTGCCCCGGGCCAGCGCGGGTTTAAGCAGGTTGGCGGCGTCACCGGTACCGGCGTTGCCGCCAGCGCCTATCAGCGTATGGGCTTCGTCCACGAAAAGGATGATCGGAATCGGCGATTGTTGAACCTCGTCGATCACGGAGCGCAGCCGTTGCTCGAATTCACCCTTCATGGAGGCGCCGGCCTGCATCAATCCGATATCCAGCGCGCAGAGCCGGACGCCGCGGAGCGGCGAGGGTACGGTTCCGGCGGCGATCCGCTGGGCAAATCCCTCCACGACCGCGGTCTTGCCGACGCCTGCCTCGCCGGTCAGGATCGGATTGTTCTGGCGTCGTCGCATCAACACGTCGATGATCTGGCGAATCTCCTCGTCACGCCCAAGGATCGGATCCATGTCCCCCGATTTTGCCCGCGCGATCAGGTCCTGCGAAAATCGGTCGAGTGCGGTGGTGCCTTTTTGCGAGGTCGTATCGGAGCTGCCGCCGGCGACCAGTCCCGATCCGTCCATCGGCCGGAGATTTTCTTCCGACGATCCCGCCCATATGGCCCTGTATTCAGCCGTCAGGACGTCGACCGAGACCTTGGCGAATTCGGATGAGAGTTCGGTGAAGGCGCGGCGGAGTTCTCGGGATTGCAGGGCGCCGACGAGGATGTGGCCGGTACGGATCTGCGTTTCGCCGAAAAACAGGGTGGCGTAGTGCCAGCCACGATCGAGCAGGTCCATGACGGTATTGGAGACCGCCGGCATTTCGGTTTCGTTCTTGCGAAAGCCGTTGAGCGCGGCGCCGATGTCGGTCGACAATCTGGCCGGGTTGATCTTGAAGTGGTTTGCGGTGAGGCCGATATCGGTCTGCTCGCTCTGCAGGATGTGGGACATCCAGTGAGCCAGTTCGACGTTTCGGTTGCCGGCCCCCTTGGCCTGACGCAAGGCCTTGAAGAAGGCCTCATAAGCCACACGGTTGAGTTTGCCCGCGACGGTTTCCAGACTGATATCGGTCATTCCGTCTCCTCTCCCGTCATTGGTTTCGGGCCATGTTCTTGCGCTTCAATTTCATGCGCTCGGTCGGATGAAACCGCGCATCGCGTCGGAAGCTTTCAGTACCGGTCCAGTTCGGCGCCATCCAGCTGGTCCAGCCAAGCTGGCCGAAGCGTCCGAGCCTGACGGGCTCCGCGGCACCGGCCGGAATGGCCAGTTCCGCGTCCCAATCCAGTTGCTCGCCGTTATACAGAAACACCAGATCGGCGAGCGGTTCGCAGAGGTCGCCGGTTGGCAGAAACTGGATGTATTGCGCCAGATTTTTGGTGAAGATCCGGACCCGGATCTTGTCCTGCACGCTGAACACGGTCCGTCCGAGCAAGGCGCCGTCGCCAAGGATGTTGTAGCTCTGACCGATAAACGTCCATTCTGCGCGCTCGATCTCAAGTCGCGTGCCGACAAACTCTTCGACTTCCGCGTCGACCGCAAACAATCCGCAAATGGCGTCTGTCAGTCGCGACGCGGATCTGGCCTGCGCTCCCATCAGACCGGAAAAGCCGAGCTTGGTCACATCAGGGATGCTGTCTCGATCCTGATAGGGGCCCGATCCAATGCCGATGGCCGATCCGATATAGGCGATGAAGCGGTCGTCATGAGGGCGGTCATGTTGAACGATCGGCCGGGAGTCCGCCCAGGCGCGGTAGAACAACTGGATGAACCGGTGGTTGAAGACATCGAGGAAGCGAGGAAAGGCGTCGTCTTGCGCGAGGACATACTGGAAAGCTTCCTCGGTCGTGGCCAGGGGCAGCGGGCCCTGCGGTCCCAGCAGGCCCATATATTTCACGTAAATCTTCGGCGGCTTGCCGTCCTGCAGCGAGATGCGCGCGAGGTTGGACGCCGGGAAGTCCATAAATGGATCCTGCCCGAGCCTGACCAGTTCATCGCGCTGCGACGTGCTGCCGCCGATACGCGGCAAGTCGGCGAACGTGCGTTCGAGCTGTCGCAGGACGGCGAAATAGTCGAAGCGCCACGGTTCCTTCTCCAGGTTATCGAAGAGTGTCACGTTGCGCCCCGATCGATCATAGCGGCCTCCGTGTACCGATACGTGGCGGCCAGCGCATGATCTCGCCGCGCTCGACGGAGCGGATGACGGTCTGTGTAAAGTGATTGAAGCCGGCATATTCGGAGAAGAACCGTTCCAGCACTGCCCCGAGCAGGAAAATGCCGCTTCCCTCGAAAACCTTCTCGTCGATCGTGACGGTGATCTCGATACCCCTGCCAGCGCCGATGCCGCTGCGCTGCCGCATTCGGCGGACGATCGGCCGGCTGTCGACGCTGCGCACGCCGCGGATACGACGCTCGGCCACGGCATCGTTCGTATTGGCAAACATCGTCAGTATTTCGCGCAGCGCCTGAGCGTCGTTGCCGGCTGCGCGCTGGACCAGGCCCAGATGGTTGGTGCTGAGCATGTTCACGAGGCGCCACGTGACAGTGCCGGTATGAGCCGTCTCGCCGCGACTGCGCAACTGCGTCACGACAGGTTCGCGCGGCGGCGTCGGGCCGGCGACGCAGGTCAGATCCAGCGTGAAATCGTCGATCAGATGGAAGTCCGCGCCTCCGGTGCCGACCGGGAGATGCTCGGTCAGATGCCGGTTCGAGCACAGCGCGCGCACGCTCAGTTCCGAAATCGCGTTGGCGTCGTCGGTGCCGCCGGCGGCGCTGAGCGAAATGAACATGTCGGTCCCGGTATAGTCCGAGGAAAAGCCGACGCGCTTCTCTTCGACGCTGCGCCGGCGCGGAAGCCGGCGGGTCGTATAGTAGACGTCCGATGCGACCTGGCCGTCGAGCGACGCCGCATAAAGCGGTTTGACCGGGACTTTGTCCTGACCGCCGGGGTAATGCGCGAATACGTCGAGCAGCCGATGCGGCTCGAAGTCGAGATAGTGACTCCGGTCAGGCACGACGTGATATTCGTGCTGGCTCGATGTCGCGGGAATTCGATCGGTCGTCTTCTCGAACAGATTGATCGCCGGCGCGGCGTAGAATGCAAACATCGCGGGCTGGACCGCCGCCGGCAGGCGCGAATTCACCTCGTCGAAGCAGAACAGGATATCGATCGTCTTTGCCTTCAGGCGAGGCATGACCTCGTCGAGCCGGCTGAGATTGAGGCCGAGAAATTTGCCGGGGAACACGAAAAACTCGCGCAGCAGGTCGAAACCCTCGAATACGCGATGATCGTTCGGAAATAGCGTTTCGTCGCGCCCGAAGCCGACCTGCTGCACCATCTCGGGCGGCGCGCTGTACACGACAGGATCGCCGAATTCGTCGAGATGACGGAAGTAGACCCCTTTGCAATGCGCAAGAACCTGCTCGTACAGCGCCACGGAGTCGGCTTCCGGGCCGACGAAATACAGCGGCAAATCCGTGGTCTTGCAGCCCGCGAACAGGGCATCCGGCTTCTTCGCGACCTCGGCGTCCGACGGCTCGTCCTCGCGCCGCGCGGTCGATCTGTAGGTCAGCGTCAGGCGCATGCCGGCTCGCACGCCGGCGCCGGCACGGACCCCCAGCGCCTGAAGCGGGGCGGGCGACGAGAAGTACTCGGCGCCGGTCAGTTCGAAAGGCCAAATCGTAATTCCCGCCGAGAGGCGATAGCGGCATGCGATCTGCCGGTCGATCTGGCGGAATGTGGCATCGACGTAGGATCCGCGGGGGACCGCATGCCCGTCGCGCAAGGCGGGATCGCCATATATCGGTTCGACGCGAACCAGCATCATCGAGGGCGTCGGCGCGAGATAGTGGGGAACCAGCTGCTCGAGCAGATTGGAGGTGAATTCCGGAAATTCGTGCTTGAGCTTCAGCTGAACGCGGGCGGCGAGAAAAGCCGCGCCTTCGAGCAGGCCGTCGATCATCGGATCGATCCGATCCTCGAGCAGGCCGCCCAGCCGCTCTGCGACGCCGGGATATTCGTCGGCAAAATCGCGCGTTTGCTCATGAAGCAGCTGAAGTTCTCGATTATACAGATCGAGAAATTCTCTGTTCATGACCGGATCACAGACGATTCACGATGATCTTGCCGGTGTCGATGACGTCGGCGACGAACTGGACGGGGATGTTGACCGGATCGCATGTCAGATCGGCGTTCACCACGAATCTGATTCTGAGCTCCGCCGCATCGACCGTGTTGTCTCTCTCTATATGAAGCGATGCCTGGGCCAGCCGCGGCTCGTAGTTCGTGATCGCCTGCTTTAGTTCACCGGGAATGTGGTTGACGCCAATCTCATCGATCGTGCGATGAGAAATATCGGGAATGCCGAAATTGATGATCGATCTGCGTGCGTATGGAAAATCATCCATCTCGATGGTTGATTCCAGCGCCACCGTATTGAGCAGAGCCTCCAGATCGCGGGAGACCTCGCGCCGCAGCAGGTCCTCGGTGATGACCTGTCGGCCCCGCACGCGACGGCCGGCAATAATACGATCGCCGGCCTCGTTGCGTAGATCGGCTTTCAGGGCTGCGTCCTTGGCTTCATGCGCCGCGCGGAACGCGTACATCAGCGGCGGGCTCAGGCGGGACTTCTTCGTTACATCTGCCATGCCGGACCCGATCCGATTGCCACCAAACAAAGTCTGTCCGCGTCACGCATCTGGCGCCCTTGCGCGGAGCGAGGGCGCCTCGAATGCGCGATCATCAACTGATCTTCTGAGACTGAATATCGAACCCGAAATCCGTCGCTCCGCCGGCATCGCCGGTGTCCTGCTGCAGCTTGTAAGTCTGCTTGAATTCCGCGAACACTAGCGAAACAGTCTCATGAAGAATCTGCTCGGAACCGGAGCCGCTCCAGGATACGTTGCTGACCATGATGTCCTTGAGGTCGATCGTCAGATAATCAACCTTGCTGTCACCATCCAACTTTCGGCAGGTGATTTTTCCTGAACCGATATGTTTGCCTGTCGCACACGCCTTGAACAGCGTGATCGAGGCCTTGTCGCAAATCTTGTTGACGTGAATGGAGCTGAAATTGGCCTGGGTCGATTGCCCACCCTGACCGACCTTGAACGAGGCAGGATTGTCTACGCTCCAGCCCCAACTGTTGATTTCGATTTCGTTCGGATGGGCGAGGTCTTGCGATTCACCCTGCACGTCGTCAAGCTTCAAGAACATCTCGGCCATTTATTCATTCTCCAATGTCAACGCCAAGGTTTGATGCGACCGCGTCTTCGCCGTCCGTTCGGTGTCAGTACGGCTCGGCTATTTGTCGGTATCGATCGACGACAGGTTCAATCGCTTTTCACTTTGCGATTGGCAGTCGCGAAACCAGTCGAAGGCCGATATCCATTCCTTCAAGCTGAAAATGCGGCCGCAACTCGAAGGTCGCTGAGTAATAGCCGGGGTTCTCTTCGTTCTCGACGATGTTGATCTTGGCGCCGGCGAGCGGGCGGCGGCATTTGGTTGCTTCGCTGGAGTTCTTCGGATCAGCATCGACATATTCGCTGATCCAGTTGGTCAGCCACTTCTCCAGCTGCTCCTTCTCGTAGTAGGAGCCGACCTTGTCGCGAACCATGCATTTTAGATAGTGCGCAAAACGACAGACCGCGAACATGTAAGGCAGCCGGGAAGACAGGTTGCTCGATGCCGTTGCCTGAACATTGTTCTGGTAGGCTTTCGGCTTGAACAGTGATTGGGCGCCGATAAATGCCGCGCGATCGGTGTTCTTGCGGTGAATGAGCGGGATCAGTCCCGACTTGGCCAGTTCCGCCTCACGGCGGTCGCTGATCGCGATTTCGGTCGGGCACTTCATGTCGACGCCGCCGTCATCGGTCGGAAAGGTGTGAGACGGCAGGTCGTCGACCTCGCCGCCCGATTGCACGCCGCGAATGCGGGCACACCACCCGTGCTCCTTGAATGCCCGGTTGATGTTGGCAGCCATCGCATAGGCTGCGTTCATCCAGGCATATTTCTCGCCCCGATGACCGTCGGTGTCCTCCTCGAAGGCGAATTCGTCGACGGGTTCGGTCTTCGAGCCATATGGAAGACGCGCCAGCACACGCGGCATGCACAGCCCGACATATCGCGCGTCGTCGGAATCCCGCAGAGACTTCCAGGCCGCATATTCGGGCGTGTCGAACAACTTGCTGAGGTCGCGCGGATTCATGAGTTCGTTCCACGAATCCATGCCCATTAGGGTCGAATCTGCGGCGGCAAAGAACGGCGCATGCGCCGCAGCCGCAATCTTGCTGAGGTCGCGCAGAAGCTGCACGTCGGTCGGCATGTGGCTGAAATAGAAGTCGCCGACCAGGCAGCCATAGGGCTGCCCGCCGAGCTGGCCGAATTCCTCTTCGTAGATCTTCTTGAACAGCGGGCTCTGGTCCCAGGCTGCGTTGGGATACTGCCGAAGGTGGCGATACAGTTCGTTTTTGGACACGTTCATGACGCGGATTTTAAGCATCGCGTCGGTCTCCGACTGGAAAACCATGTGCTTGAGGCCGCGCCAGGCGCTTTCGATCTGCTGGAACTCGGGCGCGTGAATGATCTCATTCATCTGAGCGGACAGCTTCTTGTCGAGCTGAGCGATCATCTCTTCCAGCGTATCGAGAACGTCCGCCTTGATCAGGCTGGTGTCCGCAAGTGCCTGCTCAACTAGCGTCTTGACGGCGTTCTCGACTTCCGTCGCGGCCCGTTCCGTCCTTGGCTTGAAGCTTTTTTAAGCAGTTCCTGAAATTCGTCCGCTTCGCGTGTTTCGACCAGCGCACCTTGTTCGGCGTGGGCTTTTTCAGTCGCCATGACTGGACTTTCCAATGTTCGGGTTCGTTAGGTCGTACCGTTACCTTCGCCGCCCTTGTCGGTTGCGCGATTCTTCACTGCGGCCATGAGCTCAGGATCGGACAGCAGCTTGCGCAGCTGATCCTCTGCCGCGACTTTGCCGTCCATGTACCGAACGAGGTTTGCAAGCTGCGTTCGCGCTTCGAGCAGCTTGGCGACCGCGGGCACTTGTCGTGCGACGGCCGCAGGCTCGAAGTCAGCCATCTTGTTGAAACGCAGGCTGACGCCGATCTTGTCGCCACTGCTGTCCGAGAGCTTGTTGTCGACCCGGAAACTTACGCCCGGCTGAATGGCCGCCATGCGCGCGTCGAGATTATCCATGTCGATATCGAGAAATTTGCGCGCGTGCATCTCGTCCTTTTCAACACCTGGCGTATTGCCGGACAGATCCGACATCACACCCATGACGAAAGGAATTTCGACCTTTTCTTCGGCGTTCGCCGGATTTTCGTAGGTGATATGAACCCGCGGAGGGCGATTTCGGCGAATAAATTTTTGACCACTGTCTTTTGCCACGCGCTGTCCCCTGTTGGAACCGGCCGCCGACTAAACATGCAGCAATTAGAAGTAATTTTTTGCTGCGCGTCAATCGGCGAGTCCTGCACCTCTATCGAACTCATCGCACCGGCCACTGATGGCCGTTAGAGGTAGTAGCGCGAACCGGTTCGAAGGTTCACTTGTCCGACGCGATATTTTTCAGAGCGGCTTTCGGCAACACATCCCGCAGGACGCTCATGAAATCCCGTTCCGCGAGCGCGCGTGCGCGGTCGCACAGCATGGGAATGGGACTTGAGGGCTCGGAGTGCCGGAAGAACCGTTGGACCTGATCGAGCAATGCGATGGCCTGCGACCGGCTCGCGACCCGGAACCGCGGCGTTGATCCGGCCGCCGCATCGGGTGTAGCTGCCTCGGGCGTGGAAGTGATTGGCGAGACTGCGGAAAGTCCCGACAGCTTTCCGACAGGAAGTTCGAATACCTGGTCGCCGCCGATCAGGAAGGCGGCCTTGTCCATCTGGGTCGGCACGAGAATGGACAGCACTTCGTAAAACGATTTTCCGATCAGCAGATGCGCCTGGCGGACCAATGGCAGGATCGGACTGGAGGGTTCGAACTGACTGTAGTAGCTGGCAATTGCGGCAAGCGCCTCGCTGGCTTGTGCGAGCGTTCCCGGCGCTTCAAATGTGGACGATCGCGCACTGGCGTCGCTGTCTGGAGCAGAGTCCGCGGCATTCCCTTCCGCGGGAGCGGCTTGTTCACGCTCAAGGCCATTCGGGTCGATGAACAGCGAGATCTTGCCCACCAGCGCTGACAGGTTTTCGAGCCCCGGCGTAACCTGATGGAGCGCAAGCGCATTGCGTATCTGCGCCAGGGAGCCCCTGAGCGATGTAAGAGTTCGTCGTGCCGTCGCCAGCGCGTCGGCATCGGTGTCACTGTGGGCTTCGACGATGGCGGCCGGCGACAGCTTGGTCTCGCCGGGGCGCGGAGCCACCTCGCCCGTGGCGATCATCCAGCTGCGATAGCTGATCGGTCCAGACCGGCGGGTGTCGAACAGCGGCGCATACTGAAGAGGAAAGATGGCCATCGGGCCATCGAGTTCGGACAGCGCGGTCTCGCGCATGAGGATGTCGCCGTCCTGCGGACGCGGGTGAATGTCATCCCAGTACCGATCGAGCCAGGATGCGATCGAAGCCACCGTGTCGGAGAAGCCGGCGAGATCCCTGTTGAGAATAGAGAGTCGCGCATTCAGCGCCATCAGGCGAAGGTCTCTGGTGCGATCGAAAAGCGGCGCCAGCGCGGCCAGTCGACCGGGCAGATCGATCGTCGTCCGGTCGAATGGCTTCTTGTCGTCCAGCGAAAAAAACGACGTAGGCAGAATGCCTTCGGTATGAGCGACATAGTTGAGATAATCGGCGTCGCCGTCCATGTCGAGGTCCGGTCCGCACGGATCCGTTGCGCTGAGAGGCTGCCAAAGTCCGGCGAGCACCGGCACGTCCGCCGCATCCAAAGCCGGTTCCGGGGCCGATTGATCTTCGTGCAAAGGCGGATTGGAGACGAGGTCAACTTCCGTCACGACTCGCCTCTCCGTCATTTCCTCCAGCGAGGTGCTGGAGTCGATGCTTGCACGATGACACGTCAGGTCGCCATTCAATTAGGATAGCAGATCAGGAAGCCCTGCCCAAACGGCTTCGTCGTGTAGTAACTGATCGGACGCTTCACATGCGCGCCGCGAAAGACAAAGAGTGAGCGATCCGTATTATTCAAGAATACCGGAAAGACATCATTCTCAAAGTGATAATTTGGATCGCTGGAGGGGTCTGGGAACCATGGCTCCATCGCAGTAACGGTGCTGGTCGTCAGATCGATGGCATGAATGACGTTGACATGTCCGCCCAGGACGCCGGCCCGGAACGCGATGATGAAGGGAAGCTTCGACGGCACAAAGTATTGGCTGACCGCCGTCGGCCCGACGCTGTCACACGTTATGCGGACGTTCTGGCGTTCGTAAAAATTCCGCAGGTTCGTCAGCGACATCGTGCCGTCCGAATTCCAGATGTGGGCTCCCAGGACCATGAGCGTGGACTGGGAGATTTCAGTACGGTCCGGCAGCGCACGTAGCCACCAGGCCAGGCAGGCGGCCCAGCACATGGTCGCATCCATCTGGCCTTCCGGCCTGACGCCGGAATCGTTGCCTGGCAGTGAACCATCGGCCCGCGTTACCTGTACTTGCAGGCCGACATTGATGTACTGGCCGCCGACGGGGCGCGCTGGCGGTCCCGCCGGAAAGCGCAAGTCGCCCCGAAACGGTATCAGGCCGACATCGAGCAGGGTTGTTCCGATCGCATTGCCGCGAAGGGAGATCACCTGCTGGCCGCCGGCCGCGCGCATCCGGATGTCATCGTTCTTGACGACGTTGTCATTGTTCGAGGTGACGCCGAGCGAGGTTCCCGTTCCGGCGGGGCCGATCAGCAGGATATCCCGCGTTTCACCCACCGGGATCTGCATCCGCCAGATCGATCCGGGCTGCCTGCCGTCGGTGTCGTACCCGGCCGGTCCGGCATTCGGCGGTTTTGCGAAGTACACCAATGAATCGCCCATAGGCAGGCCCTCCGCGCTGACGTCCCGATATGCGCACAACTTGATCTTGCGCTGACTCTATATTGGTCCCGATCCCAGCCCGTTGGTTCAAATCCGGTTGGTGCCACGATCGCAGAATGCCCGGTTCAACAATAACCGTGAGATCCATTGAACCAATACCGGCGCTGCGCGACAAATGACTTGATGCCTTGCGATGTCGGCAGGTCGTATTGTCGGGCATGCTCTCCAGCCCAACAGGCTGGCGGCTGCGGTATGGGAATGGATGCGATGCCCGGAAGAATGATCTGGCACGACAAGCGGCTCAAGGGAACGCCTCCACCGATCGCCCCTAATATTCACGTCGTCGATAAAGACACCGATCTCGGTGGTTCGATCGGCTGGATTGCGCATTATGCCGGCTCGCAGAACGGCCTCGATGAGCTGCTCGTGATGTGTCACGGGTTCGAAGGAAACTTCAACATCTCGCAGCAGATATCGACCAATAGGCGGGTCGGCGGGTTTGGCTTGCAACTGTGCCGTGAGGGGCTGAGTCTCATGACTGTCGGCAAGACCATGGCCTGGAAACGCGGCAGTGGGCTGATCCGACGTATCACGGTCTATGCCTGCGGAACTGCGCAGACCGGTCCCGGCAATGCCGGCACTTACGCCGATGGCAAGCGTTTCATGGGCGAACTGGCGATGGCCAGCGGCGCCTACGTGATCGCCGGCCGCGATGCCCAGGCTTACAATCCGGAGTCGGTTCGCATGAATTCCCCGCTCCCGATCGACTTCGGCGACTGGGAGGGACCAGTCTATCTGTTCGATCCCGCCGACGGCAGCGCAAGACCCTGTCAGCCCGGGCCCATGATCTGACGGCCGTCCGATATCGTTACACCAGGCCAGCAAGACTATAGTCGACCAGGGAAAGCAGATGCAGGAGCGAACGACGGCAAACATCAGGCCGCGGTCTCGGGCCGACGCTGACAATTTCAGCGGGTTTAGTCTGCTTGGCGCGACGCGCGAGAGTTTTCGGCTTTTTCGGAACTTGCGAACGGGGCATTGGCCCGAGCCGGTGAGGGCCTGACCTGTTCGATGATGGATGTAGCTTCCTTATAAGGACGAGAACCAGATGGGACTGCTCACTCAGGATGGCCGCGTTGCAGAATTAACGACCCCGCTGGGCAAGAACGTCCTTGTTCTGATGAAATTTGAGGGCACGGAGGCGCTGGGCGAACTGTTCGAATTCCATGTGGACGCGCTGAGCGAGGACGAGAATATCGATTTCGACAAGGCGCTTGGACAGTCATGTACGATCAAGCTGAAGGCCTATGAAGGCAAGGTCCGGATGTTCGATGGTATCCTGGCGCAGGCCCAATGGGTCGGAAAGTCGGACGATTTCTTTCATTACAAGCTCGTCCTGCGGCCGTGGTTCTGGATGCTGGGCTACAAGGCCGACTGCCGGATCTTTCTCGACAAGGACGTCAAGGACATCATCCGCGAGGTCTTCACCAAGGGCGGCTTCAACGATTTCGAGTTCCGGACCACGGCGGACTACGACAAGATTCATTACTGCGTGCAGTATCGTGAAAGCGATCTCGCCTTTTGCCATCGACTGATGGAAGAATACGGCATTTACTACTTTTTTGAGCATTCCGACGGCAAGCACACGATGGTGCTGGCGGACTCGCCCTCGTCGCATCGGCCGAATCCGCAGGTTCCCAAGCTTCCGTTCATCTACCTGAGCGGTGTCGAACTCCGCCTCGACCAGCACCTGTTCGGCTGGATATCGGAACGCCGGTTCCGTACCGGAAAAGTGGAGTTCAACGACTATGACTACCTGAAGCCGAACAAGAAGTTGCGCGCGCCTAACGAGGCCTCGGAGAAATATGCCTTCTCGAAGCTTGAGGTCTACGACTATCCGGGCAAATACGACGAGGAGAGCAAGGGCAAGAAGTTTTCCAGATTCCGGCTCGAGGCCGAACAAGCCGTCGATCACCGCCGCCTGGTCGAGGGCGACGCCGCTTCGCTTTTTCCGGGAAGCCTGGTCGACGTCGAGCGCCATCCGGTCTCGTCGGAAAACCAGTCCTATCTGGTGCTGCGTTCCACCCATCGGTTCGGCACCCAGCACTATCGCTCCGGCTGGGGCAAGGAGGCCGATCAAGTCTATCACGGGGAATACGAGTTCGGTACCAAGAACCGCCCGTTCCGCATTCTCCCGGATACGCCAAAGCCCTGCATCTGTGGCATCCAGACAGCCAAGGTGGTCAGCAAGAAAGGTGAGGAAAGCGAGGAGATCAGCACCGACGAGAACGGCCATATCTGGGTTCAATTCTTCTGGGACCGTGAGCCGAAGAAGTCATGCCCGGTGCGTGTGGCACACGCCTGGTCGGGAAAGAAGTGGGGCACCCAGTTCATCCCACGGGTCGGCATGGAGGTTGCTGTGGCCTATCTGGAGGGAGATCCCGATCGCCCGCTGGTCATTGGCTGCATCTACAATGGCGACAACAAATTTCCTTACGAGCTGCCGGCCCACAAGACCCAGTCCGGTACCAAGTCGGATTCGACGAAGGGCCATAACGGCTACAACGAATTCATGTTCGAGGACAAAAAGGGCAGCGAGCTCATTCGCATGCATGCGCAGCAGGATCATCTCGTCGTGATCAATGCCAACCAGACTGGCAAGGTCGGCACGGTCGACCTCGACTCTCCTGCGCTCGGCGGCGACCAGACCTGGACCGTCGGCGGCAACCGCTCCTGGACGATCCAGAAGGGCGACGACAGCGTCGAAGTGCAGATGGGCAGCCAGATCATCAACATCGACATGGGCGCCCAGAGCACCACCGCGATGATCTCGATCGAGGATTCTGTGCTGATGAGTTCGGTCACGGTGATGCCGGCAACCGTCAACACCGAGGCGCCGATGATCAACCGGCTGGCGCAGGCCATGATCAACGATACGGCCGGGGCGATGATCAATATCACGGCGCCCATTATCCACCTCAACGGAGTCGTGCTGATCAACGGCATGATGCCGGTCGTCATCCCCATCCCGGTCGGTTGAGTTTTATCTGGAGTGTAACCCGTTGGGAGTTCAAGAAGTTCGGATGTCTCGCGCTCGTTTCCCCACCGTCCAGTCGTTGCTCGAGACCTTTCCCGAACTTGCCAAGGGAGCCACGAGCGCGGCCGTCCACGACACGCCGGTGGCGCATCTGAAGAAGCTGCTGGCGCAGGACAAGCTCGAGGAGGCAATCAATTTTTGTGCCCACTTGCTGCCACGTCGGGAAGCGGTCTGGTGGGCCTGTGGCAGCGTCCGGATGCTGCTTGGGGACATTCCCCGCGATCGCGCGGCTTGTCTGGTCGCTGCGGAGAAATGGGTCGAACGGCCCAGCGAAGAATTGCAAAAGACGGCGCTGAAACTCGGAACCGAAAGCGACAGCAACGACGCGTTGAGCTGGCTGGCGTTGGCCGCGGGTTGGGCCGGCGGGGTGATGCTCGCAAAGTCCGATGGTCCTGTTCCCATGCCGCTTTACCTCACCGCTCGGGCGGCGCGCGTCGCCATACAGCTCGCCGCCGTCGGCATGCAGAAAGCGGAGCGCGCCGATCGGTTGAAGCGATGTCTCGCCGAAGGCATCAGGCTCGCGGAGAAAAATCTGTGAAGTATCGCGCACTACGCAGAAGTGTCGTGACGGGCAATTCCTCCGTCGCTTGGGTGCATGGAAACGCCTTGAACGCGGAACGGAGTAGACCTAAGATTTCAAGCGACGACTACGCTCTCCGTAGTGCGGGAGGACGGTTCGATCAATTCAGATCCCATGCCTGCGAGCTAGTCGAATGACTCTGACGCTCCGGATCGACAACGAGACCAGCCTGCCTGATGGCGGTCCGTTGAGTGTTTCGATTGCCGGCAAACGTGGGGTGGATATCGGTCGCGATCCCTATCTCGACTGGACCCTTCCGGATGCGACGCGCTTTATCTCCGGCAAACATTGCGAGGTGAGGTGGCACGACGATGGATACTGGTTACACGACATTTCGACCAACGGCACGTTTCTGGACGGAGAGGATAGCCGCCTCAGGGGGCCGCACCGGCTCCGCAATGGTGACCGTTTTCTGATCGGGCGATACATTATCCTGGTCGAGCTCGATGAGCAGGAACCACCGGCGCTGCAGGCAACATCGGGTAGCGGCGCGAGCACCAGTTACGGAGAATTGTGGGACGCGCCGGGCGACGCGGCGCCGCCGATAGATCCGCGAATGCTGAAAGCGCCGCGGGATATGTCGCCGGTGAAGCCCGATTTCCTTGACTGGGCAATCGATGTGCCCTCGGTGCATCCTTCCGCAACGCCCGGTGTGCAACAGCCACTGCAGCAATCCGCGGCCGAGGTCTGGAACTCCGATACGGAGGAGAGCTGGTCGCAGGCAACGCCGAAACCGCCGCCTCCGCCCCCGAACTGGTCCCGGTTCCAACGCCGCGTCGACCCGTATGGATTACGGCTGAACCCGATGGCCCGTGGGCCGCCCCGCTGTCAGCGAAAGCCGAACTCCAGCACGAGCGCCGTGGCAACGTCTCGGCGCCGGCAACGTCCGCCCCCGTCGATGATCGCGTGCCGGCTGTGCCCGCCATGCCTATCGAACCGCCGACGCGCACGTCAGCCGACGTCGCGCTCGGCGAAGCGTCCGACTTTATACGCCTCGTCGCACGCGGTGCCGGCCTGGACGACGAGGCGCTGGCGAGCCGTGATCCTTCCGAACTGGCCAAGGAACTCGGTGAGCTTTTGCGGCTGGTGACGGACAACATGAAGCAACTGCTCGAAGCACGTCAGCACGCCAAGCGTTTGGCTCGCAGTTCGAACCAGACCATGATCAAGGCGCTGGAAAACAATCCGATCAAGTTTGCTCCGACGACCGACGATGCGATGCGCATTATGTTCGGCAAACCGACGCGGAGCTATCTCGATGCGCGAAGGGCGCTTGCAGAGGGGTTCGACGATCTGAAATTGCACCAGATCAAGACATACACGGCCATGCAGCAGGCTCTGAAACTGATGTTCTCAGCCTTCGATCCGGCGAGAATCGAAGCGGACTTGCAAAAGGATCGAGGATTCATCGGAGCCATCGGATCGCGCAAGGCGCGACTGTGGGACAGTTACGTCACGGGCTGGCAGACACGGATCGCACGGCACGAGGACGGTGTACTCAACGCTTATATGGAGTTGTTCGCCGAATGCTACGATCGCGAGGAGCGGCGCGACTAGCGTCGCCCTCTTGACTGGCGTCGAGTCGCCCACGGCGGCGGGCGTGCGAAAACGGGATGACAACGTGCTTGAGAAGTTCGATCGGCATTTGCTGGAAAAAGAATAGGTCGGTTCGAGAATGTCCTGGTACTCCAAAGTGGCGTGGACAGAGGGCTTGTTTCTTCGTCCTCATCACCTTCAGCAAAACGACCGCTACCACGAGCATGCCCTGGAATCCCGGGTACGGTATGTTACGCCATATCCTTGGGGCTTCTCGCATCTGGAAATCGACCGCGATCTGGCGCAGCAAAGCAAATTTGCTCTCCGTCGCGCATCCGGAATCATGCCGGACGGAACGCCTTTCGACATACCGGGCGACAGCCCGTTGCCGGCACCCATCATCGTGCCCGATACGGCTTCGCAACAGATCGCATATCTTTCGATGCCGGTGGCCGCTGCCAATATGCGTGAGGCGGACGATCGGGAGAGCGACAGTGCGGCGCGCTTCATGATCGGCGCCGAGACTTTCATCGACTCGACGTCGTCGTTGCGGATCGAAGAGGAGATCGACGTCGCCTTCCCGCGGCTTGGCTTTGAACTGCGGAAGACGGCCAAGCCCGGCTATATCGGCCTTGGCATCGGCCGGATTCTCGAGGTACGCGACAAGCAGATCGTCTTCGATGAAAAATACGTCCCCCCGTTCTGATTTGCGGGGCCCACCCGGTCGTGGACGGCTGGATGGATCGCGTCGTCGGCTGGATCGACAACAAGCTCGAAGAACTTGCGCGTTACGCGGCGGATCCCACCGCCGGCGGCGGCCTGCAGAGTGTCGACTACTTTGTTCTGCAACTGCTCAACAGGCATATCGCGGTCCTGAAACACTTTCGGCAGTCGGGCTACCTGCACCCGGAACGCCTGTTCGAGGAGTTTCTCCGTCTGGTCGGGGAATTGGCGACCTTCGCGACTCCGGAGCGCCGCGCGCGTGAATACCCGGCTTACGATCATGACGATCTGGAGAATGTCTTCGGCCCCGTGATGCGGGACCTCCAGGAGTTTCTCGGCGCGCGGCTCGGCCGCCGCGCGATCCGGCTCGAACTCATCGAACGCGCCGCCAATGCGTTCGTGTCCACAATCCGCGATCGCTCGCTGTTTCGCAACGCGACATTTGTTCTGGAGGTCGCGGCGCGTCGGCCTCTGACCGAAATTCAGAGCCAATTCCCGCAGCTGCTGAAAGTCGGGCCGAATACCAAGATGAACGAGATCGTGCATGCCCATCTTCCCGGCGTACCGCTCGTCCACCTCCCGACGCCGCCGCCGCAAATCCGCGCCATCACCGACCACGTCTATTTTTTCTTTGACCGAAAGTCGCCGTTGTGGCCTGAATTCTCGACGGCGAGTTCGATCGGACTGCACTTTTCAGGCGATTGGCCCGAACTTGAACTAGAGTTGTGGGCCGTTCTGGAAGATCGGCGATGAGTGACAAGGTCCCGCCACGAGGCCCGTTCGGCGTTCCCAGCGAGCGGACGATCGTTCGGCCCAATCCGGGTGGGCGGCGGCCGGAGGCGCCCGCTTCACCGGGCGCTCCGACGCCGGTCGGTTCCGGCAGTCCGCCGCCGCAGGCCACGCCGGCGGTCGGAGCGCGCTACGTGCCGTCGGGCGCACCCGGTGATTCCAACTCCGACGAATGGATCCTCACCGAACGGCAGCAACAGGCGCCGCAAACAGGCCCGGCAGTTTCGCCCGTCAAGATCGACGAACTGGTCGCGCCCAACGAGAACCCGATTCTACGTTCGGCCGGTCCGCTGTTGCTCCTGCTCGGTCGTCTGCGCGTCGCACTCGCGCGGGCGTCGTTTGCCAGCCTGATGGAGCAGGTTGCAGATGCCATCATCTTCTTTGACAAGGACATCCGTTCCGCCGGCGTCTCGGAAACGCATGCGAACGCAGCGAAGTACATCATCTGCGCCACCGCCGACGATATCGTTCAGAATATTCCGACCGAGGACCGCCACGTCTGGACCCAGTACAGCATGCTTAGCCGCTTCTTCGGCGAGCGCATTGGCGGCGTACGATTTTATGAGGAGTTGACGCGGTTAAAGCAGGACCCTGTCGTCAATTATAATGTGCTCGAACTGCAACACACCTGTCTGGCGATCGGCTTTCATGGCATCCACCGCACCTCGGCCGGCGGCGTCGCCACTTTGCAGCAGATCCAGCGTGATCTCTACGAGACGCTGCGCCGGGTCCGTCCCAAGGCCTATCGCGAATTGTCGCCGCGCTGGCAGGGACAGAACCTCGCAGGCCAGACCTCGCGCGTGCGGGTGCCGTGGTGGGCCGTGCTTGGCGTGACCGGCCTTGCGCTGTTCGGCGTTTATTTCGTGTTGCTTTACTGGCTGACCGGTGGAGCCGACATCGCCGCCGCCGCGCTGGCGAACATGCACGACACCGGTAAGCTGTCGCTGACCCGCAAGGTTCAATTGCCGGCGCCGCCGCCCTATGTGCCGCCGCCCGAGCCCGACACGATCACCCAGCTGCAGCGCATCTGCGCGGCGCTGAAGCCCGAAGTAGCGGCCGGCAAGGCCGCCGTCGAACAGACCGCTAACCAGATCATTATCCGGGTCGGCAACGTGCTGCTATTCAATTCGGGATCGGCCACCGTCCTCGACGAATTCAAGCCGATTTCCGAGCGTGTCGCGCAGACGCTCGACAAGGAGGAGGGCTTCATCAAGGTGATCGGCCATACCGACAGCACGCCGATCGGCGCCAGCAATGTCCGTTTCCCTTCAAACTACCAATTGTCGGTGGAGCGCGCCAAGAGCGTCGTGGCGCTGTTCAGCAAGTCGCTGGCCAAGCCGGATCGGCTGCAGAGCGACGGCAAGGGTGAGACCGCGCCGATCGCCGACAACAAGACCGCCGAGGGACGCGCCAAGAACCGGCGCGTCGAGATGTTAATTCCACGGACAGATACCGGCCCGGTCACAGAGCGGACCTGCCGCCAATGAAGGGCATCGCATCCAGAGACGTTATCCGGATCGTGCTGTCGGGGATCGGTCTCACCTCGATTTGCGCCCTGATCTATTTCCTCGGACCGCTGATCTCGATCGGCGGCTATCGCCCGCTGGAGAGCTATGTCGGCCGCGAAATGGCGATTCTGGTGGTCGGCGCGATCTTTGCGTCGGTGATGACCTTCCGCTGGAACCGACGCAAGAAGGCGGCGGCGAAACTCTCGGAAGGGATTGCCGAGGCCGACAAGATCGAGGACGATACCGACGTCCTCAAGGATCGCATGAAGGACGCGCTCGCCACGCTGAAGACGGCGAGCGGCGGCAAGGCCGACTTTCTTTACGACCTTCCGTGGTACGTGCTGATCGGGCCGCCGGGCTCGGGCAAGACCACGGCGCTGGTCAATTCCGGCTTGAAGTTTCCGTTGTCGCGGGGCGCGACGCCGAAGGCGATCGCCGGCGTGGGCGGCACACGTTACTGCGACTGGTGGTTCACCGAAGACGCCGTGCTGATCGATACGGCCGGTCGCTACACGACCCAGGATTCCGACGTGAAGGCGGACAAGCAGAGCTGGTTCGCGTTTCTGGATATTCTCAAGAAGAACCGGCCGCGTCAGCCGATCAATGGCGTGCTTGTCGTCATTAGCCTTGAAGACCTGATGACGCTGGACCCCGGCGAGATCGCCGTCCATGCAGATGCCGTCCGGGCGCGGCTGCTCGAGTTGCACGACCTCCTCAAGGTCGATTTCCCGGTCTACGCGCTGTTCACAAAAGCCGATCTGGTCGCCGGATTTCGTGAGTATTTTATCAGCCTCACGGACGAGGGCCGCCGTCAGGTCTGGGGCGCGACGTTCCAGACGGATGACAAGACCCGCAACCTGGTCGGCAATGTTCCCGCTGAGCTCGACGCGCTCGTCGAGCGGTTGAACTACGATCTCACAGATCGATTGCAGGAGGAGCCCGCGCCTGGAAATCGCGTTCTGCTGTATGGATTTCCAACTCAGATCTCTGCTCTCAAGGGCCACCTGTTCGATTTTCTCAATCAGATATTCGAGCCGACGCGGTATCATGCCAATGCGACGCTACGGGGATTCTATTTCACCTCGGGCACACAGCAGGGCACGCCAATTGATCGGCTGATCGGCGCGCTCGCGAAAAGCTTCGGGGCGGAGCAGGTCGGTGCGCAGGCTTATTCCGGTCTTGGCAAGAGTTTCTTTCTCACCGACCTGATCCTCAAGGTGATCGTCGGCGAGGCCGCCTGGGTTTCGACCGACCGCGCTGCCGTCCGTCGTGCCCGCATCGTCAAAGCCTGCCTGTATTCGCTGGTATCATTGGTCGCCATCGCCGCGACGGCACTGTGGATCGTCAGCTACACGCGCAACCGCGAGCTGATCTCGCGCACGCAATACGCCGTTGCCGAGTACAGTCAGCAGGCCGGTCCCTATGCGCATGAGACGGTGATCTCCGACCGCGACCTCCACAAGGTGTTGCCGCTGCTGTTCAAGCTGCGCAACTTGCCTGCTGGCTACGCCAGCCGCGGCACGCCGGTGCCGCTGCTGGCGACGTTCGGCCTCAGCCAGCGTGACCGGCTGCAGAATTCGGCCGCGCAGGCCTATCACATCGGCCTGGAGCGGCTGTTCCGGCCGCGGCTGATGTTCCGCCTCGAAGAGGTGCTCGATGCCAACAAGGGCAATCCCGGACAGCTCTACGAGCCGCTCAAGGTCTATCTGATGGTTGCCGGCCTGCAGAAGACGGACCGCGATCTGGTGGTGACGTGGATGCGCAACGACTGGAGCGAAACTCTCTATACCGGCGCCTCCAATGCCGACGGCCGCAAGGCGCTGCTGGAGGAGATCAACGCGATGTTCGATCTCGAAGGGGGCGATGAGCCGCTGATAGAGCCGAACACCGGACTGATCGACGAATGCCGCCGCATCCTCGCGCGGCTCAATATCGCCGATCGCGCCTATCAGCTGCTGAAATCGCAGGCCCGCCCGGCGATCGCGCCCGACTGGGTCGCGGCGCGGCGCGGCGGTCCGGATTTCGCCACCGTGTTCGAGAGCGCCAGCGGCGATAATGTCGAGGCGGTCAGCGTGCCCGGCTTCTATACCTATGCCGGCTTCCAGCGCGCTTTCATCGACAAGCTGCCGACCATCGCGGAGCAGTTGAAGAGCGATAACTGGGTGCTGGGCGACGTGGGCAAGATCGACGCCATCACCTCGCAGTTCGACAGCCTGAGTGCGGACCTGCTGCGGCGCTATTCGCGCGACTTCGTGGCCGCCTGGAAGCAGGCATTCGATCGGCTGCGCATCCGCCCGCTCAACGGCGGCAAGCCGAAATACGAAGCACTCAACGCGGCTGCGGCCACGACCTCGCCCGTCCGCCTGCTGATCGAGTCGATCCGCGACGAGACCGCGCTGACGCGCGAGCAGAAGGACGCCAAGGAAAAAGACGGTGCGAAGAAGGACGGCGCATTGCCGTCGCTGATCACCTCGCAAGGCGGCTCGCCGGGCGCCAGCATCGAGGCAGAGTTCAAGCCATTTCATCAGGCGGTGGAAGGCGACGGAGCGCGGCGGCTGATCGACGTCATCGTCGGCGATCTCACTGCGATCAACAACAGCCTGCAGACGCTGGTGCTCAATCCCGCGCAGGAGCAGCAGGCCACCGCCGCACTTCGCGTCCAGGTCGCCCAGTTCAAGAACGATTCATTGCGGATGCCGAACCCATTCAACAACATGCTGCTGCAATCGGCGAATTCGTTCGAGAACACCATCGCCAACGACACCTACCGGCAGATCCGCGACGAATTCCAGAAGTTCGTCTATGCGCCGTGCCAGAGCCTGGCGACCGGCCGCTACCCGCTCGACCGCGGTGGCCGCACCGAGATCGGCCTCGCCGATTTCGGAAGGCTGTTCGGCGGCAACGGCTATTTCGACGGCTTCTTCAAGAAATACCTCGAACCCTATGCCGACACCTCGACGCGCGAATGGAAGTGGCGGCAGGAAAATCCGGTTGCCAAGCAGATGTCGGCGGAAACGCTGCGCCAGTTCCAGCGCGCTTCGCAGATCAAGGACGCGTTCTTTCCGACCAACGGCAACGTGCCTTCGATTAGTCTCAGCGTCACCCCGCCGCTGCTGCCCGTGACGGGTTTGACCGCAAAGCTCGAGATCAATGGCGTCGCCGCCACCTCGTCCAATCAGCAAAACCCGGCGCCGATCGCGGTCACCTGGCCCGGCGCGGGCGGCAAGACAGCGGTGTCGCTGGCGCAGGAGCCGGCGGTGCCCGGCACGCTGCCTTCGGAGATCGCCGGCGGCACCGGGCAGTGGGCGCTGTTCCGGCTGCTCGACAAGGCCTCGAAATCGGCGCGACCGAACGGCGTGTTGGCGAGCTGGATCGTCGGCGGTCGCGAGGTGGCGTTCCAGATCGGCACGGGAACGGTGGTCAATCCGCTGCAGCTGCCGGCGATGTCCGAATTCAAATGTCCGACTACGCTGTGAGACGACATGAACTGCAGCCTCTACGGTAAGCTTCCGTCGAAGCGCGATTTCGTCGCGGTCCGGGCGCCGCGCGCTTTTCTGGGTGCGTGGGAGCCGTGGCTGCAGGCGGCGATCTCGTCCTCGCGCAACGAACTCGGCGAGGATTGGCAATCGGCATTCCTGATGGCGCCGATCTGGCGCTTCTGGCTTGGCTCCGACCTTTGCGGCCGCAGCACGATCGGTGCCTTCATGCCGTCGCTCGACGGTGTCGGCCGCTATTTTCCGCTGACGGTGTTCGCCTGCGCGGATG
This sequence comes from Rhodopseudomonas sp. P2A-2r, assembly GCF_026015985.1. Taxonomy (GTDB): domain Bacteria; phylum Pseudomonadota; class Alphaproteobacteria; order Rhizobiales; family Xanthobacteraceae; genus Tardiphaga. The sequence goes on along the minus strand of NZ_CP110389.1, from coordinate 6,416,163 downwards.
ACGGCGCATCCATTGCTCCACCCGAGCTCGACCCGCAGGAGAGCTGGTTCGCCGCGGCTGAGACCTTTTTGATGTCGGCCCTCGATCAGGATACGACTTACGACGTCGTATCGGCTCGCCTCGACCAGCTGATACCTCCGGCGCAGGGAGGGGCCGCCCTGCCGCAAACCGGTTCGGCCTTCGATACGGCGGCCTTTGCGGCTGGCGACGGTATCCTTGACGGAACGTTCGAGGCGCTGCGTCTGCGTCAGCATGACGACGTCTATGCCGCTGCGTCGTTCTGGTGGACGATCGGCGGCGAAAGCTATCCGCCTCGCGCCCTGGCGGCCAAACACATGCCCGACCCTTACATTTTCTCGCGAATGCTGACCGGTCAATTCGCGGCAGCATGACCGGGGAATGCCGATATGGGGAACGAAACCGCATGGATGAACCGACGTCGCGAATATTAGTCGGCGCAGCCACCCATGTGGGCAACGTTCGACGACGCAACGAAGACAGCTATCTCGTTGCAACCCATCGTGGACTATGGGCGGTTGCCGACGGCATGGGGGGCATGACGCAGGCGACGTCGCAAGCCGGGTCGCAGTCGAGGAGCTGAATGCGATACCGGCACCGGCAAGCGCAGCCGAACTGCTCGCGAGCTGCGAGGCGCACATGGTCATCGCCAACAGTCGGCTCAGGCAACTGGCTGACGAGCGTGGCGCGCTCATCGGTACCACGATTGCCATCCTGCTGGTATTTGGTGGATCCTATGCCTGTGTGTGGTCGGGGGACAGTCGAATCTATCGCATTCGCGGCGCCGCCATCGAGCAAATATCGATGGATCATACGGAGATTCAGGAGTTGATCTCTGAGGGCAAGATCGGCACCGAGGAGGCGGCGACCTGGCCGCATCGCAATGCGGTCACCCGGGCAATCGGCGTGTTCGAATCTCCCGAACTGGAAATAAAAAGCGGTATGTTGGAGCCCGGCGATGGCTTTGTCATTTGCAGCGACGGCCTTACGGCTCATGTCAGCGACGAGGAAATTCTCGCGCTGGCCGGAAAAATCCGGCGCAGGTGGCGTGCGATCTGCTGCTGCAGCTCACGCTCGATCGTGGCGCGTCCGACAATGTGACACTGGTGATCGTGCAGGTCGGCGCCGTATCGACAGTTCGGGCGGGGCAGGAATAGGTGGCATCGATATGTCCCAGCCAAGCGGAAGACGCAGACCTGCAACATGCGCGCGCGAAGGATCCCCCCAATGAAGCCTATGATCGTTTTGACATTCGCAGGCGTGTTGCTCCTGTCGGCATCGGGGCCGGTGAGGGCGCAGTCGACTGTGGTCAGAGGAACGAGCGGCTATCTGTCAGAATGGGATTTGAGCGGCCGGGTGACCATGACGTCGGAACGGAACGGTCGCTCCCTGGCCGGCATGTTGACGATGACCCATACAGGGCTCTGCAGCCCCGAAGGCCCCGTTGAGAAGACCGCCGAGTTTCGCGCCAGGATCATTGGCGCGCGACCATTGGCACGTATCGAGGGAGCCATTGTGCTGGAGGGGGCCGTCTGCACGTTCGGCGGGCCGCTGGCGGGCCGCTTTGGCGGATCGATGGACTGCCCCGACGCGAAAGGCGTTCCGGTGACGCTGACGATACAGTAAATCGGCTTATAAGCCGGGGCTGCCAATGTCGTTACGGCGGGGAAGATTGACGCGAACCTTGAGCAGGTCTTTGGCCTTATCGCGCTCGCGCTCGCGCTCGCGCGCGCCGGCGAGCGAGAAAGTGCCATCCTCCCGTTCCCGTAAGGGCCGTGTGAAATTCCAGCCCGCCGAAGCGGGCGAGAAAAAGCCGAACGCTTGTGCCAAAAGTGTGCCAGCTGGCACAGGCTTTCACGATGCGTTCTGGTCGAAACAGCGCGTTCTGGCTGGTATAGCCGAAAGCCCGGCCGATCGCAGGGGGCAGGCAAATGCTTGATGTTGTTGGCTTATTTAAGGAAGGGGAATGGTGCTGCCACACAGGATCGAACTGTGGACCTCTCCATTACCAATGGAGTGCTCTACCACTGAGCTACTGAGATCGTTGAGCTTTTTCGGGCGGCCTCTTCGGTTGATCTGAAAGCTGTGTATCAGCGGCGTGGATCGCTGTCAGCCCCACCGACCGTAGTCGGGATTGTCCGCGTAGTGACCATCGTCCTTGAACATTTCATGCTGATCCTTGGCCGGTGGCAACGGCAGATCAGCGATGCCGACCACCGAGATGTTGGCCGGAGCCGCAGCAGCCAGTTTCTTGTCGTCCGAGTAGATGACCGATGCGTTCTCTACGATAGCGATAGCAAGTATCTGGTCGTCGAACTTTGCCTTGGTCCGCTTCTCAATGCCCTTCTGTCGCGCGATCTGTCGCGAGGCAAACTCCACCGCTGCCCTAACGTCGAAGTCGACCACCTTGAAGTGCTTCGATGTAGACAGCTCTGAGACGATCTTGGGGGCCGCGTTCCCTGCCTTAACCAGCACTTCGGCGAGGGATGGGGTTGGAATGATGATCTTCGAGCCGTCTTTCTGCAGCGTATCGAGAAGGTACTGTACGCGCTCCTTACAGAACGTAACCGGGTTGCCGGTTGCCGGGTCAGTCGGAGCGCCTGCGTTCTCGTCGACAATGAAGGTCAGGACTGAGGCGTCGAATGCAACGATCATTGGTCGCCCTCGTCATCGGCCCGCTGTTCCATCAGGTAGCCTACTGGGTCGCTGATACTGCTCCATTCGCCACCACCCGCCGAGCGGATGTTTCGGACAACCTCAGATAAGGGAGCGTCCCCCAGTGCCTCGAAGCTCGCGATCTTGAACTCGCGCAACTCCCACACGCCGTCGCTGCCCCGAAACCACTGACCCTTGCCATGTACCCGGATGCTTTGCCCGCCATAGAACTTGGCAATCTCCTTGGACAGTTCGTAGGTCGTGTTGAGGTGGGTGTGGACGATACCCGCTTCGCGCAGATGAACTGGGACCGTCGTGTCGTCCTTCCCGCTTCCTCCGACGCGGATGACCTCGCCGTCGAGCGAGCCATCCTGCCAATAGGGACCAAAGACCAGCGGTTCAGGACGGTTGATGCCGGGGAATGGGATCACTACGCCCAGCACGTCGCTGGTCAGTGTGCCCGTCGCGCGATCCTGCCGTAACAACATGTCGAGGTTGCCGTAAGCCTTCAGGGCTTCCCTCGGTCCAACTCCAGCGTGGACGTTACGAACCCGGTCGCTTACGACCTCGACGGATTGATCTTCGACACGCGCCACCAGGATCGAAGAGCCGGGACGGACAGCCTCGAAATGGACGTTTGGCGTCTGACCCAGCAGCTTGGCGAGCGCAGACAGGTAGTCTGCGAGGCGCTCCATGGGGAACGTCTCGGGCGTCATGTCGCTATCGATGCGAAAGCTGTACTCGATGCCCATGCCCGTCCTCGTGAACTCAACCTAGATCTACAACGGGACGCTTGCTCAAGAGTTACGTTATTGAGAGAACGAAGATAGAACAATCAGGCTGCTTCGACAAGACCAGCAAAAACACTGATAGCGCCACAAAGATCGGGTTGCTCACGGTGGATCAAGAGACCTGTAGCCGTTCGGCGATACGGGCGATCTGGGTAGCGCTCCACTTCCAGCCGCCGCGAGGGGCGGGATGCCGCGTTTCTCGAACGCCCTCGCGATGCCGCTAAATGACGTGATGCCTTTCGTTTGATCCTTATGCCGCGCGTCGCCTATCAGCCCAGTTCGTCAACGCCGCTTCTGCCCCCGCCCGGTCATCCCGAATGCGATAAATGGTCTGTCGGGTGAGGCCCGTAGCTGCGGCGATCTCGCTGACGCCCGAAGACATGTCCAGCATGCTGCAGACCGCTTCAAATTGGGCTCGGGTGAAGCTGGGCTTTCGTCCTAGGTACTTCCTATCTTCCTCAGACGCCTTCACGCGGTCGATACCGCCCCGCTGGGCCACCTTGATTGCCTCGGCTTGGGCTTGTGCCGTCGCGGCCATGAAGCCGATCAGCGCATCCCTGACGGCCATCTGGATGGGGTCGGTAGTGGCGCCGTCGAAGGTCATGTTGTTGATGATGGTGCGGATGATGACGCCCCGGCGCATGAACTCACGGATGGCGTCGCTCACATCGTTGTAGTTTCGCCCCAGACGGTCCACCCATCGCACGACCAGCGTATCGCCGCTGCGAAGAGCATCGAACAGGCGCTTGCCCTCGGGGCGTTCAGCAAGGCGAGTGCTCACACCCGAGACACCATGGTCCGCAAACTCCCGGTCGATCTTGAAGCCAGCGGCCTCAGCTTGGGTACGTTGATGTTCGATGGTCTGGTCTTTGGTCGAGACGCGGGCGTAGAGGACGGTGGCCACGGAATTGCTCCTGTACGAAAGGGTTGCGTCCGTTGTGTAGGGCGTCCGTTGATCGAAGTCAACCCTTGCGGACAGCTATTCGGGAACTATCGTCCCTGTCCGCTACCCTATGCCCTACCGGACAATTCTGTGCGCCGAGCCGCCGTCGAAATAGCGACGAACCGGGCCAGTATCAGCAAGCATGGGCAGCATGTAGCATCATAGCATCGCAGCATAGCATTTAATGGCTAAGTCATTAAAAAAACTGCAAAATAGAAACCCTACTGCGCAGTTTTGCTCCGCAAGTCTGGCTGTTCTAAGCCAAGGATAAGATAGGTCGAAGCGCGCCCTTGCCGCCCTTTACAAGCCAGATGATCAATCTAAACCGTTGTAAATGCGAAAGAAACGAGTATTCTTTTGGCAGTGTTGTCAAGATGGCGACGAAGATGTATGCTACCTAAAATAGGCGGGCTCGCAAGTTGAGTTTGTCGAGTTGGTAGAACGCTGGAGAGAAGCTCGTGCGGATACCGGGATTTGCGAGGCCGAAGAAGAAGATCCAGCAAAGGCAACTGGAGCTTAGGGCAAGGCTTTGGCCCGAGCTGGACGAGAACGAGCTCTGGACCCGTCATACTCATGATGGCTTCAGCACGATCCCCAGTGGCTTACCGCTTATCATGTCGATCATGGATGATCTGTCGAAGGGGCGTCCGGTCTCAATGACCTACCTTGACCTCCTCACACGGGCCTACGACGAGTGCTTCGTCACCTTGGCCAAGCCAAAGGAGATGGCTTTTCACTCTGGATTTACGACGCAACGTGCAGAGAGGACATGGAAGCAAAAGCTGGAGATCTTGGCCGACCTCGGCTTCATCGACCTCAAGAGCGGATCATCTGGGCCAGCGAGCTACGCGCTGATCAAGAACCCCTACCTTGTGATCGGGCGGCATCACGCCAGCAAAACGCCCGGGATGCGTGAAGACAAGTTCAACGCTCTGGTCGCCCGAGCCATAGAGATTGGCGACAAGAGCTTCTCTCCTCCGACTGTGCCAGCAACGCCCACATTTCCACAGGGACCAGTCCCCGGAGGTCCGAACCCTTTACAATCGGGGTTCACCGCTTTGCCGCTTCCCCCACGCCTTGGCCGCAGCCGCCTGTTGCGCCAGTGGCTGTAGAGGAGGAGCAGGCCTGAAATTGGTTGGGCCTCGGCCTGACCAAAGGCTCCGACATGTGGCTTCACCACACGTCGAGACCCGTACGTCGGACAACAGCCACTTCGCAGAACCTTGGAGGGGGATGCGGTGGAGAGGTTTCCGGGTCTAAGGGCCTATTTAGCAGGAGAGAGTGCACTTTGCGAGGCTCGCGAGCGCAACTCTTGTCTGCGCGTTTGTACGATACCCGAACGGCCACCGAGCTGCAGCATTCCATTGGCGGGGCGGGGCCACGGGGGAATGCTGCCCACCAATCCCATCGAGGGCCCCCTTGAGAGATTTTTGTCTGGAAATTGCCGGTGGCCTTCCAGATCACTCAAGGGGACGGAAAGGACCTAAAGCAAGGGCGTGCCCGTCTCCTCGATCTCGCCGAAGAACATCGCCACTGCCCGCTGGAAGCCAGAACGACGACCATCCTTGGAGAGGCCGATGTCGTGGTCGTCCAGTGCTCCAAGGAAGTCCGCATGCTTCTTGATGCAGCGCTTGAAGTTGGACCTATCGCTGATCCCGAGGTGCTCCATGACTTCGACATCCGAGACGAACGCCCCGATCTTCGTTCGGTCGAGAATGAAGGACACCGCATCGCCGACCTGGCCCTTCAGCTGCGTCTCAACCGGCTTCCACGAGACCACCCTACATCCGGGGAAGATGGTCGGAAGATCATCACCGATGCGAGAGCCACGGCAGGCGACGATGTAGACGCTGCTTGGCGGGCACCGGTCACCTTCACATTTGCGGACGCGCCCACGACAGACGGCCTGCAGGATCATGTGACGGTGCTCGCCGCGTCGGACCTGCTCGAACTGGTCTGCCGGAAACGCCCCCTCCGAAGATGGCTGTCCCGCAGCAGCCCGACCAATCGCCTCATAGTGCGAGGTCCGATAGAACAGTGTGCCAGCGAGGATGACATTCGGCACGTCAGCGTAGTCGTTCGTCGCGTCGTGAGCGCCCCAGTTCAGGAATGCGATGTTGGTGGCGTCCGCTGCCACCAGTGCCCGCACCTTCGCCTCGAACTCGGGGTCCTTGTGGTGAACCACGAGCCATTTCTCGGTGGGCTTCGAGTTGATGGTGTTGGCAACGCCCCTGATCAGCCGTGCCCCCTTTGTCTGATCGCTGAACGCTGACTTGCCACCGCCGACCGACCAATGGTGGATGGTGAGCGGGCCGTAGTCCTTGGGTGCTTCAAGCAGGCGGACGATGCCTCCCCGATGCTCCTCCCAAAGGTTGTAGGTCTCCCTCACGTCGCGCCGGGACGAGGCGTCGAGCACGAGGAGCGGAGCTAGACCATCCGGCAACGTCTCGCGATAGTCGAGCATCGCATTCCCGAACTTGCCGTCCCTGCGCACCGTGACTGGCTTACCGAGCAAGAACCACAGCGAGTTGGCAATGATCTTCTGGTCCTCAGGGGCATCGCTGAAGGCGCGTTCGAGGCTGTTGAGATCAACACCGCACTCTGCCCCGAGATCGGGGACCATGAAACAGGTCCGATCCGTCATTTGGCCGAGATTGGATGCGAGGCTGATGAGCCCTGCTGAGAAGCGGTAGCTCTGGGCGGACATGGGCTTGCTGAGCGCGGCGATGTCGAACTCGTTCAGCGTGACCGCGATACCCGGTGTGATCGCCTCGTCCCAGACACGGACATCTCTCGGCTGATGACGATAGTGGAAGTCGGTGGCCTTGGTGAACGATCCGCCGTCTTTGCAGTGGCTCATGACCATCGCGTGGGTGGTGAAGAGGACGCGGGCGGTTGATCGGTCTGCGATACCCCGTCCGAGCTTGTTCAAATCCGGGTCCGACGTGAAGACGGCGAAGTCCTTGTCACCGAGACCGGCATTCCGAGCGTCGGCGACAACAGCCTCGATCTGCTTAAGCCGCCCCGCGCAGACGATGACCGAAACATCCCGATGACGGTGGGACGCGAGGAGGACAGGAAGGAACCGGACGATTGATTGCGTCTTGCCCACGCCGGGATCAAGGGAGCTGAGGTGAATGCTGGGCTGGGCTATCCCGTCCGCCATCTGCTCCAGCGTGGTGACGATGCCGCTCAGCGCGTCCCACATCAGGGAGAGGGACGATGGGCCTTGATGATGAAGTCAGCCTTGAGACGACGGATGGTCTCCGCTGACAACGGCCCGAGCTTAGGGGTACAATTCCCTTAGAAGATGTCTCCTTACAGTTCTGTACCCCTTTCAATGTCAATGGGTCAGCGAGGTGGGGGTTGGCTAAGGCAATCGGTGGTGGTGTGTGTGCTGTCTGCATTCTCTGGTTCTCGTGAATGGCCACGCCCTGACGCCCGTCCAGAGCAGGACAGGAGCGACCCGTCACGGGGGCAGGGCTGGCGATGATGATTGGGCGATGCGGATTGACCGCGTTCGGTCGTGTAGGCGTGCCACCTATCGCCTTGGTCAGGATGATCGAGGTGTGATCACCGTTCCATCAGGGCGAGGTCAGGGGCGAGAGGGCAACCAATCCGCGCCTACGGGTTGGCAGGGTAGAACTCCCGCAGCAGCCAGACAGGGAAGGCGTGGCCCTGATCATCATGACGGTGCGGGATGCGATGCTCCTCGCAAAGGGCGGCGAGGCTGGCGGTGTTGGAGGCGAAGGTCTGTGCTGGGCTAGCCAGCAGCTCGACGGGGTCGCCGAAAGCGTTCCAGTAAGCCTCGACGGTGAAGAGCTGAGCTGGATCGCGGCCCACCCGTTCGAGGGCGCTGGCGGCAACGGTGGAGTGTTGTGCTGTGGTCTGGTTCGACATGATGATCCCCGGATCAAGGTTGCCAATCGGCGAGGGTCGCCAAGTGGCAGGGGATTTATTCCTTGCATGTTCGATCATACAATGCAGTGAGGGTCAACAGGATGTCCGTCAGTCTGGTTGCACAACAGGTTTGAGGCTGTAGCGCCGGAACCGGGCCATCGCTTCAGCTCGGGCTCTCAACGTCACCTTCGTGTACTCACCGCCCTGATGCTTCGGGGCGTGGTTCGAGATGGCGTCCAACGTGATCTCTTGGATGCCCGCCTCGAGGCCGTAAGTCTTGAACGTGTAGCGCCACGCATGGAGGGGCGCGACATCCTTGTCGTCAATAACCTCGCGTACAAAGTCCCGGACACGCTTGTAGACCCCTCCAGCAGGTCCTGTGATCGTTCCGTCTGCGCCAAGCTCGCAGAACAAGTGCCCATCTTGAGACCCCTTCACGAACTCCAAGAAGCCCTCAGCGATCAAGTGGTCGTGGACTGGGACATCGCAGAACCTGTTCGTCTTGATGCTGCCAGCTTCTGGGGTCAGTCGCACTATGCAACCATGATCCGGGTCGCTTCTGACATCGCCCTTACGGAGCTGGATCATCTCCGCAACGCGAGCACCGGAGTATGCAAGCAACCACGGCACCCAACGCTTTGCGGCTGTGGTCTTCGGAGCTTCGCGCTTGGTGCCAACAGCGGCTGCGGCGTGACGAAGGATGGTGCCGATCTCCTGTATGGAGAAGAACTCGTCTCGGTTCTTCGCCTTCCGTCTCTTGGTCCTGATCGCCGTTCCTTTAGCTGGGTTCTGATCTAGCCAGCCTCGCTCCTTGCCCCAGTTGAACACGTTGTTGAATGACGCAATGTCGCTATCGTTGATGGTCTTGACGCTGATGTCTTCCGCGAGGCGCTTGTCCTTCCACCGCACAATGTCCTGTCGGGTAACTCGACCGGCATCATCATGCTGCAAGAAAGGTATGAGCTTCTTGAACCGGCTCGCGATCTCGTCCGCGTCGCGCTTCCTCACGTCACGATCCAGCGCGGCCTTGTGCCACGCTTCAGCTAACCCGGTGAGGGATCGGTCGAGGCCATTTGCCGACTTCACCCGGATGTTAGGTCGCCGCCGCTTACAGTCATCCGGCGTGTATTCGCCGTCCGGGCTGCGGCCCAGCTTCATCGCCCCCTCCATCAGATCGAGCGAGGCGCGTTCTATGAGCTTCAATCGGCTCTCGGCGTCCGTGATGGTGCCGCGTCTGGCAAGGAAGGTGTCGGTGATCCCGCCAAACCGCGCCTCCATCGACGCCCGGCGTTGCTCGTCGGCAGTCTCGTGGATGCTTGGCATCGCAACCACGCCGTAATGGCCCTGCCGGGCCTCCTCGTTCATCGCAGCGACCCTGAGCCACTGGTCAGGGGTGGCCACTGGCCCTCTCTCCAAGCCCTCCGCAAATGCCTTGCAGAGATCGCCTGAAAGGGCGCTGATGTCCTGCACCGTCAACGGCTTGGGTCCATTAAGGATTGCGGCCATTGCCGCTTCGACTTCAACCGCGATCTGGGGGCACTTCGCCTTGGCCTGAGCCCGGTCCGCAGTCCCAAGCGAGATATTGATGTGCTCCTTGAACCATCCCGGCGGACGTTGAGCCTTGGGGACCACCGCAAGGGCAACCCTAACCTTGGCAGGGATGCGTCGTCGATAATGCCAGTTGTCGGAGCCCATACGCTTGGTCGGGCTGGCCATTCTCAATACCATTGTGCAGCATCCGTGTGCATCAGGCGCACCACGAAAGCCTCAATGATCTCAGTAAGGTATTGACCCATCAGCCGAAAAGGCTGGTGCTGCCACACAGGATCGAACTGTGGACCTCTCCATTACCAATGGAGTGCTCTACCACTGAGCTACGGCAGCATGCGGATGCAGGAATCAGCCATGGGCGACCTGCTCGGCGGGGCGATCCTTGCCACATGCTCTCAGGCCACGCAAGCGCCGCGGCCGTCGAACGGGTCATTATCCGCCAGCCGTCAGGCAACGGCGGCCGCCATCCGCATCCCATGGCTAGATTCGGGGCCGGGGCGGTCCGGCTCCAACGAGATCCCAGGGCTTTGGCCAGCCGTGGCCGCAGCCGCGCCGGGCCCACCGGTGATAAGGTCGCACCCCGTCCGCCGGGTTTGTTGCGGGCGCGAAGCCAGTGCATATTTACCGGCCACCGGGCCGTCACCTGACCGAGCACCATGCCATGACCGATGCCAAAACCGACGCCAAGCCAGACGCCAAGACCGAACGCCCGCATGTCGCTGCCCGGCAGAACCGGTTGCGCGAGGCGCTGCGTGCGAATCTGAAGCGGCGCAAATTCCAGGCCCGTGGCCGTGCCGATCAGCCGCCGGAGCCGGCGGGCGGCCCGGCCAGCGATAGCAATGACCCGCGTACAGACAGGATGGAGCAGGATGGCAACGACTAGCGGCACGGCGGACACTTCGATGCCGGACTCCTCCACAGCGGCCGGCGCCGTCGGCCTGGCCCGCGGAGTTGAGCTGCATCCGCGCCACGATCAGGCCTTTCCGACCCTCACGCCGCCCGAAATCGAGCGGATGCGCCGTTTCGGCGAGGTAGTCCGCTACAAGGATGGCGACATGCTGTTCGAGACCGGCAAGCCCGGTCCCGGCATGTTCGTGATCCTGTCCGGCCATGTCGCCATCACCCAGCGCGACGGGCTCGGCCATGTCACCCCGGTGGTGGAGCAGGGCGCCGGCCAGTTCATGGCCGAGATCGGCCAGTTGTCGGGTCGTGTGGCGCTGGTCGACGGCCAGGCCGAAGGCGACGTCGAAACCCTGCTGATCCCGCCGGAGCGGCTGCGCGCGCTGCTGGTGGCCGAGGCGGATCTCGGCGAGCGCATCATGCGGGCGCTGATCCTGCGCCGGGTCAGCCTGATCCAGGGTGGCGCCGGCGGGCCGGTGCTGATCGGGCCGCCGAACGCGCCGGACGTCATCCGGCTGCAGGGCTTTCTTACCCGCAACGGCTATCCGCACCATCTGCTCGATCCGGAGTTCGACAAGGACGCCGCGGATCTGATTGCGCGCTATACGCCGACCCCGCGGGATCTGCCGCTGGTGGTGGTGCCCGACGGCACCGTGCTACGCAATCCCTCGGTCTCGGACCTGGCCCGTACCATGGGCATGATCGGCCATATCCCCAAGGGCAAGCTCTACGACGTCGCAGTGGTCGGCAGCGGTCCGGCCGGCCTGTCGACGGCGGTGTATGCGGCGTCGGAAGGGCTGTCGGTGGCGGTGTGCGATTCCCGCGCCTTCGGCGGCCAGGCCGGTGCCAGCGCCCGCATCGAGAACTATCTCGGCTTCCCCACCGGGATTTCCGGCATGGCGCTGACGGCGCGGGCCTATAACCAGGCGCAGAAATTCGGCGCCGACATCATGATCCCCATCACCGTACAGTCGCTGGACTGCGGCCGCGACGACGGCGCCTTCGCGCTGGCACTCGATGACGGCGAGGAACTGCGCGCCAGATCCATCGTGGTGGCGTCGGGCGCACGCTACCGCCGTCCGGATATCGCGCAACTCTCGGATTTCGAGGGCCGCGGCGTCTGGTACTGGGCTTCGCCGATCGAGGCGCGGCTGTGCAAGGAGCAGGAGATCGTGCTGGTCGGCGCCGGCAATTCGGCAGGGCAGGCCGCGGTGTTCCTCGCCGCCCATGCCGCCCGCGTTCACATGGTGATCCGCGGCGGCGGCCTCGGCGCCAGCATGTCGCGCTATCTGATCGAGCGCATCGAGGCAACGCCGAACATCGAGTTGGTGTTCAATACCGAGGTGGTCGGGCTCGAGGGCCAGCCAGAGTCGGGGCTTTCAGGCGTGCGCATCCGCAGCCGGCTGTCCGGCGGCGAATCCGCCATGGAGATCCGCAACCTGTTCCTGTTCGTCGGCGCCGATCCGGCCACCGGCTGGCTCGGCGGCTGCGGCGTGACGCTGGACCGCGGCGGCTTCGTGACGACCGGCGTCACGGCCGACGGCGAAACCGCGTCGGCGCTGGAAACCTCGGTGCCCGGCGTGTTCGCGGTGGGCGACGTCCGCTCGGGCTCCGTCAAGCGGGTCGGCGGCGCCATCGGCGAGGGTGCCCAGGTGGTCGCGGCGCTGCACGGATTTCTCGGCGACACGGCAAAGCCGGCGCTCTAGTCTTTTGTTGGAGCATGATCTTTTCCGAAAACCGGGATCCACTTTTCGGGATCATGCTCTAGGATACCGGTTGCGACGTTCAAAAAAGCAATCCGGAGGAATGCAATGGCCCAGGTTCTCGTGCTCTACAAGACGCCGACCGATCCCGCTGCTTTCGACAAATATTACGCGCAGACGCACATCCCGCTGGCCAAGAAGATTCCCGGGCTCAAGAAATACGAGATCAGCCAGGGCGCCGTCGCCACGCCGGCCGGGCCGTCCGGCATCCATCTGGTGGCGACGCTGACCTTCGACAGCATGGCGGCGATCCAGGCCGGCCTCGGCAGCGCCGAGGGCCAGGCCGCGGCCGGCGATCTGCCGAATTTCGCCAGCGGCGGCGTCGATCTGCTGATGTTCGACACCAAGGAAGTTTAAGCGCCTGAAACCCGAACGGAGATGACCGTGGCCAAACCCTGCCTGCATCTGAAAGACATTCGCGATGTCACGCCCAGCGCGCTGGGTTGCGAGGAGTGCCTGAAGAGCGGCAGCGTTTGGCTGCATCTGCGCATCTGCCGGACTTGCGGCCATGTCGGCTGCTGCGACGATTCGCCGAACAAGCACGCCACCAAACATTTTCATGCCACGCAGCATCCGATCATCGAAGGCTACGATCCGCCGGAAGGCTGGGGCTGGTGCTACGTCGACGAGGTGATGTTCGACCTGTCGAACCGCAAGACGCCGCATAACGGCCCGATCCCGCGCTACTACTGAAGCGCTTGGCTCCGTGTCCCGGACGCGATGCATCGCGCCCCCTCGGGGCGTGGTGCTTCGCAGAGCCGGGACCGTACCAGACGCCGGAGTTCGTCACGGTCCCGGTTCTGCGGAGCAGCGTTTCACGCTGCCCCGCGCCCGGGACAAGCCATAGTTCGCTCTGTCACCTCGGCCACGCCCGCATCGCCAGCTCCGCGGTCTTCTGCAGCTCCTTGCGGGTGGCGCCGTCAGCGGACTGCACCGCCATGCCGCAGATCACCGCGCGCAGATAGCGCGCGAGGTCCGCGGGGCTGGCGTCCCTGGGCAGGTCGCCTTCGGCCCTGGCGCGCTGCAACCGCTTGCGGATCAGCTCCTCGGCCAGGACTCGCCGCGCGCTCTGGTCCTCGCGGATCGCATCGCCGGCCTCGCCGCAGGCCAGCGCGCCCTGCACGCCGAGACAGCCTTTGGGGTTTTGCGCAGCGCCATGCAGTGCCACCGCGCCGGCCAGCAGTTGCTCGGCGACCTCGCGCGCGGTCGGCGCCAGCAGCGCCTTCGGCGTATAGCTGCCGTGGCTGGCCTCGTAGCGGTCCATCGCCTTGCGGAACAGCGCTTCCTTGCTGCCGAACGCGGCGTAGAGGCTCGGCGGGCTGATGCCCATGGCCGCCGTCAGGTCGGCCAGCGACGCGCCCTCATAGCCCTTACGCCAGAACACCTGCATGGCGTTTTCCAGCGCGGTGTCGGCGTCGAATGTGCGTGGGCGTCCTGCCATCTGGTGTCCTTTTGCGCTGGCACGGTCAGTCGTCTTGACAGCATCGGCCAAACGTAATTACGTAGTGGTCATTACATAATTACGGATATGGGGTTTGTCATGTCGACCATGCTGAAAAATTTCTGCGCCGCCGTGATCTGCATCATGGCTGCGGCAGCCATCACGGGGCCGGTCGCGGCGCAGGCGCCGCAGAGCCGGTTCGCCGAGGCGAACGGCGTCCGGATGCATTACCTGATCGCCGGCAAGGGCGATCCCATCGTCCTGCTGCACGGCTATGCCGAGACCAGCCGCATGTGGCTGCCGCTGATCGCCAAACTCGCCGCCAATCATACGGTGATCGCGCCGGACCTGCGCGGCTTCGGCTCCTCCGCCGCGCCCGCCGACGGCTACACCAAGGCGGCGATGGCGCGCGACGTTCATGCGCTCATAACCGGGCTGAAGTATTCGAAGGTCAAGATCGTCGGTCACGACATCGGGCTGATGGTGGCCTATGCCTATGCCGCGCAATATCCTGCCGAGGTCGATCGCATCGCGCTGATGGATGCCTTCCTGCCCGGCGTCGGTGACTGGACCCATGTCTGGCTGCTGCGCGATCTCTGGCATTTCCACTTCTACGGCAAGACGCCGCTGGCGCTGGTCAGCGGACGCGAGCGCATCTATTTCGAACATTTCTGGAATGATTTCGCCGCCGACCCGAAGAAGTCGGTACCGGAAGCCGATCGCGTGTTCTACGCCAAGGAATACGCCAAGCCCGGTCATATGGCCGCCGGCTTCGAGGTGTTCCGCGCCTTCGAGAAGGACGCCGCCGACTTCGCCGAATTCGCCAAGGTGAAACTGCCGATGCCGATGCTGGTGCTATCAGGCGATAAGGCCGGCGGCACCTTCCTCATCGAGCAGGGCCGCATGGTGGCGACCGATGTGGACGGCGTCATTGTCAAGGGCTCCGGCCACTGGCTGATGGAGGAAGCGCCGGACCAGGTCATCCCCAGGTTGGTCGCGTTTCTCAACAGGTAGGCTCCCTGCGACAAAATAAAGCATGATGCTCAACCTTTATTGATCGGTTCGCACGCAAGTGATGCGTTGCGTGCGTCCGGCACGTCTGGCAAATCCGGAAATCGCCCGGTACCATAGGGTGTATTTCAAGAGGGGTGCATCATGGTTCTCGGTATGAGTCTGGCAACATTTACGTTGCTCCACGTCATCATCAGTCTGGTCGGCATCGTGTCGGGGCTTGTCGTCCTGTACGGACTGTTCGGCTCCAACCGGATGAGCGGCATGACCGCCATCTTCCTGGTCACCACCATCCTGACCAGCGTTACCGGTTTCCTGTTTCCGTTCACCCAGCTGTTGCCCTCGCACATGGTGGGCATCCTCTCGCTGGTGTTGCTGGCGGTGGCGTGTTTTGCGCTCTACAGCAAGAACCTGGTCGGCCCATGGCGCTGGATCTATGTGCTGACCGCGATGGTCTCGCTGTATCTCAACGTGTTCGTGCTGGTCATCCAGAGCTTCCTCAAGGTCGGCCCGTTGCATGCGCTGGCGCCGAGCGTGCCGCCGTCGGAGCCGCCCTTCGCGATCGTGCAGGGTGTCGTGCTGGTGTTATTCGTCGCGGCTATCGTTGCCGCGGTGAGAAAATTCCGCCCGCCCGCGGTGATCGCTTTCTGATCCCTGCACTGCAAGGGCGCGCCGCCGAGGCGCGTCGCTTACGCAATCCATCCATCCACCGAGCAAGGAAAGGCTGCTGCATGCCATTTGTCACCACGAAGGACGGCGTCGATATCTTCTACAAGGACTGGGGCACCGGGCAGCCGATCGTGTTCAGCCATGGCTGGCCGCTGTCGGCGGACGACTGGGATCCGCAGCTGCTGTTTTTCCTGAGCAAGGGCTTTCGCGTGATCGCCCATGACCGCCGCGGCCACGGCCGGTCCAGCCAGGTCGGCGACGGTCATGATATGGATCACTACGCCGACGATCTGGCGGCGGTGACCGCGCATCTGGATCTGAAGGATGCGATCCATGTCGGCCACTCCACCGGCGGCGGCGAGGTCGTGCACTACATCGCGCGCCACGGCGAGAGCCGCGTTGCCAAGGCGGCGATCATCAGCGCGGTGCCGCCGCTGATGGTGAAGACCGCCGCCAATCCCGGCGGACTGCCGAAGGACGTGTTCGACGGGCTGCAGGCGCAGCTCGCCGCCAACCGCGCCAAATTCTATCGCGATCTGCCGGAGGGCCCGTTCTACGGCTTCAACCGGCCGGGCGTCACGGCGATCGAAGGCGTCATCGCCAACTGGTGGCGGCAGGGCATGATGGGCGGCGCCAAGGCGCATTACGACGGCGTCGTCGCCTTCTCGCAGACCGACTTCACCGAGGACCTCAAGAAGATCACGGTGCCGGTGCTGGTGATGCACAGCGAAGACGACCAGATCGTGCCCTATACCGATGCCGGTCCGCTGTCCGCAAAGCTGCTGAAGAACGGCACGCTGAAAACGTACAAGGATTTTCCGCACGGCATGATCACCACCCAGGCCGAGACCATCAACGCCGACCTGCTGGCCTTCATCAAGGGCTGAGCTGGCCGTTGGTCCTTGCTCTCCTCCCGCAAGCGGGAGAGAGCATTCCTTGCATGCGGCGTCATCGACTCCAGGTCGGCGTTGGGCACTAATTCTTCGACCTGTGTGCGGGCGGTTCGTCGAGAACGGCCCGGATACTCTTGAAGGTGCGCCTGACCAGCGCTTCGGGCTTTTCATGGGCGTCCTGCGCCAGCCAGGCCTCGCTGGCGAGGCGGATGGCGCCGGTGGTGATCATCGCCACCAGCCGGGCGCGCGCCTGCCCGGCCTTGTCGCTGGCGCGCCTGCCGAGCGCCGCCGCCATCGCCTGCTCCATCTTCTCGTACTTCACCTGCTCGCGCGCCCGCAGCGCCGGTGTGTCGCGCTTCAGGCGCGCCAGGGCGATGGCCTCGTCGGGCTTGAGCTGGCGCGCCATCGTCAGGATGGCGTTCTCCGCCGCTGTCAGCATCGGCTCGTCGGCGGGCCGCTCGGCGATCGCCGCGATCAGGGCGTCGGTGCTGGCATCCTGCCAGGCCAGCACCACGTCTTCCTTCGATGCGAAGTAATGGAAGAAGCTGCGGCGCGAGATCTCCGCCGCTGCGGCGATGTCGTCCAGCGTGGTGGCCTCGAAGCCGCGGGCTAGGAACAGTTCGATGGCCACCCGGGTCAGCCGTTCCCTGGTCTGCCGGCGCTTGCGCTCGCGCAGTCCGTCCGCGGACGGAGTCCGCGTCGTCGTGACTTTCGGTTTTGATTTCAGTGGCTTGACTGTGCTCATCGCGATCAACATAAGACGCCGGTGCACCTATTGCAAATATGCACTGAGTGCACATTTATGCCTGCGGCCCTCGTGATGAGGGCGAATGTGGGGAGACGATCATGACCGACTGGAGCACCGCCGACATTCCGCCGCTGGCCGGCAAAATCG
This sequence comes from Rhodopseudomonas sp. P2A-2r, assembly GCF_026015985.1. Classification (GTDB taxonomy): domain Bacteria; phylum Pseudomonadota; class Alphaproteobacteria; order Rhizobiales; family Xanthobacteraceae; genus Tardiphaga. The sequence goes on along the minus strand of NZ_CP110389.1, from coordinate 6,398,733 downwards.
CCGTGGTCACCGGCGCCACCGGTGGTCTCGGCTATGAGACGGCGCTGGCGCTGGCCGGTGCCGGCGCCGAAGTGGTGCTGACCGGCCGCAATGACGCCAAGGGCAGCCGCGCGCTCGAGGCGATCTGTGTCCGGCATCCGGAAGCCCTCATCAGTTATGAAACGCTCGATCTCGCCAGCCTCGCTTCTGTGGCCAGTTTCGCAGCCCGGTTCGCGCGTCTTCACACCTCGCTCGATCTGCTCATCAACAATGCCGGCGTGATGGCGCTGCCGTCGCGGCAGACCACCGCCGATGGCTTCGAGATGCAGTTCGGCACCAACTACCTCGGCCATTACGCGCTCACCGCGCACCTGCTGCCGATGCTTCGCCGCGGCACCGCGCCCCGCGTCGTCAATCTCAGCAGCATCGCGCATCGCGGCGGCGCCATCGACTTCGACGATCTGCAAGGCGCGAAATCCTATTCGCCGATGAGGGCCTACAACCAGTCGAAGCTGGCGATGTTGATGTTCGCCCTCGAACTGCAGCGTCGCAGCGATGCTGCCGGATGGGGCTTGCTCAGCAATGCCGCGCATCCCGGCTATGCGCTCACAGATCTGATGACCAATGGTCCCGGCGCCAACGGATGGATGGCGCTGGCCGCCCGGTTGCTGCGCCCGATGAGTCATTCGGCAGCGGCCGGCGCATTGCCGACGCTGTTCGCAGCCACGTCGCCCGACGCGAAGGCGGCCGGTTACTACGGGCCGAACGGGTTCTTCGAATTGAGGGGCCGCCGGCACCCGCGAAGATCATGCCGCAGGCGCAGGATGTCGCGGTCGCCGCGCGGCTCTGGGAGGTCTCGGCGGCGCTCACCGGCACATCGTTCGAACAGGCGGCCCGGGCCGCGCTGATCACAGCGACAGCGGCTATGCGGCCCGAAGAATCACCGTCGCCGCGAAGTTTGGCCGCGCGATGATCGCGGTGGCGCGCGACGGTGATCCGAAGCGCGTGCTGACAAGCGAACACATCAACCGCATCGGCTGATGCGCTGTGCAATTTTGCTCGCCGAATCGATGGCGCCGACGCGGAACGTGAATCCCGCGCGCTGCATCCCACCTGGATGCGGCGCGTTGGTGATCGCATGCGCGCACGATCATGGTAGGGCCGTACCCAAAAATATCGCACGCCGCAGCTTCTGACGATTTGTGCCGCGCATCGCGTGAATTGATTGGCGCGCGTAAGATTTGATCGATACAACCTCAGCAAGCAATCGGCTTCGATTGCCCGATCAAAACATCTGAGAGCAATCTGCGCGTGACGATCCCGTCCGTGCGCGATCCCGTCGCTGTGGCGCTGGCATGCATGCGTGTCGCCCCGTGGATCGCCGGTCTCAAAGGACCACGTTCGATGCATCGACGATATCAGCACCTCAACATTCCCACCGAGATCATGCGCTCGGTGGTGGGAATCTCGGAAGTCGGGAGCATCACCAAGGCGGCCAAGCTGCTGGGTCTCAGCCAGCCCGCCATCAGTTCGCAGATCAAGCGCATCGAGCACGCGGTGGGCGGCAGCATCTTCCAGAAATCGGCCAACGGTTCGGCGACCACCGAACTCGGCAAGCTGGTGCTCACCCAGGCACGCAGGATTCTCGAGGCCAACGACCAGCTGCTGCGTCTGCGCGGAACCTCGTCGGACGATCATTCGGTGCGGCTCGGGCTCAGCAACATCTATGCGCCGAAGATCATGCAGGGGATAGTGAGGAGCGATCTGGCGAGCATCTGCATCTATGCCGACAATTCCGCCGAGATCGCCAAGGGCCTGCTCGACGGGTTCATCGACATCGGATTGTTCCTGGTCGGTCCCGACGCCTCGCCGGATATGTCGCTCGACGTGATCGCGGAGCACAGCGAGGACATGACCTGGGTTCGGTCGCCCGACTTCACCATCAGCCCCGGCGCGCCAATCCCGTTGCTCACCTGGCCCGGTCAGGTCACCCATGACCTGATGATCCAGGCACTGGAGCAGAAGGGCATGATCTACCGGATCGCCTTTTCCGCTCCGGACTCCCACGCCAGGATCGAGGCCGCCAAGGCCGGCATCGGTTTGACGGTGCTGCCGACCTGCGTCGTCCCCGCCTCGCTGGTGACGGCCTCCGATTATTATCTGCCGGCGTTGCGCGCGCCGAAGCTGTTGCTGTGCAAGCGCCCCGGCCACGAATGGGCGAACACGCCATGGTTCGGCGCGCTGCAGACGGCGTTCCAGACATTGTAGCTTTGCCCGGGCGGATATTCGACAAGCCCAAATGCCGGTGATAAAAGTCGCGGACATGTCAGGGACAACCATGCGACGCCAGCTGGAGACATTCATTCCAATCGTGCTGTTCGCCGTTCTGGTGCAGCTTCTGGCGCCGATCGGCGCGTTTCGTGCTGTGGCCAGCACGGTCAGCGATCCCGTGGCGATGGCGCAGATCTGCTCGGGCATGCACGCCGGCGATGCCGGGCATAGCACGTCCGATCAGCCCACCGATTGCTGCGCCTTCTGTGCCTGCGCCCACGCGTTCACCGTGACCATGACCACGCCGCCGCCTGGCTTCGTGCGCCTGCAACGGTCGTTTCAGCAGGTCGCCTGGCTTGAAGCCGCGAGGGCGGCATCGACGGTCCGCGCCGGTTCCAACGCGCAGGCCCGCGCGCCGCCCACGCTGTCCTGATCTTCAGCCGTTGCTGTGCGTTGCTGCCTGACCGCTGACGCGGCTGCGCGCGTTTCATCGATCCAATCCCCACATTCTGAAAGAGTCCGTCATGACATACGCCACCCGTCATCTCTCCGCCGTCCTCGTCCTCGGCGCCCTGTTGGCCACGCCGGCGCACGCCGACGACGTCAAGGCCGGCGATCTCGTCATCAGCCAGCCGTGGACCCGCGCCACGCCCGGCGGCGCCAAGGTCGCCGGCGGCTATCTCACCATCGAAAACAAGGGCACCGCGCCTGACCGCCTGGTCGGCGGTTCGACCGAGGCTGCGGGCCGCCTCGAGGTGCATGAAATGGCCACGACCAACGGCGTCATGACCATGCGCCCGCTGGAGTCTGGATTGGCCATCGCGCCCGGCAAGACCGTGAAACTCGCGCCCGGCGGCTATCACCTGATGCTGATGGATCTGAAGGGCCCGTTGAAGCAGGGCGACAAGGTGGCGGTGACCCTCGACTTCGAGAAGGCCGGCAAGGTCAAAACCGTGTTCGATATCCAGGGCGTCGGCGCACAGGCACCGGGCGCCAGCGCCGCTCCGGCACACGACATGAAGGATATGCCGGGTCACTCCGGCATGAAGAAGTGAGGGCCGGATCATGCTGACCATGAGAACGGCAGCGGCTGCGGCCGCCGCGACGGCGCTGATCTCGCTCGCGGCGCCGGCCGTGGCGCATGTGACGGCGCGTCCCGACGAAGCAACCGCCGGCGCCTATTTCCAGACGGCGTTCAATGTCGGCCATGGCTGCGACGGCAGTGCCACGGTCGCCGTGCGCGTCAAGATGCCCGAGGGCGTGCTGTCGGTGAAGCCGCAGATGAAGCCGGGCTGGACCGTGGAGATCAAGAAGCGGACGCTGGCTGCGCCGCAGCCTTCGCTGCACGGCAAGACCATCACCGAGACCGTGGACGAGATCTCGTGGCGCGGCGGACCGTTGCCGGACAGCATGTACGACACCTTCGGCGTCAACATGAAGCTGCCCGACACGCCCGGCCAGACGCTGTACTTTCCGGTGGTGCAGGAATGCGAGAAGGGCGCCAATCGCTGGATCGAGATCCCGGCGGCCGGCGAGGGCGCCGAGAAGCTGCATGAGCCGGCGCCCGGGGTGCGATTGAAACCGAAGGCGCCGTGATCCGCTCGACGCCATGGCGTCGATGGCGGCTGCTGTTCTGGTGCGCGCTTTTGCTCGCGCTGGCGCAGCCGTCGGCGGCATCGGCCCATGCCAGCCTGGTTGCCAGCGATCCCGCGCCTGAGGCGGTGCTGGCGGCTGCGCCGGCATCGCTGACGCTCAGCTTCAATGAGGCGGTCGAGCCGCTCGCCATGCGGATCGTCGATCGGCATGGCGTCGCTTCCGACGTCACGCAGATCGCGCGTCACGGTGCCAGCCTGGTGCTGATGCCGTCCGCGGCTTTGGTGCCCGGCGCCTATATCCTGAGCTGGCGGGTGGTCTCCGAAGATGGCCACCCGGTCGGCGGCGCGCTGACGTTCTGGATCGGCGCCCGCAGCGTCCCGGCGCCGGATCTGGTCAGCAGCGACAGCGTCGCGCTGCGCGGCGCGATCTGGGCCACGCGTATCGTCATCTATCTCGGCCTGTTCGTCGGCGCGGGCGGCGCGTTCTTTCTCGCACGGATGAAAATGCCGCGCGGCATGCGCCGGCTCCGCATCGCGATCGCAGCGGTCAGTGTTGCCGGCCTGCTCGCGCTCGCTTTGTCCATCGGCCTGCAGGGGCTCGACGCGCTGGCGGCGTCGGCGTCGGCGCTGGTGCTGCCGGCGGTGTGGCGCGCCGGGGCCCACGGCTCGTTCGGGCTTGCCGCCGCCATCGCTGCGCTCGCGCTCATCGCCGGGCTGCTGTCGTTGCGCACCCGCGCGCGACTGGCAAAAGCCCTGTCGTTGCTGGCGCTGCTCGGCGCCGGAGCGGCCCTTGCCGCCACCGGCCATGCCGCCACCGCCGAGCCGCGCATGGTGGCCATCGCCGCGGTGGCGCTGCATGGCGCAAGCCTCGCGTTCTGGATTGGTGCGCTGCTGCCGCTGGCGTGGCTGCTCGGCCGCGGCGACCGCGTGCGGCGTCCTCTGCTTGGATTTTCGCGCGCGGTGCCGTTCGCGGTGGCCGGCCTGCTGGCCAGCGGGTTGCTGCTCGCGGTCCTGCAGTTGCAGCACATCGCGGCGCTGTGGAGCACCGACTACGGCCGCGTGCTGATGGCCAAGCTTGCGCTGGTCGCGCTGCTGCTGGCGCTGGCGTTGTGGAACCGGCTGTCCCTGACCCCGCGGTCGCGGCTGGCGCGGCACCGGCGCGCCGCCGCCTGCGGATGTCCATTGCCGGCGAACTGGTGCTGGTGGCGGTCATCCTCGGCGTGGTGGCGCTGTGGCGCTTCACGCCGCCGCCGCGCCTGCTGGTGGTGAAAGGCGATGACTTCTTCACCCACATCCATACCGACAAGGCGATGGCCAATGTGACCATCACGCCCGGCCATGCCGGGCCGCTCGATATCGCCGTGCAACTGGAGACGCCGGACGAACGACCGCTGACGGCGATGGCCGTGTCGGTGACCCTGTCGAATCCGGCGATCGGCGTCGAAGCGATGACGGCGCAGGCCCAGCGGCAGGAGGACGGCACCTGGCGCGTTCATATGAGCGCCTCGGTTCCCGGCCGCTGGATGCTCGGTCTGGTCATTCTGATTTCCGATTTCGAGCAGGTTCGCGTCGAGGCGCCAATCCTGATCAAATAATCTGTGTGATTTGCGTTTTGAAATCACGAAGCGGCCTGGCCGGGTCGTCCATGCGCCGAGCGACAGGAGCCATGCGCGTTCGCACTGCGAATTGACTGACCGTCGCAACGCGTCCAAAGCTTGGAAAGCCTCCAATCTGGAATTCAGTGAATGAACGATCGCCCTCTCGCCTCGGCCCTGTCGCGACGATCGCTGCTGGTCTCCACGGCGGCCTTGCTCGTCGCCGGCGCGACGACCGCCCGGGCCCGCACCATCGCGCAAGGTTTGCCTTGGGAGCCGGGCACCGCGACGCCGCCGATTCCGGTGCGGCCGGGTCCGTGGATGTTCTTCACGGCAGACGAAGCGGCGACCATCGAAGCCGCAGTCGATCGCCTGATCCCGCCGGACGAGCGTGGTCCCGGCGGCAAGGAGTCCGGCTGCGCGGTGTTCATCGATCGCCAGCTCGCCGGTCCCTACGGCGTCGGCGCCGGTCTCTATCTGCGGCCGCCGTTCATGCCGGGTGTCGCCGGGCAGGGCTATCAGTCGCCGGAAATGCCCGCGGTGCGCTACCGCGCCGGGCTGAAGGCGTTGGCCGACTACATCAAGGCGAATTTTTCCGGAAAGACTTTTCGCGATCTGGCGCCGGACGATCAGGACAAGGTGCTGTCGGGTCTCGAAACCGGCAAGATCGATCTCAAGCCGGTCAACAGCGCCGGCTTCTTCGCGCTGCTGCTGAAGAACACCCAGGAGGGTTTCTTCGCCGATCCCATCTATGGCGGCAACAAGGACATGGCCGGCTGGAAGCTCGTCGGCTTCCCCGGCGCGCGTTACGACTACCGCGACTGGGTCGGACGTCACAACGAGAAATATCCGCTGCCGCCCGTCGGCATCATGGGCCGATCCGACTGGACAGTGAAAGAATAAGATGGCGCGCAAGCTTCCCCGCAAAGATGTGGTGATCGTCGGTCTCGGCTGGACCGGATCGATTCTCGCTTATGAAATGGCCAAGGCCGGCCTCGACGTGGTGGCCATCGAGCGCGGCCCGTGGCGCGACACCGCCACCGACTTCCCGCCCGGCTATGCCCAGGACGAACTGCGTTATGGTGTGCGTCTCGACCTGTTCCTGCGCCCGGATCAGGAGACCCTGACCGTTCGCAACAACATGAAGCAGACCGCGCTGCCGATCCGCAGCTTCTCCGGCTTCCTGCCGGGCAACGGCGTCGGCGGCGCCGGCGTGCACTGGAACGGCCAGACCTGGCGCTTCCTGCCCAACGATTTCAACCTGCGCAGCCATCTCGAAGAGCGCTACGGCGCCGACAAGATCCCGGCCGACATGACCATCCAGGACTGGCCCGTCACCTATGACGAGCTGGAGCCGTATTACGATCGCTTCGAAAAGCTGGCCGGCATCTCCGGCAAGGCCGGCAATCTCAAGGGCCAGATCCAGCCCGGCGGCAATCCGTTCGAGGGCTGGCGCAGTTCCGAATATCCGACCCCGCCGCTGAAGCAGAATTACGGCTCCACATTGTTCGCCGAGGCCGCGACCAAGCTCGGCTACAAGCCGTTTCCGCGACCGTCGGGCAATATCAGCAAGGCCTATCTCAATCCGCTCGGCGTCAAGATGGGGCAGTGCACCTATTGCGGGTTCTGCGAGCGCTTCGGCTGCGGCAACTATTCCAAGGCCAGCCCGCAGGTCTGCGTGTTGCCGGCCTTGATGCGGATGCCGAATTTCTCCGCGCAGACCGAATCCGAGGTCACGAAGATCAACCTGGACTCGACCGGCAAGAAGGCCACCGGCGTGACGTACGTCGACACCTCCGGCGAGGAATGGGAGCAGCCCGCCGACATCGTGCTGGTCTGCGCGTTCTCGCTGTTCAACGTGCGGCTGATGCTGCTGTCGGGCATCGGCACGCCTTACGACCCCGTCACAGGCAAGGGCGTGGTCGGTCGCAACTACGCCTACCAGACCACGTCCGGCGTCTCGATGATCCTCAAGGACAAGATCCTCAACAACTTCATCGCCACCGGCTCCGGCGGCATGATGATCGACGAGTTCAACGGCGACAATTTCGACCACAAGGATCTCGGCTTCTTCGGTGGCGGCTATATGGGCTCGGGCCAGACCGGTGCGCGACCGATCACCACCATGCCGGTGCCGAAAGGCACGCCGAAATGGGGCGCGCAGTGGAAGAAGGCCGCGGCGGAAACCTACGACAGCGCCTACGGCATCTCGACCCACGGCAGCTCCTACAGCTACCGCGACTGCTACCTCGATCTCGATCCCACCTACAACGATCGCTTCGGCCGGCCGCTGCTGCGCATGACGTTCGATTTCAAGGACAACGAAATCAAGATGTCGCAGTTTCTCACCGATCGGCTCGCCGAAATCGCCAAGGCGCTCGATCCGGTGGAGATGACCGCCAACCCGCGCAAGGGGCCGTGGAATTCGACGATCTACCAGACCACCCACAACACCGGCGGCACGGTGATGGGCGCCGATCCCGCGACCTCGGTGGTCAATCGCTACTGCCAGAGCTGGGACGTGCACAACGTGTTCGTGCCCGGCGGCGCCTCGGTGTTTCCGCAGAACCACGGCTACAACCCGACCGGCACGGTCGGCGCGCTGGCCTACTGGACGGCGGATGCCATCAAGGATCGCTATCTCAAGAATCCCGGTCCGCTGGTTTAGGATGCGCGCGATGAACCGTTCTTTCGCCGCTGCGGCGCTTCTCGTCTCGTTCACCGGTCCGGCCCTGGCGCAGGATCCCCAGAGCTTCGAGCGCATCGAGCGCGGTCGCAACCTCGCGGTGCTCGGCGACTGCATCGGCTGCCACACCGCGCCGGGCGGCGCGCCGTTCGCCGGCGGCCTCGCGCTGGAAACCCCGTTCGGCAAGCTGGCGCCGCCGAACATCACGCCGGACCGCGAGACCGGCATCGGCAATCTCACCGATGACGAATTCGTCTCGGCGCTGCAGGAAGGCCGCAGCCACAACGGCAGGCGGCTGTATCCGGCGATGCCCTATCCCGCCTATACGAAAATGACCGAGGACGACGTGCGGGCGCTGCGGTCCTACTTCAAGACCATTACGCCGGTGCGCAATGAAGTCGTCGCCAACCAGTTGCCGTTTCCGTTCAACATCCGTCTCGTCATGGCGGTGTGGAACTGGATCAACTTCATTCCGGGCCGCTACCAGCCCGATCCCGCGAGGTCGGACGAATGGAATCGCGGCGCCTATATCGTGCAGGGGCCGGCCCATTGCGGCACCTGCCATACGGCGAAGACGCTGCTCGGCGGCGACAAGACCTCGGCGCCGCTGGCCGGCGGAACGTTGCAGGGCTGGTTCGCGCCGAACATCACACCCGACACTCACAAGGGCATCGGCAAATGGTCCAAGCAGGAACTGGTGCAATATCTCAAGACCGGCGCCAATGACTGGACGCTGGCCTCCGGTCCGATGTCGGAAGCGGTGACGCATTCCACCTCGCAGATGGCCGACGCGGATATCGCAGCGATCGCCACCTATCTGAAGGACTCCGGCGCGCCTGCCGGTGCGGCGAAGCCGGCGCCGGTCGCGGCCAGCAGCAATGCGATGGTTGCCGGCGCGGCGATCTACAAGGACAACTGCGCCGCCTGCCACAAGGACAACGGCATGGGCGAGACGCTGCTGTTCCCGAAGCTGGCCGGCAGCGCGCTGGTGCAGTCCGACGATCCCACCACGCTGGCCCATGTGGTGCTGACCGGCAGCCGCGCCGTCGCCACGGCGGGCGCCCCGACCGGACCGGCGATGCCGGCGTTCGACTGGCGTCTCAACGACGCCCAGCTTGCCGCGGCGCTGACCTACATCCGCAACAGCTGGGGCAATGCGGCAACCGCCGTTCCGGCCAGCGCGGTGGCGAGCCAGCGCGCGGCATCGGCGAAGATGCCGTAGGTCTCGTGTCTCGGGCACGATCCTGATGTTGATCGTTTCCCGGGCGCGCAGCACTGCCGGCAATGCGTAGCATTGCCGGCAGTGCTGCTGCGCAGACCCGGGACCCAGCTTGCTTGATATCAACAAGCTGTGGGATCTGCGGCGCACCACGCCGCAAGCGCGACGCAGTGCACCGCGTCCGGGGAACAGACCGAACTCGGACTGCGATATTTTTTCCTAGACTCTATAGACGATCATCAGTTTAGGTTTATAATCCATTGCATCCCGCCCCACCGAGAGAGGCGACTCGCGATCGTCAGGTTCGCGGGGCGGGGTGCGGTGGACGCGGCAGCGTCAGGCGCGGACTTCGGTTCAGGGCTCGCCAGAATGGCCAGTGAGAACCGGAGGAAGCGCAGACGACAGCGCTGCGCGGACGGCGAAGGCGTGTGGTCCTGGTGCCCCGCGTGAGCACCAAGCCCGGTGGAGAGTCCGCGGCAACCCGTCCGTGGAACACCCTCAACCGGAAGCGACGGCGACGAGAAACCGTGTCGGCCGCCGGGGAGAGCACGACATAGACCGTTAACACCACTGCGCGCGGAACGCCGGGTTGATCCCGGTGTGACCGTGGCAAGCCTTGTGCGCTTACTACACTTTGCGCACAAGCCCATGGGTGCATCGGGCACCCGGCGTTCCGCGCGCCCTCTCGATTCGGAGGGCAAGGGAATGCAGCACAGCCCGGACGCGGAGGCGTCGCGGGATTGTCGTTGCTTGGCTGTTTGACAGTTGAATCAGGAAAGCCAAGGCACGTGTCCCGGACGCGCTGCGGCGTGAGCGACGATGCGCAGCATCGTCCGAAACGCTGCTGCGCAGATCCGGCCCAGCTTCTTGATGTCACCAAGCTGGGCTCCGGATCTGCGGCGCACCACGCCGCCAGAAGGCGGCGCGTTGCACCGCGTCCGGGGAACGTGAGCCCGGTCGCGCCGCCCTTACACCCGGATCATGCGCTTGCCGCGGTTCTCGCCGGCGAGCAATCCGATCAGCGCCGCCGGCGTGTTTTCCAGGCCGTCGATGACATCCTCCTGGACCTTGAGTTGTCCCGCGGCGACCCAGGACTGCAACTCGGCCAAAGCGGCGTCGCGCTGGTTCATATAGTCCATCACGATGAAGCCCTGCATGATCAGGCGCTTCACGACGATCAGCCCGGGCACGCCGCGCGGGCCGTGGCCTGCGGCGCGCCGTCATATTGCGAGATGGCGCCGCAGCAGCTGATGCGCCCGCGCAGGTTCATTTGCGCCAGGCAGGCTTCGAGGATCTCGCCGCCGACATTGTCGAAGTACACGTCGATGCCGTCGGGCGCCGCGGCCTTCAGCGCCTTGAACAGGTTGCCGTCCTTGTAGTCGACCGCGGCGTCGAAGCCGAGTTCCGACGTCAGCCAGTGACACTTGTCCTTGCCGCCGGCGATGCCGACCACGCGGCAGCCCTTGATCTTGGCGATCTGGCCGACGATGGAGCCGACCGAGCCGGCGGCCGCGGAGACCACCACGGTCTCGCCGGCCTTCGGCTTGCCGACATCGAGCAGGCCGAAATAGGCGGTCAGTCCGGCGATGCCGTAGACGCTGAGCAGATGGGTCATCGGTTCTAGTTTCGGCATCTTGCTGAGCTGCTTGGCCGGCACCGCGGCAAAGTTCTGCCAGCCGGTATCGCCGAACACGATATCGCCGGCGACAAGCCCCGGCGCCTTCGACGAGATGACCTCGGCGATGCCGCCGCCGGCCATTACCGTATTGGTCTCCACCGCCGCGCGATAGGTCGCGCCATGCATCCACGCCCGGTTGGCGGCGTCGAGCGAGATGTAACGCACGCGCAGCAGGGCCTCGCCGTCCTTCGGCTCGGGAATGGCGCTCTCCGACATCTTGAAGTGTTCAGGCCCGAGCTTGCCGGTGGGCTTCTCGACCAGCAGTACCTGGCGATTGGTTGTGGCGGTCATGGCGTCTCTCCATTGTCGACTGTCGGTTTTGCCCGACAAGCAGGTTTTCAGTCAGAAGAACTTCAAATCCTCGGCGCGGCCGCCGCGCAGCACGGTAAGGTATTCGATCGCCACGAACAGCCCGCCGGCGACATAGATTTTTCGGTTCAACCGGCGCGCCAGTCGCTGGCTGATCTCGATCGCGTCCTCGATGGTGGCGGCGACATGCAGCGTCGCCTGCGGATAAGCGCGCTCCGCCGCAGCCGCGATCAGTTGCACAGCGGCGCCCTTGTGATAGGCGCGGGTGCAGACGATGGTGTCGAAATGCGGCGCCAGCTGCTGCGCGATGTCATCGACGCTCTTGTCGCCGGACACGCCCAGCACGAGAAGCCAGCGCTCGTCGCCATGGATGGCCCGCAGGCTCTTCAGCGCCTGCGCCACGCCATCCGGCGTGTGGCCGACGTCGATCACCGTCAGCGGATCGGCCTGCACCACTTCCAGCCGCCCCGGCCAGCGCGCCGTGCGCAAACCCGCAGCGATGGCAGCGTCGACGGTCTCGTCGGCGTTCGCCGGATGCATCCGCTTCGACCACAGCAGGAAAAGCGCGGCGGCAATGGCGGCGTTGTTGAACTGGAAGTCGCCGAGCACGCTCATCTCGAGCCCGTGGATGCGGTGGCCGCGGAACGACAGGTCGAACTGCTGCCGCGTCGCCGACATCGCCTCGTTGCGGATCGCGATCTGCTCGCGCACGTAGATCGGGGTGACCTCGCGATGGCGAAGATATTCGCCGAGGTGCCGCTGCAGCGGGCGGCAGTTCTCGCCATAGACGATAGTGCCACCGGCGGCACAGGCATCGCTCTTGTCGGAGGCGATCAGCTCCAGCGAATGGCCGAGCAGGTCGACGTGTTCGTAATCCACCGAGGTCACGCAGGTGACGGTCGCGCCGACCAGGCGCACCGGATCGTAGCGGCCGCCAATGCCGGCCTCGAACACCGCGAAGTCGCAGTCGCTCTCCTGGAAGTACAGGCAGGCCAGTGCGAATTGCGCTTCGAAGGCGCCGAACGTTTCGTGCAGCCCGCTGCGGCCGAGATCGACGATGGCGGTGGCGACTCTCAGCATCAGCGCGGCCAGCTCATCGTCGCCGATGGCGACGCCGTCGATCTGGAAACGTTCATTAAAGCGTATGAGATGCGGCGATGTGAACAGCCCGGTGCGCAGGCCGCCGGCGTGCCCGATGCTGGCGGTGAAGGCCGCGGTGCTGCCTTTGCCATTGGAGCCGGTCACCACCACGGAGCGTTGCCGCAGGCGTTCGCGGTCGACGCACAGCGCGGCCAGCAGCGCGGCGAGGCGCGACAGGCAGATGCCCGCGCCGTATTTCGGCAGGTTAAACACCGAGCAGGCCCGTCGCAGCAAAGGTATGCTGCCAGATCGCCAGGATCAGGTCGGCGCGATCGCTGTCCTCGAGAAACCGGATCGACGGATTGGCATTCACTTCGATGATCCTGATGTTGTCGGCCTCGCCCGCGACATCGGTGAACATGTCCACGGCTGCGGCGCGCAGGCCGAGCGCGCGGACGGCCTGTGTCGCCAGGGCAAAGGCGGCACGTTCCGCGCCGGGCGCTTCGAATAGCATGGATCCGCCGGCACTGCGATTCATGCGGCCGGGAATGTCGCGCCGGGAGCCCGCCGGCAGCACGACATCGCTGTCGCCGGACTCTGGCTGCCCCAGCGTGACCGGTGAGAGGCCACGGGATTGCAGGGCGATATCGTGGTCGGCGAGCAGTTCGGAGATGGCGTGCGTCCCGTCGCCCACCAGCGATGGCGGCAGCTTTCGCGCCGAATAGAGGATCCGGTCGTCCAGCACGAAGATCCGGTATTCGCGTCCTGACACGACCGGCTGCAACAGCACCGCATCGTAGTAGCGCGCGACCTCGTCCAGGTAGTCCGCGAGGCCGCTCTCGGTGTCGATCGTCTGCGCAAAATCGCCGCGCGATCCGGCCAGCGGCTTGAGGAAGGCGACGCCGCCGAGCTGTCGGAAACAGGCGACGACATCGGCGCGCTCGTGGCCGGGCGGGCGATGCGCGCGGTGGCGCTCATGCAGGAAGAAATACTGCCCGCCGAGCGTCGGCAGTCCGGCGCGGTCGAGGGCCACCTGGGCGAAGTATTTGTCGCCCGCAAGCGTCGCTGCCGTGGCGGAATTCTGCGGATAGAACGAGCCGCGCCCGGCGCTGAAGCACACGCTGTCGCCGGCCGAGCTGACGCGGAAGACCAGTCCCGTACCCTTGTCGAGCTCCTCGAACCTCAATCCGAACGTGGCGCAGGCAAATTCGGCATAGATCGTCTGGTCGGGGTAGAAGGCGGGTTTTCCGGCCCGGAATTTCTGCAGGCTTGGCATCGGGCACCGGTTTGGCGATCCCCTGCGGGCCGCTCGGTCTGCTTTGTCGGATGGCCGGACACATTACCGGATCGCCGAAGCCGCTTCCACAGCGGAACGCTGCGAAATTTAATGCCGATTTGTGCCTTCACGACGCAAGTTAATTCGCTGTCGCCCTGCGCCCATCGCATGGGTTACCTGCTTTTGGAATTATTCCGCCCGCGAGTCCGAATCCGCAATTGCGCCGCCGGCGAAGTTTGACTAATTGTCCCGTTACGCAAGTGCGAGATGCCGAATTCTTCAATTACTGCAACGGTTTCTTGACCTTTTAGGGCGTGGAACGACAGCTTTGTTCCACAAAAGATACGCAGTGGAAAATCAATCTCATGAGCGCGTTCAATCAAGAGACGATTCTGTCTGTCCAGCATTGGACGGATACGCTTTTCAGCTTCACCGCCACCCGCAGCCCAAGTTTCCGCTTCCAGAACGGGCAGTTTGCCATGATCGGCCTCGAGGTCGACGGCCGCCCGTTGCTGCGCGCCTACAGCATGGCGAGCGCCAACCATGAGGAAGAGCTGGAGTTCTTCAGCATCAAGGTCGCCGACGGTCCGCTGACCTCGCGGCTGCAGAAGATCAAGGAAGGCGACAAGATCCTGGTCGGCCGCAAGGCGACAGGCACCCTGGTTGCCGACAACCTGCTGCCCGGCAAGCGTCTGCTGCTGCTGTCCACCGGCACCGGCCTCGCGCCGTTCGCGAGCCTGATCAAGGATCCCGACATCTACGAGCGCTTCGAGACCGTCGTGCTGGTGCACGGCTGCCGGCAAGTCTCGGAACTCGCCTATGGCGAACGACTGGTCGACAAACTGGCCAAGGACGAACTGTTCGGCGAGCTGATGAAGGACAAGTTCATCTACTATCCTACCGTGACGCGCGAGCCGTTCCGCAACCGCGGCCGGATCACCGACCTGATTACATCGGAGCAGCTGTTCAACGACAGCGGCATGCCGCCGCTGGACATCGCGACCGACCGCATCATGATGTGCGGCAGCCCGCATATGCTGGAGGACCTCAAGGTGCTGCTGGAAACGCGCGATTTCACCGAAGGCAGCCACAATACGCCCGGCCATTTCGTCATCGAGAAGGCTTTCGTCGAGCGCTGATCTTCCGCGAGACATGATTGCACTGCACCGCAAAACCCGCGCCCTGGCGCGGGTTTTGTCATTCGCGGGAGTGGGCAATCCCTGTAAGGATCAATTGATTGTCACTTCCTGCGGTCGGTATCCTGACCCAAGCAGTGTAACAATTGATCGCCCGCGGCCGTAATCGCTGCGCAAATGATGTCACGGATGGGTCTTATGGAAACGTTGATGCTCCCCTTCTCGCCGCGCTTCATCGTTCTGACGATTTGCAGCGTGGTGACGGTGCTCCTGATCGGCATCGCGCTGTCCGACCACAAGGTGTTCGACCTGGTGCTGATCCCGACTTTGGTGTTTGCCGGGCTGACTGCGCTCGGTATCCGCGATCTCGTGCAGAAGGATCATGCGGTGCTGCGCAACTATCCGATTGCCGCGCATCTGCGCTTCCTGCTCGAGGAGATCCGGCCGGAGATGCGGCAGTACTTCTTCGAGAGTGAAAAAGACGGCATGCCGTTCAGCCGCGACACCCGCGCCGTCGTCTACCAGCGTGCCAAGATGGTCCTCGACAAGCGTCCGTTCGGAACGCAGAAGAACGTCTACGAGCAGGGCTATGAGTGGATGCACCATTCGGTGGCACCCAGGCCGCACGCCAGCGAAGCGTTCCGCATCAACGTCGGCGGACCGGACTGCGCCAGACCTTATTCCGCGTCGGTGTTCAACATTTCCGCCATGAGCTTCGGCGCGCTCAGTCCCAATGCCATTCGCGCTTTGAACGCCGGCGCCAGAAAGGGCGGCTTCGCTCACGATACCGGCGAAGGCGGCGTCAGTCCGTATCATGAGGAGATGGGCGGCGATCTGATCTGGGAGATCGGCTCCGGCTATTTCGGTTGCCGCAATCCTGACGGCTCGTTCAATGCGGAGAAATTCGCGAAGGTCGCGGCGAGCGATCAGATCAAGATGGTCGAGCTCAAGGTCAGCCAGGGGCCAAGCCCGGCCATGGCGGCGTGTTGCCGGCGGCCAAGGTGTCCGAGGAAATTTCCCGCATTCGCGGCGTCGGCATGGGCGAGGACTGCATCTCCCCGGCCTACCACAAAGCCTTCTCGACCCCGGTCGGCATGATGGAGTTCATCGGCGAGATGCGGCGGTTGTCCGGCGGCAAGCCGGCTGGCTTCAAGCTGTGTATCGGCCATCCCTGGGAGTTTCTGGCCATCTGCAAGGCGATGCTGCAGACCGGGATCTATCCGGATTTCATCGTCGTCGACGGCAACGAGGGCGGCACCGGTGCCGCGCCGCTGGAGTTCATGGATCATCTGGGCATGCCGATGCGCGAGGGCGTCAATTTCGTCCATAACGCGTTGGTCGGCATCAACGCTCGTGACCGTATCAAGATCGGTGCCTCCGGCAAGATTGCCACCGCCTTCGATGTTGCCCGGGCCATGGCGATCGGCGCCGACTGGTGCAATTCGGCGCGCGGCTTCATGTTCTCTCTGGGCTGCATCCAGTCGCTGAGCTGCCACACCGATCGCTGCCCGACCGGTGTCACCACGCAGGATCCGACCCGAGCCCGCGCGCTGGTGGTGCCTCAAAAGACCGACCGCGTGCATAACTATCACCAGGCGACCTTGCATGCGCTGGCCGAACTGATCGCCGCCGCCGGCCTCGATCACCCGCAGGACATCCGGCCGATCCATTTCTCGCATCGCGATTCCGGCAGCGACGTGCATTCGTTCACGCGGCTTTATCCATCGCTGCGGCCGGGCGAGTTGATCGACGGCACCGGCGACGCCCGCTTTCGCGAAGCGTGGAATATGGCCAGCGCCGAGACGTTTGCGGCGGTGAGCTAGACTGTCGTTCCGGGGCGCGTGCGGCTGACGCCGCCCAGCGCGCCCGCAATGACAGCGATCAGAACTCGCCGTGCAGCCGTCCCGAAAACACCGACACAGGACCGCGGTCGGCATTGTAGGCGGGATTGGTGATCAGCTGGTAGTCGGCGGTCAGAGTCAGCTGCTTGTTGAGCGCGTAGGCATAGTAGGTCTCGAGCACGCGTTCGCGGCGGTAGTTCAACTGGCCATCGCCGATCAGGACGCCCAATCCGCCGGCCGCGATGAAATCGCGATGATCGTTGGACAGTCCGTTGATGGCGCCGCCGATGCCGACGACGTCGTCGGGCCGACCCCAGCGCGTGCCCTTGATCGACGTGCCGAGCGACAGGCTGGAATCAATGTCGGTGAAGGCCATGATCTCGGTCTTGCCGTCGTTCCAGCTCCAGCGCGCGAACAGGCCGACGTCGTCGTCAAGCGCCTGCTCGAGGCTGACGACGTAGCCATACTTGATGCGGCCCTGTCGGGTCTGTGCAATGTCGAGATTGAATGCGCGATTGTTCAGCGTATCGCGATAGCTGCCTGAAAACGCGCTGTTCAGCCAGGCGATCGTCCGGAGTTTTCCGGGCTGCGAGAAGAGCGTGTAGCGTGTTTCCAGTTCGAGCACATAGCTGCCACGTTGCAGAATCTTGGTGTCGAAGTTGTTCGAGTTGGAGACGTCACCCATCAGGAAATAGCCCGCGCGCAAGGCCCATTGCTTCTGGTTCAATTCGGCGGTGGCGCCATAGGTCAGGCCGACCTTGTCGGCGGAATAGTCGAAGGCGCCGGGCGCCCACATCGACCAGTTCATGAAATCCTTGCGGGTGTCCTTGGCGTAGGAATTGCCATCGAAAATATCCATGACTGCAAATTTGCCGGCCTGCACGGTCAGCCTGTTGACATCGACCTTGCCGCCTAGCTGGGTCGGGCCGCTGGCGAGTTCTTCCTGCTCGCCGCCGAATCCCCAAGTCTGGCGCAGGATCAGCCGCGAGGTGTTGTAGTGCGGATAGGGGAAGTTCGATTTTTGCGCCTCGCCGTTGGGAAAACCGGCGGCGCCAACGGTGTTGTTGAGTCCAAATCCCTGCAGCAATTCGGGATTGTAGTAGACCTCGCCGCCCTCCCAGAGCCGCGCATTGAGGAACAGGCTGTTGCTCCAGGTCGCCTGGTACTGCGAGGCTGGCGTGAAGCTGTTGGTGCCGGTGTAGGGCGCGCGGAACGACGGGTAGCCCTGGCCCAGATAGGTCGTCTGGCCGTGAATTTCCCAGCGGTTGGATTCCGGGTCGGTGATGCCGGCCAGCTTCGGCAGACTGCCGGGCGACCAGTCGATCTTGCGGTTGAGCCCGACGCGGAGCATCTGGAAATCTGTCGCGGACTGATACTGCGCGCCGGATGCGAACTGCACATTGGCGTCGCCAAAACGACTGTAGAGATATTCGACGCGCGCCGTCCAATGCGGAGAGAACGCATATTCGACGCCGGCGCCCGCCGCCCAGCCGAGCCGCATGTTGACCTGTTTTTCCCGGTCGCCGACTGTCGGCGTGTTGACAAAGCGCTCGCCGATGAAGGCCAGTCCGCCGGTCGCATAGGTCAGCCACGGGCCGGCAACCATGCCGAGCCGTCCACGCAGGGTGCCGGAGAAATCGACCTGATCGAGAATCTGCGAATTCGCAGAGCCCACGTTTGCGGCGATGGAATTGCCGTCGATATAATTGGGAAACGTCACGTCGGTCTCGAGGCCGAGCAGCACCCCGGATGGCAACTGAAGGTTATAACCGGCCTGCAGGCCGCCGACCGGTCCGCCGAAGCCGTTGCTGACGCCTGTGGCAGCCGGATCGCGCAAGGTCGCGTTGGCGTTACCGCGGCCATAGCCGGCATGGGCGCCGAGGTAGAATCCGGTCCAGTCCACGATCGGCTGCAGCCGGGGCGCCTTGACGGGCATTCCAGGCGCGACGTCTGCGGCCCCTGCCGAGCCGCTGAACACGACCGCGCTGAGCGCGCATCCAATCCAGAGGCGCTTCATGAACGGATCCAGGGGGTCGAAAGGGCTCATGCCTGTGTCATTTCCGATTTTGCCTGTCCCGAACGTCGGTCGGGCCAGTGGCGTCGCGCTTGGTCCGCGCAACGAATGAGAGCACGCGCGGTCCGTCTGGCTTGCCGCATCGCACAATTGCCTCAAACGCCGGCGGAACCCAACCAGTGTCTCGCGACCATGCCCAAATATAAATGCAACTAATTCGCAAGAGCAACAAGCAATTGCGTCTATGCTCCTGAATGGCATGCGAGTGTGACGGTTGGGTCACAATCGGCTCGCAAGGACCCGGGCGAGAGACGGTGGTCAAAAGATGACCCGCCCGGGGGGACAACCGGGCGGGTCGGTGCGACACGGGGTGGATGAGGCGCCCGTGCCGGACGCGAATCCACATCGATCAGATCAGGGCTCAGTAGTTGCAGGTGCGGACGCGGCCGACATAATTACCGTAGGCATCGAACTGACGGACCCAGCCGCAGCGGCGATAGGCGTAGCCATTGCCGTAACCGTAGTAGCCGGTCTCGCTGGCGGCGATGGCGCTGCCGACGGCAACCGCACCGAGCACGCCGGCGGCGACGCCGAAACCAACGCCGGGACCCTTGGCCTGGGCCTGTTGTGTGGACGACGCGACGGTACCGGTGACAGCGAGCGCGGCGAGGGCGAGAGCAGCAAGCTTGGACTTGATCGACATGGGAAACTCCATCCTGTTGAAGCGGCCATCGTGGTCCGCATGACAGTTGGTCGAAGCGTTTCCGGAGCGGGTTCGAAACTGCATCATGGAAATTTGGTTTCAGCCGCGTGTCGTCGTGGTGCGATCCGCGCGCGGCACGAAACAGTTGCCGCAGTGCTACCGGCCTGCGTCGGGCCTGTTTGCCAACGCCGCCAGATCGAAGCGGCCGACATCGGCCAGCAATTCGCAGAAGGCGCGCGCGCCATGGTCGAGCAGCGCCTCGCCCTTTTCCGCCGAGGCCTGGGTGGCATCGCCCACCGCGCCGCTCACATGCAAATCCTCGGTCTGCCAGGCGAACGGTGCCGGGCGATGCGCGGACAGCCAGCGAAAATCCTTGTCCATGGACGCAGTCGCGGCGGGGAAATCTGCGATCTTGTCTCGACGCACATGCTGCGGATACGCCGCCAGCATGATCGATGTCTCCACCGCGCCGCCGTGAATGCCGTGGCGCAGCTCGTCGGCGGTGAACAGGCCGTCCGGCGCGCCGAAGCGATTCCATCCGGTGGTTACCGCGAGCATGCCGTGGCGGGCACGCAGATCCTGCGCCACCAGCGTCATCGCCGCGCTGTTGCCGCCATGGCTGGTGACCATCACGAGCTTTCTGATGCCGGCTCGGGCGAGGCTTTCGCCGATGGCCATCCAGCCTTGCAGCGCCGTCTCGGTGGTCAGCGTGAGCGTGCCCGGAAACGCCAGGTGTTCGGTGGAAATGCCGACCGGCTGCAGCGGCAGGAAGGTGGCGGGCAGGGCGGCCGGCAGCAGGCTGCGAACACGGGCGAGATAGGCCTCGGCGATCAGGACGTCGGTGCCCACCGGTAAATGCGGACCGTGCTGTTCGGTGGCAGCCAGCGGCAGCACGGCGATCCATTGCGCCGTGTCGGTGGCTGCCATGTCGGGCCAGTGGATCCCGGTCCAGTCGCGGGAGGGAACGTCAGAAGTCATCGCACGAAATGTTTCTTTGGCTGAATTCGCAGGGTAATTTGTCGCGGTTTCCCACCGTGGGTGGTCAATTCGGCCCGGGGCCTGTACCACCCGGCTGGCTTCATCATGGGCCAAAACGATCAACGGAGTCCAATCATGAGCCCGCTTTGTCTGCTGCGAGCGTTAACATTTGGCGCGCTGGCCATGCTGGCCGCGCCGGCGCACGCAGAAACGCTCGACAAGGTGACGTTCGGCACCAACTGGGTCGCCGAGGCGGAGCATGGCGGCTTCTTTCAGGCCGTCGCTGACGGAACCTACAAGAGCTACGGGCTCGACGTGACCATCGTGCCGGGGGGCCGAACATCAACAACGGCATCCTGCTGGTGGCCGGCAAGCTCGATTTCTACATGAGCGCCAACACCCTGAAGTCGTTCGACGCGGTCACCAACAACGTGCCGCTGGTCACTGTCGCTGCGATTTTCCAGCGGGACCCGCAGGTATTCCTGGTGCATCCCAATCCCAAGGTGACCAAGCTCGAAGACCTCAAGCCGCTGACCATCTTCATCTCCAAGGAGGAGTCGCCGGCTACTTCCAGTGGATGAAGAACGAATTCGGGTTCAGCGACAACAAGGTCAAGCCCTACACCTTCAACGCGCAGCCGTTCCTGGCCGACAAAAACAGCGCCATGCAGGGCTATGTCACCTCCGAGCCTTTCGTGGTGGAGAAGCAGGCCGGCTTCAAGCCGACGCTGATCCTGCTCGCGGATTATGGCTTCGATGGTTATTCCACGCTGATCGAGACCCGGCGCGACCTGATCGACAAGAAGCCCGACCTGGTGCAGCGCTTCGTCGATGCCTCGATCATCGGCTGGTACAATTATCTCTACGGCAACAACAAGCCGGCCAACGACCTGATCAAGAAGCTCAATCCGGAAATGACCGACGACGTGCTGGCCAATTCGGTCGCCAAGATGAAGGAATATGGCATCGTGGATTCCGGCGACAGCCTGCGCGACGGCATCGGCGCCATGTCCGAAGCCCGCGTCGCCAGCTTCTTCGACAAGATGTCGCGCGCCGGTGTGGTCAAGCGGGATATCGATTTCCGCAAGGCCTACACGCTGCAGTTCGTCAACAAGGGCGTGGGCCTGGATCTGCGGTCGAAGAAATAACGCCGTGACCGGTCCCGCTTTGCCAGATCTCCCCGCAGCCGCGCCGGCAGGCGTGTCGGTGAGCCTGCGTGGCGTCACCAAGGTCTATGACAATGGACTCCGGGCACTCGGCCCGCTCGACCTCGATGTCCGCAGCGGTGAATTCGTTTCGCTGCTGGGATCGTCGGGCTGCGGAAAGTCCACCGCGTTACGACTCATCGCCGGCCTGTCGGCGCCGACCGCGGGCACGGTGCAGGTGTCGACCCGCGCCACCGGCCACGCCATCGGTTTCGTGTTTCAGGAGCCGACCCTGATGCCGTGGAGCAGCGTGCGCGACAATGTCCGGCTGCCGCTGAAGCTGGCTCGTGAGCCGCGGGGAGCATCCGATCGGCGCGTCGACGCCGCGCTGGCGCAGGTCGGTCTCGGCGAATTCGCCGACGCCTTTCCGCGCGAATTGTCCGGTGGCATGAAGATGCGGGTGTCACTGGCGCGGGCGCTGGTCACCGATCCCGATATCCTGCTGATGGACGAGCCCTTCGCTGCGCTCGACGAGATCACCCGCTTCAAGCTCAACAACGACCTGCTGGCGCTGTGGCGTCAATTGCGCAAGACCGTCATCTTCGTCACCCATTCGGTGTTCGAGGCGGTCTATCTGTCGCAGCGGGTGATCGTGATGAGCCAGCGCCCCGGCCGCGTCAGCGCGCAATTCCCCATCGAGGCGCCGGAGCTGCGCGACGACGATTTCCGCACCTCGGTTGCCTATGCCACCCGTTGCCGCGATGTCTCGCTGGCACTGGCTGAGGCCGGTGACGCCGGGAGTGGCGCATGAGCGCGCTGGAAAAGGTGCCGGATCTGTCGATCGAGTCCGAGGTTGCGCGCAACGGCCGTGGTCGCTGGGCTCAGATCGTTCTGCCGGTCGTCGTCCTGCTGGCCGGCATTGCGGCCTGGGATCTGGCGGTCCGTCTCAACGGCATCCCGCCCTATCTGCTGCCCGGTCCCGGGCTCGTGTTCCGCACGCTGATCGCCGACTGGTCGATCCTGTCGGAATCGCTCGGCGTTACGCTGCTCACCGCGTTGGAAGGCTTCATCGCCGCGGCCATCGGCGGCGTGGCGCTGGCGCTGCTGTTCAGCCAGTCGAAGTGGCTGGAATATTCGCTGCTGCCCTATGCGATCGTGCTGCAGGTGACGCCGGTGATCGCCATCGCGCCGCTGATGCTGATCTACCTGCCGCAGCAGACCGCTGTCGTGGTGTGCGCCTGGATCGTGGCGTTCTTTCCAGTGCTGGCGAACACGGCGCTCGGCCTGCGTTCCGTGGACCGGAACCTGGCCGGCCTGTTTCAGCTCTACGGCGCATCGCGCATGCAGACCCTGCTGTATCTGCAGCTGCCGGCGGCGCTGCCGCTGATGCTGGGCGGATTGCGTATTGCCGGCGGATTGTCCCTGATCGGCGCGGTCGCCGCCGAAATCGCGGCCGGCGCCGCAGGAGCCGGCTCGGGGCTTGCCTACCGGATCTCGGAATCCAGCTACCGGCTCAACATTCCCCGGATGTTCGCCGCCTTGCTGTTGCTCTCTGCCGCAGGGATTGTCATTTATATGCTCCTCGCGCTGGCCTCGCATCTGATGTTGCGGCGATGGCATGAGAGTGCACTGCGAAAGGAAAATTGATGGCTACGGGAATTTCGTCGGAAAAGATCGATCTGCTGATCTACGGGCCGAGCAAGGCCACGGTCGACAAGGGCTTTTCCGATCAGTACGTGCTGCACAACGCCGAAACCCAGCACGATCTCGAGCGGGTGCCGGCGGACGTTGCCGCGCGTATCCGCGGCATCGCCGTCACCGGCCAGGTGCCGGTCAACAGCGCCGTGCTGTCGGCCTATCCGAAGGCCGAGATCGTTTCCAGCTTCGGCGTCGGCTACGACCACATCGACGCCAGATATGCCGCCGACCACAACATCATCGTCACCAACACGCCGGATGTGCTGACCGAGGAAGTGGCCGACACCGCGCTCGGCCTGTTCATCGCGACCGCACGCGAATTCATCAAGGCGGATCGCTATGTCCGCTCCGGCCTGTGGCTGACGCAGCCTTATCCGCTCACCGTCGGCTCGCTGCGCGATCGCAAGGTCGGCATGGTCGGCATGGGCCGCATCGGCCAGGCCATCGCCCGCCGCCTCGACGCTTCGCTGGTGCCGGTGGTGTATCATTCGCGCAAGCCGGCGGACGGCGTTGCCTACAAGCACTATCCGAACCTCATCGAGATGGCGAAGGCGGTCGACACGCTCATCGTCATCACGCCGGGCGGGCCGTCCACCGCCAACCTGGTCAATGCCGAGGTGATGAGTGCGCTGGGTCCGCGCGGCATCATCGTCAACGTGGCGCGCGGCTCGGTCATCGACGAACCGGCGCTGATCGCGGCGTTGAAATCCGGAACCATTCTGGCGGCCGGGCTCGATGTCTTCGCGCAGGAGCCGAAGGTGCCCGACGAACTGCGCGCCATGCAGAACGTCGTGCTGCTGCCGCATGTCGGCTCGGCCTCGGTGGTGACGCGCAACGCCATGGATCAGCTGGTCGTCGACAATCTGAAAGCCTGGTTCGCCGGCAAGGCGCCGATGACCCCGATCCCGGAGACTCCGGTCAAGGGCCGCTGACCATGCGCACCGCGTCCTGCTTCGGTTTCGTTCTGGCGACTGCGGCCATGCTGGCCGGATCGCCAGCGCCGGCGCAGGACGCCAGCCTGAACAAGAGCATGATCGGGCAGTGGGAACTGTCCACCACCGAGCGCAGCAAGACCTGTGTGGTGACGATAAAGCCCGATGTCGTGCCGCGCGGCCTCAAGCTCGAACTCGAACCGGATTGCGCCAAGGCGTTGCCGTTCACCGGCGCCATCAAGAGCTGGAGCATCAAGGGCCTCGATATCGTGCGGCTGCAGGACGCCGCGGGCGAGCCGGTGATCGACTTCACCGAGGTCGAGAGCGGGATCTTCGAGGGGTTGCGCAGCGGCGAGGGCGTCTACATCCTGCAGAACCTTGCGGCCGCGCGCTCGCTGGCGAAGTCGATGGATCAGATGATCGGCGACTGGTCGATGGTCCGCGGCAACGGCAGCGTCGTCTGCGGCCTGACCCTGACCAACACCGAAGCCGCGCAGGACAGTTTTGCCGTCTTCCTCAAGCCGCGCTGCGATCCCACGGTCGCCAAATTCAATCCGACGCTGTGGCGGCTGGAGCGCGGCGAGTTGCAGATGATGTCGTCAAGCGGCGAGGTCTGGCGCTTTGAGGCCGACGACAACGCGCAATGGCGGCGTGTGCCGGACAGTGCCGATCCGCTGATATTGTTGCGGAATAATTAGGGCTCGTTCCATCGAGGTTACCTCATCCTGAGGAGCGGTCGGCTTCGACCGCGCCTCGAAGGATGGCTGCATGGTCCTAATGGTTCGAGACGCGCGCAAGAGCACGCTCCTCACCATGAGGGGCCGTGGTGGGGACCCAGAACAAAGCGTTCAGATCAGCTTCAGGCCCTTCAAGCTCGCATGCCCGTTCTTGCCGACGATGATGTGGTCGTGCACCGCGATCCCCAGCGGTTTTGCGACATCGATCACTGACCGTGTCATCTGCACGTCGGCCTGTGACGGCGTCGGGTCGCCGCTGGGATGATTGTGCAGGAGTCTTCTTCTCTCACGTAACGTATTGAAAATTAATCGTTTTAGAGAGCTGATTTATCTGTGAGGGGGCGGCAATTGGGAGCGGTTCTGTGTGCTCGTCTGGGATTCTCACGCTTCTTCATCCTTATCCACGTCGAGTCCTTTTGACGCGCGGCACGTCACCGTATTCTTCCGATCCCAGGCATCAAGCTCATTCGTCGGATACAAAACGGCCTTGCCAATTTTGACGAAGGCTGGGCCTACCTTCATCGCTCGCCAATTTCGAAGAGTGCCAATTGAAACACTGCCACGATATCTTTCAGACACTTCTTCGGCGGTCAGAAACTTTCTATCAGACATCGACCTCTCCCTAGCGTTGCCAACAACCGATCACATTCGGGAAGGCTAAAGAGCACCAAATCATGCTCGCGGACTGTCTGATGGAGCGGCCGCACGTATGTTGGAAGAGGAGGATTTCCGCCGTCGTGAAAACGGATGCAGCGGGATAGAAGAAGGAATGGTTGCCAGTTCGTGTGCGCTAGATCTGTGCATCGGATGATGCAGAATAAATGCCTAATGCGGCTCAATATCCTATTCGAAGCCCGACCCCGAACCGCCTAAATTAGCTCAATGGAGGGAACGGCAGCTTGTGGCGCGCGAGGCGGCCGTTCGTTTGTCTCTCGGTCCATGTGCCTGCCGACGCATATTCGCTAGTCGCAGGATCTAATGCGTAACAGGGCTCGAGTTGAGTCGCCGTCCTTCTTCGCGTGGTCACTACTACGGACGCGAAATGCGCAAACACGCGAAGAGAATACGGCCCAACAAGAGGCGTTGCCTGTCGCGCAATCATTGTATGATCGGTGAGCAACATTGACCAGTATTCCTACGTCTCGATTACTTAACACCAACAGCCGAACTGCGGCAGCATGTTCGGGTCGAGCTTATCGACTGATTCGCCAGAAAACTTAAACCTCGCTCTCGCCGTCCTTGCGGATCGGTGATTGCAAACCCGACTCTTTGGAGAACGAACATGACTTTAGCCAAGCGAGCACAGATTGGGCCGGCCCGGCGCGAAGAATTCGGGCATACTTCTAGCGGTACCGATCGCAGTGCTGGCCAGGCTGAAGTCCAGCGCAAGCGGGCCCGCACCTTTGCGCGCCAGCAGAAGGTCGCCGAGCGAGTTGCAGCCGCGACGGCGGAAATGGCTTCGGCAATCAGCGAATCCGCTTCGGCAGCGCAGGAACTTTCCAAGTCGATGGAGCAGATAGCGGCTGGCGCCGAAGAGGCATCTGGCGCCGCGCAGCAATCGCTCGTCGCGGTGACCGATATCGCCACCGGCGTGACCCAGGCGAAGGAGAAGGCCGAAATCTCGCGGCAGAAATCCGAGGCGCTGCAGGCTCTGCTCGGAGAGCTGAACTCTCAGATCAGCGCCTCGGTCGCCAATATCGGTGCTGGCGCCGACCGCCAACTCGCTTCCGTTCAAATGGTCGTCGAACTTGAAAAGCAGGCAGCCGACATTGGCGAAATCGTGAAAGCGGTCGCGCGCATCGCCGATCAAACCAACTTGCTTGCCCTCAACGCCGCCATCGAGGCAGCCAGGGCGGGCCAGCACGGCAAAGGCTTCGCGGTAGTCGCCGATGAAGTAAGAGCTCTGGCTGAGACGTCCGAAAAGAGCGCCAGCGAAATCCAGGGCCTCGTTGGCCAGATTCAAGGCGAAGTTAAGACCATCGCCGACGGCATCAACGGAGCGGCCGAGGCGGCCCGAGTTGAAGCCGAGAAGGGCAAAGCCGTCACCGTGCAGCTGGAAAAGGCGCGGTCCGACATGCTTGGGATCGTTGCGGGAAGCACAGAAATCGCAAGCGCGGCGCTGCAGTCCGACCTGGCCACCAAGGAAGTGCAGAAGGGTTCGGAGCAGATTGCGGCGGCGGCAACCGAGCAGTCGGCGGCCTGCGAAGAGGCCTTAAAGACGGTCGATCAGCAGAACGTGGCGCTGAACCAAAGCCAGACCGCGTCGGAAGAATTGTCCACGCTTGCCGACGAACTGAAGAACAGCACCGACATTTCGAAAAGCGCGGAGGAAATGGCTTCCGCGGCCGAGCAGCTATCTTCCGCGGTTCAGGAAATCAGCGGCTCGGCGACCCAGATCATGGCGGCGATTGAGCAAATCAACAAAGGATCGCAACAGGCCGCCGCCGCCGCACAGCAGTCGAGCGCCGGCAACTCCCAAATCGAAAAGGGCGCTGCGCTATCGCAGGAGCGTGCGAAGGCCGGGCTGGAATCAGGTCGTACAATCTCCGACCTGGTGAAGGCAAGTCGCTCTGCGGTCGAAGAACTCATCTCGGGCGTCTCCAAGGGGCTGGAAGAGACCAACAAGAGCGGCGAGCTCATCGCCACGCTGGAGCAGGTCAGCCGGCGTATCGACAAGATCGTCGACTCGATCACGACGGTGTCGATTCAGACCAATATGCTGGCGATCAACGGATCGATCGAGGCGGCCCGCGCCGGCGAGTTCGGCAAGGGTTTTATGGTGGTCTCGACTGACATCCGCAACCTCGCGCGGGAATCAGCGGAGAATGCCGACCGCATCAAGGACGTCGTCAAGGCGACCCAGGACCAGATTGTCGCGGTCCGGCGCGATCTGGAGCAGATTGCCGCGGCAGCTGTGGTGGAAGTGCAGAACAATAAGGCCATCACGACTAACCTCGCAATGGTTGAGCAGGACATGGCGATCGTGCTGAGCGGCAACGAGGAAATCCTCAAGGGTGCGGACATCATCCTGACCGCGGTACAGGAAGCGCAGAAGGCGACGCAGCAGATTGCTATCGCAGCAGACCAGGCCAGCAAGGGAGCTGTCGAGGCAGCAAGCGCGGCGAAACAGCAGTCGAAGGGTGCCGAGGAATTGGCGGTCGCAGTCGAGGAAATAGCCTCGCTCGCCGACGAACTCCAGAACTCACGAGATTAATTGGAAAGGTTACGCTCGTGAATATGGAATCAGACCTGATCGACGCCCCGCCACTGTCTCCGGTGGATGAACCGGCCGGAGACAACCGGCAACACGTCAACTCAACCGGCGAAAACCGGCAGTACGTCACCTTCCACATCGACGACGGCATCTTCGCGGTCCCGCTCGCCGAAGTGCAGGAAATTATTCGGATGCCTGAGATCATTCAGGTGCCCCTCAGTCACGAAAGCCTAGAAGGTCTGGCGAATCTGCGCGGCACAGTAATGTCCGTCACCAGTCTGCGGCGGATATTCCGTTACCCGAATGTCGAACACAACGACGCAACGCGCGTGGTCGTTATCAATCAAGGCATCCCCGTTGGCCTCGTCGTCGACCGGATGTCGGCAGTTGTGACAGCGGCGCTCGATCAGATCGAAAGTGTTAGTTCGATCGAGGCGACGGTCAATACCGATCTTCTGCGCGGCATGATCAAGACGGCCGACGGGAAAGGGATGATCATGATTCTCGACCCCGTTCGGCTTTTCGAAAGCGATTCTGGCTCGGGGCATCGAGGCCCTCAGAAAGCTGGTAACGGCGAGATCGACGCAGTCGTGGAACAGGCGACCGCGACGACCGACGAAATGCAGCTTGTGAGCTTCGAGGTTGCCGGACAGGAATACGCGCTTTCGATCGAGAACGTTCAGGAGATCGTCCAGGTTCCCGACCATATCAACCGGATGCCCAAAACCGATGCGCATGTCCTTGGCGTGGTGACGCTGCGCAATCGGCTGCTGCCGCTTGTCAGCCTGCGTGAAATGTTCGGCCTGCCTGCGGTTGCGCTCGATGACCGCAACAAGATCGTGGTGGTGCCGCTGCCCGACCAGTCCTCGGTTGGAATCGTCATGGATACGGTCAAGGAAGTCTTGCGCGTGAACCGCAACATGCTCGATCCGGTGCCGAGCCTGATGCGGGGTGGGAAAGCCAACGGCGAGATCCAGGGCATTTGCCGGCTGAACGGTGGCAAACGACTGGTTTCGGTGCTGTCGGCGGAAGCCTTGTTTGAGAACGAGGTAGTTCGTCGCGCGGCAGAGAACGTCGATTCAGAGGGAAACGTGGAGGACATCATGGCTGCGGACCAGGTCGACGGCGCGACCGCGCTGGCGGAGGAAGAGCAGTTCGTGGTGTTCCGCCTCGCCGACGAGGAATACGGCGCCCCGATCGGTTCCGTACAGGAGATCGTACGAGTCCCCGATACACTGACGCGTTTGCCAAAGGCTCCTAGTTTCATCAAGGGTGTCGTGAACCTCCGGGGGCGGTACTGCCGGTAGTCGATCAGCGGACGCGGTTCGATCTCGATGATATCGAGCGCAACGACCGCCAGCGGATCATGGTGTTCACGATTGATGGTGTGCGTACCGGATTCATCGTCGATTCGGTCTCCGAAGTCCTGAAGATTCCACGCAATTCGATCGGACCGACACCTTCGCTCTCTGAGGAACAGGCGCGCATCATATCGCGCGTCGCCAATCTCGAGAAACAAAAGCGAATGATCCTGCTGATCGACACCGATCATCTGCTGGAAAGACACGAGATTGCGACGCTTGAGGAAACCTCCGGTGGAGCCAGGCAACGCGCTGCGGTCGAAGAACTGAGCGCGGCGAATGCTTAAGCTCCTGATTGCCGACGATTCCGCCCTGATGCGCAAGTGTCTGGGCGACATCTTCAAAGCCGAAGGCGATTTCGAGGTGAGTTTTGCCCGCAACGGCGCGGAAGCATTGTCGATGGCGCGGTCCATAGCTCCCGACGTGATCACGCTCGACGTGAACATGCCGGAGATGGATGGGATCACTTGCCTCAGTCGCATCATGGTCGAATGTCCAAAGCCCGTGGTGATGGTTTCGTCGATCACCGGCGAAGGCGCGGAGGTGACGCTGCAGGCGCTGAGCCTCGGCGCCGTAGATTTCATTCCTAAACCGGACGGCACGGTCTCGCTGCACATTGACAAGATCAGGGTCGCGCTGGTTGCCAAGGTTCGCAGTGCCGCGAGAGCACGCATCAGCAAGAGCCGCGGACTTCTCGATCGCGTCCGCCACCGCGCCCAGTCGGTAGAAGACGCGAGGCGTTCGGCAAGTAGCGCGAGAACTGGAGGTTCAGGTACGGCAAAAGGAGTGGTTCTGATCGGTGTATCGACCGGAGGACCGGGCGCGATCGAGACGGTTCTGCCGCGGCTGCCGGGTAATTTTCCTTGGCCGATCCTGATCGCGCAGCACATGCCTGAAAGCTTCACCGGGGTGTTTGCACGTCGGATCAATAGTTTGTCAGAACTCGAAGTCGTCGAGGTAACTCGGCCGATGCCGCTGCGAGGCGGTGTCGCCTATGTCGGACGCGGAGACGCCGACTTTCTGGTCGTCGTCCGCGCAGGTGTTCTCGCTGCCATTCCGGTTCCCGCGTCTCCGCTGCACAACTGGCATCCAAGTGTAGAACGCTTGGTCGAGAGCGCGCTGGAGCATGTAACCCCGGAGCATCTTCTCGGGGTCATGCTCACCGGCATGGGTGACGACGGTGCGCGCGCCATGGCCGAGCTAAAGTCGCGCGGCGGCCGGACCATCGCGGAGTCGGAGGATACCGCGGTTGTATGGGGAATGCCTGGCGAACTGGTAAAGCGCGGCGGAGCTACGATTGTGCTCCCGATCGAGCGAGTTGCAGATCAACTCCGGCGATGGACGAACTGACATGCCATTAGTGAGATTTGCTTCCGATGTGCCGCATACGAAAACTGAAACTTTCGAACTTCGTGAGGATCAGTTAACCGGCAATGATGTCGACGAACGGCGGCGTGCGGCGCGCGCCCTGTCCGGGAACCCGGCTGCAGCAGCCACTCTGGCTGCCCGCCTCGAATGTGAGCCTGATCCCCGGGTACGCGACGCTCTGTTCGGCAGTCTGGCCGATATCGGCGGAGCGCTGGCAGCCAAATTGATCGCTTCGTTTATCCGCAGCGATGATGCCAATCTGCGTGGGGGTGCCATCGAGTCACTGAAACGTCTGGACAATGATGCTGTAACCGTGCTTGACGCGCTTATGAACGAGTCGGACGTTGACGTCCGTATTCTCGCCATTGAAGTCACGAGGGCGTGGCCGAGCGAAGTGGCCAACCCGCGGTTGCTGCGCGTTTTCGAGCACGAGCCGCACGTCAATGTTTGTGCTGCGGCTGTGGATGTAGCGACAGAGGTTGGGACGAAAGAGTTACTGGCGGCGCTCTACGGGCTTCGTACTCGCTTCGCCGGAGAGCCCTTCCTCGTGTTCGCCATCGACATCGCCTGTGACCGCATCCGCTGCAACGATCCGCGGGGCGCGTGATGCCGGTCCTGGCGCAACGCCCCACGGCAACGCATTCAATCAGCGAAGTCGAGTATCAGAAATTTTGCGAATATTTCTATCGACGTACCGGTATCTCGTTTGGCGACAACAAGCGGTATTTTGTCGACAAGCGTCTCATTGACCGCATTCAGAAGAGCGGCGCCGCTGGCGCGAGCGACTACTTCGAGCGCTTGCGGCGGCACGACGCTGCCGGCGAGATCGAAATCCTGATCAATCTGCTAACCATCAACGAGACATATTTCTATCGCGAGGATCACCAGCTTGAGTGCCTGGTCAGCAGTATTCTTCCCGAACTGGTCTCCGACCGCCGCAAGGGCGACCGTATCCGCATCTGGTCGATGCCGTGCTCGACCGGAGAAGAGCCCTACTCGATAGCCATGTACCTTCTCGAGAACTGGGCGCAGGTCGATGACTACGACATCGAAATCATGGCGTCCGACATCGACACCAATGTCCTGCGCGCGGCGGAAGACGGCAAATACGACGCAAGGTCGCTGCATCGGCTTTTGCCGTCGCTGGTGCGCAAATATTTCGTGTCGGCAGGGGCGGAAGGTTTCCGGCTGATCGACGCAATCCGCCAATCTGTGCGTTTCACGAAGGTGAATGCGAGCGATGTCGCGGAGATGCGCCAGTTCGCCAGCCTCGATGTTATCTTCTGCCGCAACATGCTGATCTATTTCGATGACCGCTCCAGGCGACAAGTTGTCGAGTCGTTTTACGACAGTCTTTGTCAGGGAGGCTTTATCTGTCTGGGGCATTCAGAATCAATGAGCCGGATATCTTCGTTGTTCGAGGTCAGAAAATTTCCGCAGGCGATCGTCTACCAGAAACGTGGAGGTCCCCGGTGAACATGCACTTGGTAACGTCGGCGGAGCCGGTTCCAGAAGATTCGTCTCCACAGATTCTCGTCGTCGATGACGCAACCGTCGTCCGGCTCTACTATCGGCAGATCCTTGAACGCGAAGGTTACCGCGTGGAAGAGGCAATCAACGGCATTGAGGGCTTAGAGAAGGCGCTTCAGACACCGTTCGATCTCTGTATCGTTGACGTCAACATGCCAATGATGGACGGCTACACCTTCCTGCATGCGCTGCGGCGGGAACCGATCACGCATGCGATGCCGGCGCTCATGACTACGAGCGAAGCCTGCGCGGAGGATCATCGAACCGCGCTCAAGGCGGGCGCCAATGCCTATCTGGTCAAGCCGGTCTCACGGGATCAGCTTGCACTTTATGTCGCCGCCCTGCTCGGAAGGAGCGTCGCATGAACGAGCTGCTCGCCCAATTCGTCGCCGAGGCACGCGATTTGCTGCAGGAGGCCGGTGAGGACCTGCTGGCGCTCGAGCGCGCCCCTGACAATCAGGAGGCCATCAATCGCCTGTTTCGCTCGGTTCATACGCTCAAGGGATCGTCGGGCCTGTTCGACGTTCAACCCCTTACCCAGCTTCTGCACGCGGGAGAGGACATTTTCCAGGCGGTACGAGAGCATTCGCTTCTGCTGACGCCGGAAATGGCCGATCTCACGCTAAAGACCCTGGATCAGGTAGGACGATGGATCGAGCATCTCGATCGCCACGAGGCACTTCCGGGCGATGCGGCGCCGATCGCAAGGGAGCTGGTCGCCGAGCTGCGTGGGAGTTTCAACAAAGGGCCGATCGAAGCGCTCGTTAACCCCTTTGCTCCCAAAGCAAACGCTTCCAGTCCGGCCGTCTCGCTCGGCCGTTGGTTTGGGAAAGAAATGATCGCGAATGCTGCAATAGCGGCTCGCGAAGAGTCGATTAGCCTAGTCTCCTACCTGCCCGAGGAAGGCTGCTTCTTCAAAGGCGAAGACCCTCTCCATTTGGCAATGCAGATTCCGCAATTGCAGGCGCTCGGCATCGAAGAGCGACTGCCCTGGCCGGCGCTCTACGATCTCAATCCGTTCAGCTGCAATCTGGGCTTCCATGCCTTGTCAACGGCAGACCGTCCGGAATTGGAGACGCTCTTCCGATGCGTTCCTGATCAGGTGACGATCACCGAGATTACCGCTTCGGCGTTGGCCGATTCGCTGAGCGAGGTCGCATCCGGGATCGTCTTGCCTGCCGTGGTCGAGGCGCTGCTGCGGGAGCAGATTGATCTGCTCGAGTTTGATGCGCCGCTGGAAGAGTTTGCAGGGCGGGTCTCTTCCGCGGCTCGAGTTGCCGCAAACGCATTGTGCTTCGCCGGGTATTCCGAAGACGCTGCGATACTCGAAACGGCGCAAGCCGAGTCGCTCGGCGCAGGATGGACCGCGCCGCTGCGCAATGCGATCGCTGATCTGCTTCGACCCGGGGTCGATTCGGCGAACAATGTCCCAGAACAGGCTATGTCAGGACAAGCAGTCCAGTCCGGACCAGGCGACACAACCGAACGAGCAGGACCAAAGACGCTGCGTGTAGATCAGCAGAAGGTCGATGCGCTGATGAACCTGATCGGCGAGCTTGTGGTTGCAAAGAACAGCCTGCCATTCCTCGCGCGGCGGGCCGAACAGCAATTTGGCTCGCGCGAACTCAGCCACGAGATCAAGGATCAGTACGGCGTCATTGACCGCATTGCGCAGGAGCTGCAGGGTGCCGTGATGGCTATCCGCATGATGCCTGTTGGTCAGGTATTTCAGCGGTTTCCGCGACTGGTGCGCGACCTGGCACGCAAACTAGGCAAGCAGGTCGATCTTGTCATCGAAGGCGAAGATACCGAGGCCGACAAGAACGTCATCGAGAGCCTGTTCGACCCGCTGCTGCACATGGTCCGCAACAGCCTCGACCATGGAGTCGAATCGCCCGAAAAACGGTTGGCCTTCGGCAAGCCGAGTACCGCGAGAGTAAAGCTACTGGCGCGGCGCGATGGCGACCAGGTGGTGATCGAAGTCGTCGACGACGGACGCGGTATCGATCCGGATGCAATAAAGCGCAAGGCCTACGAACGCGGGCTGATCGACGAGATGCGTCTTGCCACCATCACCGACGACGAGGCCACGATGCTGGTGTTCGCCGCGGGTTTTTCGACGGCTGAGACCATCTCCGACGTTTCCGGCAGAGGCGTCGGTATGGACGTGGTACGCAACGCTGTCGAGAAGGCCGGTGGCCGCATCGCGATGACCAGCGTCAAGGGCGCCGGCACGACGGTCCGGATCGACCTGCCACTCAGCATGGCCGTAAGCCGGGTGATGACCGTAGCCTTGGGCAACAACCTGTTCGGCGTTCCGATGGATTTGATCGAGGGGATCGTGAAAGTTCTTCGCAGCGATATCGTTCGTATCAAGGAATGCGAGGCTTTTGTTCTGCGCGATCGGGTGGTTCCGCTTGTTCGATTAACTCAGCTTCTCGATCTACCAGGCGAACCGGCCGCGGGCGAGGAGATCGCCGTACTAGTGGTCCGCGTCAACGGGCAAACGATCGGACTTGGGATATCGGCCTTCGGTGAAGGAATGGAAGTCATCCTGAAGCCGCTTGAAGGCATGCTCGCGAAGATTGCGGGATATGCCGGGACTGCCTTGCTCGGTGACGGCCGCGTGTTGCTCGTGCTCGATCTCAAGGAGTTGATCCAATGACCGTCCGGCGCGCTGGCGATACGATATTTCTCGAAGGCGTCTGTGCCGTCGAGGACGCTGAGGCCCTGTTGCAGCATCTCCAGACCGGAGCGGATCTGATCGACTGGTGCGGGTGTAGCCATCTGCACGCGGCTTGCTTTCAAATGGTACTAATTGCGCGGTTGCCGATGAAAGGCCCGCCCGCAAACCCGGAGATCGCCCGCTGGCTTGAGCCGATCCTTCATTCAATTGAAATGCCTTCAGTGCAGGTTGTTGAAGCCGAGCCCGTATTTGAATTGGAAAATTAAGTCATGCCAGCGATCCTTATTCTTGACGACTCGGCCACGATGGTCATGAGCCTGTCGCGTATCCTGAAAAGCGCCGGCTATGAAGTCGAGACTGCGAGCAATGGCAAGGAAGGCATGGCCAAGCTTGCCGGTGGCCTTAAGCCGAGCGTCATTCTTACGGATATCAACATGCCGCAGATGGATGGCATTACTTTTATCAAGGAGGCCAGGAAGTCGGCATCGACCCGGTTCACTCCGATCATCGTGCTGACCACCGAATCCGGCGGACAGAAGCGGGACGAGGCGCGTGCGGCGGGCGCTTCGGCGTGGCTCACCAAGCCCACTGAGCCCAACGAGTTGCTCACCGCGCTAAAGCAGCTTCTGCCGTCGAGTTGAGGAAATGGCCATGCAATTCGATACCAAAGCCAGCGATAAGCTCGTTTGCGCCGTGCTCGCGGCGCAAGTCTCTGAGCTTCGCGGTCGCATCGATATCGGCGCGACGGTCGAACTGCTATGGCAAACATCCGACGTGCTTTCACTGTTGTCAGGTCTGGTCCTCGAATTTTCGAAGCGCTGTAGTGATTCTGATTCCAATCTATACGAGGAATGCAAAGCCGCGATCGCGGCGGAAGCCAAAATAAATCGGTCGCTCGAAAGTCTCGCCTTTGCGCAGGCCCAGCGCAATGACTTCACGTGCCAAACCGTCGACTGCGTGGTAACGGCCCTCGAACGCATGGCCGTCGTTGATATGTCGTCCGACGCACGGCTGTCGCTAAACGATTTGGCGGCGCTATATGTCTCAGAAGAGCAGCGCGAGGTACACAATAACGCCGTTCGCCAATTTTCTTTCGCTGCGGGACGAAACGGCGCCAGGGGCAGCAGCCGAGAAGAGTCCGCCGGATGACCATTGCCCTCCCGGCATCGACCTTTGTTAGCGTCCGTACGCCACGGATCGTGCTCGTGCCGATGCTTGCCAGCGTCGCGTGCGGCGTTGCCATCATGATAACGCCCGATACGCCCTTTTTGGCGCGGATGCTTGGCGCGGTGGTCACCGGAATTTCGCTGTTAGCGGCGATAAGACGTTACCGGCCCCCCACTATCGAAGTCGATCCGCCGCGACTTCCTGTCCGCGCGATGGAAGCCGCCGCCGAAGAACTGACAGTAGACGAGCCTCGCCCGGGCACTCATTCACGGGTGCTCGTAGGCGTTCACTCGGGTACCGCGCAGGATATGCAGACCGCAATGCGATTGTTCGGCTCGGCAATTGTCGACCAGGTCGACACCTCCGTGAATACTGTGCTCGCCGACAATCACCAAATGCGCGAGATGGCAAACGAGATGGCCATCGCATCGACTCAGGCGAAGGATCAGTTTAAGGGCGCTATGTCGCGTGCGGTTGATGCTGAAAGCGGCATCGAGCAACTGAATGCATTCGGCAGCGAACTCAGCGGTTCTATCCGGTTCATCGGCTCAGAAGTTAAGCGCTCGATTGCAATTGTTAGGGAAGCCTCCGACCAGGCGGAGATCACAAGGGGCTGCGTCGAAACCATGGCGACGCTTTCGCGATCGGTGTCCGATGTCACCAAGATGATCGACGTTATCGCCCGGCAGACCAGGATGCTGGCTCTCAACGCGAGTATCGAAGCGGCGCGCGCCGGCGAGGCTGGCAAGGGTTTCGCTGTAGTGGCCAATGAGGTGAAACAACTTGCGCACCAGACCGCAGAGGCAACACATACGATCGGTCAGAAGATCGCCGAGATGACCGGCATGGTCGCCGAGAGTGTGAAGTCACTGCAAGCTCTGGTGGGAACAATTGCGAACGTCGATGCGGCCAGCGGTTCAATTGGAAAGGCCCTTATCGAGCAGGAGAGCGTGGCCACGCGGGTCTCCACAAACCTGGAAAGCATGCGGGACGCGGTGTTCACGCTGTCGCGCGAAATCCGCGAGGCGGCTCAGATCGCTTCCAATAGCGGGATGTTGTCGGAAATCGTGCTGGAGACGGCGAATTCGGTCGATGGCCATATGAATGCGTTGAAGAGTAAGCTTGAGGATATCGGCACGGGCATGGGGCCTGCCTCGCAGCTGGCCGCGGAAAATAAGGCTCTCTCGTGAGGCCGCGAATGCAGGACCCATTCATACCGCTTTCGGCGCAGCTGCGGCAACGGACCGCGCCTCTGCATCGAGAGATCGAGGTCCTGCTTCGGCTGCCTGGCGCCATTTGCAACCGCGGCGACTATCAGGACTGGCTCGGCCGTTTCCTCGGATTTTACGATCCGCTCGAGCACTCGCTGGCGAAGTTCGCCGGCTGGGATTCACTCGGCCTCTTGACGCCCCCGCGCCACCACTCCTGCGCCCTGGTTGATGATCTTGTTGGTCTGGGCGTTGATCCGCGCGAACTGCCGCGGGCTTCGCCGGCACTGGTGCCCGATCTGCCGACCTTTGCGCACGCGATCGGCGCACTTTACGTCATCGAAGGAGCTGCACTCGGCGGGCGGATGATCTTGCGTGACATCGAGCCGCGGATTGGCGCCGCGATTGCCGGAACGACGCAGTTCTTCGGTGGACGGGGCGGCGCGGTTGGTCCGGCGTGGCAAGAATTTCGATTGGCGTTGGATGAGTTTGGATACATGGAGCCGGAACATTGTGTCGAGGTAGTAGACGGCGCGCAGCGAACCTTTCGGGCCATGATGGTCTGGTTTGCGCCGTTTTGCGCCTTGAAAGTCGGCCAACCGTGAACGTTGGACAGCAGCCACACGCCCGGCTCGCTACGCTCGCCCTTGATATGTCGCGATGCGAGCAAGAGCCGATTCATATCCCCGGCGCTATTCAGCCGCACGGCGCGCTGCTCGCGACGCTGATCGATAGCGGGCTGGTGACCCATGCCAGCGCCAATCTGTCGGCGATTTTGGGCTGTCCCGCCGAAGCGGCGCTTGGGCAGCCGCTGCACCATGTGATCGGCGAAGGGGCGGCCGACGTTCTGCAGGTTGTCGCGCCGGCCGGTCGGGTTGAGCCGCGCCAGCGGATCTTTCTTCTTCCCGGGCCGGCTGGCGGACTTCTCCAACTGCGCTCCTATCGATCCGGCCGCCATCTCTGCGTTGACATCGAGCCGATGCAGCCCGACAGGCCGCGCGGACTGGTTGTCAGCATGTTGCAGTCGGTGCTCGGGACATTGGAGAGTGCAGCCACCTGTAGCGAGCTATGCGAACTCGCGGTTCGCGGATTGGCCACCATCGCCGGTTATGATCGGGTTATGGTGTATCGCTTCAGCCCGCACGGGCATGGAGAAATAATTGCAGAGGCCTGTGTGGCGGGACTCAAGCCATATCTGGGTCAGTGGTATCCTGCGGCGGACATCCCATCGCAGGCCAGGCGGCAATTGTTGCGCCAGCGCGTCGGCTCGGTCGCCGATTCCAGCTATCGGCCGATTTTGCTGCTCACGGATCCCGAGTCGGATGACTGCGATCCGCTCGACCTCACCCATAGTGCGCTACGTAGCGTCTCGCCGATACACCGCGAATATATGCGTAATATGAACACGGCGGCAAGTCTGACGATCGCGCTTACAGACGGCGAGCATCTCTGGGGCATGATGGCGTGCCATCACACAACGCCGCGGATCGTCGAGCCTGAATTGCGGGTGGTCGCCGACTTGATGGGGCAGTTCCTATCGCTGCTGCTCGGTAGTCTGAGCGAGGCGGAGATGCTGGCCACGCGGCTTGGGCGAACGTCAATCTTGCGTGCATTGGCCGATCGACTCGCTGCCGCCGTTTCGTTGTCGGACGCCTTTGCCACGGCAAGGCAGGAGCTCCTGGGTCTGGTGGATGCGGCTGGGGCGATGTTGCGGCTTTCCGGGAAAGTCTTTTTCATCGGGGACACGCCATCGCAGCCCGAGGCGGAACGTGCCCTTGCGCTGCTGCTGCCGAAAGCTGGCGGCGGGGCGTTGGCGGTAGACGACTTGACCTTAACCTATCCCGATCTCGCCGGCTGCGCCAGTCAAGGTAGCGGCGCGCTGCTGCTGCCACTCGCCGGCAGTGCTGGTGACGCGATCCTGTGGTTCCGGCCTGAACTGGCGCATACGATTGTCTGGGGCGGCAACCCGGCCGAGCATGCCGCTATCGACCCTGTCACCGAGCGAATCTCCCCGCGTGCCTCGTTCGCGGCATGGAAGGAGATCATGACGGGTCATTCCGTGCCGTGGGTGGAGGCTGATCTAGCCCTCGCACGCGACCTGGGGAGCATAGTCATGGTGGAGGTGGCCAAGCGCACCAAAGTCGAGCTTTTCGAACTCCGCCACCACGATCCGCTGACCGGGCTGCCCAATCGAACGCTGCTACAGAAGCGCCTAGCGGAGGCCGAAAGAGAGACTGGGACGGTTGTCACTTTGCTGTTCCTCAGTCTCGACGAGACAAAGGACATCAACGAAACTATGGGGTACGCGGCAGGGGACGAACTGCTGATCGAAATGGCGCAGCGCCTGGTCGTCGCCGCAGGTCCGGGAAACTTTGCGGCGCGGCTAGGGGGCGCCGAATTTGTCGTGCTCTGCCGCGGTCTGCAACCAGCAGCGGCAGCTGAACTCGGTGAAGAGATTCGGCGTGCGATTGCGGTGCCCTATGAACTCTGCGGACGTTTGTTTCACCTGGCATCCGGCATCGGCATCTCAGTTGTGGATCAATCGAATATGATTGATCCCGCCAGTGCGGCAAACGATGCAATGCGGGAAGCGATCGTCATGATTGGGGCCAAGCAAAGGGCCGAAGCTCAGAGGCAGAAAATGGAAACACTCGGTCGAACGATGGGCGGGGTCGCCCACGAAATCAACAACATGCTCCAGCCGGTCACGCTTCTGGCCCAGGATGTCATCGACAAGGACCTGGTCATCGGCGAGGGCAAGCAGCATCTCGACATCGTGCTCGACTGCAACATGAAGGCGCGGCAGATCATTGGAGATATGCTGGCGTTTTCCAGACCGACGGTGTCAAACGGCGAAATCCATGATCCGCTCGTACTCTTGCACGATAGCCTCCCGATCGTGCGGCAAGCCGTCCCGACCGACGTTGTTATCTCGATCCGAATCGAGGGGCGTCTGCCCCTGGTCAAGATCGACCGCACCACGTTCGTCCAGATACTCCTAAATCTCGCTATCAATGCAGCGGCGGCGATGAACGGTCAGGGTGAATTGACGATCGCTCTGGAAGAGGACGTTCGCGAACACGGGGAAGCGGATTTGGCTCTGTCAAACAGCTTCATGCGGTTATGTGTGATCGACAGTGGCTGCGGCATGGATAAGGCAACGTTGGATCGCGCCTTCGAACCGTTCTTCACCACGAAGCCCGTTGGGCAGGGGACAGGGCTTGGGCTCTCCCTCGTCTACGGCCTCGTCCGCGATATCGGTGCCTCGGTTGTGCTCGCCAGCGAGCCCGGTTGCGGGACGACGGTGACAATCTTAATACCGGGAAACAACGGAGAAATGAAAAATGGCGGCGGTATTGGTAGTTGAAGACGTTCCGGCGGTGTTGTTGTCGCTCAAAATCGTTCTGGAGGGGCAAGGTCACAACGTCACCAGCGCGCTGGATGGAGAGCAGGGATTGAAGCTGCTCACAGATACGCCCTTTGACCTCGTGATCACAGATATCTGGATGCCCGTTTCGAACGGGACCGATGTCATCCGCGAGGGTCGGGCACGGTCGCCGGGAACGCGCTTCCTGGCCATCACCGGTGGAGATCCTAATGGTTGCGGATCGAGGGAGAGGCTGCCCGAGCAGGATTTCGGGGCCGACCAGGTATTGCTGAAGCCCTTTGAAAAGCAGGAGCTGCTGAACGCCGTGTCGTCGATTCTTCAACGCGCGGTCTAGTTCACCTGCCAATTCGGCCATTGGCATCAAATCGCCGATCTCCCAGAGGCCGTAGTCAAGGGCTGCTCCATAGCATCTGATGTACGGGCAGCCGCTGTTGGCACGTGGGCCACGCTGGTATGCATCGAATGCTCGCCGAAATCTCCTTGGGTTGGGCAATCAAGGGCGAAATGCAATACGCTTGGACTGATCGGTAGCGTCGTTGCTTATATTGTCTCAATTCGCGTTCATGCGATGCGAGCAATGTCGTCGTGGTTCTTCATATCGTCGTAACGCCGGCGTGGCTACACTGTGACGCCAATATTCATGACGGTGCGGATGCGATGGTTCTTGCTGAAGATATTGAAATCAAACTTGTTGAACTGAATGGAAGATCGAAGCTGAATTGTCAGTTTTGGTGCGCGCCTCGTTCAGCGTACCACGCTCTCACAAGGCGCCCTTATGACAGTCGAAGACATTGCGGATAAGGGGGCCGACAAGGAGCATGCGGAGGCTCGCTCCGATATGCTGATGCTGATCGGCAACCGTCTGATATTGCGGGAACGGTTGGCGGCAGCCTTCTCCGAGCGCGGCCGACAAGTTGTCTCCGTACTGGCGATCGACCTGGATCGGTTCAAGGCCGTCAATGACGCGTTGGGCCATGATATAGGCGATGCGCTGTTACGCATGGTAGCGCACCGTATCGAATCCGCGCTGGGGCGCGACGATTTCGCCGCGCGTTGTGATGGCGACGAATTCTATGTCGTGCAAAGCAAACAACCTCAACCTCAGGCCGCGGCGCAATTGGCAAAGTGGCTCATCGACCTGTTGAGCCGATCCTATCTGCTGAAAGGCCATCTCATCAATATCGGCGCCAGCGTTGGGATCGCACAAAGCCCAATCGCTGACGGGAGCGAAATCTTAAAATACGCAGAACTGGCGCTCTGTAGCGCCAAGCAGAAAGGCCGGGGCAGATACTGCTTCTTCGAGACGGCGATGGACGACGAGATGCAAGCCGGCCGCAATCTCGAAATCGATTTGCGGCGCGCTCTTGCGCTGCGAGAATTCGCACTGGTCTATCAACCCCAGTATAACCTGAAATCAAGGAAAATTACTGGCTTCGAGGCGCTGCTCCGGTGGAATAGCGCAAGCAGGGGGCAGTGCCGCCAGCCGAATTCATACCTCTATCCGAAGAAACCGGTCTCATCGGCCCCATCGGTGAATGGGTGATGCGGACTGCATGCCGCGAAGCTGCCAGTTGGGCAGAGCCCCTCGGCATTTCAGTCAACGTTTCGGCGGTTCAGCTCAGCGGCAATCATCTTGCCGCCACGGTCGTGTCTGCTCTCGCCGAAAGTGGCCTGGAGCCGCGACGGCTGGAGCTGGAAATCACGGAGAGCGTACTCTTTGCAGACGACAAATCCGCGCTACAGGTCTTGCGCCGGGTTCGCGAACTTGGCGTACGGGTGTCGATGGATGATTTCGGAACCGGCTATTCATCCCTAAGCTCTCTGCGCAGCTTCCCCTTCGACAAAATCAAGATCGATCAATCTTTCGTCCGCGCGGGCCTCGATGATCGGGCCGCCATGGCGATTGTGCGTGCGATAGCGGCACTCGGCCGAAGTCTGGGAATGACGACGGTCGCGGAGGGCGTTGAAACCGAGGAGCAGATGGCCCTAATCCTCGCCGCCGGTTGCACCGACGTCCAGGGGTACCTCATCAGCAAACCTCTTCCTCCAAACATGATATCGGAGTTCCTCCGAGCGCACGGCAACCACTCGTTGGCCCAGCCAAGTATCGTCATCAAGCGAACATCGAATGCGCCGGATTTTGAAATTTCGAGAGGGGCCAACAAATGTCGATCGAGCTTTACCGCCTCGTCTACGTCAGCAAGAGTCGCATCAGGGGAAATTTCGCGGAAATAGCCGAAGAGATCGCGGGAATTCTTTTGTCTTCGCAGTCAAATAATGCGCGCGTCGCCATCACGGGTGCGCTCATATTTAATACCGGGATCTTTGCGCAGGTGCTGGAGGGGGATCGTCGCGACGTCGAAGCCACGTTCGAACGTATCCAGCGCGATCGTCGCCACGGCGATTTGCAGGTGCTGGAATTCGCGCAGGCGTCGGGTCGCAGATTTCCGTCATGGTCGATGGGA
This sequence comes from Rhodopseudomonas sp. P2A-2r, assembly GCF_026015985.1. Lineage (GTDB taxonomy): Bacteria > Pseudomonadota > Alphaproteobacteria > Rhizobiales > Xanthobacteraceae > Tardiphaga. The sequence continues at coordinate 6,355,475 of NZ_CP110389.1, read as the reverse complement.
TATGTCGGACGCTCGCGAGAAGGTCAGGATCTATTCGGTCGCATGGGGCAAGAAACCGGATTCGAGGCGAAGCGGCTTGAGGGAGAGCGGATTTTCGAAGTCATCTATATGATTGCGCTTGAAGAGGAAGCGCGTGCCGCCTGAACGAAGGGCGGCGGCATAGCCATCTTCGGCATTGACACTGCCGGCCTAGAGTAGTCGCGCGGTCGCAGAAGGCCCCTTGGAGAGCGAGCGGGGCTTTGTTGTTAAGCCTTCTTGTCGAGCGTCATTTCGCCGCCGAGAAAATTGGCCTCGTCCAGGCGGCCAAGCAACAGGTTGGCGTCCGTCACCGTCGGTTCGTCGCCGCCACGCCCATAGCAGGCAGGTCCGGGCATCGAGCCGGCGCTTTGTGGTCGGACCCGCAGCGAGTTTCCTTCGCCGATACGGGCGATCGAACCGCCACCCGTGTCAACTTCGAAGATATCGATCATCGGAATCTGGATTGGCAACGCCTTCTCGTAGCCGCCGATCAGCGCCGAGCCAGTAGCCAGCGACTCACCGTTGCTGATCACGCCGGCCTTCGCCGTGGTCCCCCCAAGTCGAAGGCAATCGCGTCACTAAGTCCCATCTGTGAACAGATGGCTTGCGCGCCGATCACTCCCGCCGCCGGACCGGATTCCAGCATGCGCACACAATCGCGCCGTGTGTGACTGATTGTGCAGGAGTCTGCTCCTCTCTTGCCATACGTGCCCCATCTATTAGCGCCGACGATGTCGAGCGAGGCACTTACCTCGTAATGGACAAATTCGCCGGTCAACTCGGTTGCGCTTGGCACGAGACTGACGTCGATGACGCTGATCGCGCGACGCCGATCCGCGACCTGCTGAACCTCGTGCCAATGTCCGAAAACAATAAGCCGCTGCAGTCCTTGGGGTGCGATACTGGCCGCCGGCGGCCTGCACTGCGCCCACGGCTTCCGCTCGACCGCGTAGTCGCGGCATCGAGCATCTACGACGTCAAAGTATTGCCGGTCCTTGGCTGAACCAGAAGTGGGCATCGACCATCATGCAGCGCTTTGACCGTACGTTCTCGACCAGCAGGATTCTGCTGCTGTTGTTGTCGGCTGCAAACATTGTCACGGCGGCGACTTCTGCTTCCGCTCAGAATGCAAATGACAGGATCGCTTGCGATCATCTCAAGTCCGTGGATATCGGCGGCGACACCACGGTCATTCTGACCAGGGAATTCAGGACGGGCGATCCAATTGCCCTCGACGAGGCCCAGAAGCTGTCAGCCCCCAAGGCGCAGAAGGATGTGTGTCTCGTCAAACTGATCATCGGCCCTGGCAGGCCTGGTCCGGCCGATGCGCCGTCGTCCTCCGCGGGCATCAGCCTGAACGTGTGGCTGCCGGCTGCGACCAACTGGAACAAACGTTACATGGCCTATGGTCAAGGCGGGTATGCCGGCTCGGCCGATTTCAAGTCGGTGACTGCCCTGAACGTCCGCGTACTTACGGCGGTGGCCGCGGCGCAAACTGGGTATGTGACATCCAATAGCGACGACGGCCATGCCTATGGCGGCAGTGCTCACATCGGCAGCCCCAAGAACTTGAACGGCGCAGCCTCCTGGAAATTCGCCGTCGCATCGCCGGAGAAGGTGCGCGACTGTTGAGGTCCCAGATCGAGCTTCTTCACCTTTCCGTTCTCAGGCGAGAAGTCGATCGCCTTGAGATCGACCCAGAATGTATTCGGTGTCAGCACCGATTCAAAGAAGTACAGCTTGCGTTGATGGTCGGCGACGGTGCGCCATCGGGTCGAAGAAATATTGGGCTGGTCCGGCGTCGAAATGCCGAATGGTACAGACACGTTGCGGATCACGCTGAAGACGCTCGCTAAGGCGCGGTCGGGATTTTCGTCCTTCGGGATTGCTTTGACGTAGAAAGCCGCCCGAGCGAACCGATCTGCGGCGCGGTTCGTGCCCGGCAGCATCACCGTGCCGCCAATCTCCTTCCAGTATTCATTCAACGCCAATTGCTGTTCGAAGATGGGGGAGTTGGTCATCACCTGGTACTTCCGGTCGTGATGGATGACCGGTTTGCCGTTGATGTATTCGATGATCGCGCTGTCACCTGTGGCATCCGAGATCGACAGATGAAGCGTGGCGAGCAACTTCTGCCCGGGCACGTCGGCCGTGACAATCGTAAAAGGATCGTTCTCAAGTACCTCAACCGCCTCCTGAACTGTCGCGAAATTGTCGAGCACATATTGCGCCCAGGCAGCGATGGACAGGCCCGGCTTGCTGGAGTCGAGCTTTGGATATTGGGATTCCGTGAGCCAGAGGATGTTGGCGACAAGTCCCGCCTCGTTCATGCCGTCCGAGGTCGAAACCTCATAAGCCGAAGCGACCACGCTGCCATATTTGGATTTCCATTGCAGAGAGTTCGGCCCGACCTCTCCGCTCCGCGCAATGCCTCTCGGGAAAATCCAGAGATTGGTGGGCATCTCAAATCGCCAATCCATCGAGCGCGCAGTGATGACCTGCCTCTTGGCGCCGAGATAGACCAGCCGCGTACAGGCGAGCGACAGCGAAGGTGCGGCGGCGATCACCGCCGCCAGAGTGGTTGCTAGAATGCGCGACAGTGCAGAGCTTTTCATTCTCATCACCTTCTGGAGCTGTTGGAACAACCATCTCGTGTGGAATTGCTTCCAGAAGACCCTGATCCCAGCAACGGATTATGCGCTGATCTAGATCAGAGGCCCGGCGCCCTTCAATCCGCTCTGGCGATTGCGGCTGCGGTCGTAGAGCGCTTGGCGCCTCCGGCTCTTGCCGATCCGTCAGAAACTCACGCTCCTGATTCAAAGGAGAAAATCGCCGATTCAGAAGCGGCCGGGTTTCAGCGACTATCGGAATCGATCGGTCGATTCTCGACGCCAGCCGCAATAAAGGACGGTCCGCCGAGCCGCGGAGAAAGACCGCCGCACGGACGGTTCGTTGCTGATGGCAACGCAGGCTGGCAAGCCAACCCATAGAGGTGAGAAAGAGCCAGATCGGAGCGAAGGTCGCGAACACGAGCACCGGCGTATTGCGCAGCATTGACTCAGATCAACACAAATGATTGACGTCGAGAGCATGTTTGCAGAGCTGCGCACTGTGATTCATCATAGAAGTGCGCTCTGCTCGATAGTTTCGCCGCTCGCTGGAACGCCTACGGAGCCAGCCGACGCGCCGCGGATCAATCACCTATTGGGAACGAAGATGAAGTATCTTTTCACAGCATTTTTTGTGGCTGCAATCGTCGCCTTGGCTTCGGGCGTCTCGCAAGCCGATTCGGGAAAAATTTGGTACGTGAATCAGGCAAGTAAGAGTGCGGGGGACGGGCGCACCTGGAAAGCCCCGTTCCAATCCCTGCAGGATGCACTATCAGCGGCCTCCAAGAACGACGAAATCTGGGTGGCGCGCGGCACGTATTTTCCCGATGCGACCGATCAGAACAAGTCTTTTACCCTCAAGGAGGACATCGCTGTCTATGGGGGCTTTTCAGGCAACGAAACGGCGCGGCAGCAAAGGGATTTTCGAAAGAACGTAACCATACTCAGCGGCAATATCGGCAAGGGCGACAAGACGAAAAACACAAAGACTATTATTATGGGCGCTGACCGAGCCATTCTGGATGGCTTCACGGTCTCGGATGCTTACGGGACGGACAAGCCCCGCATGCATCTCGTGCCGGCCGACATTCTCAAGAACGACATGGTCGTTGGCGGCGGCATGAGAAACTTCATGACCAGCCCCATCGTGCGCAACGTCGTCTTCAAGAACAACTACTCGCCGAAGGGCGGCGCCGTTTACAATGTGCACAAGGCGGGCGCGGACCAGGCCGCCTTCATCAATGTCGATTTCATCGACAATGTAGCCGAGCTGCGCGGCGGCGGCGTAAGCAACGATCTCGGCGCTATGCCGCGCTTCATCAACTGCCGCTTCATCGGCAACCGCAGCAACGACAAAGGCGGCGGCCTTTACAACGACTTTGCCGCGTCGCCGCTTGTCTTCAACTCGCTGTTCACAGGCAACTCGGCCGTGAGCGCCGGCGGCATCGGCAACGACGGCGGCTCAGCACCATTGCTCGTCAACGTGACAATCGTGGGCAACAAGGCCAGCAGCGAGTTGGGCCCGGGCCTTTATCAGGGGACCGGTGCGAACAGCAATCCGATCCTCATCCGCAGCGTTGTCGATAACGTCTATAATTGGCATGAGGACATTGTGTCGGAGGTCGGCTCGCTCGCTCCTGCGGGAAGCACGCTGCCGCTGGCCGAATTCATCGCCATCAGCAACCTCAAGGGAGAGTTGGAGCCCGTTGCACTTAAATCCGCGCCGGCTTATGCGCGCGGTTACCAGCCCGGCTTGGACGGCGCGCTCCTGCTGAAGAACGGCTTGGTCGAGAAACTCGTCCAGATTTACGTAAGGAACAGCGGCGCGGTCGAATATCAGGACGAGTACATCCGGCCGACGGTCAGCGCCAAGGCCGTATCCGCGCCGGTCATCTACGTCGTCCCGAACAACCCGGCCAAGGCACAGGACGGACTTTCCTGGGCAACCGGGTTCACCGACTTACGGGCGGCCATCGACCTCGCCTCGGCCTCGAAGGCGGCGGTTTGGATCAAGGCCGGCACGTACGGGCCTGCCAAGAAGGACGGCCGTATCGCGGCCTTCATTCTCTATGATGGCGTGAAGCTATACGGCGGGTTTGCCGGCACTGAAACTACCCTGGAGCAGCGTCACGCCGCTGGCGCGCGGACAATTCTGAGCGCGAAGGCCGTCAAAGACGGCTATCGATATGCGCACGTCCTCTATGGCGCCGATGACGCGCTGCTCGACGGATTGACGCTGCGTGACGGTCGCGCGGTCGGCCGGACTTACAACGGCAAGGGCGGCGGGTTGCTTGCCTATCACGCCGGCAAGAAATTTCTGCCGCGCGAGGCCGCGATCGGATTCAAGATGACGCTGCACAATTGCCGCTTCGAGCACAACGAAGCACTCGAAGGCGGAGCGATTTATGCCTACGGCAAGGCCAATCTCACGATCTCCGAAACCGCCTTCAAAGGCAATCGGGCCGTCTATGGCGGCGCCAACGTCAACCGCGAGGGCGTCGTCATCACATGTCAGAAGTGCTCGTTCACCGGCAATCAGGCATCGCAGGATGGCGGCGCAACCTACGAGGATTACGGCTCGCATGTGAGCTATGAGCAAGCCCGGTTTACGGCCAATAGCGCGCGCCATCAGGGCGGCGCCATCTATGAGATCAGCCGGGCCTCGCAATTGGAGGCGACAGTCGTCGGCGTCAACAAGTCGGCATTCGTCAAGAACAAGGCGCGCGACGGCGCCAGCATCTATAATCTCGATGGTAGTACGCTGACGATCACGAACTCGACCTATCCGGCCAAAACGGTCTACAGCCGGACGCCATCCGAGAGCAAATAGAGGCGGCAACGCCGTGCCACGCCGCAAGTCAGCAGAGGGTGTCGAGAAGAGCTTGCGGGCGGATGATCGCCTTGTCAGGGCCGCTTCGGCAATGACAAGACCTCCCCTCCAAACGAACCGAAGGAATCGAGCATGGCGTCCCTCCCGAATGCCGTCCCTCGCCCGTCGCAGACGACGCAATCGCAGGCGTCAAAGGGCGGCCTCGACCTGCCGCGGCGGGCGCTCCTCCTCGGTGCCGGGGCCACCGCCGCCGCTTTATGCGCTGGCGCGACGCCGGCGCTGGCCGCGGGCGAAGGCAGGCTGGGGCGGGCCGGCATCGATCGCTCATGCCGCGTGAGCGCCGCGCGGCTGGATGCTCAGGTCGCCAAGGCCTTTCCCTGTTCAACAAGCCCACCGTCCTGCCGTCCTTTGACGCGCAAAAGGACGGGGCGCGCTTTGATGTCGATCTTCACCGCATCGTCACGCATACGGTGGTCCCTGAGACCGGCGAGAGGCTGAAGATCAGCGGTCTACTGGCTGTACCTGCCGGCATCAAGGGCGAACTGCCTCTCGTGTCCTGGCAGCACGGCACAATCTTGTCGTTCGATCAAGTGCCTTCTAACCTCACGCGTCTCGCCGACCCGGCGTATGAATTGACCGACGCGGCGGACTCGCTTGAAACGCTCTTCGATGTTCAGCGATTCGCGGGGCGCGGCTATGCCGTCATAGCAGCCGATTACGTCGGCAAGGGACCGTTCCGCGACGGCCGCGGCGAAGGCTACGCGGTCAAAGGCGTAAGCGTCAGCACCTGCATCGACATTCTTGCAGCGGGACAGGACGCGATGCGATCGTTGGGCCACAGGTCATCCAAGCTTTTCCTGCATGGCTGGTCGCAGGGCGCACTCAACACACAATGGCTGCATCAGGCATTACGGGCAAAATCCCGCCCGATCGCGGCGACCGCCGTAGCCAGCCCGTTCAATGACCTCAACGAAGCCTGGAGTTTCTGGGCCGGTTTTCAGACATTCGCCTTGCCTAGGGGCGTGACGTCCTATCCGGCGCTGCCGAACTGGATATCGCTGTGCATGATCGTTGCCCTGGGCAGCTATGAGCTTCAGTACAAATTGACTGGGCTTCTGCGGAGCGCGGTCCGGCCGGAATTCCAGGATATGGCTCTCAACTACTGGAAGGACTATCAGACCGACTTCGACCCAAACAAGGCGTTCCCCGCCGGTTCAGACCTGTTGGTTCCGGAGTTCTTCGATCACGCGACCGACGATCGCAACAGCGCCTTCCTTAGGCACCTGGCAGCCAATCGCGCCTCCTACTGGAACTACGACGCACCGATCCGCTTCCACTACGGCCTGGCGGACGAGGCAATCCATCCTGCGATGGTTTTCCGCGCACTGGCTGCAGGCGGCAGGTTTGCGAGCGGGGTTCCGGTTGCGGGCGGCAGTCACCGCGCGACGTTTCTCGCGGGTCTCTACGGCGACGCATCAACGCTTCGCGGCTCAGACAATTTGTTGAAGTGGTTCCACACCTACCTTGAGTGATCGAAAGGGAAACCCACCCATCTGCGCGCTATTCTGCGCCACAGCCCTCGCGCCGTATGAGGCTGCTGTACATGGACTAAGTCGGATCGTACATTCAGGATTCCCAAATGTGAAAAAGCGTCCAAGATCGACCCCTCCACCGCTCTTTAGATCAATGGCTTAGCCCACCGATCGGCTTCGGGACGCTGCGCCGATTTACACCAGAAGCCAAAAGACGCGTTTCGCGGCCCCTCGGTCGAAATTCTGTGTGCGGACCACTTGGGTAAGGATGCTCCGTTCCTACTGTATTCGCCTGATAGCCGCGGCACCGTTCCATGCTAACGAAATCGCAAGTGTCTTTTGTGACAGAAAATATGCTGAACAGAGACTACCGAGTCCCTGGAAGCCCTTGGCTTGTCACGCCCTGATACCCTGGAAGAGGACCGTCTCATGAAGAAGCTTCGCGCCATCGGCCCGATCGTCTGCGCCGCGATCACGTTCGTGAGTGTTGTCGCCAATGCCTGCACCCGCTTTATCTATGAGACGGGGAACAAAACCTTCGTCGTCGGTCGCTCGATGGATTGGATGGAAGACCCCAAAACCGACCTGTGGGCTTTTCCCCAGGGCATGAAGCGTGATGGCGGCCTGGGGCAGGGTTCCATGAGCTGGACGTCGAAATATGGTTCTGTGATCGCATCTTTCTATAATGTCGCCACTGTCGAAGGCATGAATTCCGCCGGCCTCGTTGCCAACACACTCTATCTTGTCGAGACGGATTACGGGGATGCCAAGACTGCGGGCAAGCCGCTCATGTCGGTCGGCGCTTGGACGCAATATGTGCTAGATAACTTCGCAACCGTAGCCGACGCCGTGGAGGCGCTCTCCAAGGAACCCTTTGCCGTTGTCGCACCGGCGCTTCCCGATGGCAGTGCGGCGGGTGGACATCTCTCTCTGGCGGATGCCACGGGCGATAGCGCGATCTTCGAATATCTGAATGGCAAGCTCGTTATTCACCATAGCCCGAAATACACGGTGATGACGAACTCGCCGACCTTCGATCAGCAATTGGCGATCGCGACCTATTGGAAGAATATCGACGGCCTGTCTTTCCTGCCGGGAACAATCAATTCCTCTGATCGCTTTGTGCGGACAAGCTGGGCTCTCAACGCCGCGCCTAAGGAGAAAGACAATCGCCTGGCAATTGCCACATCCTTCTCACTGATCCGTAGCATCTCGGTGCCGCTCGGCCTCACCGAAGCAGGGAAACCAAATATTGCCGGCACCATCTGGCGGTCGGTCTCCGATATCAGCACCAAGCGATACTACTTTGAATCTTCCTATAATCCGTCGATCTTCTGGGTTGATCTCGATAAACTTAAGCTCTCGGCTGGTTCGAAGCCCAGCCGCCTCGATCTCACCGGCCGTCCAATCTATGCGGGCGAAGTATCGGACAAGTTCGTCGCGACCGAACCTTTCAAGTTCCTGTCGCAGTAACAGAGGACGCCAAGCGTATCGCAACTGCGGCGCGAGATGCGCAGCCTTGTGGAATTTGGGAGCAGCTTGGCTGTTGGATCGATAGGTTCATCGTGTGCAGCATTAGAGGGCTATAGCGTAGACATAGCGCTCATCATCGTCGTTCGTCGCCCGCCGGCCACTTGAAATCCTTGAACGTCTTGCCCATAGGTCTTTGATTTCTCTAGAATGACACACAAACCCACTCACCCCGCCTCGTCGACCGTCATCCTCATCGTGCTCGGCATGCTCTCGGCCTTCGCGCCGATGGCGACGGACCTCTATCTGCCCGGATTCCACCTGCTCGCCGTCTCCTTCGGCGTTGGTGACGACAGCATTCAGAACACGCTCTCGGTCTTCTTCCTCGGGCTCGCCGTCGGCCAGGCCTTCTACGGCCCGCTCATTGACCGATGGGGGCGGCGTCTGCCACTGCTCGTCGGCATCGGCCTCTATGTCGCGATGACGATCGTCTGCCTCGGCACCTCCGATATTCACGTCTTCACGGTGGCCCGCTTTCTCCAAGCCGTCGGCGGATGTGCCGGCATGATCGTGGGGCGTGCGATCGTCAATGATCTTTTCGAGGAACGCGACAGTGCCAAGGCCCTGTCGTTGCTGATGATCGTCATGACCGTCGGCCCCATCGTCGCCCCGACGATCGGCGGCCTGATCCTCGCCGTGGCGAACTGGCGCTTCCTCTTCGTCCTCATCCTGCTGTTCGGGCTGGCCTGCGGCGCGTTGACGATCGTCTTCCTGCCTGAAACGCTACCGAAGGAGAAGCGTAAGACCTCGGGCCTGGGCAGCGCCTTCAGCGACTACTGGCGACTTCTCCGCTGCCCGGCGTTCCTGGTGCCGACCCTCGTTGGCGGCCTGGCGCAGGCGAGCCTGTTTGCCTTCATCGGCGGCTCCTCCTTCGTCTTCATCCAAAAATACGGTGTGAGCGAACAGACCTTCGGCTATCTCTTCGGCGCCATCTCTTTCGGATTGATCGTCGCGGCCCAGGCCAATCGCATGATGCTCGAATGGTGGAACACGCGGACGCTGCTGTCCTGGTCCCTGGCGTTCAATCTCGTCTCGGGCCTCGTGCTGCTCTCCGTCGCCGCGACGGGCCACCTGTTCTGGTTGGTCGCCGCCCTCTGGGTTACCATGGCCTCGGTCGCCGTCATCGGATCGAATTCCGCCGCTGTCGCCATGACCGAGGCCGGCGTGGAGTCAGGCAGCGGCTCCGCCCTGATCGGCGTGCTGCAATTCGGCTTGGCCTTCGCTGCGAGCAGTGTCGTCGCCGCCCTCCAGAACGGCACCGCCTATCCGATGACCGGCGTCATCTTCGCCTGCGGTCTTCTCGCCACCGCGACCTGGATGCTCGGCCGACGCCTCGCGGCGACGGAGAACGAAACCGCAGCGCTTCGTTAACAAAGAACCCGAGCCACCTCAGTCGGCATCTCTTTGGAGATTGGGAGCGTGCGGGAGTGTCGGTGTTGCCCCGCGATCCCGAAATCGACATGTGCGCCCGCACGGCCGCGGGGCAGCGAAATACTCAAACGGAGCAGATTCCTTCAGGGTCTTCCCCGGCAACGGACATTTACCCGATTCCTGGGATGGTTCAGCGCCCGGCTATTCAGGGCAACCGTGACATCGGAAAATTGTCGCCCGCGGGGTTCGACATTGTGCTTGCCGAGGCATTGGATCGCGTCTCTCGCGATCAGGCGATGTGGCGACACTGTTCAAGCATCTGCGTTTCGCCGGCGTGCAGATCGTCACTCTGGCTGAAGGCGAAATCTCTGAGCTTCATGTCGGCCTCAAAGGAACGATGAATGCCCTGTTCCGGAAGGACCTCGCTGCTAAGACCCATCGCGGTTTGCGCGGCCGGTTGGACCTTAGGCGAGTCCCAGCAAGCGCGCTCAAATCCCCCACATAGTAACGTCTGAGCGGTCGCCGTTCGCGTTAAGAAATGCCGCAACGAAATCGCAACGAATTGGGTGAAACGACCGTGAACAAAACGAGACGGAAACACTTGTCGCAACGAGAGAAATAAACAGCTTAGAGGAAGTTAACTGCGTTCGGGACGTAGGGACTGTCCGCTTCAGACGGCCACCATCGCGAATGTCGGTATCGGTGGTTGCGCCTCCCCGATTTGAACCTATCGCGCTCCTGGGGCGGCTCTCAGCGAGGATCAGACTGAATCCAGATTACTGTAAAGGCTTGGTAGCTAATGTGTTGCGTTCTTGCGCTCGCTCGCGTCATCAGGCTTCTGAAATAGATCCGTCATCAGGTTCCGACAGCCATGTGCAGATGTGCACTCAGCGTCGGACACGAGATTGCTCTTCATCCGCTATGGTTTGGACGACGTGCAGATCCATTTCTGTGTGAGGTGATAAACGTGCCACCTCAGACGCCACCTTCGCCCAATGCCAGAATTCGGCCATGTTACCTGCGCTTCGACTGCGAGCCGCTAGACGTTGCGCCGCGTAGTAGGTGCCGGGCTCATCGTCGACAAGCAGTATGCGCGCATCGGCTTGGTACCGCCGCCGAATGGTGCGTCTCTTTTCAAGCCAAGTAGCTAAGGTCTGAAACATCTGCTTGGTTCTCGAGAAAATCACAACCTGCTGTTGCGTAGAATTGACCGTCAAGCTGCTCTACGGTTTTGCTCCCTGTTGAGCAGGCCGGTGACGAACTTGTCCCATTTCTTCATGCCAGTACGCTTCTCCGGCATGTAGTTCCAGCGGTCGTAGTTCTTGGAGCTGACATCATGCAGTGCGTGATTTTGCAGCCGATCCCTGATTTCCTTCGAAAGACCAGCCTTGCCGGCGAGCGTTTTCCAGGTGCGGCGCAAATCCCTGTTGGCAACAACCGGGATCACACCGCGGTCAGGTTGCCGCCAGATGAAGCTGTAAAGTGTATTGTGGCTGACGGGCTTGGTGGGATCCATCGCCGATGGAAAGAACCAGCCATGGGCGTTGGGCTTGATCGAATCGATCAGCTCGGCTGCTAACATGGGGACGGGAATGGCATGCGGCGTGCTATTCTTTGTTTTCGACCAGTCGATGATGCGTTCATCCGCATCCCATTGATCGACATGAAGGCGAGCAATCTCCTCGACGCGCTGTCCCGTCAGCATCAGAAGGCGGACGGCGCGGGTATAAGGCGGATGCACCGGAGTATCCGGACATTCGAGCCAGCGATATAGCTGGACGAATTCGTCCTCATCCAGCCAGCGCGTTCCGATATTCTTCGGTTCGGTAGGGATGCCTGCTGCGGGATTATAGACGAGTTGAAAGCGGCGAGGGAGGCGTTCCGATAATCGTGTTCGGACTTCATGCCCCAACCATAGGCTGAGCGGATGTAACTGCGGACATGGTCCGCCATGACACGAGCGCCTCGGTCGCAGATGGGGCGAATGACCTCCGCGACCTCGTCAGGCTCTATCCCGCGGGCAAGGCGGTTGCGCCCAAGCGTGTCGGCGACTTTGTTCAAGCCTTTCTCAACATCAATCCACGAAGGTTTGCCGTTATCTTTCAAATACTGCACGTAGGCTTCGAACAGATCGGCGACGGTGCCTGGACGCGTATCCGTAGCAATCTTGATGCTACGACCTTTCTGGATCAGATCAGCATAGTCGCGCTTAAAGACCTCACGGGCTTGCGCGAGCGACATCGACGGATAGTTGCCGAGTTTCGCCTTCGTGCGTTTCCCGTCGCGCCATTGCTGGGCCATCCACTCGGCCGTGACGCGCTTGGGCATTGCCTTCAGCACAAGCACGAGTCGACCGGTCCCGCGACCTTCGCCATCCGCAAGACTTTCCTGCTTCCCGGATTTCTCCACGCGCTTGATAGCTTGGCGAACGGCTCCGTCGGTGAGGCTGGGCATGACGAACTCTTGTGAAGTTGGGGGCGGTATAGTCTCGGCGATTGGGGACAGTAGTGCTTTCGATCGACAAGAACAGCCCCCAATACGCCAAGCTCCGTCCCCAGTGCGCAAGGATAAAAAGATCAATGATTCAATGTAATTGAACGTGATCGATCGTGACTTTGAAGAGCGAGATGGGTGGTTGTGCACCATGATGATCGCGGTGGCGGAGAGCTCCAGGGCACGCTTCACCACCTCGCGGGGATAGACCGGCGTGTGGTCGACGGTGCCGACCTGCTGCACCTCGTCGGATATCAGCTGGTTGCGCTTGTCGAGAAACAGGACGCGGAACTGTTCCTTGTCGGCGAAGGCCATGGCGGTGCGGCAATAGTCGATCACCGTGGCCCATGACGACAGCACCGTGCGCTGTTTCAACTGGCCCCTGGCGACGCGGCTGGCGGCTGCGGCGATCAGCTTGATCTCGATGATGGTGGATTCGCCGAGACCGGCAATTTCACGCAACCGGGCCTCCGGCGCGTGGACCGCCTCGGCAAACGAGCCGAACTTGCCGATCAGCGCCTTGGCCAGCGGCTTGACGTCGCGCCGCGGCAGCGCCCGGAACAGCACCATCTCCATCAGTTCATAGTCGCTGAGCGCGTCGGCGCCGGCGCCGCGAAAACGCTCACGCAAGCGCTCGCGATGGCCGTGATAATGCGGTGCTTCGTCGAGTCCGGGGAGGGCGGCGCTAGGCTGCTTGGCATCTGCGGGCATGGACGCAACGGGGTCGGTGAACGGTGCCCGTCAGCATGCCGTGCCCGGCAGCTTTTGCAACTACGAATTGCCGCGATTGACCATTGTCCGTCATGGTGAGGAGGCGCCTTGTGGTGCCCTCTCGAACCTTGGGACGTGACAGCCATCCTTCGAGACGCGCGCAAGGGCGCGCTCCTCAGGATGAGGACGGAGAGATCAGGCCGCGGACGGCGGCTGTTCGTTGTGCCGCTTCGACAAGGTGAATATCTCGACGCCGGTGGCGGTGACGCCGACGGTGTGTTCGAACTGCGCGGACAGCGAGCGGTCGCGGGTCACCGCAGTCCAGCCGTCGGACAGGATCTTCACATGCGGCTTGCCGAGATTGATCATCGGCTCGATGGTGAACAGCATGCCGGGCTTCAGCGGGACGCCTTCGCCGGGACGGCCGACATGGATGATGTTCGGCTCGTCGTGGAACATGCGGCCGAGACCGTGGCCGCAGAAATCACGCACCACGCTCATCTGCTGCGGTTCGACGAAGCTCTGGATGGCATGGCCGATATCGCCGGTGGTGGCGCCCGGCTTCACCGCGGCGATGCCGCGCATCAGGGATTCGTAGGTCACCTCGATCAGCCGTTCGGCCTTCCGGGCGATCGGCCCGATGGCGTACATCCGGCTGGAATCGCCGTACCAGCCGTCGACGATGAAGGTGACATCGACGTTGACGATGTCGCCTTCCTTCAGCACGCGGTCGCCGGGCATGCCATGGCAGACAACGTGGTTGATCGAGATGCAGGTGGAGTAGCGGTAGCCGCGATACATCAGGGTCGCCGGATAGGCGCCGTGGCTGAAGGCGAATTCGCGGACGAAAATGTCGATCTGCGAGGTCAGGACGCCGGGCTTGACCACATCGGTCAGTTCGTCGAGGCATAGCGATGTCAGTGCGCCCGCCTTGCGCATGGCGGCAAAGGCGCCGGGACCGTGCAGCTTGATCTGCCCGGTTTTGCGCAGGGATGCTTCGGAAGCTTCGACGTAGCTCATAGGATGATTTGCCGGGGAATGAATGACTGGACCCAATTTAGTGATCGGGGCGGTCAGCGCAAGCCGGAGTTGCCCTGCGGACGCCCGATAGCCGGCTTTTGCGACTCGATCGGCACAGATTCGGCCAGAAACAGCCCGTCATGGGCGATCCTGCAGGTGTAGGCGATCGCCTCGACCCCAGTGGCGCGCGCGGCGTCGAACGCCCGGCCATAGGCCGGATCGATGTCGCGGGCCAGGGCGAAGGCCGTAGAAGAGCCGATCTGGATCACGAACAGCATCACCGCGCGGGCACCGGCCGCCGCGACGATGGCCAGTTCGTCGAGGTGGCGGGCGCCGCGGGCGGTCACCGAGTCCGGGAACTCGGCAAGGCCGGGCCGGCGCATCATGTGGACGTTCTTGACCTCGACATAGCAGGGCGGCCGCGTCGGGTCCTCAAGCAGGAAATCGACCCGGGAGGCTTCACCATATTTTACCTCGCGGCGGATGCTGGCGTAGCCGGCAAGTTCCGGGATGGCGCCTCCGGCCAGCGCCTCTGCCACGATGGCGTTGGGGTGCATGGTGTTGACCCCGACCAGTTCGGCGCCGCCGCCGAAATCGACCTCGATCAGCTCCCACGAATACGGCAGCTTGCGCGTGACGCTCGGCGACTTCGATAGCCAGACGCGGGCGCCCGGCGCCTGCAGGCCCATCATGGCGCCGGGATTGGCGACATGCACGGTGAGCTGTGTGCCATCGGCCAGCTCGACGTCGGCGAGGAAACGCTTGTAGCGCCGCAGCAGCGTTGCGGGGATCAGTTCGGCCGCAAATCGCATGCGCTCAACTCTGGACTTCGACGGTGGTCTCCACCGGCAGCGCGCCGCCGCGAATGCGGATCTCGCGCACCGGATAGGGGACGCGGATTCCCTCGCGCTTGAACGCGTCCCACAGGGCCAGCATCACGTCGCTTTTCACCGCGTCCATGCCGTCCGGATCGGCGATCCAGAACGTCAGCGAGAATTTCATGCCGGCCTCGGCGAATTCGGTGAGCAGGCAGTTCGGCGGCTTCGGCTTTGTCGCGCGCGGCGACGCCGCAGCGATATCGATGGCGAGCTGGCAGACCAGCCGCGGATCGGCGTCGTAATTGGTGCCGAAATTGACTTTCACCAGCGTGTTCTTGTCGGTGTAGGTCCAGTTCACCACCTTCTGGGTGATCAGGTCCTCGTTGGGAATCAGGAATTCGCGGCCGTCGCCGGCGGCGACCGAGATGTAGCGCGTGTTCATCGCGCTGATCCGGCCGGAGCTGTCGCCGATGGTGACGAGGTCGCCGGGCTTCACCGACTTGTCGGCCAGCAGGATGACTCCGCTGATGAAATTGGCGACGATCTTCTGCAGACCGAAACCGATGCCGACGCCGATCGCGCCGGAGAAGATCGCCAGTGCCGACAGGTTGATGCCCACGGCGCTCATGACCATGGTGATGGCCAGCAGCATCAACGCCAGCCTGACCATCTTGACCAGCAGCACCTGGATCGACGGCGTCAGGTCACGCGACTGGCGGATCCGGACTTCGAGGAAGTTGCTGGTCAGGTTCGACAGCCACAGCGCCACCGCGAGCAAGACGCCGAGCTTGATCAGCAGCAGCGGGGTCAGCCGCAGGCCGCCGAGATCGATCGCCACCGAATCCAGCGCGTCGATGGTCGGGCCGAGCTGGCCGACAATGCTGAGCGCGGCCACCAGCCAGGCCGATATGGCGACAAGGCGGACGATGAACTCGTTGCGGATGACGCTGGTGACCAGGCGAATGATCAGCCAGGCCAGCGCCAGCTTGGCGGAGATCACCAGAAGGTAGCTGCGGCTGGGCCAGGTCGCGCTGACCATCACGACGCGCGCCACCGCCATCAGCAGGGCGAACACCACGGTCGAGGCGCAGCTGATGAAGACCCGCATGAAAAGGCGCAGCGGAGCCGGCCACCCCATGGCCAGCGAGGTGGTGTCGAGCCGGGCGCGCACGCCCGCACCCACGGCGAAGGCGATCCCGGCGCCGGCCAGCATCAGGCCGAGCTGCATGTAGAACCAAGGCGACGCGATCTCCGCACCGAGGGAGCGACCGAGCGCCAGCACGAATTCATGGATGTCGGTCAGGTCAAACATCGTCGACGTCTCGTCTCCTGCGGGGGGCGGGGCCCGTGTCGCATATTTGATTCGAATACCGCGCAGGTTCACACAAGCACCGTGGCTGCGCCATCTGTGTAGCGTCCCATGGGCAGGAATAGCAGTGAATCGGGTGCTTTGACGTGCCTGTCAGAAAACGTTTGGCGGCAATGGGTGACGGCGATAAGGATGCAACTGCAGCTATTTGCGAAGACGGAGCCTTATGGCCTCACTTGATTCAGTCAGCATTGCCATCCTGCTCGGCGCGGTCCTGGTCATGGCCGGTATCCTGTCGAGCCTGCTGGCGCTGCGCTTCGGCGCCCCCTGCTGCTGATGTTCCTGCTCATCGGCATGCTGGCCGGTGACTCCGGCCCGGGCCAGCTGCGGTTTGACGATGTGCGCCTGACCTATCTGGTGGGCTCGGTGTCGCTGGCGCTGATCCTGTTCGACGGCGGATTGAAAACCCGGTTTCAGAGCATTCGCACCGTACTGGCGCCGTCGATGCTGCTGGCGACCGTCGGCGTGCTGCTGACAGCGCTGATCACCGCGCCGGTGGCCAAATATGCGCTCGACCTCAACTGGGTCGAGGCACTGCTGGTGGGCGCCGTCGTCGCCTCAACCGACGCTGCCGCGGTTTTCCTGCTGGTCCACGCGCAGGGGCTGCGCCTGCGCCCGCGCGTCGGTGCCACGCTGGAAGTGGAATCCGGCACCAACGATCCGTTCGCGGTATTTCTCACCCTGGCGCTGGTGAAGCTGATTTCCGTGGGCGGCACGTCGATCTGGCACGTGGCCATGGAATTCAGCCAGGAGGTAGCGCTCGGCGCCCTGATCGGTGTGGTCGGCGGCCGCCTCGTGGTGCTGGCGCTGAACCGGGTCGCATTGCCGCAGGGGCTCCATGCCCCCTTCGTCTGCACCGCGGCGCTGGTGATCTTCGGGATGTCGCAGATCGCCCATGCCTCTGGATTTCTCGCGGTCTATCTCGCCGGCATCATCATCGGCAACCGGCCGACCCGCGCGCATAATTCGGTGGTGGCGTTTCTCGATGCCGCCACCTGGCTGGCGCAGATCGTGATGTTCGTGCTGCTCGGCCTGCTGGTGTCGCCGCAGCGCCTGCTCGGCAGTATGCTGCCGGCGGTCGGGGTGGCGCTGGTGCTGATGCTGGTGGCGCGTCCGGTCGCGGTGTTCCTGTGCCTCGCGCCGTTCCGCTTCAACTGGCGTGAGAAGATGTTCGTGGCCTGGGTCGGGCTGCGCGGTGCGGTGGCGATCTTTCTGGCGTCGATCCCGATGCTGGTCGAATTGCCCAAGGCCTATCTGTATTTCGACGTCGCCTTCGTCGTGGTTATCATCTCGCTGTTGCTGCAGGGCTGGACGCTGGCCTTCGCCGCGCGGAAACTCCACGTGGCGCTGCCGCGCACCGACAAGGGGCCGCGGCGCATCGAGCTCGATCTGCCCGGCCAGCTCGAACAGCAGCTGGTCGGCTATGCAGTGCGGCCGAAGAGTCTGTATCTGAAGCGTGGGCTGATCCCGTCCTGGTCGAAGCCGACTCTCGTCATCCGCGATCAGCGCATCCTGTCGCCCGCCGAGGCCGAGCCGGTCGCTGCCGGCGACTACATCTATCTCCTGGCTCCGCCGGAAAAGGCGGAGTCACTGGATCGCTTCTTCGTCGACATGCCGCCGAGCACAGCGCCAGACCCGCATCTGCTTGGCGATTTCATGGTGCTGGGCGACATCACGCTGGGCGACTTGGCCAACATCTACGGCGTCTCGGTGGATCCCGATCAGGCCGCGCTGACGCTGGCGGATTATTTCGATGTGCATCTCGACCACGCGCCCACTGTAGGCGCCACGCTGCCGCTCGACACTATCGTGCTGGTGGCGCGCAGCCTCGGCGGCGGCCGCGTCAATGTGGTCGGACTACGGCTGCCGGAGGACGAAGTGCCCGCGGTCAGGCTGACGCCGGGCGGCAAGCTGAAGCGCAAGACGGCCGCGATCTGGGCGTCGCTGGCAGGCTACTGAGCGCGCCTGCGCTACTCACGGCGCCGCAAGCACTTGGCGGCATGCGGGCGGCAGTTCTGCCAGCGTCATCGGCGGCTTCGGTTTGGGCGGCGTGGCCGGCTGCCTGGGATGCAGCACGGAGTCGCTGAACCAGTAGGCGAAATCGCTGGCGGCGCAGCCTTCGCTGTCGGTCGGCGGCGGCTGCGGCTCGCAGGCTGTGCTGCCCAGCGGACATTTGATGCGGACATGGAAATGATAGTCGTGGCCGTACATCGGACGGACTTTCGACAGCCAGCTGCGGTCACCCTTGGCTTCGCGGCACAGCGCCTTCTTGATGGCGGCGTTGACGAAGATGCGCTCCACGCTCGGCTCCTGCGCCGCGGCGCGGATCACCGACAGATGACTCGGCGTCCACGCGGCGGGATCGATATCGAGCCGGTCGCGGCGGACCATCATCACCGCCGACATCTCTTCGCGCTCGTTGCGCGACAGTCTCCGGTTCGGCATCGGCGTCAGCCAGATGTCGGCATCGAGGCCGACCTGGTGGCTGGCGTGGCCGGTGATCATCGGGCCGCCGCGCGGCTGCGACATGTCGCCGACCAGCAGGCCCGGCCAGCCGGCCACCTTGTGCGCCCTGGCGGACAGTCGTTCCAGCAGCGCCACCATGTCGGGATGCGCCCAGTTGCGGTTGCGCGACAGCCGCATCACCTGCCAGGTGTCGCCATTGATCGGCAGCGCCTCGGCGCCGGCGATGCAGCCCTTGGCATAAAAACCGATCGCCTGGGTCGGCAGCCGGGCCGGCAACACCTTGCGGCCGAACAGCTCCTTGGCGCCGATGTGCGGATCGTTGGGGTTGGCCAGCGGCGGCAATGGCTTTGGATCGACGCTGCCCTTGTCCTGCGCCATCGCGCCATGGGCCAGCATGGGCGACATCAGCAGCAAGGCGAAAATCAGCCGTGTGGTCATGAGCGTCACTTCATCTTTCGCAGGAGTCGGATGTGAGCAGGGCGCAGCGATTCCGACAAGAGGCGGACGCGCTTGTGCCGAATCCGTTGAAGCCACGGTTGTGAATCGTCACTCCCGTATCGGTATTGGAGTGTTCGTTAATGACTTGCTAACCACGTGCAAGATTGCCGGTAATTTTGGCCCAACTGCGCCCGGCAGTGCATTTTCCGGCGCAGGCGAGGGTCGTGTTGCTCGCGGCACGTGCTCTCTAGCGCAATAATGCGTGAATGCCTGCGCGGGTTAACAAGCCGTGAACACGGATCAAAAAGATCGCATACCAAACGTGCAAAGCTTGTGCACACGCGCGCGGCAGATGACCACGCGTGATTGCATTCGAAAGGCAAGTGATACTGTTTTTTCAGACACTTCTTGCACTAAAGGGCACGCGCAGAATGCGAGTGGAAGATCTATGCCGAAATTCCGGCCGTCAGCCAGGAAGCCTCCGAAATCCGCGGTGAAAGCCCGTGCGCCGCGGCTTGCCCGCTCGGCGCAGCCCGCCGCGAAGCTGACGCTCAAGGTCCGGCGGCCGTCGACGCCGATCGGGGAGATCGTGCGCAAGCGAGCCGAAGCCGAGGCGGCGATCGCGCAGGCCCGCACGTCCCATGAGCGGCTGCGCGAAGCCATCGAGATCCTGCCGCAGGGCATCGTGTTTCTCGATGCCGAAGGCCGCTACATCCTGTGGAACAAAAGTACTCCGAAATCTACAGTCGCAGTTCGGATCTGTTCCGGGAAGGCGCGCGCCTGCAGGACACCATCCGCGTCGGCGTCGCCCGCGGGGACTATCCCGACGCGGTCGGTCGCGAGGAGGAGTGGATTGCCGAGCGGCTGGCCAAACTCCAACAGCCCGGCGAGCAGCACGAGCAGCACCTGGCCGATGGCCGCTGCATCCTGATCGACGAACGGCTGACCGAAGACGGCGGCCTGATCGGCATCCGCATCGACATTACAGAACTGAAGCAGCGCGAAGCCTCGTTCCGGCTGCTGTTCGACAGCAACCCGGTGCCGATGATCGTCTGCGGGCAGGATGACGAGCGCATCCTCGGTGTCAACGATGCCGCCGTCGAGCACTACGGCTATACGCGCCCCGAATTCGAGAAGCTGACGATCCGCCATCTCCATGCGTTCGAGTCCGACGTGCCGTGGGCCGGCGATCCCAGCAGCGACGAACAGGCGGTGCGCACCTGGAAGCACGTCAAGGCCGACGGCACGCTGATCGATCTCGCGATCTATTCGCGGCGCCTCGTCTATGACGACGAGCCCGCGGTGATGCTGGCGCTGCTCGACATCACCGAGCGCAAGCGCGCCGAGATGCGGCTGGCCTTCATGGCGCATCATGACGGGCTGACCGGGCTGCCCAACCGCAACCTGCTGCGCCAGCGCCTCGATGAGATCCTCGCCCAGACCCGGCGCAGCGGCGAGAAGACCGCTGTGCTGTTTCTTGGGCTCGACAACTTCAAGGCGGTCAACGACACGCTCGGCCACGAGGTCGGCGACAAGCTTTTGCGCGGCGTCGCCCGCCGGCTGCGCTCGTCGCTGCGCGAGGAAGACGCCATGGCGCGGCTGAACTCGGACGAGTTCGCCATCGTCCAGAGCGGCATCGACCGCCCCGAGGACGTAGTCTTGCTGGCCCGCCGGCTGCTTGAAGCGATCGGTGAGCCCTATCTGCTCGACGGCCACTCGGTCGTGATCGGCGCCAGCATCGGCATCGCCATGGCGCCGAGCGATGGAGATGAATCGGAGCGGCTGCTGAAGAACGCCGACATGGCCATGTCGCGGGCCAAGAACGACGCGCGCGGCACCTTCAGCTTCTTTGAAACCGACATGGACGCCCGTGCGCAAAGTCGCCGCAAGATCGAGATCGATCTCCGCGCCGCGATCCAGGGCGACTTGCTGCGTCCGTTCTACCAGCCGCTGATCGACCTGAAGAGTGGGCGCATCACCGGCTTCGAGGCGTTGGTGCGCTGGCAGCATCCGGAGCGCGGCATGATCTCGCCGGGCGATTTCATTCCGGTCGCCGAAGATACCGGCCTGATCAATGTGCTGGGCGCGCAGATCCTGCGCCGCGCCTGCATGGAGGCCGCACAGTGGCCCGACGATGTCCGCGTCGCCGTCAATCTGTCGCCGTTGCAGTTCCGGGTCGGCAATCTGCTGTCGCTGGTGATGGACGCGCTCAAGCAATCGGGCCTGCCGGCGAAGCGGCTCGAACTCGAAATTACCGAGACGCTGCTTCTGGAAAAGAGCAGCCAGGTGCTGGCGACGTTGCACGCGTTGCGCGCGCTCGGCGTGCGCATCTCGATGGATGATTTCGGTACCGGCTATTCGTCGCTCAGCTATCTCCGCAGCTTTCCGTTCGACAAGATCAAGATCGACCAGTCGTTTGTGCGCGGCCTCGGTGGCAACCGCGATGCCCAGGCGATCGTACGTTCGATCATCAGCCTCGGCATGGGCCTCGGCGTCACCATCACCGCCGAAGGCGTCGAGACCGAAGCCGAACTGGCCTGCCTGCGCGCCGAGGGGTGCGACGAGGCGCAGGGCTTCCTGTTCAGCAAGGCTCGGCCCAATGCCGAGATCATCGAACTGCTGAAAGCGCAATGCGGTGCCGACCCCGGTTCCGAATTGACGGTCCGCGCCCAGGTGGCGTGAACGGGACCGGTCTCGGCGGCGTTTCCGGGCCGCGTATCCGAAAAAACGCGCGATGGGTATTGGCATATCGCAGCAGCCCCGTTCCGATCGCGTCGATTTATCCCGTCGTTAAGGCGCGGCGCGTAGTTCTTGCTCCGGCGGGGCGCCGACGCCATTTTTCGCGGCCTCTTATTTCTTTGAAAGCTATTGCGGTGACGGATTCCAAACAGCGGCTGGGCTGGTTGCAGGTGCTGCGCGGTACCGCCGCCGCCGGCGTGGTCATCTCCCATTGTGCGGTGTATCTGGTCCCCGACGCCTCGACCGAGTGGCTGCTCGGCGCGTTGCATCATCTCGGCTCCGGCGTCGATCTGTTCTTCGTCATCAGCGGCTTCATCATGGTGCATACCACCATGGGCGATCGCGGCGGATGGCGCTCGGCGGTCCGCTTTGCTGGCAAGCGCATGCAGCGGGTATGGCCGGCCTATCTTGTCCTGACGCTGGTCGTCGGCTTCGCGCGTTTCGGCTGGGGCCTGATCGGCGACGATGCCACGCGGCTGATGCTGATCAAATCGCTGCTGTTCGTGCCGGGAAGCTACGACACGCTGTTTGCCGACCAGATCATCGGCCCCGGCTGGACGCTTGGCTTCGAAGTCTATTTCTATGCTGTGTTTGCCGTCTCGCTGCTGTTTGCGCGCTGGCGCTGGCTGTTTCTCGCCGCCTGGTGCGTCGTCACACTGCTGGTCATCCCGCTGGCCTATGGCGCGTCGCTGACCGGCATCTACGAATCCTGGGCGACGGCGTATCCGTTCGGCTACCTCAAGCTTGCGACCAGTCCCTTCGTGTGGGAATTCGCGCTCGGCGGATTGGCGGCGGTGCTGCATCGTTCGCGTCTGCGCATCGGCCGCGCCTGGATGTGCCGTGCGACCGCCGCCGCGGCCACCGTGTTCGCGCTGTGGAACACGTTCGATCCGATCCTGCCCGGTACGCTCGGCCTCGCCTCCGGCTATGCCATGCTGATCGTCGCGCTCTCGACGGCGGGCGAAACCATCGACCTGCCCGAGCTGCGCGGATTGCGCTATCTCGGCGACATTTCCTACACGTTGTATCTTGAGCACATGATCGTCATTCACGGCCTGCGCTGGCTCTATGCGTCGGCCGGGCTGAGCGATCTGTCTGCGGCCTGGCTCAACGTTCCCGTCACGCTCGCCGCCTGCGTTGCCGCCGCCGCGCTGACCAGCCGCTTCCTGGAACGCGACATGCTCAAGCTGTTCTGGTCGGTTTGCCGCCTGGCATGGGCGGAGCCGCCGCCGCGCGGTGCAGCACCACCCGACACCATCCCGCTTCCTGTTGCATCGTCGCGACCGGCCGAAGCGTAAGACGTCGCGAACGGTATTCGCTTCATCGGCTGGCAATCATTCTGTGCCAGGGTGCGGCCTTGCTCAAACCAAGAGTGAGTCGTTGATGTCCTTGATGCAGAAATCGTTCGCCGCGCTCGCCTGCGTGATGTCCCTGATCGCCGCAGCGCCCGCGATGGCGGCATCCATCCCGGCTGGACCGGCAGGCGAGGCATTCTACACCCCCATCCCCGCTCCCCTCGGGCAAGCGCGGTTCGGTGATCTGGGCGCGGCCTTTCGAGGGCACCATGGCGCTGCCGAGCGCCGCGCAGAACAGCCTCGTCTTGTACCGCTCGAGCAGTGCGGCAGGCGGCATCGTGGCGGTGTCCGGCACGCTGTCGATTCCCAAGGGCGATGCGCCGGCCGGCGGCTGGCCGGTGATCGTCTGGACCCACGGCACCACCGGGCTGGCGGCGGCCTGCGCGCCGTCGCGCGACACCGACAGCGGCCCCGAACACGCCTATATCGCGGTGATCCGCATGCTGCTCGACAGCTACGTCAAGCAGGGTTACGCCATCGTCGCCACCGACTATGAAGGGCTCGGCGTGGCCGGCAATCATCCGTTCCTGCAGGGCGTGCCGACCGGCCGCAACGCGCTCGACATGCTGCGCGCGGGGCGCGAGATCGTGCCCAGCCTCGGCACCGACTATACGGTCGTCGGGCATTCGCAGGGCGGCCAGGTCGACCTGTTCGCCGCGTCGATCGGGCCGTCTTACGTACCCGAATTCAAGCTGCACGGCAACGTCGCCTTCGCGCCGGGCTCGCACATCATGGACCGGCTGAAGCTGGTGATGACCTCGGCCAAGAACGAGCTGTCGCTGCCCTACGTGCTGTACACGCTGCAATCCTTTGCCCGCAGCAATTCGGCCATCGATCTCAAGCGCATCCTGACTCCGACAGCGCTGTCGCATCTGCCGGACCTGATGCAGGGCTGCATGACCCATGCGCTGACCACCGGCTACTGGTCGACGGCCATCGCCAAGGACCAGTTCGTGAAGCGGCCGGACCTGCGCGCCTTCAAGATGATGGCGCGCCGCAACGAGCCCGGCCTGCTGCGCATCAAGACGCTGACCCGGATCGTGCAGGGCAAGGACGACGTCACCGTGATGCCGGAGGCCACCGACGACGCCGCGCGCCAGCTCTGCGCCCGCGGCAACCGGCTCGATTACGTGCCTGTCGCCGGCGCCGACCATGACGGCTCGATGATCAAGGGCGGCGCCGACGCCCAGGCCTGGGTCGTCGCGCGCTTCAAGGATCTGGAGGCCACGAGCAACTGCAAGGCGCTGCCGAAGGCTGGGAAGTAACGGGGAGGGGGCCGGACGGATCAGCGAAGCGTGATCCGTCGGCCTGCCGCGGCGCAATACGCTACGCTATCGCGGCCCATGTGATTGCCGTGATTCCAGAGATGTTCGCGCATCTTGGGATTACGGGCTCGCTCGCAGCTGGCGCTGCGTTCGCCCCGGAATGACAGGCGCGTGGTGCCTCAGCTATCCACCTTCAGCGCGGCGATGAACGCCTCCTGCGGGATGTCGACCTTGCCGAACTGCCGCATCTTCTTCTTGCCTTCCTTCTGCTTCTCCAGAAGTTTTCGCTTACGCGAAATGTCGCCGCCGTAGCACTTGGCGGTCACGTCCTTGCGCAGCGCGCGGACGGTTTCGCGGGCGATCACCTTGCCGCCGATGGCGGCCTGGATCGGGATCACGAACATGTGCGGCGGGATCAGGTCCTTCATCTTCTCGACCATGGCGCGGCCGCGGCCTTCGGCGCGGGTGCGATGCACCAGCATGCTGAGCGCGTCGACCGACTCGGCATTGACCAGGATCTGCATCTTGACGAGATCCGCGGCCTTGTAGTCGGTGAGGTGATAGTCGAAGGAAGCATAGCCCTTGGAGATCGACTTCAGCCGATCGTAGAAATCGAACACGACTTCGTTGAGCGGCAGGTCGTATTTGACCATGGCGCGGGCGCCAACATAGGTCAGCTCCTTCTGGGTGCCGCGGCGCTCCTGGCACAGCTTCAGCACGGAGCCGAGATATTCGTCGGGGGTGAGGATGGTGGCCTCGATCCATGGCTCCTGGATCTCGGCGATCTTCACCACATCCGGCATGTCGATCGGATTGTGGATCTCGATCTCCTGGCCGTCGGTGAGGTGCATCTTGTAGATCACCGACGGCGCCGTCGCGATCAGGTTGAGATCGAACTCGCGGCTGAGGCGCTCCTGGATGATCTCCAGATGCAGCAACCCGAGGAAGCCGCAGCGGAAGCCGAAGCCCAGCGCGGCGGAGGTCTCCATCTCGAAGGAGAAGCTGGCGTCGTTGAGCCGCAGCTTGCCCATGGCGGCGCGCAGGGTCTCGAAATCGTCGGCGTCGACGGGGAAGAGGCCGCAGAACACCACGGGGACGGCAGGCTTGAAGCCCGGCAGCATCTCGGTGACCGGGCGGCGGTCGTCGGTGATGGTATCGCCGACGCGGGTGTCGGCGACTTCCTTGATGCCGGCGGTGATGAAGCCGATCTCGCCGGGGCCGAGCTCGTCCACCGTGGTCATCTTCGGCGTGAAGTAGCCCACGCGCTCGAGGTCGACCGCGGCGTTGGTGCCCATCATGCGGATGCGCATGCCCTTCTTCATCACGCCGTCGACGACGCGGACCAGCACGACGACGCCGAGATAGACGTCGTACCACGAGTCCACCAAGAGCGCCTTGAGCGGTGCGTCCTTGTCGCCCTTGGGCGGCGGCAGCCGGGTGACGATGGCTTCCAGCACCAGGTCGATGCCGATGCCGGTCTTGGCCGAGATCATCACCGCGTCGGAGGCGTCGATGCCGATGACGTCCTCGATCTGCTTCTTGACCTGGTCGGGCTCGGCGGCGGGCAGGTCGATCTTGTTGAGCACCGGGACGATCTCGTGGCCGGCATCCAGCGCATGATAGACGTTGGCGAGGGTCTGCGCCTCGACGCCCTGCGAGGCGTCGACCACCAGCAGCGAGCCTTCGCAGGCCGCCAGCGAGCGTGAGACTTCGTAGGCGAAGTCGACGTGGCCGGGCGTGTCCATCAGGTTGAATATGTATTCCTTGCCGTCCTTGGCATGGTAATTCAGGCGCACCGTCTGCGCCTTGATGGTGATGCCGCGCTCGCGCTCGATGTCCATCGAGTCGAGCACCTGCTCCTTCATCTCGCGCGCCTGCAGACCCCCGGTCGTCTGGATCAGACGGTCGGCGAGGGTCGACTTGCCATGATCGATGTGGGCGACGATGGAGAAGTTGCGGACGTTCGAAATCGGGACAGTTGTCATGGGCGCGGGATAGCATTCGCGCCGCAAAGCGGCAACCTTATTGCGGCTTTACAGCGGTTTAGGGCGGCTTTTCCTCACGGCATCCTGATTTCGCTGGCGGGCAAAACGCGCTAGGCAGGGGGCCATGACCAGTACCCTTTCCCTGCCTGCGCGGCCCCGGTCCCGCTGGCATTCGCAATTCCGCCGCGGCGCTGCCCGGCTTGTCGCCTGGGCCGGCGACGAACGCCTCAGCTTGTGGCTCGCGCTCGGCTTCACGCTCGCCCATGTGGTGTTGTGGACCGCCATCCTGACCCAACTCAAGGCGGCGCAGGACGTGCATTTCGACGTCGCCGAGGCCTATGCCTGGGGTCAGAAGTTCCTGCTCGGCTATGGCAAGCACCCGCCGCTGTCCGGCTGGGTGGCGGGCGCCTGGTTCATGCTGTTCCCGCCGGCGGACTGGGCCACCTATGCGCTGGCCATGACCACGGTCGGAACCGGCATGATGATCTGCTGGGCCATCGCGCTGAAGGTCGTGGATCGCCGCCGCGCGTTCCTGGTGCTGGTGATGCTGGCGCTCTATCCGATCTTCAACTTCAAGGGCTTCAAGTACAATCCGGACCTGTTGCAGCTGGTCACCCTGCCGCTGGTGGTGCTGGCCTATCTCGACGCCTTCGACAAGCGCACGCTGCGCTCGGGTGTGCTGCTCGGCCTCGCCGGCGCGCTGGCGCTGATGACCAAATACTGGGTCGCGACCATGATCGGCGCGGTCGGCCTCGCCGCGCTGATCCATCCGGCGCGTATGGCGTTCCTGCGCTCATGGGCGCCGTGGGCGGCCATCGTCACCATGGCGGCGGCGATGATTCCGCATTTCATCTGGCTGCGGCAGGTCGATTTCGTGCCGTTCACCTATGCCGGTGGCACCTATGCGCAGTCGAACCGCAGTGAAAACGTGCAGCTCGTGCTCGGCTATATCGGCCACAATCTCGCGCTGCTGGCTTTGCCAATGGCGCTGGCCGCCGCGGCGATCGCCTGGCGCCGGCGCTGGTGGACCATGGCGTGGCGCGACCCTGCTGGCTTCATTGCGCAGCCCTGGTCGCGCGCCGCCAATCCCGGCGTGCGGACCGATCAGGCGCTCAATGTCTGGCTCATCCAGGCCATCGTCGCGGTCGGGCCGCCGGTCGGCGCGCTGATCTTTGAGATCTACCTCAAGACCGACTGGGGCATCTCGCTGTTCTTCCTGGTGCCGTTATCGGTGGTTGCGATTCCGTCGCTACGGGTGCGGCGCGCCGCGCTGGCGCGGCTGGCTGCGATCTGGCTGGTGCTGACGCTGGCGGTGCTGGCAACGGCGCCGCAGATTGCGCTCCTCACCCTGCCGCGCAATGCCGACGGCAGCATGAGCCATGGGTCTCATTCACAGCTGGCGCGTGAACTCACCGATGTGTGGCATCAGCGCTTCCACAGCCGCTGGCCGGTGGTGACCGCCTATACCGACGTCGGCGACCCCATGACCTTCTACAGCGTCGATCATCCGATGCCGCTGACGCCGAACGAGCCGTGGTCCTCAGGCCTGAGTTCGCTGGACGAGGCGAAGCGCGACGGCTTCATCGGCATCTGCGAGGTGGGGGACTGGCACGAGCAACTCTGTGGCGACTGGATGAAGGTCAATGCGGCCAATGCCGAGCGCATGGTGATCACGACGCGGCGGTTCTTCAAGGGCCATGCCGGCGCAGCGACCGTGTGGAATGTCTATGTCGTGGCGCCCGGGCAGTGAGGGGCTCGCTTCTTCTTTCGCCCGCCGGGCTAAGCTTCGCGCGGTGGGGAAGCAAGAAAGGGGGCGACCTACTCTTCGCCGAACTTGCTGCCGACCAGTTCGGTCAGCGCGGCGATGGCGGCTTCGGCGTCTGGGCCGATGGCGGAGACCATGATGGTGGTGCCGGGGCCGGCTGACAGCATCATCAGTCCCATGATCGAGTTGCCGCCGACCGTCTCGCCGTTGCGGGTGACGGAAACCTCGGCGTTGAAGCGTTCGACCATCTGCACGAATTTCGCAGACGCGCGCGCGTGCAGGCCGCGCTTGTTGATAATGGGAAGTTCGCGGGAGACCGGGCTGGAGCCGGTGCCGATGGTCTCGGGCGCGCCTGCCTGGTCGGTCCTGTCGGTCATTTGCCGGCAAGCACGCGGCTGGCGATGGTGACGTATTTGCGGCCGGCTTCCTGGGCCATGGCGATGGCGTCGGGAAGCGTGCGCTCCTCGCGGACCTTGGCGAGTTTGACCAGCATCGGGAGATTAATGCCTGCGAGCACCTCCACCTTGGGGCGGCTCATGCAGGAGATCGCGAGGTTCGACGGTGTGCCGCCGAACATGTCTGTGAGGATAGCGACACCGTCTCCGGTATCGACGCGGTTCACCGCTTCGATAATGTCACTTCGACACAAATCGGAATCATCTTCAGCGCCGATCGTGACGGCTTCGATTTGTTTCTGCGGACCCATCACGTGTTCAAGCGCTGCCTTAAATTCGTCGGCAAGGCGCCCATGGGTCACAAGTACTAGACCAATCATCGGAAACTCCTCGTGGGTGCTTTTGGTGCACCGCACGAAAGGGCCACTTTGACCATCCAGAGCCCCTATGCAAGAGGGCTCTTCGCGATTCTCCCTTAAAAATGCGAGCGTAGGGGAGGCGGCGCGGGTCTATTCGGTGGCGATAGTGGGGGATATATGGTTACCAAACCCCTTCAGGCAATCGTCCATCTGTCTTATCAATTCGTAACCTTCGGTTGTCGTCAGCGCGGCGACCACCAAGGGTAACGCGAAAAAGCCCTGTGCCACCGGGATTCGCGGCAATTCGATGCCCATCACGGTGGTGCGCAAGGCTGCCGGCGGCGGCAGCCGTTCAGCGTCGCCGGCGTCAAGATCGACCACCAGGCGAACCGTGGCCTCGGCGACGAAGGTCATTCGCCGGATGCCGAGCCCGCGGACCTCGATCAGTCCCGCGAGCTCCGGCGCCGGTCGGGCCACCAGCGCGCCGTTCCGATGCTCCGCCAGGATACGGTCGTCACCGACCAGGGTCGCAGGTGGCAAAACGCCGCTGCGCCCGGCCAGGATCAGATCGAAGGCCAGCCGCGACTTGCCCGAGCCCGACGGCCCTCGGATCAGCACCGCGCCGAGGTCGCCGACCAGCACGGCAGAGGCGTGGATGCTCGGGCCGGGCGATGTCATGTGGCCGGCAGCCGGACGACGAAGCGGGCGCCTAGGACGGGGATGTCGCCTGCCGGTCCAGCCGGGCCGACGCGGTTTTCGGCCCAGATACGGCCGCGATGGGCCTCGACGATCTGCTTGGAGATCGACAGGCCGAGGCCGGAATTCTGGCCGAAGCCCTGGTGCGGCCGGTCGGTATAGAAGCGCTCGAAGATCCGTTCCAGCGCCTCGTCCTCGATCCCCGGGCCGTCATCGTCGACCAGGATCTCGATGTCGGATTTCAGCCGGCGGCAGACGATGCGCACCTTGCCGCCCGGGGTCGAGAACGACTGCGCATTGACCAGCAGGTTGGAGATCACCTGGCCGAGCCGGGAGTCGTGGCCGGGCACCGAGAAGGTATCGGAGGCCGGGCCTTCGAAACGGACCTCGACGCCGACGTCGTGGCCGAGCTTGGTCTCGTTGGCCACCGAGGTCAGGGTGGTCAGCAGGCGGCGGATGTCCACCGGCGCCACCTCGTTGCGCTGCAGCTCGGCATCGAGCCGGCTGGCGTCGGAAATATCCGAGATCAGGCGGTCGAGCCGCTTCACGTCGTGTTCGATCACCGCCAGCAGCCGGCCGCGGCTGTTTTCGTTCTTCGCCAGCGGCAGCGTCTCCACCGCCGAGCGCAGCGAGGTCAGCGGGTTCTTCAATTCGTGCGACACGTCGGCGGCAAAACTCTCGATCGCCTCGATGCGATTGTAAAGCGCGTCGGTCATGTCGCGCAGTGCGCCGGAGAGATGGCCGATCTCGTCGCGGCGGCTGGTGAAGTCGGGAATTTCCACGCGGGTGCGGATGCGGCGGCGGACCCGCTCGGCGCTGTCGGCGAGTCGGCGGACGGGGCCCGCGATGGTCGAGGCCAGCAGCAGCGACAGCACGATCATCACCACCGCCGCCACCGCGAACACTTTCAGAATCGCAAGGCGCTCGGCGGTGACCATCTGGTCGATGTCGTCGCCCTGCGTCGACAGCATCAGCGAACCATGCACCGCGCGAAAACGCTGCACCGGCACGGCCACCGAAACGATCACTTCGCCGCGCTCGTTGATGCGCACCATGCTGCTCTTCATGCCGTCCAGCGACTGGACGACTTCCTGATAGCCGTTGCCGTTTTCCGGGCCGAGCTCGCGGTACAGCGGCAGGTCGCCGCGGTTGAGCCAGGTGCGCACCGCGATCATGGCGCGTTCGGCGAAGCCGGGCTTTTCGGTGGAGGGCGGCGGCAGTTCGAAGCGCAGCACGTCGCCGCGGCCGTACAGGCTGCGGCTGTCGAGGATCAGCACGCCATCTCGATCATAGATGCGGGCGCGCGTCTTGGTTGGCGAGATCAGTCGCCGCAGCACCGGCGCGACGCGTTCGGGATTGATCGGGAAATCCAGCCCCGACAATTCGTCGGGGGCGCCATAGGTCTCGCCGGGCTTGAGGTCGAGCAGCCGGTCCGGATCGATAGTGATGGTGTTGGTCTCCACCGTGGCGGAGGCGGCGATGGCGCCGGCGATGATCTCGGCCTGCACCAGCAGGCTCTGGGCGCGCGCATCGATCAGGCCGGCCCGGAATTGCGACAGATAGAGAATGCTGGCGACCAGCGCGATCAGGCCGGCGAGGTTCAGCGAGACGATGCGGCGGGTCAGGCTGGAAAAGGTCAGCGCGACGAAGAACCGCCGCGCGCTGCGCAGCCAGTTCAGCGGCCGCTGCCAGCCCGACGTTTCGGTGTTGACGGCGGAGTCCGGCGCGAGCGGCGACGTGCCGTCGGTGTCCAGGCTTCCATCAGGCTGCGTTCGATCCAGCAATGCTAAAGCCCGGTTGTTGGCGATACGTCGCGCCCTGTTCCGCAGTCTACGCCAAGCCGCCGGGGCCGTCAGGCCCCAGCGGCTGTTGTTTCCGGCGCGTCTGATCAGGTTTCCTTGAAGCGGTAGCCGACGCCGTACAGGGTCTCGATCATCTCGAAGTCGTCGTCGACCACCTTGAACTTCTTGCGCAGCCGCTTGATGTGGCTGTCGATGGTGCGGTCGTCCACATAGACTTGGTCGTCATAGGCGGCGTCCATCAGGGCGTTGCGGCTCTTCACCACGCCCGGGCGGGTGGCCAGCGCCTGCAGGATCAGGAATTCGGTGACCGTGAGGGTGACCGGCTCGTTCTTCCACGTGCAGGTATGGCGTTCAGGATCCATGCGCAGCAGCCCGCGGTCCAGCGCCTTGGCGTCGGTTTCCTTCGGCGCAGCGGTGGGATCCTTCGGCGCGGCGCGGCGCAGCACGGCCTTGACGCGCTCCACCAGCAGCCGCTGCGAAAACGGTTTGCGGATGAAATCGTCGGCGCCCATCTTGAGGCCGAACAATTCGTCGATCTCCTCGTCCTTGGACGTCAGGAAGATCACCGGCAGGTCGGACTTCTGCCGGAGACGGCGCAGCGTCTCCATGCCGTCCATGCGCGGCATCTTGATGTCGAGGATCGCCAGGTCCGGCGGGCTGGTCCGGAAACCGTCGAGAGCCGACGCACCATCCGTGTAAGTCATGATGCGATAGCCTTCGGCTTCAAGCGCGATCGAGACGGATGTGAGAATGTTGCGGTCGTCGTCGACCAAAGCGATTGTGGGCATGAGCCTGCTTTCCGAAGCGGGAGTGGCGAGACGCGAAGGATTTCGACAATCCGCCGTTAGAGGTGGCCTTGAGAGCACAGTCAACGAGCAATGCAAGCTGGGCTGAAATGTGACCGAGTTCCCTGAACGTCTGAATGATCTGTCGGTTCCATTGCATATAGCCATTGGATTGGCGAGAAAAAGGCACTTTTTGCAATGAGATGCCGGAGATTGACCGATGCAACCGACCGCTGATTTCGATCCTGCCCGGCTGGCCCGTTCGCTGCTGCGGCGCAGCCGGCAGGGCGCCCTGGCCACCCTGATGGCCGGCACCGGCGCGCCATACTGCTCGCTGGTCAACCTTGCCAGCGCCCCCGATGGGGCGCCGATCCTGCTGATTTCACGACTTGCCGTGCACACCCGCAATATCCTGGCCGATCCCCGGGTGTCTGTCATGCTCGACGAGCGGGCCGCCGGCGATCCGCTGGAAGGCGCGCGAGATCATGCTGGCCGGGGTCGCCGAGCCGGCCGAAGGCGACGTTGCGGCAAACCTGCGGCAGCGCTACCTCAATGCCCATCCATCGGCAGAAGTGTTTGTAAACTTTGCGGATTTCTCGTTCTTCCGGATCGCGCCCACAGGCGCTCACCTGGTTGCCGGGTTTGGCCGCATCAATGACCTCGCGCCAGTGCAATTTCTCACCGATCTCAGCGATGCCGACGCCTTGCTCGAGGCCGAGCAGAGCGCGGTCGATCACATGAATACCGACCACCGCGATGCGCTCAATCTGTATGCCACCCGATTGCTCGATGCTGCGCCCGGAGACTGGCGTTGCACCGGCTACGATCCCGACGGACTCGATCTCGCCGATGGTGCGACCGCACTGCGGCTCGATTTTCCGCGGCGCATCGTCACGCCGGGTGCACTGCGACAAGTGCTCGTCGAGCTTGCAGCGCAAGCGCGCGGCTGACCTTTGAGCAGGATCAAGGCTCGCGCTAGAGTAAACCAAATATGACGGATCGGCTTGGCATTTCGGACGTTGGTCACTATTAGGTCGCCGGACCACGACCCCAGCGCTATATTGGAGGGCTACCGCGGTCGATCGGCGACGTCAGACCATCGCCAACGCAAGGCACGCGGGCTCAAGGAGGATTTTCTGTGCAAGAGACGGGCGTACGCAACGGTGCCTTTGGCGCCGACAAATTCGGATTGAAAAATCTCAAGGCTGTGCACTGGAATCTTGGCGCGCCGCAACTCTACCAGTACTCGCTGGCAGCGGGCGAAGCCGTGCTGTCTGCCGATGGCGCGCTGTGTGCCGACACCGGCGACTTCACCGGCCGCAGTCCGAAGGACAAGTTCACGGTACGCGATGCCTCCACCGAAAACATGTGGTGGGCCGGCAACCAGTCGATCACGTCGGAGCAGTTCGAGGCGCTGTACGTCGACTTCAAGAAGCATGCTGAAGGCATGTCGCTGTTCGCGCAGGATCTGTTCGGCGGCGCCGACCCTACGTTCCAGATCAAGACCCGCGTCTTCACCGAACTGGCCTGGCACTCGCTGTTCATTCGCACGCTGCTGATCCGGCCCGAGGCCGCTGTGCTGCCGCACTTCGTGCCCGAACTCACCATCATCGACCTGCCGAGCTTCAAGGCCGATCCGAAACGCCATGGCGTCCGCTCGGAGAATGTCGTGGCCATCGATTTCGCCCGCAAGATCGTCCTGATCGGCGGGTCTTATTATGCCGGCGAGATGAAGAAGAGCGTGTTCACCACGCTGAACTACTACCTGCCCGCCAAGGGCGTGCTGCCGATGCATTGTTCGGCCAATGTCGGCCCGAACGGCGACACCGCGGTGTTCTTCGGACTGTCCGGCACCGGCAAGACCACGCTCTCAGCCGATCCGAACCGTACCTTGATCGGCGACGACGAGCACGGCTGGGGTCTCGACGGCGTCTTCAATTTCGAGGGCGGCTGCTACGCCAAGTGCATCAAGCTGTCCGGCGAAGCCGAGCCCGCGATCTACGCTGCCAGCAAGCGCTTCGGTGCCGTGCTCGAGAACGTGGTGCTCGACGAGGATACGCGGGTGCCGGATTTCGACGATGGCTCGAAGACCGAGAATACTCGTTCGGCCTATCCGCTCGACTTCATCCCGAACGCCTCGCGCACCGGCCGCGCCGGCCAGCCGAAGAACGTGGTGATGCTTGCCGCCGACGCCTTCGGCGTGCTGCCGCCGATCGCGAAATTGTCGCCGGCGCAGGCGATGTATCACTTCCTGTCCGGCTACACCGCGAAAGTGGCCGGCACCGAGCGCGGCCTCGGCAACGAACCGCAGCCGGAATTCTCGACCTGCTTCGGCTCGCCGTTCCTGCCGCTCGATCCGTCGGTCTACGGCAACATGCTGCGCGACCTGATCGCCAAGCACAATGTCGATTGCTGGCTGGTCAACACCGGCTGGACCGGCGGCAAATACGGCGTCGGCAGCCGCATGCCGATCAAGGTGACGCGTGCATTGCTGACCGCCGCACTCGACGGCTCGCTGCGCAACGTCGAATTCCGCACCGACAAGTATTTCGGCTTTGCTGTGCCGACCGCATTGCCGGGCGTGCCGAGCGAAATCCTCGATCCGGTCAATACCTGGAAGGACAAGGCCGAGTTCGACAAGACCGCCCGCGCGCTGGTCGGCATGTTCCAGAAGAACTTCGCCAAGTTCGAAGCCCAGGTCGACGCCGACGTCCGCGCCGCTGCGCCCGATCTGAAGCTCGCGGCGGAGTAGGTTTCGCTGCATCGGTGTGGATTGCAAAAGGGCGGCCGCAAGGCCGCCCTTTTTGTTTCTTGTTGCTCAATTTTGCCAACCTCTCAGCTGTCATCGCCCGGCCGGCGCGCACTTGCGCGAAGGACCGGGCGACTCAGTAGACACAGGAGTTTCGGCCTAAGTCGCGCTGCACCCGCAGGACCGGGCGGAGCGCTTGATTTGTCCGCTTCGCGCAACTTTGAGGCCGGCATGTACTGGGTCGCCCGGTCCTTCGCGCAAGTGCGCGCAGGCCGGGCGACGACACCTGAGTGTTGGATTTTCCGGAGTGTAGTCCGCTTGCTCACCCGGAAAAAACTGTCATCGCCCGGCTTGACCGGGCGACCCAGTAAACACAGACTTTAACGATGCGCGAGCATCACTACTACGTCTACATCCTCGCCAGCCAGATCGGGGGCACGCTGTATATCGGCGTGACCAATGATCTCATTCGTCGGGTGTACGAGCACAAGACAAAAATCGCGGAAGGCTTCACCAGGAAGTATGGCGTCGATCGACTGGTCTATTTCGAGTATTTCGATCACATCGAACACGCCATCCATCGCGAGAAGCGCCTGAAGAAATGGCCACGGGCCTGGAAGATCGCGCTGATCGAGAAGGATAATCCGAACTGGGATGATCTACCCGGTCATTGCGGTGTTGTGAGCGCCAGTGCGGGGCGGACAGGCCGGCGTGTACTGGGTCGCCCGGTCACGGCGCGCAAGTGCGCGCCGGCCGGGCGATGACACCGCGTGTGTATGTCGCCGACGCGCGCTATGTCGACTGGCCATCCGGGTTCGACGCCGCGACGCTGTCGAGCAGCCAGGTCTTGAACGCCAGCATCGCCGCGGTCGGGCGCTTCGATCGCAGTGACGTCAGCCAGTAGGCGCCCAGGGTGATTTCGATCTTGAACGGACGCGCCAGCCGGCCCTCGCGCAGTTCATGGGCAAACATGCTGGCGGGCAGCAAAGCGACACCGGCGCCGCGCGCGGCAACTTCCGCCATGGTGATCGAGGAATCGAAAATCGCACCGGTGATCGTCGGGCCGGCGATCCCCGCTTCGGCAAACCACCGGGGCCACTCGTCCGGTCGATAGGAGCGCAGCAATGGCTGGCGCTTGAGATCCGCAGGCCTGCGCAGTTCTTTTGCGATCTGCGGCGTGCAGGCCGGCGTCAGCGGCGCGGCGAAAAGTCGCGTGGCTTCGGTGCCATGCCACAACCCGTCGCCGAACCTGATCGCGAAGTCGAGGCCTTCGCCGGCAATGTCGACGCGGTTGTTGTTGGTGAGCAGCCGAAGGTCGACATAGGGGTGAGCGCGTTCGAACGCCGTCAGGCGGGACAGCAGCCAGCCGGTCGCGAAGGTTCCGACCACGCCGACGGTGATGACCTCGCGGAAGCGGCCGTCCTCGAAGCGGTCCAGCGTTGCACGGATGCGCTCGAACGATTCGGCAATCGTCGGCAACAGCGCCTGCCCCTCGTCGGTCAAAGCGAGGCCGCGCGGGAGCCTGCGAAACAGTTGGACGCCCAGCGTGTCTTCCAGGCTCTTGACCTGATGACTGACCGCCGCCTGCGTGACCCGCAGTTCCAGCCCGGCGCGCGTGAAGCTGAGTTGCCGTGCCGAAGCCTCGAAGGCGCGCAGGGCGTTGAGCGGCAGATGCGATGACTTCATTTTGCGACCCAAATTTTTCTTATGTCTCGCCCCATGAATGATCGTTTGTCAATGTCCGTCGCGCTCCGCATCTTGCCGCCGCAACGGAGGACGATGCGAATGATCAACAGACGTAGGTTTTTGATAGCAACCGGCGCGAGCCTTACTGGAGCGGGTTTGATGAGCCGGCCGAACGAGGCGCTCGCCGCAGGCGAGCCGAACAATGCGATCGCCGCGACATTGAAGAGGCTGGAGTCCGAGAGTGGCGGGCGACTCGGCGTCGCCATGCTCGACACCGCGACGGGCGCGCAAATCGGTCATCGCGCGGACGAGCGGTTTCCCATGTGCAGCACCTTCAAGGCGCTTGCCGTCTCTGCGGTTCTCAAGCGCGTCGATGCAGGCAAGGAAAACCTCGAGCGACGGATTCGCTTCGGCAAGAGCGACCTCGTGGCCTATTCGCCGACGACGCAGGGACGCATCGACGGAGACGGCATGTCGGTGGCCGAACTCTGCGAAGCGGCGATCACCCTCAGCGACAATACGGCCGCCAATCTGCTGCTGGCGAGCCTGGACGGACCGGCCGGGGTCACCGCCTTCGTGCGCACGCTTGGCGATCAGGTCACCCGGCTCGATCGCATCGAGCCCGCTCTGAATGAAGGCAAGGTTGGCGATCCGCGCGACACCACGACGCCGAACGCCATGGCATCCGATTTTCGATCGCTGGTCACGGGCGATGCGCTGTCGTCCGGGTCGCGCGATCAACTGATTGCCTGGCTGGTCGGCAACAAGACGGGCGACACCCGGCTGCGCGCCGGGCTGCCTCCCGGCTGGCGCGTCGGCGACAAGACCGGCACCGGGGAACAGGGCACGGCAAACGATGTCGCAGTGATATGGCCGCCGCAGCGCGCGCCGATCATGCTCGCAGTCTACCTGACGCAGTCGAGTGTTTCGCCGGAGCGGAAAAATGCAGTCATCGCGGCGGTCGCGCAGGCGATTGCGGCCACGATCGACCGGAAGGGCTGACGACCGGGCGTGAAGGAGGCGGCTATGCGGACGCTTCCTTCTGTTGGTCGGGCGCGCAAAAACGGCGCCGGCGTTTACTGGGTCGCCCGGTCCTTCGCGCAAGTGCGCGCTGGCCGGGCGACGACAGCTGAGTGTGGGGCTTGAAGGATCAGGCTTGACCGCGCCGCCAAGTGCACGGATCTTGCGAGACACTTGTCTTCTCCGGAGGCTGGCCATGCTGCGATCGCTTGCTGTTGTGATGGCGTTGCTGGGTGCGCAGGTCGCGCCGGTCCTGGCGCAGGATGCGCCGCGCGGCAGCGAGTGCCTGGCGATGGCCGGCGCGCCGCCGCGCGCCGTGCCGGTCAGCCTGCGGCGTACCGCGGCGAAGGCCGAGGAAGTGGCGATCAGCTATGCCGGCCATTCCACCTATGTGATCGATACGCCGGGCGGGGTGCGGATCGCGACCGACTACAGCGGCTTCCACAGCGCCGGCCGGCTGCCCGACGTGGTCACCATGAACCGCGCCCACAGCACGCACTACACCCTCAATCCCGATCCGAAGATCGGGCTGGTGCTGCATGGCTGGGGCGACGACGGCAGACCGGCGCATATCGACCGGCGCGTCGGCGATGTGCTGATCCGCAACGTCACCACCGACATTCGCCGCTACATGTTCGACGAGAGCAATGCGGCGATGATCCGCGACGGCAATTCGATCTTCATCTTCGAGGTTGCCGGCCTGTGCATCGGCCATCTCGGCCATCTCCACCACAAGCTCGACGAGAGCCATTTCGCGGCGATCGGCCGGCTCGACATCGTGATGGTGCCGATCGACGGCAGCTACACCATGTCGCTTGACGGCGTGTCCGAGATCACCAAAAGGCTGCGCGCCTCGATCGTGCTGCCGATGCACCGCTTCATGACGCCGCTGAGCGAATTCATGAGCAAGATCGGCCAGCAGTTCGCCATCGACCGGCGCAGCGAGCGCACGCTGCGGATGTCGCTGGGGGCGCTGCCAGCGGTGCCGACGGTGATCATCCTCGACGGGGTGTAGGCAAAGCGCGGCGCGGTTACTTGCGGTCGAGGTGCCAGGCACCATCCCAATCGCCGCCAGGCGGGGTCGTTGCGAGGGTCTCGATCCGCGCGAGCAGGGTGGTCGACGGCCCGTCGTCGGGCGCCGCCTGCAACGCGGCCGTGAAGGCGCGGCGGGCAGCGTCCCAGTCCTGCGCGCGATAGGCGGCGAGCCCTTCAGCGTAACTGGTTCGCAACAGCGTCTGGTCCGGCGTCAGTTCGCCTTTTCGGGCCATGATCTCATACACGGCCTGCGACCGGCTTTGGCCGAGCACCACGAGCCGGTCGATCTCGCGTACCTCGATCGCGGCGCCCGCCTGCGCGACGGTGGCCTCGGACGCCAGCAGGCGACTGCCATAGAGCTTGTTGGCGCTCTCCAGCCGCGACGCCAGATTCACCGTGTCGCCCATGACCGTGTAGCTCATCATGAGTTCGGAGCCGATACTGCCCACCAGCGCCTCGCCGGTGGCGATGCCGATCCGGATGTCGCATTCGACAGGAATGGCGCGGACGCCGAGCAGCTCGGGCAACTCCCTGCGCAAGCCGGCGATCCGTCCGGTCATGTCGAGCGCAGCCAGGCAGGCCAGGGTCGCCTGATCGGCATCCTCGACGAAGGGGGGCCCCAATAGGCCATGATCATGTCGCCGATGTACTTGTCGATGATGCCGCGGTGGCTGCGAACCGGCGCCGACATGGTGGAGAAATAGTGGTTCATGATGCGGACCAGGCCCTGCGGCGTGACGCCTTCGCTCAGCCGGGTAAATCCCTTCATGTCGCAGAACAGCACCGTCATGACGCGGCGCTCACCCTCGGCCGCAGCCACTGCCGGCTGGTCGATCAATCCTTCCACCACCTTCGGGTCGATATAGAGGCCGAAGGTTTCGCGGATGCGCTCGTTGTGGCGCAGCTTCTCGACCATGCGGTTGAATGCGGCCGACAACTGGCCGATCTCGTCGCGCGTGGTGACGTCGATGGAGCCGTCGAGGCGCCCCGCCTCGATCTCGCGGGTGCCCTCGAGCAACCGCTGCACCGGGCGGGTAATGCCGCCGCTGACCAGCAGCGCGAAAATCAGCCCGATGATTCCGGCGAGGGCCGTCACCACCGCCGAAATGAAGATCGTCCGTTTCTGGTCGCGCATCGTCGCTGCGCCGCTGGCATAGACCTGCAGCAGCATGTCGGCGCGGATCGCATCGACCGAATTGTTCAGCTCATCGCGGATGGCGTCGACCCGCTCCAGCGTCTGCCTGGCTTCGGCGAAGTTGCGGGACTCGAGCTGCGCCAGCAACTGGGTGCGCTCGTCATCCAGATGGCTGCGAAAGCTGGTGATCGCGATTTCGATCCGGCTTTCGATGCGGCCGAGCGCGGCATTGTCCGACTGCGTATTGGGGTCGTCGATGATCGCGTTGATGAGCTGGAGCGCGGCCTGCGCCTCGCGTTCGGTCTCGAGGCCTTTTGCGTCGAACAACTTCAGCCGCTCGGCGTAACCGGTGTCGCTCGCGGGCGACTGCATCTTGGCAGTCGCCATGCGGCGCAGCGACATCGCGCTCTCCAGCGAGTTGATGTTCATCCGCGCCAGATGGCCGTAGGCCGGAATGTACTTTGTCGTCAGTTCGTCGAGCAGGATCCCGACCCGGCCGGCCATATACATCGACAGGATCGACGTGATCACCATCAGGACGATCAACCCGACGGCGATGCCGAGAATCTGTCGTCTAATCGATATCCGTATCATGGGTGCCCGCTCGGAAGCTTCAAAAGAGGCCGATGGAACCGTATGGCGACGCCGATGTCAGGTGTCAAATCGCGGGGGAGAGGGCCGGCCGTCGCCGGCTTTGCGGCCGTCACATGAAATGCAGCGCGCCGCGGATGCAGACATAGACGCCGGTGATGATGACCACGGCGGCGAAGGTGGCGCGTAGCGCGCGGTCGTGGCTGCCGATGACCTTGCCGGCGGCGATGCCGATGAGGCCGCCGAGCAGGCCGCCGGCGATGAAGATCCCCGCCAGCCGCCAGTCGGTCAGTCCGGAGAGGGCGTAATTCGCCGCGGTGGAGGCGCCGAACGCCACCACCGACACCAGCGAGGTGCCGATCGCCGCGGTCATCGTCATGCCGGTGGCCAGCATCAGACCGGGCACGATCAGGAAGCCGCCACCGATGCCGAAGAATCCGGCCAGCAGGCCGACCACGAAACCGACCCCGATCAGCATCGGCAGCATTTTGCGCGCGGTGGCGCGGGTCAGGTTGATCGATGGATCGCCGCTGCCGCTGCGCTTGCGCAGCATCAGGGCGCCGATGGCGATCATCAGTAGGCCGAACAAGAACAGCAGTTTCTGGCCGTCGACCTGCTTGGCGATGCTGGAGCCGGCAAAGGCGCCGCCGATGCCGGCCAGCGAGAACACGATGGCGCAGGGCCAGCGGACGTTGCCGGCCCGCCAGTGCGACAGCATGTTGGCGAAGGCCGAGACCGCCACCGCAATGGCGCTGGTGCCGATCGCCACATGGGGCGAGGTCACCCCGACCACATAGACCAGCAGCGGCACCGCCAGCACCGAACCGCCGCCGCCGATCAGTGCCAGGATGAAGCCGACCAGTCCGCCGGACAGGATCGTCGCGACGTCAGCGGAAGCAAACCACATAGAAGACTTTCGTTCAGCCGTGCGCCGGCACTGTGTTGCGGCGATTCCACGGCGCGAACGCCAGGACCCGGGCCATCATACAGGTGCCAGTGACGCCGGAAAACACCAAGCCGGCGCCGATCGCGGCCGACAGCAGATAGAAGCCGGGGTGCAGCAGCGCGCCCAGCGCCGCGCCAGCGACCACCATCGAACCGGCGGTGATCTGTACCTGGCGCATCATTTCGATGGGCGGCTTCGTGCTTTCGACGATGGGGAGGCCGGCGGCTTTCCAGGCGTCGATGCCGCCGTCGAGGATATAGGCCTCGCAATCGGTGCTGGCCTTGAGGCGGCCAGCATTGGCAGCCGTACGGCCGCCGGATTTGCAATGGAAGATCACCGCCTGCGCGTCGACGTCGATCGGGCCGAGCCGCGACAGCGGCTCATGGCGGGCCTGGGCGATGCGGGCGCGGGCGTGTTCGTCGGCCTCGCGGATATCGACCAGGACGGCGCCCTCGGCGATCAGCTGTTTGGCTTTGTCGGGGGAGATGTGGGGAAGCGTCATGGCAGACTCCTTACGGTGTTGGCGAGGTGCGGCAGTACAGCCGGTGCAGTTGCGCCATCAGTTGCTCGATGCGGGGATCGGAAATCCGGTACCAGAGCGTCTGGCTGTCGCGGCGAAAGGTCACGATGTTCTCGTCGCGCATTTTGGCTAGGTGCTGCGACAGCGCCGACTGGCTGAGGCCGACCGCCTGGACCAGCGCGCCGACGGTCATCTCGCCGGCTTCGACCAGCTTGCACAGAATCATCAGCCGTCGTTCGTTGCCGAGCGCCCGCAGGGTGTCGGCCACCTCCAGGGCGTTGGCGGCGAAATCGTCGGTGTTGAGGGCGGGGCTTGCGGGCATCTCGGTCTCGAATATTAGGTATTGCTTATTTAGAAGATGCTAATATAAATGTCAACAGCATTCGACTTCAGGAGTTCTGCGCCATGACCAGCACCGCAAATCCCGTGATCAGGGCATTTTTCGACGAGCCGACCAACACCATCAGCTATCTGGTCAGCGATCCCGCCACGAAACGCGCAGCCGTGATCGATCCGGTGCTGGACTACGACCATCGCGACGGCAGCGTCGATATCCGCTCGGTGGAGACGATCCTCGAGGCGGCGAAGGCCGACGGCCTGACCATCGACTGGGCGCTGGAAACCCACGCCCATGCCGACCACCTCTCAGGCGCGCCGTATATCAAGGCGAAGACCGGTGCCAGGATCGGGATCGGCGAACACATCAAGGACGTGCAGCGCATCTTCCGGCCGGTGTTCAACGCCACCGACCTGCGCACCGACGGCAGCGATTTCGACCGGCTGTTCGCCGATGGCGACCGTTTTGCCATCGGCGAGTTGACCGTGGAGGTGCT
This sequence comes from Rhodopseudomonas sp. P2A-2r, assembly GCF_026015985.1. Classification (GTDB taxonomy): domain Bacteria; phylum Pseudomonadota; class Alphaproteobacteria; order Rhizobiales; family Xanthobacteraceae; genus Tardiphaga. Next base: position 6,312,609 of record NZ_CP110389.1, on the reverse strand, counting down.
GCACACGCCCGGCCATACGCCGGCGGACGTATCCTACAAGATCTCAGACGCGGTGTTCGTCGGCGATACCCTGTTCATGCCGGACTACGGCACCGCGCGCGCCGATTTCCCCGGCGGCGATGCGCATCAGCTCTATCGCTCGATCCACCGGCTGCTGGCGCTGCCGCCGGAGACGCGGCTGTTCATGTGCCATGACTACAAGGCGCCGGGCCGCGACAGCTACGCCTGGGAGACCACCGTGGCCGGGCAGCGCGAGGGCAACGTCCACGTCAAGGCCGGCGTCAGCGAGGAACAGTTCGTCGCCATGCGCAACGCGCGCGATGCCACGCTGTCGGCGCCGACGCTGCTGCTGCCCTCGATCCAGGTCAACATCCGCGCCGGGCATTTCCCCAAGGCGCAGCAGAACGGCGTGCACTATCTGATGCTGCCGGTCCACGCCAAGGAAGGCGCGGAGGCCGGGATTTCATAAGCTGCACGGCGACAGCGCGCACGACAAAAGGGCGGCCAGCGGGCCGCCCTTTCGTTGTCAGGGGACGCGAGGTCTACGACGCCGCGCGCAGGGCTTCGCTCCATTTCGGATCATGGCCTTCGACCGGCTTCATCTTGCGGATGTGGCCGTCGAGTTCGATGTGCAGCTCGGTGAGCTGCTTCTCGCGGCGGCCCAGCACTTCGAAGTGCTTCGGCTTGCGGCGCGGTTCGCCCAGCGTTTCATAGCCGGCGGCGCGCGCTGCCTTCAGCGCCTTGCCGGAATCGGCAGGCGCGTGGTGATCGTCGTGCTCGTGCGGCTTCTTCTTGTGCTCGATGGCAAAGGTCTTTCCGCCGTGCGTGAACCGGTTCACCTTCAGTTCCGAAGGCTTCTGTTCGCCGTCGAGGCTGACCTCGTCGCCGACTTCAAGGGCGAACTGTTCGAGCCCCTTCGGCGTGACGTCGGCGAGCACGGCGCCGTGGCCGGTCTGCACCACGAAGCGGTGACCGAACACGTGGGTGATCTTGCCGGTGACGGTGGTGATGTGATGATCGGGCATGTCTGTTCCTTGCTGGATTGAATGTCGGGAGCGGCGGGCCGGATCGCTCCGGCCCGGCCGTGATGTCAGCGCGTCAGCGCGTCAACGCGGGCGTGGCGGCGGCGGAGCGTCGTCGTCGTCGCGATCACCCGGCGGCGGCGGGGGCGGCGGGCCGCGATCGGCGCGGGCACCCGGGCCATCCTCATCCGGGCCGCCCCGCGGTCCCTTCGGCCCTTTGGGGCCCTTCGGTCCTTTCGGACCATGGGGCGGGCCGAACGCCTCGTTGCGGCCGTCGGCATGGGCCACGATCTCGGCGCGGACGATCCCGCGGTCGAAGCGGCCCTGGACCGTGACGGCCTCGCCCTTGGTCACCACCGGGCGGTCCTCGCCGCGCGGGCCGGTATCAACGAGCGCGCGGCCGCTGGGATCCTGGATCACGAACTTGTTGCCGAAGATCTCGGCGACCTCGCCCTTGATGGCCACCGGGCTGGCGTCGGTCATCCTGTCGATAGGCGCGGGCTGCAGCAGCATCACGCTCTGCGCCTGCCAGCGTTCCGCGATGCGGGTGCCGCCGGCGCCCAGCGCCGCGCCGGCGACCAGCACTGCAACGAGCGCGCCGGCGCCCATGGCGCTGCGCGACATGCGCAGCCGGGGCTGCGGGGGCGGCAGCGCGCGCGGTTCGGAGGTGGTGTCGGGGTCTGTCATGGTGGTCTCCTGTCATCGGGGGTGGATGGCAGGCAGACTAGCGGAGCGCCCGAAACCCACCCTGAACCGAACCGTTCAGACTGGGTTAAGCTCGGCGGCGTAGCCCTCGCGCGAATGCAAGGTATGGACACCCCATGAAAGTGCTGCTGGTCGAGGACGACATGCTGCTGGCCGACGAGATCGCGCACGCGTTGCGGCGGGAGAACTTTGCCGTCGATATCGCCGGCGACGGCGAGGAGGGCCACTTTCTCGGCGACACCGAAAGCTATGACGCCGCCGTGCTCGATCTCGGCCTGCCGAAGATGCCGGGTGCCGCGGTGCTGCGCGCCTGGCGCAAGAGCGGGCGGCAACTGCCGGTGCTGATCCTGACCGCGCGTGACGGCTGGACCGAGAAGGTCGACGGTTTCAAGGCCGGCGCCGACGACTATCTGACAAAGCCGTTTCGTGTCGAGGAACTGATCATGCGGCTGCGCGCGCTGGCCCGGCGCTCGGCCGGCCACGCCGCGCCGGAGATTGCCTGTGGGCCGCTGTCGTTCGATGCGCCGACCGGCGTATTCGAGCTCAACGGCCTGCCGCTGAAACTGACCGCGCTGGAATGGCGGGTGCTGCAGGCGCTGATCATGCGCAAGGACGTGGTGTTCGATCGTCTCGAACTGATGGAGAAGGTCTATGAGGACGATGCCGGGACCGATTCCAATTCGCTGGAGGTGATCGTGGCGCGGCTGCGCCGCAAGATCGGCCACGGCATGATCGAAACGGTGCGCGGCCGCGGCTATCGTCTCGCGTCAGGCGGCGCCTGATGCTGGGCGATGCCTCGCTGAGCAGAAGGCTGCTGATCGCTGCGGGATTTTTCATCGCGGTTGCCATGGTGATCGCCACGGTGCTGATCGGCTTTGTGCTGCATCGCTTTGTGCAAGGCCAGATCGACCAGCGCCTCGATACCCAGATCGTGTTCCTGTCGTCGATGCTGCGCGCGGACGGCAACGGCCGCATCAGCCTGGTGGGCAATGCCGACGGCCCGCCGTTCGAGCGTCCGCATCGTGGCTGGTACTGGCAGGTGACGGGGCCGGCCAACACGCTGCGCTCCGCCTCGCTCGAAGGCGACGACATCGCGCGCGTGGCGCCCGCCGAACCCGCGCCGCCGTCGCGTCCGCGCGAGGACCGCGAGCCGCGCGATAAACGTCCGCGGCCTGCCGACGGGCCGGGACCGGGCGACGAGCCGCTGCATTTCCGGATCAAGCAGGTTGCTGTATCCGGCGCGCCGCTGACCATCGTCGCCTCGGCGCCGCGCGCCGCGGTATGGGGACCGTTGCGCGAGGCGATGACCACGCTGGGCTTTTCGCTCGCCGTGCTGGGGCTTGCGCTGGTGACGGCGATGATGTTTCAGATCCGGCTCGGGCTGCGACCGCTGGAGCGGCTGCGCCGCGCGGTGGCCGATGTCAGGCGCGGCGCGATCGAGCGGGTGCCGGCGCGACAGCCGCAGGAAATCCAGCCGCTGGTCGTCGAACTCAACGGCCTGCTCGACGAGAACGCCGCCAATCTGGAGCGGGCGCGGCGCCACGTCGCCAATCTCGCCCATGGCCTGAAGACGCCGCTGGCGACGTTGGCGATTGCGGTGTCCGGCGCACGCGATCCGGCAACGCTGCAGCCGCTGATCGGGCTGATGGAGCGGCGCATTCGCCATCACCTCGGCCGCGCCCGCAGCGCCGCGCTCAGCGGCCCGGTGCGTACGCAGACCCTGATCGCGCCGCGGCTCGCCGATCTCGGCGCGGTGCTGGGCAAGATCAACGCCGCCAAGCCGGTGCTGTTCGCGCTCGATGTGCCCCACGATTGCGCGGTGGCCTGCGAGCAACAGGACTTCGATGAGATGGCCGGCAACCTGATGGAGAACGGCTTCAAGTGGGCGCACGGCAAGGTCGCCGTTCACGCGGTGCGCGAGGGACGCATGGTGGTGCTGAGCTTCGAGGATGACGGCAATGGCTTGCCAACGGCGCAGCGCGAGCAGGTGCTGCGCCCCGGCGAACGGCTCGACGAAAGCGCGCCGGGGTTCGGCTTCGGCCTGTCGATCACCAGCGAACTGGCGGAGCTTTATGGCGGAGACCTACGGCTCGTCGAATCGCCGCTCGGCGGCCTGCGCGCGATATTGCAGCTGCCGGCCGCGTAGCGAGGCCGGCCGACGGTGTTTTGCATTTCGTTTGATGTCCGGACGGCGAATGGAAACATCCAGACACGTCACGCAATGTTCGATTAACCCCCGCGCACTCGTAGTGTTCCGCAGTGGAATCACGCGGAGCACAGCGGCATGGCCGATATCTTGAGCATACTGCAGTCGAGCTATACGGCGTCGGCGCTGACCACGCCGTCGAAGACGCCCTATACCGCGGTGGACCCCGCCAGCTACCAGGGCAGCTGGACCGGAACCTATGCCAACAAGAAGGACTTCAAGATCACCGTGTCCGACGTGCAGGGGTTCCGCGCACAGGTGAAATATGAAAGCGCCGGCACGGTCAAATATCAGAGCGTGCTGATCAAGGACAGCGCGTTCCGGATCGGCGACACCAAGTTCACCCTGACCAAGCCGGGGATCGCCACCATCAAGAATGCCGTCACCGACGCCGCCACAGGCAGCAGCTATCTCGATACGGCGCAGGCCAAGCAGCAGACCTGACGCGCAGGCTTACCTGCAGGCCGCCATTGTGCTGGATCAATGCACCCGGGCTCTGCGCGGGTGACGCTGCATGAATGATTGTCCGTCGCTTCGCGGATCAGGGAATCATTATGCAAATCAACAGACTCTGGCTGGCGGTTGCACTCCCGCTCGGCCTGCTGTGCGGGCTGTGGCTCCTCAGCGTTCCCGAGGGAACTCTTGCCGGCGACTTCTGGTCATGGCGCAAGGCGCTGATCTATTTGACCGGCGTGCTCACCATGGGATCGATGTCGCTTGGCGTCATGCTGGCGGCGCGCCCGGTGCAGGTGGAGAGCGCGCTCGGCGGCCTCGACAAGTTCTATCGCCTGCACAAATGGTTCGGGGTCACCGGTCTCTGCCTGGCGCTGATTCACTGGCTGCTCGAGGTGGGTCCGCGCTGGCTGACGCAATGGGGCTGGCTGACCCGCCCGGCGCGGCCGCCGCGTGTCGCAGAGGCTGTCACCGGCTTCGATGCGTTTCGCGATCTCAAGGACACCGCCACCGGTCTCGGCGAATGGAGCCTGTATCTGCTGATCGCGCTGGTGCTGCTGGCGTTGTGGAAGCGATTTCCCTACCGGGCCTTCCTGACGACGCATCGGCTGATGGCGCCGATCTATCTGGTGCTGCTGTTTCACGCCGTGATTCTGGTCGATCGCAGCTACTGGCTGTCGCCGCTGGGGCCAGTGCTCGGCCTGCTGATGGCCGGTGGCGGCATCGCGGCGCTGGTGTCGCTGTTCCGTCGCATCGGCAGCACGCGCAAGTCTGTCGGACGCATCGAATCGCTGAAACGCTATGACGACAATGCGGTGCTCGAAGTTGCGGTCCGGCTGGAGACCGCGTGGCCTGGCCACCGCGCCGGCCAGTTCGCCTTTGTCGATTTCGGCGGCGGCGAAGGTGCTCACCCGTTCACCATCTCCTCGGCCTGGCATGGCGACGGGCACTTGCAGTTCAGCATCAAGGGCATCGGCGATTATACGCGGACGCTGCCCGATCGCCTGTCGATCGGCCAGGAAGCCACCATCGAGGGGCCTTACGGCCGGTTCGACTTCGCCGGCGCGCGTTCGCGTCAGGTGTGGGTGGCCGGCGGCGTGGGGATTACCCCGTTTGTCGCCCGACTGGCAGCGCTGGCGGCCGCGGATCATGACGGCAACGTGGACCTGATCTACTGCACCAGCGCTCCGTCCGGCGCATTCATCGACAAGATCAAAGCGCTCGCGGCGCAAGCCGGGGTGGGCTTTCACGTAGTGGTGTCGCAGCGCGACGGCCAATTGACCCTGGACCGTCTCGCAGCATGGATTCCGGCGTGGAAGACTGCGGACGTCTGGTTCTGCGGCCCGTCCCGCTTCGGCGATGCGTTGCGCCGTTCGATGATCCTGCGCGGCCTGTCGGCCCCGCAGTTTCACCAGGAACTGTTCGAGATGCGCTGAGCGGGCTCGCGCCATGGCTAGAGCGCAATTGGTTTTGATTGAATCATGTCCCGGCCGCGATGCATCACGCCCGCTTGGGCGTGGTGCTTCGCAGAGCCGGGACCGTACCAAACTCGGTGTCTGTGACGGCTCTGCAGTGCATGACGCCTCCTGACGGAAGCGCATTGCACTGCGTCCGGGACACGATTCAAGCGAACGGAATCAGACTCTAGCTGCCCTTGCCCAGCACGGCGCGTGCGGCCGGGGCAGGAGGAGCGGCGGAGGTCACCGGCACGTCCCAGATGTCGGAGGCATATTCGGCGATGGTACGATCCGACGAGAACCACGCCATCCGCGCCACGTTGAGGATGCTGGCGCGGGTCCATGCCGAGCCTGCGCGCCAGCGCGTGTCGATACCGCGCTGCGCCTCGTAATAGGAGTCGAAGTCCGCCGAGACCACATAGTGGTCGAGATGGCGCAGCGCGTGACCGACCGACATGAAGCGACCGGGATCGTCGGGCGAGAAATCGCCGCGCTCGATGGCGGCGATGGCGTCGGCGAGATGCGGCGACTTGCTGATGACGTCATGGGCGTCGAGCCCCGCGGCGCGGCGTGCCATCACCTCGGCGGCGTTCATGCCGAAGATCGCGATGTTCTCTGCGCCGACATTGTCGCGGATCTCGATATTGGCGCCGTCGAGCGTGCCGATGGTCAGCGCGCCGTTCAGCGACAGCTTCATGTTGCCGGTGCCGGAGGCTTCCATGCCGGCGGTGGAGATCTGCTCCGACAGATCGGCGGCGGGAATGATGATCTCGGCGAGACTCACATTGTAGTCCGGCAGGAACGCGACTTTCAGGTTGCCGCCGATCGCCGGATCGTTGTTGACGACCTCGGCGACGTCGTTGATCAGCTTGATGATCAGCTTGGCGTAGCGATAGCTCGCCGCCGCCTTGCCGGCGAAGATCTTCACCCGCGGCACCCAGTCGCGCTGCGGATCGGCCTTGATGGCGTGATACAGCGCCACGGTCTCCAGCAGGTTCAGCAGTTGCCGCTTGTATTCGTGGATGCGCTTGATCTGCACGTCGAACAGCGCCGACGGATCGACCTGGATGCCCAGCTTCTCGCCGATCACCCGCGCCAGCGCGATCTTGTTGTGATGCTTGACGCGGCGGAACGCCTGCTGGAATGCAGCGTCGCCGGCATAGGCCTCGAGCTTCTCCATGCGGGTCGGATCGTCGAGCACCGCATCGCCGCAGGTGGCGCGCATCAGGTCGGTGAGTTTCGGATTGGCCAGCATCAGCCAGCGGCGGAAGGTGATGCCGTTGGTCTTGTTGGTGATGCGGCCCGGATAGAGCTGGTTGAGATCGTGGAATACGGTCTCCTTCATCAGATCGGAATGCATCGCCGAGACGCCGTTGATGCGGTGCGAGCCGATGAAGGCGAGGTTGCCCATGCGGACGCGGCGGCCGGCGCTCTCGTCGATGATCGACACCGAGGCGCGATAGGCGGTGTCGCCCTTGCGGGTGGCGTCGGCGCGGTCGAGATGGGCGGTATTGATGCGGTAGATGATTTCGAGATGTCGCGGCAGCAGCCGTTCGAACAGTTCGACCGGCCAGGTCTCGAGCGCCTCGGGCAGCAGGGTATGGTTGGTGTAGGACAACGTGGCGTTGGTGATCTGCCACGCCGCGTCCCAGCGCATGTTGTGGATGTCCACCAGGATGCGCATCAGCTCGGCGATGGCGAGACTCGGATGGGTGTCGTTCATCTGCACGGCGGCCTTGCCGGCGAGGCCGCGCAGGTTGCCGTCGGAATCCAGGTGACGCTTGACCAGGTCCTGCAACGACGCCGACACGAAGAAGTATTCCTGGCGCAGCCGCAATTCGCGGCCGGCGGCGCTTTCGTCGTTGGGGTAGAGGAATTTGCAGATCGCCTCAGCGCGCGCCTGTTCGGCGGATGCGCCGAGATAGTCGCCGGTGTTGAAGACGTCGAGCCGCAGCGGATCCGGCGCCCGCGCCGACCACAGCCGCAGCGCATTCACATGCTGGCCGCGCCAGCCGACGATCGGCGTATCATAGGCCACGGCTTCCACGGTCTCGCCGGGATGCCAGACCGTGCGCTGGCGTTCGCCGTCGACGACGGTTTCCACGTTGCCGCCGAAGTGGACGTGATACATCACTTCGGGCCGCTGCAATTCCCAGGGATTGCCGAAGCCCAGCCACTCGTCGGGATATTCCTGCTGCCAGCCGTGCGAGATGATCTGCCGGAACAGCCCGAAATCGTAGCGGATGCCGTAGCCCATGGCCGGGATGCCGAGCGTCGCCATGCTTTCCATGAAGCAGGCGGCCAGCCGGCCGAGGCCGCCATTGCCCAGCGCGGCATCGGGTTCGCATTTGCGGAGGTCGTCGAGGCCGACGCCGAGGTCGCCCAGCGCGGCATTGAACAGCGCCAGCAGCCCCATATTGTTCAGCGCGTCGGTGAACAGCCGGCCGATCAGGAATTCCAGGCTGAGGTAATAGACCCGCTTGCGGCCGGCGTCATAGCTCTCCTTGTCGGTCACCAGCCAGCGGTGGACGATGCGGTCGCGCAACGCCAGCGCTGTCGCCTTGTACCAGTCCTGCTTGGTGGCGATCGCCGCATCCTTGCCGATGGTCAGCGTCAGCTTGACCAGGATGGCGCTCTTGATCTCCGCGAGCGCCAGTTCGTCAATCGGCGGCGAGTGGGGCTGAAACGGAGCTGAAATGACTGGATCTGACAATATTCCATCCCGGTGCTGTGTCTGTCCCAAATGATACTCCCAATATGCCGGGATCGGAACCCGCCGGCGTGGTGAGGTTTTCACGCGAGCGTGGCGCAGATTTGGGCAAGGACGCAGGGGATGCCGGGGCGCCACGCCCGCCCGGCGCGGGAAGGGGCGTGGAACGGCTGTCGCTGCGCAAAGCGCTCAGTCGCTCAATTCGTTAAATTTTTATCAATGCTCAGTTTTTTCTTGGTGTCCGGAACCGGACATGCAACCTTGAGCTATCACCGCCCTGATGGCTTTTACCGGTGAGGGAGATCGTCAGATCCCGCCACGACATAGGGTGCACCGTGATTCAACCGCTCCCCGCGCCATTTTCCTGCCATTTCGACTCCGCGTGTGACGGGCTCGACGGTGACTTCTGCGCCTTCGAATTTCCCTGGTGCGAGGGATGTCCGAAATCGCCGCTGGAGAAAGCCGGCAGCCTGGAGGACCCGCTGAAATCGAAGGTCTGGCTCAGGTGGGCCAACGGGTTGGTCGCGGCGACCAAATGACCATGGCGTTCGGAATTAGTCTCGGAACAAATTAAGAACACTTTAGCAAGTCTTTGATATAGCATCGTGATTCGGCGCGGGTCGCGCCCTATATCTATGGTCTGTGCAAGCCTGTGAGGACTACATGTCCACCATCGCCTTCGATCAGTTCGCTCTCACCCGTATTGCCGATTTTGCCCGCTCGCTGTCGCGGCTGCATCAGGTGGCCCGCCGCCACCCCGTCGACGACGACCAGATCGACCGCGAATTCAACGCGGTGTGCCAGTCGGTGTGGGGCTACACCACCGACGATTTCAGCGACGATCTGTTCTCGCTGGACGACCATGCCTGGCTGGACACGCTGGACGAGGCCCATGCGCGGATCTTCGCCGCGGAACAGGGCTACGACCTGATCGACGACGAGGGCATGCTGACCGACTGGTGGGGCTATTGCTGGATGATCCTGGCCGAGAAGCGCGGGCTGCTGACGCTGGAAAATCGCGCCGCGGCGCGCGCCGCGATCGAGGAACGATATTCCTCGGCCCCCAACGTGATCGGCTTCATCGTCGCGCGCTGACGGCGGACGTCAGTCCAGTTCGGCGCGCTTGGCGCGGGCCGCCGGGCTGGTTTTCGGCGCCACCGTCACGGCCGGGACGATATCGCGGCCGGTTTCGGCCATCGGCGCAGCCTCGTTGATCATCTCGGCTGCGACCGGAGCCACCTTCATCTCGCCGAGCCGGGCGCGGACGTCGGGCGTGAGGCCGGGATAGGACGCCACCGGGGTGAATTCCAGGGTCTGCGCGGTGCCGTTGCGCGCCCCGGAATAGGCGACGAGGCCGCTGGTGGTGGCGATCACGTCGCCGGGGCGCAGCGAGGTGTCGAGCGACAGGTCGATCGGTGCGAGACCGGCGGGATCGCGGCCATTGCAGGTGCAGTCGGCGCGCAGCGCCTTGCGATAGGCGTAGGCATTTTCCATGTCGGCATAGCGCTCGCCGGCGCTGGTCGATGCGCTGTCGATATTGCTGCCGAGGAACACCTTGGTAGCGCTGGCCGGGCAGAACGCCTGGCACATCTGCGCCGGGCTGGCCGCGCTACGCGACAATGCGAAATATTTGCCGTCGCAGGTGCGCACGCAGAAAGCGGGGCCGGAGCCCCTGACGAGGCCGAACGCTGCGGCGGCGGGGGGCCGCGGGGGTGTTGAGGCCGAACGGATCGGCGAAGAAGTTGGTTTCCGGCGGCGCGCCCCTGCGCGGCTGCTGCTTCTGCGACGGGGCGCCGCCGAACAGGAAATCGAAGAAGCCTTCGGCGGACGCCATGCCCGGCGTCAGTGCCAGCGCGAGGGCCACGCCCAGGACAGGCGCAACGCGGCGGATCGGCGACCAAAACCTCGATTGTGTACGCAACGCCCGCTCCGCCCATCGCAATTCCGGCCGGAACGGCATCGCCCCGGCGGGGTCAACATTAATGCGGGATGGTAAACGAGGAGTGTAGATGGCTGACACCGGAGTGTCACGAAGGGCGGCCGACGACCGTGGGGTGGGCTTTTCCGGCCGTGGCGCTACAGGAAGAACACCCACCCGATCAGCGCGAACACCGGCAGCAGGATCGCCGCCGACCACAAGATATAGCCGAAGAAGCTCGGCATCTTGACCCCGGCGTCGCGGGCGATGGCATAGACCATGAAATTGGGCGCGTTGCCGATGTAGGAGTTGGCGCCCATGAACACCGCGCCGGCCGAAATCGCCGCCAGCGTCATGGCCCCCGTGGTCATGAGGGTTTTGGCGTCGCCGCCGGCCAGTTCGAAAAACACCAGATAGGTCGGGGCATTGTCGAGGAACGACGACAGCCCGCCGGTCAGCCAGAAATAGGCCAGGTTGTTCGGACTGCCGTCGGCATGGCTGACCAAAGCGACGAGCGGCGCGAAGTCACCCTGTGCTCCGGCCTGCAGCATCGCCATGACCGGCACGATGCAGATGAAGATGCCGGCGAACAGCACGGCGACCTCGGTGATCGGCCCCCACGAAAAGCCGTTGGCGGCGCGGTGTTCGGACCTTGTCAGCACGATCGAGGCGATGGTCACCAGCACGAAGACGAGGTCGCGCATGACGTTCTGCAGCTCGAGCGTGGCGCCGGCGACGGTGACCGACAGGCCGGGCTTCCAGCTGGCGCTGATCAGGATCGCCGCGATGATGACCACGAGCAGCAACAGGTTGATCTTGCCGTGCAGCCGCAGCGGCGAATCCGGCGTCGGGTCGGCCTTGCTGGGGAAGTTGCCTTCGCGATGATGCAGCACGACGTCGATGATCATGAACACGAACAGCACCAAGCCGCCAGCTAGCAGGGTTTCGCGGAACAGATGCGTCGTGGTCCAGAAAAGTCGACGCCCTTGAGAAAGCCGAGGAACAGCGGCGGGTCGCCCAGCGGCGTCAGCGAGCCGCCGATGTTGGAGACCAGGAAGATGAAGAAGATCACCACATGGGCGTTGAAATAGCGGTCGTCATTGGCGCGGATCAGCGGACGGATCAGTATCATCGACGCACCGGTGGTGCCGACCACGCTGGCGAGCAGCGCGCCGACCCCGAGCAGCACCGTATTGGTGAAGGCGCTGTCGTGCAGGTTGCCCTCGACGAAGATCCCGCCAGCGACTGTAAACAGCGCCAGCAGCAGCAGGATGAAGGGGACATATTCCAGCAGCACCGTGTGCGTCAGCGTTGCCGTCACCGTGTGGGCGTCTACGAGCATGAACAGCGGCACCACCACGAGCGCGGCCCACAGCGCAGCGAACTTGCCGTAATGGTGTTCCCACAGATGGGGATACAGCACCGGTCCGGTGGCGATGCACAGCAAAATGCCGGCGAAGGGTAGAGCCCACAGCAGCGACAGGCTGGCGCCATTAAGTCCTTCTGACGCGAAGGCGGGGGCAGGGCTGAAAACGAGACCGACGGCCAGCAGCGCAGTGGCGCGCAGGAACCGGCCGGGGTGACGCGATCCGGCACGGGCCGGCGGCACAGTATGAGTCATCTGGTGATTCCCCGAGGACGGTCGTGTCCAGCGCTAGACGCCGATCCAGGTCAGCAGCGCGAACACCGGCAGCAGCACCGCAAACGACCAGACGATATAGCCAAAAAAGCTCGGCATCTCCACGCCCTGTTCGGAGGCGATGGCATAGACCATGAAATTCGGGGCGTTGCCGATATAGGTCAGCGCGCCCATGTAGACCGCGCCCATGGAGATCGCCGCCAAGGTCGGCGCCAGCGTCGTCATCAACTGCGCGGCGTCGCCGCCGGCAAGGCCGAAGAACACCAGATAGGTCGGCGCGTTGTCGAGAAAACCGGACAGCAGGCCGGTCAGCCAGAAATACATCGCATTCTGCGGGCTGCCGTCGGCCGCGGTGACCGCCGTCAGCAGCCAGGCGAACGGGCCGTCGTGGCCGGCGCCGAGCATTGCCATCACCGGGATGATGCAGGTGAAGATCGCCGCGAACAGGATCGCCACCTCGCGGATTGGCTCGAAGGTGAAGCCGTTGGCCGCGCGGTGTTCGTCGGGCGTCAGCCACAGCGACAGCCCCGCGATGGCCAGCAGCGCGGCATCGCGGGCCAAGTTCTGCAGTTCGACGTGGGTGCCGTAGATGTCGAATTCGATGTGTGGCTGCCAGGCGGCCGAGCCGAGAATCGCCGCGATGATCAGCGCCATCAGCAGCAGGTTGATCAGGCCATGCATCTCGATGCGCAGCGGCTCTCCGTCATGAGCCGGCGTCTCGCGGCGAGCGAACCAGGCGTCGACGGCGACGAAGATCGCCAGCACGATGCCGGACACCAGCAGGGTCTGCCACCACAGATGCGTGGTGGTCCAGAAGAAGCTGACGCCTTTCAGAAAGCCGATGAACAGCGGCGGATCGCCGAGCGGCGACAGTGCGCCGCCGATGTTGCAGACCAGGAAAATGAAGAACACCACCACATGGGCGTTGGCCGGGCGCCCGGCATTGGCGCGCAGCAGCGGCCGGATCAGGATCATCGCCGCGCCGGTGGTGCCGACGAAGCTGGCGATCGTCGTGCCGAACGCCAGCAGGCCGGCATTGACGGCCGGCGTGGCGCGCAGATTGGCTTTGATGAGGATGCCGCCGGCCACCACATAGAGCGCAAACAGCAGCACGATGAAGGACATGTACTCTGCCAGCGCGGCATGGACGAAGGCCGTTGCCGCGGCCGGGACGCCGTAAAGCAGCGCCAGCGGCAACAGCGCTGCGATACCCCAGGCCAGCGCCAGCTTCCCGTAGTGACCATGCCAGATTTTTGGGAACAGCAGCGGACCGGTGGCGATGGTCAGCAGGATGCCGAGGAAGGGTATGGCCAGCGGCCATGTCAATGTTGCGCCGTCGATCTGCATCCGGACGGGCTAGCAATATTGCGGCCAGGCCGCAAACGCGACAACGGGCCGCAGCGATCAGTGATCGCAGCGATCAGCGGTTGAGGAACTCGCCGGCCTTGTACAGCGAGCGGAACGGCACGCCGGCCTTGGCGAAATTCTCCGCGGCGCCTTCCTCGCGGTCGACCATGGTGTAGACCAGCGCCACCTCGCCGCCGGCCTCGCGCACCGCGTCGAGCGCCTTGATGGCCGAGCCGCCGGTCGTGGTGACGTCCTCGACGATGACGATCCGCTTGCCGTTCAGGCTTTCGCCCTTGGCAAGGCCTTCCACGGCCAGCCGGGCGCCATGTTCCTTCGGCCGCTTGCGCACGAAAAACGCCGCGATCGGGTGGTTCTTCAGCCACGACAACTGGGCAATGGCGCCGGCGAGCGGCACGGCGCCCATCTCCAGTCCGCCGACATAATCGAGATTGTCGTCCTTCAGCGCGTCGAAGGTCAGCTCGGCCAGCAATGCCGCGCCCTCGGGGTCGCACATGGTCGGCTTCAGGTTGAAGTAGAAATTGCTCTTGCGGCCTGACGCCAGGGTGATTTCGCCATAGCCGAACGAGCGGGCGTGGATGATGTCGAACAGGCGGGCACGGGAGGCTGATCTGGACAAGGGCTGTCTCGCTGGTCAGGAGATTTTGGCGGTTTTAGCGGCAGTGCCCGCGCAACTCCAGTGCCGTTTGCCCCCGTCCACCGCAAGCGGTCAGGACAGGCCGAGGCCGCTGAGCCCGGCCAGCGCGCCGAAGCCGAGCGCCCACAGCGGGTGGATGCGGCTGGTCAGCATAGCCAGCGCGCAGGCCGCGGTGATGGCGGCGAGGCCCCATGAGTGGTCGGAGGCGACGGTGATCAGCGCGGCGCTGGCGGCGACCAGCCCGACGGTCATCGGCACCAGGCCAGCCTGCACCACGCGCCGCCACGGCCGGTCCTTGAAGCGCTGCCACACCTGCAGCACCAGCGCGGTGACCAGCGAGGACGGGCCGAACTTGGCCAGCGACGACACCAGAACGCCGGCCCAGCCGGCGACGCGCCAGCCGACCAAAGTCACCACCATCATGTTCGGCCCGGGGGCGGCCTGCGCCAGCGCGAACATGGCGCTGAAGTCGCGCGCCGACATCCAGTGATGGATATCGACCACCTGGCGCTGCATCTCCGGCAGGATGGTATTACCGCCGCCGAAGGCCAGCAGCGACAGTTCGGCGAAGATCGCGGCGAGCGACAGCAGCACGGCGGTCATCGCGGCCACCGCCAGGCAGCGAGGATGCTGAGCGACGCCAGCACCAGCATGGTCGGTAGCAGCGGCAGCCGCAGCACGGCAATGGCGACGAAGCACAGCGCGGCGATGGCTATCCCGATGGGGTGGGTGCGTAGCGGCCACGCCACCTTCACGGCCATCGCGACCAGCAGCCCCGCGGCCGCTGCGGCAAGGCCGGCGAACATATGCTGGATGTGCGGATCGTTCTGGAAGCGGTCATAGACCATGCCGAGCATGACCACGATCAGGGTCGGCATGGCGATCAGGCCGAGCAGCGCCGCCAGTGCGCCGCGCACGCCGCGAAAATGCAGGCCGATGGCCACGGACAGGTTGATGATGTTGCCGCCGGGCAGGAACTGGCACAGGCCGAGCAGATCGGTGAATTCCGGGCCGGTCAGCCAGCGCCGCTTCTCCACGATCATTCGCCGCGACATCGGCAGCACGCCGCCGAAGCCGATCATGCCGAGCCACAGGAAGCCGGTGAACAATTCGCCGGTGGTCGGCGACGGCTGCCCGGTGGTGGTCGTCGTCGTCGTTGCAGCAATGGTGGCGTCCATGGCAGGCCCTGCTCGTTGATGGCTCCTTGCTAGGCCCGCGCCGGCCGCGTGTCCAATATATGGTTTACTTCATTTTCATATGCTAAAGATATGGCATGATCGAGCTGCGTCACCTTCGCTATTTCATCGCCGTGGCCGAGGAGGGCCATGTCACCCGTGCCGCAGCGCGGCTCGGCATTCAGCAGCCGCCGCTGAGCCAGCAGATCCGCGCGCTCGAGGATCTGGTCGGCGTGGCGCTGTTCTATCGCCTGCCGCGCGGCGTCGAACTGACCGAGGCCGGACGGGTGTTTCTCGGCGAGGCCCGCGCCGCGCTGGCCCAGGTCGGGCATGCGGTGGAGGCCGCCCAGCGCACCGCGCGGGGCGAGCAGGGTCGGCTGGCGGTGGGCTTCACCAGTTCGGCCGCCTTCCATCCGTTCATCCCGGCGGTGGTGCGCGCGTTCCGGCAGCAATCGCCGGAGGTCGAACTGGTGCTGGAAGAGAGCAGCACCGGCGAGCTGATCGAAGCGCTGCAGCGCCAGCATCTCGACGTCGCTTTCGTCCGCGTGCCGGCGGGGGAGGCTGCGGGCATCACCATCGAGGCGCTGCTGAACGAGGCCATGCTGGTGGCGCTGCCGGCGCACCATGCGCTGGCGCGCGGCGGCAAGCGCCGCAGCATCCGGCTGACCGAACTGGCCGACGAGACCTTCATCCTGTCGCGTCGGCCGACCGGGCCGGGATTGTACGATGCGATCATCTCGGCGTGCCGGGCCGCCGGGTTCAGCCCGCGGGTCGGGCAGGAAGCGCCGCGCATGATGTCGACGCTGAGCCTGGTGGCCGCCGGTCTCGGGGTCTCGATCGTTCCGGAATCCATGCGCCGGCTCAACACCGAAGGCATCGCGTATCTCACTTTGTCGGATGCGCCGCAGCTGGTGGCGCCGTTGCATCTGGCCTGGCGTAGCGCCAGCGTGTCCGGCGCCATGGCGCGGCTGATCGCACAGGTTCGCGCCATGGCCAGCCGCGCGTAGACATTTTCCCGCGGATCACGCAACGTCGGCGTCTGCATTGCAACGAGAAGGCACCGATGACCATCGAACTGCACACATGGAATACGCCGAACGGCCGCAAGATCTCGGTCGCCCTGGAGGAAATGGGACTGCCCTACAAGGTGGTCCCGGTGAACATCACCAAGGGCGAGCAGTTGAAGCCGGACTTCCTCGCCATCAGCCCCAACAACAAGATCCCGGCGATCGTCGATCCCGATGGTCCGGACGGCAAGCCGGTCAGCGTGTTCGAATCCGGCGCCATCCTTCTGTATCTCGGCGAGAAGACCGGAAAATTCCTGCCGAAATCGCTGGGCGAGCGCATCCCGGTGTGGGAATGGCTGATGTGGCAAATGGGCGGCTTTGGCCCGATGCCCGGCCAGGTTCATCACTTCATCGCGCTCGAGGACGAGGCCAAGCGCGCCTATGGGCTGCAGCGCCATTCCGACGAGACGCGGCGGCTCTACGGCGTGCTCGACCGCCGGCTTGCGACCCACGAATTCGTCGCCGGCGAATTGTCGGTGGCGGATTTCGCGATTCTCGGCTGGGCCTGGCGGCATGAACGCCACAAGGTGTCGTTCGATGATTTTGCCAATGTGGGCCGTTGGTACAATCAGCTAATGGCGCGGCCGGCGGTGAAGCGCGGGTTCGACGTGAAGCTGGATTGACGATTCGTCTCACCCTGCAAAGAGCCGCTCATCCGGCGACCTGATCCAGGCAAGTGGTTTCATCGGCAGTGGCGACTGCGCCGCTGCCGATGGATTCCGCCATTTCGTCGAGCAGATCGCGAAGAATGACGATCGCCGCATCGCCGCGTGGCATGGGCCTGCCGAAGAGATAGCCCTGCAGGTAGTCGCAATTCAGGTCTCGGAAGAATTCGGCCTGCGCCTCGGTCTCGATGCCTTCGACCGTCACTTCCATGTTCAGGGTGCGGCCGAGCCCGATGATCGTCTGTAGCACCGGGGTGACGGACTGTTGCGATGCCTCTTCTTCCGGAACAAACGACTTGTCGACCTTGATCTTGTCGAACGGCAGCCTCCAGAGATAGCCGAGGCTTGAATAGCCGGTTCCGAAGTCGTCCATGACGATCGCAGCGCCGGCATTCTTGAGTTCAAAGAGCTGCTCGATCACATCGTCGATGGCCTCGAGTAGCAGCCCTTCGGTGATCTCCAGTTCGAGCCGGCCGGCACCAAGTCCGCTTGCCGCAATGGCGTCGGCGACAATAGCGGCGATCGAATTCGGGCTCCTGAATTGCACCGGCGACAGGTTGACGCTGATCTTCAGGTGAGCCGGCCACGTCGCGGCCGCCGCGCAGGCGTTCCTGATGACCCACGCGCCCAGGCTGTCGATTGCACCCATGTCTTCGACCATCGGAACGAATACCGACGGCGAAATGAATTCGCCGCGATCGTCGCGTAACCTCAGGAGCGCCTCGAATCCGTCCAGCCTGCCGCTTCTTCGAACCAACGGTTGAAAATACACTTCGAATTTTTCCCGCGCGACGGCGTCACGGATATGGGCCTCGAGCTGACGGCGCGTCAGCATCGCATCGCGCATCTCAGGGGCAAATACCACATAGCACGCGCGACCGGCATGCTTGGCCCGGTACAGCGCGATATCGGCATCTTCGAGCAGTTCATCCCCGGTCGCATGCGAGACGGTCGCGCCGGCGCTGCCGACACTGCCGGAAACGATTACGCTGTGATGGCTGAGTTGAAACGGCTTGGCCAAAGCGCGCGTGATCCGATCGGCCATCACGCCGACCTCACCGGGATCCTGCAGGTTGGTTTGCGCGACGGCAAACTCGTCGCCGCCAAGCCGGGAGATGATATCTTCCGGACCAAGCAGCCGCTTCAGTCGTTTGGCCACCGCGCGAAGCAGTTCGTCGCCGACACCGTGCCCGAGTTGATCGTTGATTTCCTTGAATCTGTCGAGATCGATATAATGGACGGCAACACGCGAGCGCGACTGCAATCTCGACATGGCGCCCGTCAGGCTGGCCAGGAAACTTCCCCTGTTCAGCGTGCCGGTCATCGAATCGTGATGTGCGAGATAGTGGACATGCTGGTCGGTGTCCCGCTTCTCCCGTTCGTGCCGTGCAAAGAGTGCCGCCACGCCGAACAGGATGAGGATCACGACAGTCGTCGCCGCGGTGATGGCCAGCACGATCATGCGGCTGCGCTGCTCTGCCGCCGCCAGGTAGGGCTCGATGACTTTTGTCACCTCCATGACCGCACGAACGTCGTCGAGCTTCCAATCTCTTTTCGGTGATTCCGGACTGTTGTTGTGGCAACTCACGCAGGCCGCCTCGGTCATGCGATCCGGTACCGCGATGCGCAGCAGGCGCTTGCCGTCGCGCGTTTCCTCGCGCGAAACGATCGCAGACGGATCGCGCTGGAACGCATCCCACGCGGTGGTCTGGAAACTGTCCATGGTCCGGCCGGCCCGGTTCGGCCAAGGGTACGGGCTGATCAGCGAGAGGGTGGTATCCCTCTCCTTGAGTAGATCGGAGATGTCCTGGACGAAGGTGGCCGGTAGCGGGATCGCGTTGGGATTTCCCTTGTGATCGTGCGACGGGGTCAGGTGTCCGCTTGCCAGCTCCTTTGCGACCACGTTCCGCGTGTAGTAGCCGCGCGTCAGCTTGATCTGGTCGACGGTCTCGATGTTGCTGCGATAGGCGGCCTCGATGGCGGCTGCCTTCATCGCATCGGGAAGATAGATGCCGATGGCGAGGAGACCGACGGCCAACGCCAGCGCCACGCTTGCCGCCGCGACGAATTCCGGGCGCAACTTCAATCGATCGAGAAGACGCTTTCGACGCCGAGGCATAGGTATTATCCGCCAGATGATCGGCGAAGCCTAAAGTAATCAGATTAATTTGAGCCGAATATAACAGGCCATGGCAACGTTGAAACGTCCGTAGAACTACGTGAATGGGCACGCATGTTTGCCCGTCGAAGCTGCATCGATGGCGGGTCGTCAGCTTCAGTTGCCAGACTGATCGCCAGATTTATGTACCTATGTGATAGGTCTGGAGGGCGGCCATGCGCGCGTCGATTTGCAGTGGTACTTTCAGAAACCGCAGGTATCATTGCGCTCATAGTTGAGCCGAATGTCGGCCACGTCGTCTCTCAACACAGAAGAAGGAGCGTCAGCTCCGTCGCGTCTCCAACGCCATGCGCACCGCGAGGCCGGCGAGCACGGTGCCCATCAGCCAGCGCTGCAGCTTGAGCCAGATCGGGCGCTGCCCGAGAAACAATGCGATCGAGCCGGCGCCGAGCGCGATTAGCGCGTTGACGCCGACGCTGATGACGATCTGCACCGAACCCAGCGCCAGCGACTGCGTCAGCACGCTGCCCATGGCGGGATCGATGAACTGCGGCAGCAGCGCCAGATACAGCATGGCGATCTTCGGATTGAGCAGGTTGGTAACGAACCCCATGGCGAACAGTTTGCGCGGGCCGTCGACGGCGAGCTCCTTCACCTGGAACGGGGAGCGGCCATTCGGTTTCAGCGCCTGCCACGCCAGCCAGCCGAGATAGGCCGCGCCGGCCAGCCTCAGCGCGTCATAGGCATAGGGCACCGCGAACAGCAGCGCCGTGATGCCGAACGCCGCGCACAGCATGTAAAAAACAAAACCCAAGGCCACGCCGCCGAGCGACACCATGCCGGCCGCGGCGCCCTGGGTGATCGAGCGCGAGATCAGATAGATCATGTTCGGCCCGGGCGTCAGCACCATGCCGAGGGAGACCAGGGCGAAGGCGAGCAGTGAGGTGATGTGGGGCATGAGGGTCTCGGAGATTGAATGATTGTCTGAAGGCGATCAGGCCGCAGCCGCTGAGCGTGTCACCGGAGAAATCTTCTCTAGTTCCTTGCCGATATGACGTTCGGCCATCCGCATATCGTAGGCGTTCTGCAAATTGAGCCAGAGCTGTGCCGACGTGTCGAGCGCCTTTCCAAGCCGGAGGGCGGTGTCCGCGGTGATGCCGGCCTCTTCATTGGCTAGCCGCTCGATTCGGGTGCGGGGGACGCCGCAAGCCTTCGCAAGGCCGCCGGCGGACAGCCCGAGCGGAACAAGAAATTCCTCGCGCAACACTTCTCCGGGATGCATGGGGGCAGCTTCTTGACCATCGAATTTCCTTACATCAGCATTGTCAGTGGTAATCGACAAATTCCACATCCGTCGGACCTTCCGAGGTCCAGACAAAGCAGATCCTGAACTGATCGTTCACACGGATCGAATGTTGGCCCTGACGGTCTCCTTTCAAGGCCTCCAGTCGATTTCCAGGCGGAGATTGCAAATCGTGCAGCGAGGTCGCCGAGTCCAGATAGTTCAATCGCCGTCGCGTCACCTTCAGCAGAGCAGCCGGAAAGCCCTTGAGAGCCTCTCCGTCAAATGCCGCCTGTGTCATCCGGATTTTGAAACTCTTGATCACCGGCCCAGTGTATCATTTTCCGATACGCCGGACCAGCTGATTGTATCGAGATTCGATACATGCTGCTTACCGACCTCGACGCGGTTAATGCGCCTCTTCCCAGTTATTGGCCGCCCGTGCGTCGACCTGCAGCGGAACGTGCAAGATCACCGCCGGGAACGGCGCATCCTGCATGACGCGCTGGACCACCAGCAGCGTGGCGGCGACCTCGTCGTCGGGCACCTCGAAGATCAACTCGTCATGGACCTGCAGCAGCATCTGCGCCGAGAGTTTCTTCCCGCTCAAAGCGTCCTCCATCCGCACCATGGCGCGGCGGATGATGTCGGCGGCGGTGCCCTGCAGTCGCGCGTTGATGGCGGCGCGCTCGTTGAAGGATCGGATCGAGGCGTTGGAGGCCTTGATGTCCGGATAGTGGCACTTCCTGCCGAACAGGGTTTCCACATAGCCGTGCGCGCGGCAGAAATCCCGCGTCGCGTCCATATAGGCGCGGATGCCGGGGAAGCGCTCGAAGTACTTCTTGATGTAGGCGCCGGCCTCCTCGCGGGGAATGCCGAGCTGGTTGGCGAGGCCGAAGGCCGAGATGCCGTAGATGATGCCGAAGTTGATCGCCTTGGCGCGGCGGCGGATATCGGCCGGCATATCCTTGACCGGTACCCCGAACATTTCCGACGCAGTCATGGCGTGAATGTCGGTGCCTTCCTGGAACGCGGTGCGCAACGCCGGCACGTCGGCGACCTCCGACAGCAGCCGCAGCTCGATCTGCGAATAGTCCGCCGACACCAGCTTGTGGCCGGGGGCGGCGATGAAGGCGCGGCGGATTTTTCGGCCGTCCTCGGTGCGCACCGGGATGTTCTGCAGGTTCGGCTCGTTGGACGACAGCCGGCCGGTGGTGGTCGCCGCCAGCGCATAGGTGGTATGGACGCGGTGGGTCTGCGGATGAACGTAGTTGGGCAGCGCATCGGTATAGGTCGATCGCAGTTTTGAGACCTGGCGCCAGTCAAGGATCATGCGCGGGAAGGCGTGGCCTTCCTCGGCGAGGTCCTCGAGGATCGAGGCCGAGGTCGACCACGCGCCGGTTTTGGTCTTCGAGCCACCCGGCAAAGCCATCTTGCCGAACAGGATGTCGCCGAGCTGCTTCGGGCTGCCGATGTTGATATCCTCGCCGGCGATCTCGCGGATCTCCGCCTCGATGCGCGCCGCCGTCTGCGCGAAATCCGCCGACAGTTTCGACAGCACCTGGCGGTCGATGGAGATGCCGCGCCGCTCCATGCGGGCCAGCACTGATATCAGCGGTCGCTCCAGCGTCTCGTAGACCGTGGTCATGTGCTCGGCGGGCAACCGCGGCTTCAGCACGCGCCACAGCCGCAGCAGCACGTCGGCATCCTCGGCGGCATAAGCGGTGGCCTTGTCGATGGCCACCTTGTCGAACACCAGCTTGTTCTTGCCGGAGCCGATCACGTCGCCATAGCTGAGATTGGCGTGACCGAGCCAGCGCTCGGTCAGAGCGTCGAGGCCATGGGCATTGCGTCCTGCGTCCAGCGCATAGGACATCAGCTGGACGTCGTCGGCATTGCGGATGGTGATGCCGTGCTGGGCCAGCAGCACCGCGGTGAACTTGATGGCGAAGCCGATCTTCAGAATGCCTTCGGATTCCAGCAGCGGCTTCAGTGCTTCCAGCGCGTCGGCGGGCCGGATCTGGTCGGGCTCCAGGCCGGAGGCGAACAGGCCGGACGCGTCGCCGGACTGCCGGTGGCCGAGCGGAATGTAGCAGGCGTCGTTGGGTCCGAGTGATAGCGCGAGGCCGACAAGGTCGGCCTGCATCGGATCGATCGAGGTCGCCTTGGCCTCGAAGGCGAAATGGCCGAGGTCGTGGATGCGCGAGATCCACTGGCTGAGCTCCGCCAGCGTGCGCACCGGCACATAGGCTTCGCGGTTGACCGGGATTTTTCGCGCGGCTTCGGCGCGGGCGGCGGCAAGCGAGATCGGGGAGAGCGCAGGGCGGCCGGTGACACCAGCGGAGGTGTGGGCGCTGCCGCTCTTCGCCGGCGCTGCGCTCCCTCTCCCGCTTGCGGGAGAGGGGCGGGGTGAGGGCGAGTCGCCTGGGAACAGGCCCTCACCGGCATCGTTGCGCGAGGCGCCCTCGCCCTTGCGCGGCTGCACCACGCCATCGCTGACCCATTCGGCGTCCACATCGGCCGGATCGATATGCGAATACTCCGCGACGCGCCGCGTCAGGGTGGAGAATTCCATGTGCTTGAGAAACGCGATCAGCTTCCGCGCGTCGGGCTCGTGCACCGCGAGTTCGTCGAGCGGCACATCGAGCTTGACGTGATCGTCGAGCAGCACCAGTTGCCGCGAGATCCGCGCCTTCTCGGCATGTTCGATCAGCGATTCCCGCCGCTTCGGCTGCTTGATCTCGGAGGCGCGGGCGAGCAGCGTTTCGAGGTCGCCATATTCGTTGATCAGCTGCGCCGCGGTCTTGATGCCGATGCCGGGCACGCCGGGGACGTTGTCGACGCTGTCGCCGGCCAGCGCCTGCACCTCGACCACCTTGTTCGGCGGCACGCCGAATTTCTCGATCACCTCGGGGATGCCCAGCCGGCGGTCCTTCATGGTGTCGTACATGGTGACGCAGTCGGTGACGAGCTGCATCAGGTCCTTGTCCGACGACACGATGGTGGCGGTGGCGCCGCGTTCGCAGGCCTCGCGCACATAGGTGGCGATCAGGTCGTCGGCCTCGAAGCCGCCCTGTTCGATGCTCGGCAGGTCGAAAGCGCGCACGGCGTCGCGGATCAGCGCGAATTGCGGGATCAGGTCGTCGGGCGCCGGCGGCCGGTGCGCCTTGTATTCCGGATACAGCTTGTTGCGGAACGTGACTTCCGACTTGTCGAAAATGACCGCCAGATGGGTCGGCCGGTTGTCCGGCGGCATGTCGCGCAGCAGCTTCCACAGCATGTTGCAGAAGCCCAGCACGGCATTGACCTGCAGCCCGTCGGACTTGCGGTTGAGCGGCGGCAGCGCGTGGTAGGCGCGGAAAATATAGCCTGAGCCGTCGACCAGGAAGACATGGTCGCCCTTGCCGGGAATGCTGGCGGGGGTCGAGGCGGTGGCGGCGGTCTGTTCTGATGTTTTCGGCATGGCCGCAATTTAGAGATTCCTGGCGCGGAATGACACCCCCACTCAGTTGTCATCGCCCGCTTTCGCGGGCGATGACAACTGAGTGGGGTGCGAGGTCGCTTGCATCCGACCCGGTTCCGTGAGCCCTTGCGGCCAGCTCCGAGCCAAGGAATTCCGATGCCACCACAAATCGACGTGCTGATGGAAAAATTGCGGGCCGTCGAGGCCGAGATCGAGGTCGAGCTGACCAAGCGCCGGGAGGCGCTGCGCTACCGGATCGAGAACAGCAAGATCGTGTTCGCTGACGATGTGCTGGCGGTTCAGCGCGCCATCAAGGTCAACCTGGCGCGCTACATCCGCAATGCCAACCCCTTGGTGGTGCTGACCGCGCCGGTGATCTATTCGCTGATCATCCCGTTCGTGGTGCTGGACCTGTTCGTGATGGCCTACCAGGCGATCTGCTTTCCGGTCTACAAGATATCGAAGGTGCGGCGCCGCGATTACCTGGTGTTCGACCGCCACCATCTGGCCTATCTCAACATCCTCGAAAAAATCAATTGCGCCTATTGCTCCTATGGCAACGGCGTCCTTGCCTTTGCACGCGAGGTGGCCGCGCGTACCGAGGTGTACTGGTGTCCGATCAAGCATGCCCGCCGCGTGCTCGGTCCCCACCCGTATTACCAGGGCTTTGCCGATTTCGGCGACGCCGAAGCCTTCCGCGCCAAGATCGACGGCATGAAGATCGACGGCGGAAAGCCGAACCTGCCATGACCCAGGGGCGTCATCGTCCGGCCGTTGATCGGTTTGCTGCGCTGGCCTAATGCGCGCCCTTGCCAAGGAAAATCTGGTAGAAGCTTGTGGCGATTTCGATCGCGATGAGGATCACGACGATGAGTTCCAGTCGAAGCGAGCGTCGGGTGTCGATGATATCAGCCAATGTCTCTGCCGTCTCGGCAATGACCGCGACCTTTCGATCGAGCGTTTCGACCCGCTCCTTCAACTCGTACTCGTCTTCCAGCCGGGCATAGAGCCGCTCCAGATCGGGGCGATCCCACAACGCGTCGGGCTTCTCCGCCACCGCAACGCGACCGGATACCCGGTGCTGCACCAGCAAGGCGTTGCCGATCAGTTTCAGGATCTCGGTTCGATTGCGGCGGGTTCGTCCGCGGGTGGCCAGTTCGGCGGCAAAGGGTTCGATAATGCCGAAGACCTTGGTCACCTCGCGCTCGTCGCTGGCCAGCGCAACGCTCTTGGCCAGCACGTCTGCGACGATCAGGATTCGCGGCGACGACATGTCGCCAAGTTTGATCGGGCCGCCTGCGGCGATCTGGTCGTCTGCGCCGCCGGCGATCTCGACGGTCGTGCTTTCTTCCTCTGCCTGTCCGATCCGGCCCAGGATCCGGCCAGCGACGGAATCGAGAAAGGCAGCCTCTTCTGCGGCGGTCAGGCCCACCAGAACCGCAACGCCATAGCGGAAGAGAATCGCCGCGCCGCGCGCCCCGGCACGAACGGCAAGGGGATTCGCTGAAATGATATCGCCCTCGTAGCCCGACGTGTTGATCCGGTCGCCAAGGTGGAGGGCGTGAACCGAGATGCGGCCTGTGAGTTCTGAATCGATCATGCCAGGGAGCCTGTCATCAAAGTCTATCGCAAATACCGGGGATACGGCATTTCAGATTCGACCGCCGGAGATCGTGCCGGGCCCACTGCGCAGGTCACCGTCCGAACAGCGGCACGGGCGGAGGTGTCGTGGAGCCGGTGGCAAGCGAGCGCTGGACCATGATCGTATCGGCCCAGCGGCCGTGTCGATAGGCAATGCCCGGCAGCAATCCTACCCTGGCGAAGCCGAACTTGTCGTGCAGCCCGAGCGAGGCGGTGTTGTCGGCATCGATGTAACCGATCATCTGCCGGAAGCCCGCCGCGGCGCAGACGTCGATCAGCTCCCGCATCAGGCGTTGCCCGATGCCGTGGCCGACATGCTCGTCATGGATATAGATCGAGTGCTTGACGGTGAAGCGATAGGCCGGTCGCTTGCGGAACAGCACCACATAGGCATAGCCGACGACTTCGCCGCCCCGCGTCGCCACCAGATGCGGGAAGCGGCGGCTCTTCAGGTTCTTGCGGCGGTCGCGCAGGTCGTCGGGCTGCGGCGTCTCGCCGTCGCTCACGCCTTCGTCGATGCCTTGGCGGATATGGCGACGGTAGATCGCCAGCATGGCCTCGACATCCGTGTCGCGGGACGGCCGCACGACAATCGGGGGACTGTTTTCGCTGGGTATTGTGGTGTCCATACGCGCTTCGCTATTCGCTGGCGACGTAAGTGTAAAGACGGATGCGGCCGTTCGCCTCTACCTTGCGGTAAATGCCCTGGATTTCCACGTCGAAGCCGGGGAACGTATTGAACGACGTCTCGAACATCTTGAGATAGTCGATCATCGGCTGCGCCCGCGCGCTGAGGCGCTCGCCCGGCACGATCGTCGCGATGCCCGGCGGGTAGACCACGAAAGGCGTGGTCGCGATGCGGCCGGTGATCTCGTCGATCGGCAGGTAGTCGACATCGTTACGCACCAGCACGCGCGCAGCGTCATGCGGCGACATCGCGATTTCCGGCAGATGCTCGGAGGCGAATTGCCTGGCCTGCAGCACGCTGACATCGGCATTGCGGAAGAAGCTGTGCATCTCCCCGCACAGGTCGCGCAGCCGGACGCCGGCGTAGCGCGCCGGCCGGCGCCGCGCGAATTCGGGGATGGCCTCTTCCAGCAGCGCGTTGTCGTCGTGCAGTTTCTTGAAGGCGACAAGGCCCGATATCAGCGTGCCGGCCTTGCTGGCCTCGACGCCCGGCGTCAGCAGGAACAGCAGCGAGTTGAGGTCGTTCTTTTCCGGGACGATACGGTTTTCGCGCAAGAACTGCGCCACCACCGGCGCGGGGATGCCGTGTTCGGCGTAACCGCCGGTGGCGCGATCGAAACCTGGGGTCAGCAGCGTCAGCTTGTTCGGATCGGTCATAGCGAAGCCGGCCGCCATGCCCGGGAAGCCGTGCCAGGCGGCATCCGGCGCCAGTTGCCAATAGGACGGGTTGGTCGCCAGCTGGTCGGTGCTGACGCTCTCCCACGGCACATCATGCACGCCGCCTTCGTGGGCCGCGTCGGGTATAGCGACGCGCTCGGGCACGAAGGGTTCGAAGAACCAGCGCCGCTCGGGGCGCGCCTCCTTCTCCTCGAACTCGCGGCGGACGGCGCGGATCTTCTTGCGCAGTTCGATGCCCAGACGGATCGTGTCGTCCCACAGCACTT
This sequence comes from Rhodopseudomonas sp. P2A-2r, assembly GCF_026015985.1. Lineage (GTDB taxonomy): Bacteria > Pseudomonadota > Alphaproteobacteria > Rhizobiales > Xanthobacteraceae > Tardiphaga. The sequence goes on along the minus strand of NZ_CP110389.1, from coordinate 6,285,454 downwards.
CGCCCGAGCGGCCCTTCATCATCTGCGCGCCGACGTCGAGCGAGGCGAACAGCGGATAAAGGGAGACGTCGAGGCGTGCTGCATGAAGCTCTCGTTGAAGCGGCGATGCTCCACCCGGCGCTTCTGACCGCGGATGTGGCGGTCCTTCATGTGGATCTGCGACGCCTGCGAAAAGCTCGCGAGCTGCTTGTGGGTCGACTGGGTGGCGATGATGCCCGGCGAGTCCGGGCCGAGATCGCCGAGGCCCATGGCGAAGCGGCCGGCATAGAGCGGGTGGAACTTCATGAAGCCCGCCCAGGCCTCGTCGAACAGGATGTAATCGCAGAGATGGCCGATGCGCTTGATGATCATCTCGGCGCTGTAGATGGTGCCGTCATACGTGCATTGTTCGATCACCGCCACGCGGAACGGGCGCGGACGTTTCCAGGCATCCTTGTCGGTCACCAGCGGATTGACGCGGATGCGCTCGCGCAGGGCCTCCTCTTCAAAGGCCTCCCAGTTCATCGGGCCGATCAGCCCCCAGGGATTGCGCACGGTGGGCACATAGATCGGCACGCCGCCGCAGATCATCAGCGCGCCATGCAGGGCGGCCTTGTGGTTGTTGCGATCGAACAGCACCAGATCGCCGTCGGTCACCAGGGCGGACAGGGCCACCTTGTTGGAGGTCGAGGTCCCGTTGAGCACGAAATAGGTCTTTTCCGCGCCGAAGATTTTTGCGGCCTCTTTCTGCGCCTGCAGCGCGGGGCCTTCATGGGTCAGGAGGTCGCCGAGATCGAGCACCGAGTTGTCGAGGTCGTCGCGGAACACGGCTTCGCCGAGATGCTCCATGAACACCCGTCCGATCGGGCTGCGGCTGTAGAACACGCCGCCGTTGTGGCCGGGGCAGGTCCATAGCTGGTTGCCTTCCTCGGCATAGTCGACCAGCGCGCCGAAGAACGGCGTCTTCAGCGTCTCGGCATACTGCTTCATGCGGCTGATGAGGTTCTTGGCGATGAACGGCGGCGTCTCCTCCGACAGGAAGATATAGCCGTCGATGAAGTCGAGCACCTCGACCGGCACGTCCTCGAACCGCTTGCGGCGAATCAGCAGGATGATGGGGAAGTCGAGGCCGCGTCGCCGCATCAGGTTGATCAGCGCCGCCGTCTTGCCTTCCAGGCCCTTCTTGCCCCAATCGACCACCATGCACCCGATCGCGGCGTCGGTCTGCACCGCGATGGCGGCGTCCTCCAGCTTGCGGGCTTTGACCACCTCGAAGCCGGATCGCTCGATCTCGTCGACGATCTGGTTCAGGCGGACGCCCTCGAGATCGTCCGCGTCGAAGGTCGGCATCGCGAACAGGAAATTGAAGCGTTTGAAATAGTCCATGTGTCCACCGAATGTGTCCGAGGCGATCTGTCTCGCTGGGTTACATGACGAATAGGTGACTAAGCCAGCCCGCAGGCCTCTATCCGCCGGAAAAGATGTTTGGGAACTGTCGGCGCCGCATTATGGCAGCCTCAGGCTGTATGCAAGCCGAACATGTCTCCGCGATGGCGTGGCAGCGGGGCAAGCTCAAGGGGGCCGTCCGGCCCTGCTGGAGCCGGCCGGCGTTTTGGCGCTGCCGTCAGGTCACCGGCCTGTCGCAAATCCTTCGGCTGCCGGTCAACTACCATGGGCATGCTCCGCCGCGATTCGACGGGGTGCCATGGTCGCAACGATATCCAGCTATGCAAGGCCGACACGACGCCAGTTCCTGTCGCGTTCGGCCTCATCGGCCGCGCTGGCCGGGATCGGCTGCATCGCCGCGCCGTTTCTCAGCCGCGCGGCGGACCGCCCCAACATCAGTTGCGGCCTGCAGTCCGGCGACGTCTCGAGCGACAAGGCCGTGGTCTGGGCGCGCGCCGACCGCGCCGCGTGCATGCAGGTCGACTACGCCACCACCGAGAGCTTCCACAATATCCTCGGCTCGCGCCGGGTCGATGCACTGCCCGAGAGCGATTTCACCGCCAAGCTGCTGCTCGACGGGTTGCCGCCCGGCCAGGACATTTTCTATCGCGTGCGATTCGACGACATCGCGGACGGTCGTTTCGCCGGCGAAACGCAGGTCGGGCATTTCAGGACCGCGCCTGCCGTGATGCGGTCGATCTCGTTCGTGTGGTCGGGCGATACGGTGGGGCAGGGCTGGGGCATCGATCCCGCCCGCGGCGGCCTGCGCAGCTACCGCACCATGCTGGACAACCGGCCGGACTTCTTCATCCATTCCGGCGATCACATCTATGCGGATTGCCCGATCGAGGCCGAACTGAAGCTGCCGGACGGCGGCATCTGGCGGAATATTGTGACGGAGGAAAAATCCGTCGTGGCCCATAGCCTCGCGCAGTTCCGCGGCAACTACAAATACAACCTGCTCGACGACAACCTGCGTGCCTTCAACGCGCAGATTCCGATCCTCGCGCAATGGGACGACCACGAGGTCACCAACGACTGGTCGCCGATCGGATCGGTCGACGAGAGCGGCTACGACGAGCACGGCGTCTCGCGACTGGTGTCACGCGCGCGTCAGGCCTTCCACGAATTCATCCCGATGCGAGGGCAGCCGGAGCAGGGCGGTCGGGTCTATCGCAAGGTCGAATACGGCCCGCTGCTCGACGTGTTTCTGCTCGACATGCGCTCCTATCGCGACTCCACCTGGAACAAGGGCGACGAGCGGGATCCGGCCTTCATCCTCGGTCCGGTGCAACTGGCGTGGCTGAAGCGCGAACTGGCGGCGTCGAATGCAACGTGGAAAGTGATCACCGCGGACCTGCCGATCGGGCTGATCAGCCTCGACGCCATCGCGCTCGGCGACGGGCCGCCGTCACGGCGCGAGCACGAGATCGCGGATCTCCTGTCGTTCATCAAACACGCCGGTGTCGTGAACACCGTCTGGCTGACCGCGGACATGCACTACACCGCCGCGCATTACTACGATCCGAACCGCGCGGTCTTCCAGGACTTCGCGCCGTTCTGGGAATTCGTCTCCGGGCCGCTGCACGCCGGAACCTGGGCTCCCGGCGAGCTCGACAATACGTTCGGGCCCGAAGTGAGATACGAAAAGGGCTGCAGCGCGACCCAGGGCGAGAACCTGGCGCCCTGCTTCGGGCTGCAGTTCTTCGGCCATGTCAGCATCGACGGCGGCACCGAAGCGATGACAGTCACGCTGAAAGACGTCGATGGCCGCGCGCTGTGGTCGGTGCAGATTCCGCCGAAGCCGGACGCCAGGACTGGCCCGGTGCTGTCGCAGCACTTCTAGAGCGGAGTGAATCCGCATAGCCGTCGCTTGGGGCGGCTATCTGTTTCGCGCAATGGGCGTGTCGCCACGCGCCCGATCCTCATTGCAGAAATTGCCTGAACCGCCGCAGCGAAAAGAAGAACAGGATGCCGCCGATGCCGAACAGCGCGGCGAGCTGTGGCCACACCACGTCGAGGCCTGCGCCGCGGAACAGGATCGCCTGTGCCATGATCACGAAGTGCGTATTGGGCGCCGCGAGCATGATGTACTGGATGACCTCCGGCATGCTCTCGCGCGGCGTCATGGCGCCGGACAGCGCCTGCAGCGGCAGCAGGATCAGCATCAGCAGCAGGCCGAACTGCGGCATCGTGCCGGCCATGGTCGCCAGGAAGATGCCCATGCAGGTGGTGGCGAACAGCTGCAGCGTTGCGCCGAGCAGAAACAGCAGCATCGATCCCTGGATCGGGACGGCGAGAAAGCCCTGCACGACGAACAGCAGCGAGGCGCTGGACGCCAGCAGGACGACCAGGCCCATCGACCAGATCTTGCTCGCCATGATCTCGAACGGCGTCACCGGCATCACCAGCAGGTGTTCGAGGGTGCCGTGCTCGCGTTCGCGGATCAGGGCGGCGCCGGTCAGGATGATCGACAACATGGTGATCGCGGTGATGACCTCGCTGACGGCGCCGAACCAGCCTTTGTTGAGCTGGGCGTTGAAACGCACCCGCAACGCCAGGTCGACGGCCACCGTGGTCGGAGCCCGGTAGTGCTTGAGAAACTCCGTGACCTCGCTGGTAACGATCGACTGGATATAGCCGCCGCCGGAGAACGCCTGGGTCATGCGGGTGGCGTCGATGTTGAGCTGGATGGTCGGCGACTTGCCGGCCAGCAGGTCGCGCTGGAAGTTCGGCGGGATGTCGAGCGCAAAGGTGTCGATGCCAGCGTCCATGCGGCTGTCCATCTGCCGCTGGCTGATCAGGCTGGGACTCGAAAAATACGGCGGAGTGAATGCTGTGATGATGCGCGATGACACCGGCGACTGGTCCTCGTCGACGATGGCGATGGCCGCCTGGTTGAGGGTTTCCGGCAGCGCCTTCGAGGCGGTGTAGATCGAGAATGTGAAGGCGTAGCCGATCAGAAACAGCAACATCGAATCGCGGGCCAGCCCGCGCAGTTCCTTGACGCCGAGTTCGAGGATGTTGGCCAGCCGCATGCTCAGTCCGCCTGCTTCCTGAGGAGCGCCGCGCCGAGAGCCAGCAGGATCGGGATGGTGATCAGTAGCGGCCAGAACGAACCGGCCAGCTCGGAAATGCCAAGGCCCTTTGAAAACGTGCCGCGGGTGATGTTGACGAAATAGGTGGTCGGGTAGATTCGCCCGATGACGGCGCCGGCGCCCTGCAGCGACGACACCGGATCGATCAGGCCGGAATACTGGATGGCGGGGATCAGGGTCAGCAGCGCGGTGCCGAAGATCGCCGCGATCTGGCTGCTCATGAAGGTCGAGATCACCAGTCCCATGCCAGTGGTGACGATGACATAGAGGAACGCGCCGGCGGCGAAGGTGGGGAAACTGCCGGTGAACGGTACCTGAAAGGCGAACATCGCGAAGGCCGTCAGCAGCAGGAAGTTCAACATCGCCAGTGCGACATAGGGAATCTGCTTGCCTACCAGGAATTCGAGCCGCGTGACCGGGGTGACGTAGAAATTGATGATCGATCCGAGCTCCTTCTCGCGGACCACGCTGAGCACCGCGAGCATCGCCGGGATCATCAGCAACAGAAGCGGAATCACGGCCGGCGCCATCGCCACCAGGCTCTTGATGTCGGGATTGTAGCGGTAGCGCAGCGCGATCTGGAAACTCCCGGCGGTTGCGGCGTTGCCGTAGAGTTCGCGGGCCTTCTGGGTCAGCCAGGAGAGATGCATGGCCTGCACATAGCCGCGCGCGGTTTCCGCGCGCACCGGCATGGCGCCGTCGATCCAGGCGCCGATCTCGACATTCTTGCCACGCGCCACGTCGCGTCCGAAGCCGGGCGGGATTTCGATCGCCAGGCTCAACTCGCCGGTGCGCATGCGGCGGTCGAGATCGGCATAGTCGGTGATGGCCGCGGCCTCCCTGAAATAGCGGGAGCCGGCGATCTGCAGGATGTAGTCCCGGCTGATGGTGGAGTCGTCGCGGTCGAGCGCGGCGAAAGTGAGGTTCTCGAGGTCGAGATTCAGGCCGTAGCCGATGACGAACATCAGGAGGACGCTGCCAATCATGGCGAGCGTGGCGCGGATCGGATCGCGGCGCAGTTCTAGCGTCTCGCGCCTGGTGTAGGCCAGCATGCGGCGCAGATCGAACCATCGCTTGCTGCCGCTGTGCGCGGGGGCCAAGGGTTGCTGAACCGCCGAGTCGGCCGTGGATGCGCCGGTCTCCGCTGGCGCAGCATCCGCTCGTCCCATGGCATCCTGCAGATAGGCAATGAACGCCTGCTCAAGTGTCGCCGTGACGCGAACCTTCTTGATCGCCGCCGGCGTGTCGCTGACCAGCACCTTGCCCGCATGCATCAGCGAGATGCGATCGCAGCGCTCCGCCTCGTTCATGAAGTGGGTGGAGATGAAGATCGTGACGTTGTCGTTGCGCGACAGGTGGGACAGGATCTGCCAGAAGCCGTCTCGCGCCACCGGATCGACGCCGGAGGTCGGTTCGTCGAGGATGAGGATGTCCGGCGAATGGATCATCGCCACCGCCAGCGACAGCCGCTGGCGCACGCCGAGCGGCAGCGGATCGGGCAGGGAGTCCAGCACGGCTGCCAGATCGAACCGCTGCACCATCTCCGCGATCCGTGCGGGAATCGCGGCGGGATCCATCCGGAACAGGCGCGCGTGCAGCTCGAGATTCTGCCGCACCGTCAGTTCGGAATACAGCGAGAATGCCTGTGACATGTAGCCGACGCGGCGCCGCACCTCCATGTCGGTGGAATCGATGAGATTACCGAACAGTTTTGCGATGCCTCCGGTGGCCGGCAGCAGCCCGGTCAGCATCTTCATGGTGGTGGTCTTGCCGCAGCCGTTGGAGCCGAGAAAGCCGAAGATCTCGCCGCGTCCAATGCGAAAGCTGACATCGTCGACGGCGGTGAAGTCGTGGAAGCGCATGGTGAGATGCTCGGCCTCGATGGCGACGTCGCCGTCCAGGGCCGCGGGTCGCGGCGGGATCACCACTTCCTTGTAGTCGCGGCGATCTTCTTCAGGGAGCAGGGCGATGAACGCGGCGTCGAGCGTTGTGGCACCGGTCTGCCGCAGCAACTCGGCAGGCGCGCCGGTCGCCAGCGCGCGGCCGGCATTCATGGCCACCAGATGATCGAAGCCGGCGGCCTCTTCCATATAGGCGGTGGCGACAATGACACTCATGCCCGGCCGTGCGGCGCGAATGCCGTCGATCAGCTCCCAGAACTGACGGCGTGACAGCGGATCGACGCCGGTGGTGGGCTCGTCGAGGATCAGCAGGTCGGGATCGTGGATCAGCGCGCAGCACAGGCCGAGCTTCTGCTTCATGCCGCCGGACAGCTTGCCCGCCGGCCGTTCGGCGAACGGAGCCAGCCCCGTGCTGTGCAGCAACTCGCGGATCCGGCGTTCGCGCTCACGTTTGCCATGCCCGAACAGCCGGCCGAAGAAGTCGATGTTCTCGAACACCGACAACGTCGGATAGAGGTTCTTGCCGAGTCCCTGCGGCATATAGGCGATGCGAGGGCAGGTCTGCATGCGCAGGCGGGCATCGGCCATGTCGGCGCCCAGCGTTTCGATATGGCCGCTCTGGATCGCGCGCGCGCCGGCGATCAGCGACAGCAGGCTGGATTTGCCGACACCGTCCGGACCGATCAAGCCGACCATGCAGCCGGCGGGGAGGTCCAGGGTGATGGAATCGAGCGCCAGGATCTTGCCGTAGCTGAGTCCCACCGCGTCGAGGCGCACCGCCGGCGCTGGTGCTCCCTGTGCGGTCGACTCGTTCATTGCGCCAGCGTTCCGTTCAGGCTTTTCGGCCACTCCGCTTTGGGATCGAGCCGCACATAGGCCATGCCGGGCAGGCCGGTCTTCACCCGCTGGATATATTTGCGCAGCAGTTCCGGCGGGATGTGCGCCTTGACCCGGAACATCAGCTTGAGGCGTTCTTCTTCAGTCTCCACGGTCTTGGGCGTGAACTGGGCGACGTCGGCGACGAAGGTGGCCTTGGCGGGAATCACCACCTGCGGCAGCGCGTCCAGCACCAGGCGAACGTCGGCGCCCAGGGAGACTTGTCCGGCCTGCGTCGTCGGCAGGAAGAAGGTCATGTAAACATCGCCGAGATCGACCAGGTTGAGCACCCGTCCCCCGGCAGCGAGCACTTCGCCGGGCTGCGCCACGCGGTATTGCACGCGTCCGTCCCGCGGCGATTTCAGCGTGCTGTCGTTGATCTCGACCGTAATGCTGTCGATGGCCGCCTGCGCCGCATCGACTGCGGCGCCGGCGTCGATCACCTGTGCCCGCGCGGCGCTGATGGCTGCCTCCGAGGCGGCGATCTGGGCCTGCGCTGCAGCCACCGCGGCCTTGCCGCCTTGGGCATTGGCGCGGTCATCGTCGAGCACCTGCTGTGACACGGCGCTGCTGGTGATCAATTGCTCGGAGCGCGTGAGTTTTCTTTGCAGCGTGTCGAGCTGGGCATCGCGCTGCGCCAGCACGGCAACCGCCGCGGTTCGTTCGGCTTCCCTTTGCTTCACCAGGCTGTTGGCGGTGTCGATGCTGACCTTGGCCCGGTGCAACTGTGCGTTCGCCTGGCGACGCTGTGCCTCCAGCTGGTCGGTGTCCATCCGCGCCAGCACCTGGCCGGCCGAGACGAAGTCGCCCTCCGCGACCAGGATCTCGCGAATTCGCCCGGCGGCTTTGGTGGAAATATCGATTTCGGTCGCCTCGATGCGACCATTGCCGCTGCCAATTCCGGGCGGCAGCTGGTTCCCGCCAAATCGATGCCAGGCGTAGTAGCCGCCGCCGGCAACGATGACGAGCAGGCCGGCCAGCAGCCAGCGTTTCCAGTCCAGTTTCAGCAACGGATTTGCTCCCGCTTGGTGTGAAGGAAGCCGCGCCTCAATCAAGGCGAGAGACGATGGCCGAACCTATGCGCCGCGTTGATGGATCACCTTGACCTGCCTCAAGGTTCTCGCGCGACGCGAGAGCCGGCCACAAATTGTGGGTCAATGCACAAGCGCGTGACATTTTGTTTTTCGAACAGGCATGTATTCTGAGCCCGCAGTTCAAGCTGGCCGTATCTGTGCTGAAGCTCGATGCCGAATGGATCCCTTGTCATGACCGCAACCAGCCACGGCGATTTTTATGCCGGCATTCCGGTGTTTCACGGCTTCGGCAGCCTGATGGACCCGGCGTTGTATTCGGCCCTGCCCGATGACTGGACCATCGGCATCGCCGATATCGTGGAATCCACCAGGGCGATCGCGCAACAGCGTTACAAGGCCGTCAACATGGCCGGGGCGGCAGTGATCGCGGCGGTCACCAACGGGCTGGAAGGGCGCGAATTTCCATTCGTGTTCGGCGGCGACGGCGCCAGTTTCGCGGTCGGGCCCGACGATCTCGCTTGCGCCCGCGATGCGCTTGCCAGCACGGCGACCTGGGTCAGGGAGGATCTCGACCTGGCGATGCGGGTCGCGCTGGTCCCGGTGTCTGCCATTCGCGCCCAGGGCTTCGACGTCCGGGTGGCGCGCTACGCGCCATCGCAGAACCTGTCCTACGCCATGTTCACGGGCGGCGGCATCGGCTGGGCGGAGGCGGCGATGAAGCGCGGTGAATTTGCCGTGCCGATGGCGCCAGCGGGGGCGGTCCCCGATCTGTCCGGCCTGTCATGCAGGTTTGAGGAAATCCCGCGGTGCGCGGGCTGATCCTGTCGGTGCTGGTGGTGGCTGTCGCCGGCGCAGACCCGGGCGCGTTCCGTAAGGTGATCGAGGACATGGTCGCGCTGGTGGAGCGCAGTCCCGACGCCGGTCGCCCGGTGCCCGCGGGCGGACCGCCGCTGCGCTGGCCGCCGGCGGGTCTCGATTTCGAGATGCGCGCAGCGCGCGGCGGTCCGCGCGTGGCCCGGCGCGTCAGGGTGCTTGGTAGAACGCTTATGGCGTACATCACCGTGCGGTTCGGCATCAGCGTCGGTGGCTTTGTGCCCAAGACCTATATGCAGCAACTGGTCGAGAATTCCGACTTCCGCAAATACGATGACGGCCTGCGGATGATTCTGGATTGCACGCCTGAGCTTGAGGGCGCGATCGAGCGGCGCCTGATCGCCGCCGCATCAGCAGGGACGATCCGCTACGGGCTGCACCGCCAGGATGCCGCGATGATGACCTGCTTCACGCCGTCAGCCCTGCGCAGCGATCACGTACATTTCATCGATGGCGCGCGCGGCGGCTATGCTTCGGCGGCCACCGCGCTCAAGGCGATGGCCGTTCAGACGGCATGATCAGGGGTGTCTTGAAACCGCGATTTCAGCGCGCCGATTTGCTCCAGAGCTCGCCGCCGCAGATTGCGCCGACGCAGCCCTCGACCCGCAGCGCTGTGGGTCCGGTAACCGACACGTTGCTGTCGTACATCCTGCCGTCGTCGGAATTGTAGATCTGTCCGGACCACTTGTTGGGGCCGACCGGCTTCATGCCGAAGAACAGCTGAACACCGATCATCGACCGGTTACGCAAAGCGGGATCGGGATTTTTGTCGTCGACAGCCGGCTTCCCGGTGGCCGGATCGAGCTTGTCGCGTAGCGAAACGATCGCGCCGCACAGATTGCCGCCGCAACGGGACACGCGAACCCGCGCGTCTCCTTTTTCCGTAAGCCAGACACCGGTCGCATCTTCGGCAGACTGCGCCTGCGCAACACTGGACATCGCTAGCATGCCCAGCGTTGCGATCAGCATCCTGAATCTGAAAGTCATGAAGTTCTCCCGCTCATGACAGTCTGAATAACAAGAAATCCGATTTGTGCAATGCCGTATCGGTGTCATGTTCCGCACATTGTCGCCGCACGCAGAGCGAAGCCACGCCGCACCGTTCATTCACCACGGCAGTCCGCACAGATCGATCTCGCCCTCATGCGGCGCGCGCTTGAGATAGAAGACCATGGGAAGCATCGCGTCGAATCGGACCCGGCCGCCGGGCTGTTCGGCCCAGACCTCGCCCATGAATCGCTTCCAGCCGCGACTGGCATAAAAGGCTTCATTGTGGGGGTCGCAGAACAGCAGCGCGAAATCTGTCGCGCGTTCGTCCTTCAGGGTTTGGACGGCAGCATTGAGTGCGACGCTGGCCAGTCCGCGTCCGCGAAAATCCGGATGCGTCGCGACGCCGCCGATCCCGCCCGCGCGCAGCTTGCGTCCGTTCCAGGTCACGTCGCGGCGGAAAATCCCCACATGGCAGACCAGTTGTTCGTCGGATTCGACCAGGACCCGCAGGTCCGCATCGGCAAAAACGATATGGCCCCACGGCAGCTGGCGCAGCACGTCGTCCGGCCAGACGAGGTCGAACAGCTGCGCGACCGCAGGCGGCGCGGCACCGCCGGTTAAAATCTCGATTTCGATGCTCATGGCGCGATCCCTCTGCTTGCGTCGCGTTCTTGCAGGGCGGCACACGGGGAGCAAGCTGTCTCGGCCGGCATCGTGGCCAACTGTCGCGCTCATGTCTGCTGCTGTATTTCGGCCATGGAACCTTCTATAAGGGTTCCCGTTGAACCAACTCTCCCATTATTGCGGATCTTGACCCATGACGTTCACGCTTCCCAATCTTCCTTACGCCTATGACGCGCTCGCGCCCCATATGTCGAAGGAAACGCTGGAATTTCATCACGATAAGCATCATCAGGCTTACGTGACCAACGGCAACAACCTGCTCAAGGGCACCGAATTCGAGGGCAAGTCCCTCGAAGACATCGTGAAGGGTTCGTTCGGCAAGAATGCGCCGCTCTTCAACAATGCCGGTCAGCACTACAATCACCTGCATTTCTGGAACTGGATGAAGCCGAACGGCGGCGGCGACAAGCTGCCCGGCCGGCTCGAGAAGAAGATCACCGAGGATCTCGGCGGTCTCGAAAAGTTCAAGACCGATTTCGCCGCCGCAGGCGTCGGCCAGTTCGGCTCCGGCTGGGCCTGGCTGTCGGTCAAGAATGGCAAGCTTGAAATCTCCAAGACCGCCAACGGCGAGAGCCCGCTGGTGCACGGCGCCACGCCGATCCTCGGCGTCGACGTCTGGGAGCACTCCTACTACATCGACTATCGCAACCGTCGTCCCGACTATTTGAAGGCGTTCGTCGATCACCTGGTGAACTGGGAATACGTCGACGAACTGTTCTCCAAGGCCTGATTGTTACGACATTGAATGTCAGGGCGGTGGCGCAAGCTGCCGCCCTTTCGTTTTTGCAGGTGTTGTGCGACGAAGCGCAGCATGTTGCCATGACGCGCAGGCGCCAATGGCCCCCTCCCCGCAAGGGGAGCGGAGAAGCGCGCCACGCGCCGTATGAGCGGACAAAAAACGGTTGGTGAATCAATGCTAAATTACGTTCTGGTGTTTATCGGAGGCGGACTCGGCTCGACGTTGCGCCATACCATCAACGTCACATGCGCGCGCTGCCTGGGCACGGCGTTTCCCTGGGGCACCTTCATCATCAACATCACAGGTTCGACGGTGATGGGCCTGATCGCCGGCTATCTCGCCTTCAAGGGCGAGGCGTCGCAGCCGTGGCGGCTGTTTCTGATGACCGGCATTCTCGGTGGCTACACCACCTTCTCGGCATTCTCGCTGGATGCGGGGTTGCTTTATGAGCGCGGCGAGCCGGGGCTGGCGCTGCTCTACGTGCTGGGCTCGGTTCTGCTGGCGATTATCGGCCTGTTCGCCGGACTGGCGCTGGTCCGGCATTTTACCTGAACAGGACGTTGCACAAGGTTATGTTATAATATAACAAATGGGCAGGGCGACCTCAGGTCGCCCGATATCTTTTGCCCAGGCGCATCGATGCCGCATACGCACGACCACCCGCATTCCCATGCTCACAGCCATGGCCCGTCCGCACCGCATCCGGCCCAGCCGGCGCCGTGGTCGATCCTGCGCATGACCCTGCTGTCGCGGCTGTCGGCCGCGCTGCTGGTCAGCGCCGCGCTATGGGCGGTCGTTCTGACGGCCATGAGGTAGCGCCATGGTCGCCCAGCTCAGCTTTCACGACGTCACGCTCGGCTACGACCGCCATCCGGCGGTGCACCACCTGAGCGGCGAGATCGCCGCCGGCAGCCTGCTGGCCATCGTCGGCCCCAACGGCGCCGGCAAGTCGACGCTGTTTCGCGGCATCGTCGGCATTCTCAAGCCGCTGGCCGGCGCGATCGGGCTCGGCGACCTCAAGCCGCGCGAGATCGCCTATCTGCCGCAGAGCGTCGATATCGACCGCACGTTTCCGATTTCGGTGTTCGATTTCGTCGGCACCGGGCTGTGGCGCACCACCGGTCTGTTTGGCGGGATGGGTCAGAAGGCGCGGCGACAGATCGCGGATGCGCTCGCCGCAGTCGGCCTCAACGGCTTCGAGAACCGCACCATCGGCACGTTGTCCGGCGGGCAGATGCAACGCATGCTGTTCGCGCGCGTGCTGTTGCAGGACGCGCGCGTCATCGTGCTCGACGAGCCGTTCAACGCCATCGACGCAAAAACCTCGGCCGACCTGATCGGCCTTGTCAGGCACTGGCACGCCGAGAAGCGCACCGTGCTGGCGGCGCTGCACGACATGGATCTGGTGCGCGCGAATTTTCCCGACACCTTGCTGCTGGCGCGCGGCGAAGTGGCGTGGGGGCCGACGGCGCAGGTGCTGACCGCGGAAAACCTCAAGGAAGCGCGGCGCATGTGCGAGGCCTTTGACGACGGCGCGTCGGCTTGCGTCGCACCGCCGCGGGCGGCATGAGCATGCTGTACGATGCGCTGATCGCGCCGTTCATCGATTTCGAATTCATGCGCCGCGCGCTGGCCGGCGTGATTGCGCTGGCGCTTGGCGGCGCGCCGATCGGCGTGTTCCTGATGCTGCGGCGGATGAGCCTGGTCGGCGACGCCATGGCGCATGCGATCCTGCCGGGTGCTGCGGTCGGCTTTCTGTTTTCAGGTTTGAATCTGTTCGCGATGACGTTTGGCGGGCTGATTGCAGGCTTTTCCGTCGCGCTGCTGGCCGGGCTGGTCTCGCGCGTCACCGAGATCAAGGAGGACGCGTCATTGGCGGCGTTCTATCTGGTGTCGCTGGCGCTCGGCGTCACCATCGTGTCGATGCGCGGCACCAATATCGATCTGCTGCATGTGCTGTTCGGCAACATCCTGGCGCTGGACGATCAGACGCTGCTGGTGATCGCCTTCAATGCGACCATCACGCTGATCGTCATGGCGGTCATCTACCGGCCACTGGTGGTCGAATGCGTCGATCCGGTTTTCCTGCGCACCGTGAGTCGCGCTGGCGCGCCGGCGCATCTCGCCTTCCTCGCGCTCGTCGTGATCAACCTGGTCAACGGCTTTCACGCGCTGGGCACGCTGCTTGCGGTGGGGCTGATGGTGCTGCCGGCGGGCATCGCGCGGTTCTGGTCGCGCGATATCACCGGCATGATCGTCATCGCCGTCGCAAGCGCCATGCTGGCCGGCTACTTCGGACTGGTGTTGTCGTTTCAGACCAAAGTGCCGTCCGGGCCGGCCATCATCTTGGTCGCGGCCGGAATTTACGTGATTTCGGTTTTGTTCGGCAATGTCAGTGGCTTGGTCCGGCAGTTGTTTCCCGGCCGGCATCTCGAGGCGTAAGCCCCAAATCCTGAGACGAAGTGGTGCAATTCATGTGGCGTTTTTGTGCTGTTCTGGGCTCCCTGTTAGCCCTTGGTTTTGCTGGTATTTCCGGCGCCTCCGCGCAGGATAAGATCCATGTCGTGGCGAGCTTCTCGATCCTCGGCGACTTCGCCAGAAATGTCGGCGGCGATCGCGTCAGCGTCACCACGCTGGTCGGTCCCGACGGCGATGTTCACGTCTACACGCCGTCGCCGGTCGACGCGAAGAAGGTCGCCGATGCGAAACTGCTGATCGTCAACGGGCTCGGCCTCGAAGGCTGGCTGCCGCGGCTGGTGCAATCCTCCGGCGGCAAGGCAACCATCGTCGCCGCCAGCGACGGCATCGCGACCCGCAAGCTGGACGGTCACGCCGACCCGCATGGCTGGCAGTCGGTGGCCAACGCGAAAATCTACGTCACCAACATCCGGAAAGCGTTGAGTGTCGCTGACCCCGCCGGCGCCGCGTCCTACAACGCCAATGCCGAGGCCTATCTGGCGAAGCTGGATGCGCTGGATGGTGAGGTGCGCAGCGCGGTGGCCACGATTCCGCAGGGCCGCCGCAAGGTGATCTCGACCCATGACGCGTTCGGCTACTTCGCTGCCGCCTACGGCCTCGCCTTCATCGCCCCGCAGGGCGTCTCCACCGAGGCCGAGCCCAGTGCCCGCGACATCGCGGTCATCATCACTCTGGTCAAGGCCGGCAAGATCCCCGCGGTGTTCCTGGAAAATATCAGCGATCCCCGGCTGATGCGCCGGATCAGCGCCGAGACCGGGGCGAAGATCGGCGGAACGCTGTATTCCGACAGCCTGACCCGGGAAAACGGCGACGCCCCCACTTACATTGATATGGTCAGGCACAATATAAAGGCGCTGACGAGCGCGCTGACCAGCTAGCGCAGGGGCACCCCTGCTGCCGGCGCGCACCAAGCCCCGCTGGAGTGACCATGTCTGAAGCGACCGCCGCCAAAATCCCCGTGACCGTGCTGACCGGCTATCTCGGCGCCGGCAAGACCACGCTGCTGAACCGCATCCTGTCGGAGAATCACGGCAAGAAATACGCGGTCATCGTCAACGAATTCGGCGAGATCGGCATCGACAACGACCTGATCATCGGCGCGGATGAAGAAGTGTTCGAGATGAACAACGGCTGCGTCTGCTGCACCGTCCGCGGCGACCTCGTCCGTATTCTCGACGGGCTGATGAAGCGCAAGGGCAAGTTCGACGCCATCATCCTGGAAACCACCGGCCTCGCCGATCCCGCGCCGGTGGCACAGACCTTCTTCGTCGACGAGGACGTGCAGCTGCACACCCGCCTCGATGCGGTCGTCACGGTGGCCGATGCCAAGTGGCTGAGCGAGCGGCTCAAGGACGCGCCGGAAGCCAAGAACCAGATCGCCTTCGCCGACGTCATCGTGCTCAACAAGATCGATCTCGTCACCAAGCCGGAGCTTGCCGAAGTGGAAGCGCGCATCCGCGCCATCAACCCCTATGCCAAGCTGCATCGCACCGAGCGCGCGCAGGTCAAGCTGTCCGACGTGCTGGAGCAGGGCGCCTTCGATCTCGACCGCATCCTGGAGATCGAGCCGGAATTCCTCGATGCCGAGGACGCGCATGATCATGACCACGATCATCACGGCCACGACCATCATCACCATGACCACGGCATGAAGCACTATCACGACGAGGACATGCAGTCGCTGTCGCTGCGCACCGACAAGCCGCTCGACGCCGCCACCTTCATGCCGTGGCTGCAAGGGCTGGTCGCCGCCGAAGGCGCCAAGATGCTGCGCTCCAAGGGCATCCTGTCGTTCATCGGCGACGATGACCGCTATGTGTTCCAGGGCGTTCACATGATGCTGGAAGGCGATCACCAGCGCCCGTGGAAGGACGACGAGAAGCGCGAGAGCCGCCTCGTCTTCATCGGTCGCGACCTGCCGGAACAGATGATCCGCGACGGCTTCGCCAACTGCATTCCCGCGTGATGAGCGACTTCAATCCGCTGCAGGAGCAGGAATCCATCGTCTCGGTCACCGACCGCGTGGTGCCGGTGGCGATCGGCGCGCAGGTGATCGCGATTCATTTTCTCGGCGATCGCGCCGCCTTCGTCGGCGCCGAGGAGACCGTGACGCTGGTCAGCGGCAGCGGCGAGATGACGCCGGTCGCAGTGGCCAGCGGCGGCATTCTCTGTGCCGCCTCCGACGGCAACCGCGTGGTGATGGGCGGCGACGATGGCAAGCTTGTCGCGCTCGACCGCAACGGCAAGGTCACGACGCTAGCCACCGACGCCAAGCGGCGCTGGATCGACAACGTCGCTTTGCATCCCGACGGCGCGGTGGCGTGGTCGGTGGGCAAGGTGGCGTTCGTGCGCCAGCCGAAGAACGAGGAGAAGTTCTTCGAGGTGCCGTCGACCGTGGGCGGCCTGGCTTTCGCGCCAAAGGGGCTGCGGCTGGCGATTGCGCACTACAACGGCGTGACGCTGTGGTTTCCCAACATGGTGGGCAAGGTCGACGTGCTGGAATGGGCCGGCTCGCATCTCGGCGTCACCTTCAGCCCCGACAACAAGTTCCTGGTCACCGCAATGCACGAGCCGGCGCTGCACGGCTGGCGGCTGGCCGACAGCAAGCACATGCGCATGACCGGCTATCCGGCGCGGGTGCGCTCGGTGTCGTGGAGTGCCGGCGGCAAGGGACTGGCGACGTCAGGCGCCGACAGCGTCATCGTCTGGCCGTTCGGCAGCAAGGACGGCCCGATGGGCAAGGAGCCGGCGATGCTGGCGCCGCTCAAGGCCAAGGTCACCATGGTGGCCTGCCATCCGAAGCAGGACATCCTCGCCTGCGGCTACAGCGACGGCACCATCCTGATGGCGCGGATGACCGACGGCGCCGAGATCCTGGTGCGCGCCAACAAGGGCGAGCCGGTCACCGCGCTGGCCTGGAACGCGAAAGGCACGCTGCTCGCCTTCGCCGCCCAGGACGGCGATGGCGGGCTGCTGGAGCTGTAGGAGCGGACTCGTGTCCCGGACGCGGTGCAGCGCTCTTGCGCTGCTCCGCAGATCCGGGATCCCGCTTTCCCTGTAAATAGCTGGGCCCCGGCTCTGCGGCGCACCACGCCACCCGACGATGCTTCGCATCGTCCGGCGACGCAGTGCACCGCGTCCGGGGCACCATTTTGGTCGCGACGGCGACTCGGCGCTGCGGCGCCGCCCGTGCCTACTTCAGCAGCGCGCGGATCTTGTCCGCGTCCGCCGGTGTGACGGGATTGTAGACCACCATGTTGAGGTCGGGCCGGCCGTCGACGGCGAAGGACGAGAATTCCATCGACAACGGTCCGGCGATCGCATGGTGCAGGACCTTGGTGCCGTCGCCATGCTGGCACTGCACATCGTTGTCGCGCCACATCGCCGCGAATTCGGGGCTGGTGGCGCAGAGCTCGTCGACCAGCGATTGCACGTTGCCCGCCGCACCGGCACGCGCCACATCGGCGCGGAACGACGCCACCACATAGCGGGCGACGCTTGGCCAATTGGGCTGCGCGCCACGGACCCGGCTGTCGCGGAACATCAGACGCAGGATATTGCGCTGTCCATCGGGCAGTTTGCTGTAGTCGGTGAGGACCGCCGCAGCGGCGCTGTTCCAGGCGATCACGTCCCACGTCGCCGTGCGGACGAAGGCCGGACTGTAGGCGAGCGTATCGAGCAGGCGTTGCAGGCGCGGTGAGATACCGTCCGGCGCCTGATAGCGGGCGGCGGGGAGCCGGCCGAGACCGAGCAGAAACAGATGTTCGCGCTCCGCGCTGGTCAGCATCATGGCGCGGGCGATGCGATCCAGCACGTCGGCGGAAGGCGCGCCGCCGCGGCCCTGCTCCAGCCAGGTGTACCAAGTGGCGCTCACATGGGCGCGCTGCGCCACTTCTTCGCGTCGAAGTCCCGGCGTTCGCCGTCGCTGCAGCGAAAAGCCGAAGGCCGCAGGATCGAGCCTGGCGCGGCGATCCTTGAGATAAGCCCCGAGCGGGTTGGCGTCCGTCATGCTGTTAGCAATTATACCCGTATAAGCTCACTACTTTACCCGAATGATGAACCTACCATATCCCTGCCTTCTGAACAGGGAGACTTTCTCATGCGTGTCTTCGTCACCGGCGCCGCCGGATTCATCGGCAGCGAAACGACAAAGGAGCTGATCGCACACGGGCATCAGGTGGTCGGCCTCGCGCGCTCCGAAGCCAACGTCGCGACGCTCAAGAAGCTCGGCGCGGAGGTTCATCGCGGCTCGCTGCAGGACCTCGACAGCCTGAAGAGCGGTGCGAGGGATGCAGACGGCGTGATTCATCTGGCCTTCATCCATGATTTCGCGAAATACGCGGAGAATGGCGCGATCGACAAGGCGGCGATCGAAGCCATGGGCGATGTGCTGGCAGGCACCGACAAACCTTTCATCGTCACCTCGGGAACTGGCCTCGTCGCGCCGGGTATGGTGGTCACCGAAGATATCAGGCGCGAGACCAGCGCGCATGTTGAGCGCGTGTCCGAGCAGGCGGGCCTGGCCTATGCGTCGCGCGGCGTGCGCGCGATGGTGATCCGCCTGCCGCAGGTGCATGGCGCCGCCGGCAAGGCCGGGTTGATCTCTTATCTGGTCGAGCTTGCGCGCCAGAAAGGCGCCGCCGCCTATGTCGGCGAAGGCGCCGAACGCTGGGCTGCGGCGCATGTGCTGGATGTCGTGCGCCTGTACCGGCTTGCGCTGGAGAACGGCGCGGTGGACGGGATCTACCACGCGGTTGGCGAGGAAGGCGTGGCCATGCGCGAGATTACCGACGTGGTCGGCCGCGCGCTGAATGTGCCGGTGGTGTCGATCACGAAGGAGGAGGTTGGCGATTATTTCGGGTCGCTGGCGGTGTTCGCCGGTCTGGACATGCCGGCCTCCAGCGCCCTGACACAGCAGCGGCTCGGCTGGACGCCGACCGGGATCGGCCTGATCGCCGACATCGGCCAGCCCGGCTACTTCAAGGCTTGAGCGCTCTCATCCCGAGAGCCTGACCGAGAAGCGACCAACAAGATAAGGCTCAGTCGTCATGGCCGGCGATATGCCGGCCATCCACATGGTCGCGAAACATCGTGGATGGCCGGGACAAGCCCGGCCATGACAAATTTGGCGGGCGTTTGAGTGTCCTGTCCAACGCCTGAGAATGCAGCTCGCTTGGCAGGACGCGCGGCCGCTACTTGAAGAACGTCTTGAGACCATCAATCACCACCTCCGGACATTCCTCCGGCACGAAGTGTCCGCAGCCCTTCGCCGTTCCGCCGCTGACATTGGTGGCGGCGGTCCGCAGCACGTCGACGAGGTTATCGCCGACGCCGAATTCGGCGCCGATCGCCAGCACCGGCATCGCCAGTCTGTGCTGCGCGCGCGCCCGGGCCTGCGCCAGCCCGTCGCTGCCGAACGCGGCGCGGTAATAGGCGAAGCCGGCGCGGACGGCGCCGGGCTGGCGGTAGATGTGGACATATTCATCGAGATCGGCTGCGCCGATGGCCCAGGTCTTTGACGCCTTGTTCTGAAACAGCCAGGTGAGGTATTCGCGCTCGCGGCCCTGCACCAGCAGCTCCGGCAGATCGTCGAGCCGGTTGAAGGCGAAATGCCACGACTTCACATTGGCGGCGTCGCTGGGGATGCCCGCCGGCGCGGGCGGCGTGACGCCGGGCAGGGCGGCGTCGAACAGCGCCAGGCGCTTGACGTCGCCGGGCCAGTCGGAGCCATAGGCATAGCCGATCCAGGCGCCGACATCGTGGCCGGCGACATCGATCGGCCCGTCTTGGGTCAGGGCCAGTGCCTCCACCAGCGCGTGGACGTCGGTCGCCACGGTCTTCATATCGTAGCCCGACGCCGGATGGCCGGAGTCGCCCATGCCGCGCGGATCGATGACCACCACATGGCGCCCGGCGGCGGCGAGGGCGGGCATGACGTGCCGCCACGCGTACCAGCTCTCGGGCCAGCCGGGGATCAGCAGCAAGGGCGCGCCGCTGCCGCCCTCCACATAATGCAGGTGCACGCCGTTCACGCTGACGCTGCCGTGATGAAAGGTGGTCCAGAAGCTGGCGGGATCGAAAGCCGGGGCGGCTTGCGGCTGTGCAGCTATCCGCGCCGGCACCAGCACGCTCGCGGCCAGTGCGAGGCCGAGGGCGAGACGGCGCAGGGAGGCCGCGGGCGACGTCGATTTGGATTTCAGGGTGGTCTGCATGGTCTATCCTTCCGTTGCGAAATACGCGAGTGCGGCGATCGGGAAGGCGATCCCGATCGACGATGCCAGTGCCCAGCCGCCATAAGCGAAGGTCCAGCCGCCGAGTGCGGAGCCGATGGCGCCGCCGGCGAAGAACGTCGCCATGTAGATGCCGTTGAGGCGGCCGCGCTGTTCGGCGCCGAGCGCGAAGATGGCGCGTTGTCCGAGCACGAGATTGGCCGACACGCCGAAGTCGAGGACGATCGCTGCGACGACCAGCAGGGTCAGGGCTGCCGGCGATCCCGCCGCGCCAAGCCAGGTCAGCACGAATGCGACAGCGACGGCCGCCATGGCCAGCGCGGTGGCCGCGCGGGTCCAGCCGCGATCGGCGAGCCGGCCGGCTATCGGCGCGGCAATGGCACCGGCGACGCCAGCCAGGGCGAACAGGCCGATTCCGGTCTGCGACAGCCGGAAGGCCGGTCCGGCCAGCAGCAGCGGCGTGACGGTCCAGAACAGGCTGAAGGACGCAAACAGGCAGGCTTGATAGAGCGCACGCCGCCGCAGCACCGGCGTCGTGTGGACGAGCTGGGCCATCGAGGTCAGCAACTGGCGATAGCTCAGCTGCGCGTGGGGCACACGCCGCGGCAGGACCTTGCGCAGCACGATGGCCAGCACCACCATCATCGCCGCCGACAGCACGAACACCACCGGCCAACTCGACAGCGCCGCCACCAGACTGGCCGCCGGCCGCGCCAGCATGATGCCGAGCATCAGCCCGCCCATGACGTTTCCGACCACCCGGCCGCGAACCGCTTCCGGCGCCAGATGCGCGGCATAGGGCACCAGGATCTGCACCGCCACCGACCCGACGCCGATCGCCAGGCTGGCCGCCAGCAGCGGCAATGGGCTGGACGCCAAAGCGGCACCGAACAGGGCCAGAGCGGCGATGGCGATGACGCCGAGCACCAGCCGGCGGTTCTCGACGAGGTCGCCGAGCGGGACGACAAGCAGCAGGCCGGCGCCATAGCCGATCTGCGTCAGGGTGACGATCAGGCCGGTCGCCCCGGAGGGCAGGCCCACGGCGGCGCCGATCGGCCCCGCCAGCGGCTGGGCATAATAGATATTGGCAGCGATCAGGCCGCAGGCGACGGCGAGAATGCCGGTCAGCCGGGTCGACATCGGGGGCGCCGCGGCGGGTCGGCTTGGGGCGGGGGCGTGCATCGTACAACTCCATATAAGGGAGCGATTGATCCCTAATTAGGCAAAAAATCAGTCGAGCAGCTTCATGGCGGCATCGACCACGGCGGCCATCTCCTTGCGCGAGCGCCCGGTCTTACCGGCCACGCGCATGCCGCTGGTGACGCAGAGCATCAGCAGCGCCAACGCCTTCGGATCGCGCTGCGACGCGATCGAGCCGTCGGCCTGTCCCTGCGCGATCAGTTCGGCGAACCGCGCTTCGTTGCGCTTCACCGCCGCACCGACCGACGTTCGCAGATCCGCGTCGAAGGTGGCCAGTTCGACGGCGCTGCCGACCACGAGACAGCCACGCCGGCCTTCCTCGCCGTGCGAGGATTCCGCATAGATGTCGAGCACGGCGCGCAGTCGCTCGCGTCCGGAGCGCGCCGTCGCAAAGCGTTGCGCCGCCAGTTCGTCGCGCTTGCCGACGTAGCGGGCGAGGGCGGCGAGGAAGATCGCCGGCTTGTCCTTGAATGCCTTGTAGATGCTGCCCGAGGCCAGCGACATGGCGGCCTTGAGATCGGCAATCGAGGTGGCGTGAAAACCGCGCTCGCGGAATACGACGATCGCCTTGTCCAGCGCATCGCCGATGTCGAACTCCCTGGGGCGGCCCGGGCTTCTCATGATGTGCGTCTCGCGTTGCATGAGACCGATATAGAGATCGATCGTTCCCTAATCAAGAGGGCTCATCGAAGGATGGCGCCGCGTCGCATCCCGGGCCGCTTGTCATCCGTTTGTCATCTGCTGTACGCATGACACCGCCATGCGTTTTCTCACCACGTTCCAGACCTACGACTTTCTCGACACGCTGCTCAGCCTGTCCGCGGCATTCGTGCTGGGGACGCTGATCGGCGCCGAGCGGCAGTACCGGCAGCGCACCGCCGGGCTGCGCACCAATGTGCTGGTGGCGGTGGGGGCTGCGGCCTTCGTCGACCTGGCGATGCATCTGGCCGGGGCCGATGGCGGCGTGCGGGTGATCGCCTATGTGGTGTCGGGCATCGGCTTTCTCGGCGCCGGCGTCATCATGAAGGAAGGCACCAATGTCCGCGGCCTCAACACCGCGGCGACGTTGTGGGGATCGGCGGCGGTGGGCTCCTGTGCCGGGGCCGACATGATCGCGCAGGCCATGGCGCTGACGGTGTTCGTGCTGGCCGGCAACACGCTGCTGCGGCCGCTGGTGAATGCCATCAACCGCGCGCCGCTCGACGAGCGCTCGTCGGAGGCGACCTATTTCGTCAAGCTGACGGTCGCCACCGACGCACTCGCCGACATGCGCGACCTGCTGGTCGAGCGGCTGGAGCGCGCCAAATATCCGGTGGCCAGTGTCGATATCGCCGAGCATGGCGACGACATGCAGGAAATCTCCGCCATGCTGGTGAGCACGGCGATTGACCCGGCCGAGCTGGATGCGGTGGTCGCGGAATTGCAACGCGGCAAGGACGTCGAGCACGCGACCTGGGAAGTCAGCACCAAGGACTAGGCAGCTCCGCACAGTGGAGCCATTGCCGGCTCATGCGGCAACCTGGCCGGATGGCGCGGGGAACCTTGCGATCCCCCATCCGTTGTTCGCCTGATATAACCGTGGTGGACAGCATGACCCCGATCCAGACCAAACGCGCCTTGCGCACAGACCTGCTGCTTGCCGGCGCAATGGTGGTTGCCGGTTCGGCGATCGCCCTGGCTTCCGTGGTGCAGTTGAAGGCGCACGATCCGCAGGTCATGGCGCAGGCCACCCCGCCGCTGCAGTCGACGCCGGGGGCGGCCAGCAAGCCGGCAGAGCCGGCGGAGCCCGCCACCACCGGCGCGCGACCGCACGATATTCCCCGCAGCCTGCGCGTCCGGACCAGGACGCGCAGGACGCCGGCGCGAAACCGGCGCTGCCGCCGGCCCCAGCCGAAAAAACCGCGCCGCCGATCCCGGCAAAATGAGGCGTTCATTTTCCGCCCGGGCGTGCCCAGGCCGACACGGCCCGCAAAGCGCGAGGCTGGCATCCGCAGATGCAATCCAGATTTCCGTTGGTCCCGCAATGAGTTAAGCTATGGCGCGCGGTGGCTGATGCACCGGCACAGCCGTCCACCCCCGGTGCGCGTCCCGGCTTTGCTGCAAATTGGACGCTTTCAGCGCAGTTGCTCGGCCCGGATCGCGGGACGGTTGCTCATTTTGCATGCACGACAACAGGCCGGCCACCGCTTCAAGCGGGGCGCCGGTTTGCACTTTGAGCGCAGTATGGGCAAAAGCCCCTAATATCGCGCAGCGAATCAAAGGAAAGCACAATGCCCAAGTTGAACAAGTCTCAATTGATCGATGCGATCGCGGAAGCCAGCAACGTCTCGAAGAGCGATGTGAAGTCCGTGATCGAGAACCTGACGGCTGTCGGATACAAGGAATTGAACGAGTTCGGCGAGTTCACCATTCCCGGCTTTGCCAAGCTTTCGGTCGTCACTAAGCCGGCGACGGAAGCCCGCAAGGGCATCAATCCGTTCACCAAGGAGCCGATGGATTTCGCGGCCAAGCCGGCCAGCAAGAAGGTCAAGGCGCAGCCGCTGAAGGCACTCAAGGACGCCGTCTAAGCGCGTCCCGTCCGCCTGAAACCCGGAACGCGAGCGCGTTCCGGGCGGATGCTTGGCCGCGCCAGCGGCTTAACACACCGGCAGATCGCCCGCTCTTAGGCCGGCTTCTGCCCGCCGCCGCGCCCCGCCGCGGTGTTTTCGAAGCGACCATCCACCACCAACCATCATCACAGAATCCCGCTCTCCGTCTCAATGCAGTCGGCGCGGGATCGGTATCGCCTGTCTTGCCGGGCGCGTCGATGCGGGCTATGCGTTATATAGATTAAGTATATCGCGCTGGGATCCCTCGATGTCCATCGAAGCCACCATCACGCTCCGCAGCGCGGACATGTCGGCCGTCGGCCGCGAACGGATTCGGCTGCTGCAGGCGGTCGCGCGCGAAGGCAGCATCGCCGCCGGCGCCAGGGTCGCGGGCCTCACCTACAAGGCCGCCTGGGATGCGCTCGACGCCATGACCAACCTGTTCGGCCAGCCGCTGCTGGAAACCCGGACGGGCGGAAAGGCCGGCGGCGGTGCCAGCCTGACGCCGACCGGCGTGCGGGTCATCGAGGCCTTCGGCCGCCTCGAGGCGGAAATGGCCCGCGTCTTCCGGACCCTCGAGCCGGCGCTGGCCGGCAGCGGGATCACTCCCTTCAACCTCGTCTCGGGCTTCTTCATGCGAACCAGTGCGCGCAATGCGCTTCGCGGCACCATCACCGCCATCCACTCGGATACGCTCAGCGCCGAGGTGGCGATCGACGTATCCGGCGACACCACGATCTACGCGCTGGTGACCGCCGAAAGCCTGCGCGAACTCGGGCTCTGCGTCGGCCGCGATGCCATCGTGCTGGTCAAGGCACCGTTCGTCATCATCGCCCCTGGCGCCGAAGCGCCGCTGGTGTCGGCGCGCAATTGCATTCGCGGCACGGTCCGGCGCTGCGACATCTCTGCGGTCAACGCCGAGATCGTGCTCGACATCGGCAACGGCAAGACCCTCGCGGCCTCGATCTCCGCGCGCAGTGCCACAGCCATGGGCCTCGCGCCGGGGGATGCCGCCTGCGCGCTGTTCGACGCCGCCCACGTCATTATCGCCATCGACTGATCAGCAGGAGAGTCCCCGTGAAACCGATCAACCTCGTTCGCCTCGCCGGCGCCCTTGCAATCTTCGGCCTGACCTCGGGCAATGCCTTCGCGGCCCAGACCAATGTCGCGGTGGCCGCCAACTTCACCGGCGCCGCCAAGGAAATCGCCGAGGCGTTCCAGAAGAAGACCGGCCACGAGGCGGTGCTCAGCTTCGGCGCCAGCGGGCAGTTCTACACCCAGATCACCCAGGACGCACCGTTCCAGGTGTTCCTGTCGGCCGACGACGAGCGCCCGAAAAAACTGGTGGAGGACGGCCTCGGCATCGCCGACAGCCGCTTCACCTATGCCATCGGCAAGCTCGTGCTGTGGAGCAAGAGCGCCGATCTGGTGAAGGGCGAGGACACCCTCAAGGCCAACGCCTTTACCAGGCTTGCGATCGCCAACCCCGCCGCTGCGCCCTATGGCACCGCCGCCATCGAGACGCTGAAGGCGCTGAAGATCTACGATGCCGTGCAGCCGAAGATCGTGCAGGGCAATTCCATTTCCCAGGCGTTTCAGTTCATCGACACCGGCAATGCCGAGCTGGGATTCGTCGCGCTGTCGCAGCTCGCGGGCAATACGACCGGCTCGCGCTGGCTGGTCCCCGCGGCGCTCTACACGCCGATCCGCCAGGACGCGGTGCTGTTGAAAAAGGGCGCGTCCAGCGAGGCGGCGATCGCTTTCATGGCCTTCCTCAAGGGGCCGGAGGCGCGCGCCGTCATCGAAAAATACGGCTACGAATACGGCAGCGAACGCTAGACGCAGATGGGCGGACTTCCCGCAGACATCTGGCAGCCGGTTCGGCTCACCCTCGAACTGGCCGCCATCACCACGATCATCCTGCTGATCGTCGGCACGCCGATCGCGTGGTGGCTGGCGCGCTCCAAGGCGTGGTGGAAGGAAGCGGTGGCCGCCGTGGTCGCGCTGCCGCTGGTGCTGCCACCCACCGTGCTCGGCTTCTATCTGCTGGTGGTGCTGGGACCGGACGGTCCCGGCGGCGCGCTGGCCGGCCTGTGGGGCGCGCGGACGCTGGCCTTCACATTTGAAGGCCTGGTGATCGGCTCGGTGGTGTATTCGATGCCGTTCGTGGTGCAGCCGATCCGCAATTCCTTTGCAGCTATCGGCGACCGTCCGCTGGAAGTGGCCGCCACCTTGCGGGCGTCGCCGCGCCGCGCGTTCTGGACGGTGGCGATTCCGCTGGCGCGGCCGGGATTTCTGGCCGGCGCGGTGCTCGGCTTCGCGCACACCGTCGGCGAGTTCGGCATCGTGCTGATGATCGGCGGCAATGTGCCGGGCAAGACCAAGGTTCTGTCGGTGGCGATCTTCGACTATGTCGAGACGTCGCAGTGGCGCGAGGCCAATATCCTGGCGGCCGGCATGGCCGTGTTCGCGTTCATCGTGATTCTCGCCATGACCTTGCTCGAAAAGCGCATCGCGCGGATCAACGCATGACCGCCACTCATTCTCCGACGATCCGGGCGGCGTTTCGCGGCACACTCGGCGGCTTTACGCTCGACGCGTCGTTTGAAGTGCCGGCCACCGGCGTCACCGCGCTGTTCGGCCCGTCCGGCTGCGGCAAGTCCACGGTGCTGCGCTGTCTTGCCGGCCTGCAGCACCTGCCGGGCAGCTTCTGCGCTGTTAACGGCGACGTCTGGCAGGACCGTAATATCTTCCGCGAGCCCTATCAGCGCCCGATCGGTTATGTGTTTCAGGAAGCCAGCCTGTTCCAGCATCTCTCGGTCCGGCGCAACCTGCTCTACGGCGCGCCGCGCGACGGCTCGGACTCCGGCGGCATTCCGTTCGACGAGGTGATCGATCTGCTCGGGCTCGGCCACTTGCTCGATCGTTCGTCGCAGCATCTGTCCGGGGGCGAACGGCAACGGGTGGCCATCGGTCGCGCGCTGCTGTCGCAACCGAAGCTTCTGCTGATGGACGAGCCGCTGTCGGCGCTGGACCGGCTCACCAAGGACGAGATCCTGCCGTTCCTGGAGCGTCTGCACCAGCGGCTGTCGCTGCCTGTGATCTATGTCAGCCACGACATGGCCGAGGTCGAGCGGCTGGCCGATCATCTGATCCTGATGCAGGCCGGGTCGGTGCTGGCGGCCGGCCCGCTCGGCGTCCTGCAGAGCGATCCGTCGCTGCCGCTGGCCGTCGGTCGCGACGCCGCCGTCAATTTCGATGCGACGGCCGGATCCTACGATGCGGCGTATGGAATTCTGACCCTTCATGTCGACGGCGGTCAATTGCTCGTCCCTGCGCCGCAGGTTACTGCGGGGAGCGCCGGCGCCTGCGCATCGCCGCCAGCGACGTGAGCCTGGCGCGGGAAGCGCAGCAGGCGAGCTCGATCCTCAACGCGCTGCCGGCGCGGATCGTTTCGAAAACCGCGATCGGGCCGAGCGAGGTGCTGGCGGTGCTGGCGCTCGGACCCGACGGGGGCGGCGCGAAACTGCTGGCGCGGCTGACGCGCCGGTCGTGGGATCTGCTCGAACTGGCCGAGGGAATGGCCGTCATCGCGCAGGTCAAAGGCGTCGCGCTGGCGCCGGCGCGCGGGCAGGTCGCCGCCGATGGCGCCGCTCTTGCCGCACCAACCCGTCCCGCCTGATTCCATAGCACCGCAGAAGATGTCGACGTCAACCGGCTGTCACGGCGGCCGGGCCGCGGATCGGTTGCGTGCGCCCGCAATATAGGGTATCCCCCTATATTATATTTCGCGAGGGCAAGCCGTGTCGCATACGATCAAGGACAAGAAGAAGCTCGTCTCCCGGGTTCGGCGCATCAAGGGGCAGGCCGAGGCGGTCGAGCGGGCGCTGGAGGCGGAGCTCGGCTGCGCCGACGTGCTGATGCTGGTGGCGTCGATGCGCGGCGCCATCAACGGCCTGATCACCGAGGTGATCGAGGACCACATCCGCCACCATGTGGTCGATCCCGCCACCGAGACGAATGCCGACCGCGCCCGGGGCACCACCGACCTGATCGACGCGCTGCGCACCTACCTCAAATAGGAGATGCGCTCATGACCCCGTTCGCCGACATCATTCAGCAGGGCGCCGGTCACGCGTGGCTGTTCGTGCCGAGCGCCATCCTGCTCGGCGCGCTGCACGGACTGGAGCCGGGCCATTCCAAGACCATGATGGCGGCATTCATCATCGCCGTTCAGGGCACCGTCTCGCAGGCGGTGTTGCTCGGCCTGTCGGCAACCCTGTCGCATACCGCGGTGGTCTGGGTGGTTGCGCTGGCCGGCCAGTATGCCGGCCAGGAATGGGGCGGCGAGGCCACCGAGCCATATTTCCAGCTCGCCTCGGCGGTCATCATTGTCGCGGTCGCCGTCTGGATGCTCTGGCGTACCTGGCGCGAGCAACATGCCGGGCACGGCGATCACCATCACCACCATCATGGCGACGACGTTCGCAGCATCGCGACCGGCAGCGGGCTGCTTCTGTTCGAAGTGTTTGAGGATGGCGTGCCACCGCGCTGGCGCATCCGCGCCGAGGGCGCGCTGCCGCCGGCGCAGGATATCTCCGTGGACATCATGCGTCCGGACGGCAACCGCCAGAGTTTTGGCTTTGCTGCCGGCCAGGGCTGTCTTGAAAGCGTCGACGAAATTCCCGAGCCGCATGCCTTCACGGCTTCGCTGCGGCTGCGCCACGGCGAGACGGTCGAAGTTCATGACGAAGTGTTCGAGGAGCACGATCACCAGCATCTGAATCTCGGCGAAGAGGACGACGCCCACGCGCGCGAACACGCCGCCGACATCCGGCGCCGCTTTAGCGGCGGCAAGGCGACCACCGGCCAGATCGTGATGTTCGGTCTCACCGGCGGCCTGATTCCCTGCCCCGCCGCGATCACCGTGCTGTTGCTGTGCATCCAGCTCAAGCAGATCAGCCTCGGCGTGGTGCTGGTGCTGTGCTTCAGCATCGGACTCGCGTTGACGATGGTCTCGGCTGGCGTGCTGGCCGCGCTCAGCGTCAGGCATGTCGCGACGCGCTGGTCGGGCTTCGGCACCTTTGCGCGGCGCGCGCCCTATGCTTCCGGCGGCCTAATCATCCTGGTCGGACTCTACATGGGCGTGCAGGGGTGGAACGGCATCCGCCATTCCCGCGCGGTCTCGCCGGCCGTTACAGCGTCGATCCGCGGGATCTAGTCTCGCGCCGGCGAAGGTCGATGTCGGGATCGCCCGCGTCGCGTCCGACGTCCCGCACGCCGCGCAAGTGGACGTAGACATCGTCCTGGTCGACCACGCGAAAACCGATCCGCCGGCACATCTTCAGGCAGGGCAGGTTGCTGACGAGCACGCTGGCGCGCGGCGCCTTGCCGCGGTCGAGGGCGCGCCGCATCATGGCGGCGACGAACGCGGCGCCGAGGCCGCGGTTCTGGCTGTCCGGCAGCAGGGCGATGTCGACTAACAGTTCGGCATCGCCATCGTCGTCGGAGATCCAGCGGCCGATCGCTGCGCCGTCGCGCTCGACGATCAGGAATTCGGCATGCGGGAACGGTCGGCGATAGGTGTCCGCCTGGGAGCGGAACTGGACGTCCATGAGATCAGCGATGACGGGTTCGGCAATGCCGGCATCGCGCAGCACGCCGGCATGGTTGGCGACGAACAGCCGCCGCAGGAACGCTGCGTCATCCGGCCGTTCGGGCCGCAGCGTGAAGTCGCCTGCGGAGGTGGCGACGATGCGCGAGGTGGCGCTCACGTCGCGGCTCCCGGCCGGGTCGACGCTCGAAAATGTTCCGCGCAGAGGTTGCGTGATCGCCCGTGCACACGCATGATGCTTCGCCAGTGTAAAGAGGTGCACGATGCATTCATTGCCGGATCTCGGGCCGTTGCTGACCGCGGCTGATTTCGAGCCTCACGTGGGACAGATCTTCCTGGTCGATGCCCAGCCCAAGCCGCTCGCGATCCGCCTCGAAAAAATCGTGCAGCGGCCGTTCGACACGGAAGTGGCACGGCAGCCGTTCGTGCTGATCTTCACCACCCCGTGGACCGATCTGCTGCTTGCCGCCTATTACCGCATGAGCCCGCAACGCGGCGGTTCGTTCGAGATGTACCTGAACCCGACCCAGACGGCACCGGGCCCCCGACGCTACTATCACGCGGTGTTCAACTGACGCGGCGGCGTCCATCATCCGCGCGCTGGAAAAACGCCGAACAGTGCGATGCAGATATTGACGATGAGATACGGCTGCATCGCCGAAAACGGCTGTGAACTGCCGCTGATCCAGATGGCGGCCGGATTCATTATCGCGTTGGGCGTGGGGCCGTAGACGTTGATGGGATTGAGGCCGGAGTCGGCGGCCTTGGCAAGGACGGCTCCGCTCGGCTGGTCCGTCGTCGCAGACTGGTCCGATACATTCAGCGCATGATTGTGCTGCGGCAGGTTGGTGGCCAGCAGCGTATGCTGCGGGCTGCCGGCCATTTCGCCGATGACGAATGGCGGCAGGCCCGGCCCCGTGCCCTGATGGTTCATGGTCCGGCCGCGCAGATCCGGCAGACAGAAAGTCCTGATCCCATCGCCGCCATAGGTGGTGCCGAGCAGCGAAAACAGCGCCTGATTTTGCATGATGGGCAACATATCGAGGAGATCGACAAGACCTATCCCGCCGAAATCACCCGCATCGGCGGTCGGGTCGATCCGGTCAGCCAGACCATCAAGGTGTTCGGCGAGATCCGCGGCGATGCCACCGAACTGATGGCAGGCATGAGCGGCCGCGCCTACATTCCGCCACCGAAGAAGTAATCGCATCGCTGCGGCCCGGCGCATCTGATGCGCTCTGCCTCGACCAAGTCAGCCTGACTAATTTGTAGTCGCTCGCAGCGCATGCTGCGACGCGATGTAGTTGTGCCGCGCGTCATTCGAACTTTGTGGCTGCGCCATTGCGGCCGGCGTGGTCCGCGACAATTCGCTGCATGGTGGCGATGAAGTCCGCCTGTTCCGCCTTGCTGAGTTTGCCGAGCGATGCGCGATGCGCGTCGCGCGCGGCGGTCTCGATCTTCGCCAGCAGCGCGGTCCCGGCCGGCGTCAATCGGCAGATTCGGGCGCGGCGATCGTCCGCATCCACCGGCCGCTCGACCAGTCGGCGCGCCTCCAGTCGTTTCAGGGCGCCGGTGGTCGTGGTCCGATCCAGCGCGATATCGGCGGCCAAAGTGGTCTGATCGGCGGTTCCACGCTCCGCCAGCGCCGACAGCAGGCTGTATTGCAGCGGCGTGACTTCGAAGGCGCCGCAGGCCTCCTGGAACAATGCGACGTGGATCTGATGCAGCCGCCGGATCAGGAAGCCCGGCCGTTCCGCGAGCGGCCACGGGCGTTGGCTTCGCTCGCCGCGCTTGTTCGCCTTCTGCAACGTTCATCTCCTTGTCCGCGACGTCTGCCGGCCGCTCGCGCTGTCGGTAAGCGGCTCGCTAGTTATGGCACGAGCCTTGCTTTTGTAAAATACGAAGTATGCTTCGTTTTCTGGCGGGCCAGCAGAAGCCCGCCAGAAAACGCAGAGGAGAGCAGTGATGTCTATCAGTCCGACTTTCGACCTGTTGCTGCGCGGCGGACGCGTCATCGACCCCGCTTCGGGTATCGACGGCATCAGGGATGTCGCCGTCCGCAACGGCAAGATCGCTGCGGTGCAGGCGGACATCCTGCCGACCAGCGCCAGGGAGATAGTCGACGTCACCGGTAAGTTGGTGTTGCCCGGCCTGATCGATACCCATGCGCATGTCTATCAATATGTCTCCGGGCGTTTCGGCATGAACCCCGACATGGTCGGCGTGCAGTCCGGCGTCACCACCCTGGTGGACCAGGGCGGCCCGTCCTGCATGACGCTGCCGGGGTTCCGCCATTTCATCGCCGAGCCCGCCAAGTCGCGCATCTATGCTTTCCTGTCGGCCTATCTGGTCGGCGGTCTCGAAGGTCACTTCTATCCCAACCTCTACAGCCCCGATGGCGTCGACATCGACGCGACCGTGAAAGCGGCGCTGGCCAATCCCGATCTGGTGCGCGGCATCAAGGCCCATGCCGAGATCGGCGGCTTCGCGCGCTGGGGCATCCGCGTGCTGGAGATGGCCGCGGAAATCGGCAAGCGCACCGAACTGCCGGTCTATGTGCATTTCGGCCAGCTCTGGGGCCTGCCGGAAAGCGGCACCAATGGCGAGGACGTCGACACAATTCTGGAGCGGGTGATCCCGCTGCTCAAGGAAGGCGACGTGCTGGCGCATCCGTTCACGCGGCATCCCGGCGGCTTCGTCAATCGTGACGGCGAGGTTCATCCGGTGATCAAGGCTGCGATTGATCGCGGCCTCAAGATCGACGTCGGTCACGGCAGCCACTTCTCCTATCGCCTGGCAAAGAAGGCGATTGCTGCCGGCATCGTGCCGACCACGCTCGGCGCCGACATCCATGGCTACAACACGGACGTCCCCGCGCCGGCCGGCACGCCGGACCAGCATGAGGACGAAGAGAACCATCCATTCGCCGGACAGGCCAAGTTCAGTCTCGTTCAGGCCATGAGCTCGATGATGGCGCTGGGCCTGACGCTGGAGCAGGTGGTGCCGATGGTGACGTCGAACCCGGCCAAGATGATCGGCCTGTCGGACAAGGTCGGTTCGCTGAAGGTTGGCATGGATGCCGACGTGTCGGTGATATCGACCAGACCGGGCCGCTACATCCTGCGCGACAACGAGAATACCGAAGTGGTGGCGGACGGGCTGATGCAGCCGCTGTTCTGCCTGCGCGCCGGCGTGCGCCATGACGCTGTGGCGGCGATCCTTCCAGAGGCGGTCGCCGCCTAAGCGGCGATCGATCCAATAGAGGCGAGGGTTCGACCATGCGCGACGCGCGCGATCTTTCTTCGACGGGGCCTGCCGAAAAGCAGGGCGTCGGCGCGCGCGTGCTGCGCAAGGAAGACGACCGGCTGATGCGTGGCCGCGGCCAGTTCGTCGCCGACATCCGGCTGGCCGGCTTGCAGGATGTTGCCTTTCTGCGCAGCCCTGTTGCCCATGCGCGGATCAAGGCGATCCATGTGCCCGAACGCTATCGTGACGTTGTGTTCACCGCTGACGATCTTGTCAGGGTCAAGCCGATCCGTGCGGTGACGAGCCTGCCGGGCTTCAAGATTTCCGATCAGCCGATCCTCGCCACCGACAAGATTCGCCAGGTCGGCGAGCTGGTCGCCATGTGTGTGGCGCCGACGCGTGCCGAGGCCGAGGACATTGCGGCGTCGATCACTCTCGACCTCGAGGAACTGCCGGCAGTGCACGACATGCTGCAGGCCCGCGAGCCCGGCGCGCCGCTGGTGCACGAGCACTGGGGCGACAACGTCTTCCTCGAAAGTTTCTTTGAGACCGATATCGCTTCCGCACTGGATGCACCGATCAAGGTGACGCGCGAGATTTTCACGGCGCGGCAATGCATGTCGCCGCTGGAAGGTCGCGGCGTCGTCGCCTCGTTTGATCATCGTCTCGATCAACTCACGCTCCATACCGGCAGCCAGATGCCGCATATCGTGCGCAACGGCTTGTCGGACTGCCTTGATATGGATCAAGGCCAGATACGCATCGTCTCGCCGGATGTCGGCGGCGGCTTTGGGCACAAGGGGATTCTGCTGCCGGAAGAAGTCTGCCTGTCGTGGCTGACCATGAAGCGCGGCCATCCGGTGCGCTGGATCGAGGATCGTCGCGAACATCTGGTGGCGTCAGCCAATTGTCGCGAGCATCACTACAGCATCACCGTCTATGCCGATCGCGACGGCAGGTTGCGCGGCATCGATTGCGAGGCCACCGTCGATTCAGGGGCCTACTCGTCCTATCCGTTCTCGGCCTGCCTCGAAGCCGCGCAGGTGGTCAGCATTCTGCCCGGGCCCTATCTGATGCCGGCCTATCGCTGCCGGACGTTTTCGGTGGCCACCAACAAGTGTCCGATTCTCCCCTATCGCGGCGTCGCGCGCACCGGCGTCTGTTTTGCGCTGGAGATCATGCTCGATCTGGTCGCGGCCGAAGCCGGCCTTGAGCCCGGCGAGGTGCGGCTGCGCAATCTGGTGCGGCCGGAGCAGATGCCGTTCGACAACATCACGAAAAAGCATTTCGACAGCGGCGACTATCCCGAAGCGATGCGCCGCGCGCTCACCATGATCGACGTCGATGCGGTGCGCGCGCGTCAACGCCGCGGCGAAGCCGACGGACGGCGGATCGGCGTCGGCCTGTCGATCTATTGCGAGCAGGCGGCGCACGGCACCTCGGTCTATTCCGGCTGGGGCATTCCCATGGTGCCCGGCCACGAACAGGCCACTGCGCGGCTGACGCCCGATGGCGGGCTCGAATTGCGGGTCGGCGTGCATTCCCACGGCCAGGGCATGGAGACCACGCTGGCGCAGGTCGCCCATGAAATGCTCGGCATCGATGTCGCCAAGGTCCGCGTCGTCCACGGCGACACCGCGATGACTCCGTATTCGACAGGCACCTGGGGCTCACGCTCCATGGTGATGGCCGGTGGCGCGGTGGCCACCGCCTGCGCCGAGCTTGGCGAACGCGCCCGGAAGATCGGCGCCAAGCTGTTGCAGTGCGACGAGGCCGACGTGATCCTGACCGACGGCGAGGTGCGCGGCTCGAGCGGCAGCGTGACGCTGAAGGAGATCGCGTACACTTGGTATCGCCGCCCGCAGGACCTGCCGGGCGATGTCGATCCCGCCGGCCTCGAGACCACCTCCGGCTACAAGCCGCAGCGCGACTCCGGCACCTTCAGCTATGCCGCCCATGCGGTCATCGTCGCCGTCGATTCCGACCTCGGCGATGTCGAGATTCTCGATTACGTGATCGTCGAGGACGGCGGCGTGCTGGTCAATCCGATGATCGTCGACGGCCAGATCTTTGGCGGCTTGGCGCAGGGCATCGGCACTGCGCTCTACGAAGAGATGCCGTTCGATCGTGCCGGCCAGCCGCTGGCCACGACGCTCGCCGACTACCTGCTGCCCGGTCCCACCGAAGTGCCCATGCCGCGCCTCGATCACATGGAGACGCCGTCGCCCTATACTAAGTTCGGCGTCAAGGGCATCGGCGAGGGCGGTGCCATCGCGCCGCCGGCAGCAATAGCCAACGCCGTCAACGATGCATTGCGCGGCCTCGGCGTCGAACTGCTGCATTCGCCGATCACGCCCCGCCGCATCATGTCGGCGATCATCGAGGCCCGCGACGCGCAAAGGCCTGCGGCATGAAGCCGGCCCCCTTCGCCTACGAACGGCCACGCGACCTCGCCGCGGCGCTTGCCGCGATCGCCGGCGATGGCGCCACAAAGATCATCGCCGGCGGTCAGTCGCTCGGCCCGATGCTCAACCTGCGGTTGGTGGCACCGGATCTGATCGTCGATATCGGCGGGCTCGCTGAACTGAAGCATGTCGAGCGCGTCGGCGGCGATCTGGTGATCGGCGCCTGCGTCACCCATGCCGATATCGAGGACGGCCGCATCCCCGACGTCACCCGCGGCGCCATGCAGCGCGTCGCCTCGGCGATCGCCTATCGCGCGGTGCGCAACCGCGGCACCGTCGGCGGCTCGCTCAGCCATGCCGATCCCAGTGCGGACTGGATCTCGGCGCTGACGGCGCTCGGCGCGACGATGACGCTGCGCAGCGCGACCGGCGCGCGCCGCGTGGCGATGAAGGATTTCGTGCTGGGCGCGCTGGAGACGGCGCTTGCTCCCGGCGAGATGATCGAAGCCGTCCGCATTCCCGCAATGCGCGTTTCCGCGCGCTGGGGTTACGTCAAGGCCTGCCGCAAGACCGGCGAGTTTGCGCACGCCATCGGCGCGGTGCTGATCGATCCCGACGCCGGCGCGGCGCGCGTGGTGATCGGCGCCGTCGAGGCTGCGCCTGTCGTGATTGACGATGCAACGGAGCTGTTCGGCGGCCGCATTGGCGGCGATTTCGGCAGCACCTTCGATCCGCGCGTGGCGGACAGAATCCTGTCGAAGGCCGGCATCGCCGACGCTGCCGACCGCCATATCCATGTCGCCGTGCTGCAAAAAGCCATCGCGGAGGCCGCGGCATGACCGATATCGAACTCACCGTGAACCATCGCGCAGTGCATGCGCTGGTCGAGCCGCGCACCAGCCTCGCCGATTTCCTGCGCGACGAGCGTAACCTCACCGGCACCCATCTCGGCTGCGAGCACGGCGTCTGCGGCGCCTGCACGCTGCTGCTCGACGGCGTGCCGGCGCGTTCCTGCATCACCTTTGCGGTGTCCTGCGACGGCGCCGATGTCACCACCGTCGAAGGCCTTGACGACGACGAGATCGCCACCGAACTGCGCGCCGCCTTTACGCGCGAGCACGCGCTGCAGTGCGGTTACTGCACGCCGGGCATGCTGGTGTCGGCGCGCGATCTGGTGAAGCGGCTGCCGGATGCCGACGAGCAGGCGATCCGCGTGGGCATGTCAGGCAACCTGTGCCGCTGCACCGGCTATGTCGGCATCGTCCGTGCGGTGCAGTCGGTGATATCGGCGCGTCGCGCCCGCGGCATCGCGCCGGAGCATGATGCCGGGCGCAGACTGCTCGGGCCGGTCGGCTCGGGCCATGCTGCCTGTGTCAGTGTCCAACCATCGGTCGCCCTGGTTGCGCCGGTCGAAATGATCAGCGCTGTCGCGCCCCTCGTCATTCCCGACTTCACGCCGTCGACCGTTCTCGAACAGCACTTCGACGTCGCGCATCCGCCCGCAAAAGTGTTCGCGATATTCGAGGATATCGCGGGGGTGGCGGCCTGCCTCCCCGGCGCGTCGCTGACGGGAACGCCGATGCCGGAGCGCATCGAGGGCGCGATCCGCGTCAGGATCGGCCCGATCTCTGCGAACTTCAACGGCGCGGCGCGGGTCGAGAGCGATGCCGCGCAGCTGTCCGGCCGCATCCTCGGTATCGGCGTCGACCAGCGCAGCCGCTCGCAGACACAAGGCGAGATCCGCTACCGGCTGCTGCCCATTGCCGAGAGCGCGGCGACCCGCGTCGAACTGTCCATCGGCTACAGCCTGACCGGCATGCTGGCGCAGGTCGGCCGCTCCGGCCTGGTGCGCGATCTCGCGGCACGGCTGATCGCAGAATTTGCCGGCAATCTCGATCGTCGGCTGTCGCATGGCGCAGATGCAGCGAGGGTGCCTGCCGCCGAGCTCAACGGAATTTCGCTTGTCTTCGGGCTGCTGCGCGATCGCGCAACACGCGCGCTGCGCCGGGTTATCGGCCGCGGAGACACGGCATCATGAATCGGCGCTCGCATATCCTGCGCGGCGGCGACGTTTGGACTGCGACCGTTTCACCAGCGTTCATTGGGAGAATGACATGATACGAACCTTCAAGGCCGCGCCGGCGATCGCGCTTGCGCTCGCTCTGTTCGACGGCGCGGCTTACGCGCAAACCATCAAGATCGGCGTCAACGAGCCGCTGACCGGCGCGTTCGCCGCGTCCGGCACCTATGTCGTCAACGGCGCCAAGATCGCCGCCGACGAGATCAACGCCAAGGGCGGCATTCTCGGCAAAAAGATCGAACTGGTCATCGAGGACAACAAGAGCAACCCGACCGAGGCCGCGGCCGTCGCCGAAAAGCTCATCACCCGCGATAAAACGCCGGTGTTGCTCGGTGCCTGGGGCTCCAGCCTGACCCTCGCGGTGATGCCGAAGCTGGTGGAATATGAGACGCCGATGGTGGTCGAGACCTCGTCGGCCGGCAAGATCACCACCTCGGGCAATCCCTACATCTTCCGCATCTCGCCGCCGTCGGCAGTCGAAGGCGCGGCGTTCAGCAAGATCATCGACAAGCTGGCGATCAAGAAGGCGGATTTCCTTGTCATCAACAATGACTGGGGCCGCGGCACCGCCGAAGACTTCGGCAAGATGATGAAAGAGCACGGCATCACGATTGGTTTGGTCGAGACCATGGACCAGTCGGCGCAGGACATGAGCGCGCAGCTGGCCAAGATCAAGGCCAGCGATTCCGAGACCGTCATCGTCACCACTGCGGTCGATCAGCTGACGCTGATCTTCAAGCAGGCCGCGGCCATCGGCCTGAAGAAGCGCATCATCACCACCGGCGGCTCGCAGAACCCCGACCAGATCATCGCCCAGGCAGGTGCCGCGGCCAACGGCACCATGCATCTGACCACGTTCCTGCCGTGGTATCCCGACAAGACGCCGAATCCGGAAGCCACCAGCTACTTTATCGGCGAGTGGAAGAAGCGCGGCTTCGACTTCGCCGGCTGCACCGAGAGCTTCCGCGGCTATGACGGCATCCGCACCATTGCGGCGGCGATCGAGAAGGCCGGCAAGGCGGAGCCCGCCGCGATCAAGGCGGCGCTGTGGGAGATCAACATCAAGGGCCTGAACGGCGACATCGTGTTCAAGAAGTCGGGCCCTGCCGGCCAGGAGAGCGGCCAGAGCTTTCCGAACGTCTATCTGATCGAAATTGCCGACGGCAAGGTCGGCATGAAGGCGCTGTAATAGAAGATATTTCGGGGGATCTTCCCTCTCCCCGCTTGCGGGGAGAGGGTGGCTCGAAGGCCCGTAGGGGCTTCGAGTCGGGTGAGGGGAGTCCGAGTTTCACTCGATAGTCCCCCTCACCCGAAGCCTCGCTAACGCTCGGCTCCGACCTCTCCCCGCAAGCGGGGAGAGGCTAAGGAAGATCGCTTCGCGTTCGATGTTACCAATCAGAATCGAGAACGACCTTTGACCCAGTTGCTGCAACATCTCCTCAACACCCTCGTGCTCGGCGGCACCTATGCGCTGCTGGGCATCGGGCTGACGCTGATCTTCGGCATCATGAATGTGGTGAACTTCACCCACGGCATCCTCTACACGTTCGGCGCCTATATGATGTTCATCGTGGTGCATCAGTTCGGCCTGAATTTCTTTCTCGCCATTTCGGTGGCCATCGCCGCCGGCTGGCTGCTCGGCGCTGCCATCGAATTGCTGCTGCTGCGGCCGCTGCGCGGCTCCGACATCGACACCACCATGCTGGTGATGATCGGCGCCTGGATCGCCATGCAGTCCGGCGCGCTGTGGATCTGGGGCGGCGTGGCGAAGTCGGTGAGCAATCCGTTCCCCGATGCGCCGCTGGTGCTCGGTCCGGTCTCGGTGTCATGGCTGCGGCTGTTCGTGCTGGCCGCCGCGGCCTTGCTGATCGCCGTGTCCTATCTCCTGATCAACCGGACAAAACTCGGCAAGGCCATGCGCGCCACCTTCCAGGATTCGGACACCGCGGCGCTGATGGGCGTCAATGTCAGCTGGATCTACACCTCCACCTTTGCCATCGGCTCGGGTCTGGCTGCGGCTGCCGGCGCGCTGCTCGGCCCGGTCTATGTGATCTTCCCGCAGATGGGCGATCTTGCGGCGGTCAAGGCCTTCGCCATCGTCATCCTCGGCGGGCTCGGCAACATCACCGGCGCGGTGATCGGCGGCTTCATCCTGGCGCTGGCCGAAGAACTCGGCGCCGGCTACGTCTCGTCGGGCTATCGCGATGCCATGGGCTTCGTGATCATCATCGCCGTGTTGATCTTCAAACCCACCGGGCTGTTCGCCAGGGCGGAGCGTGTCGGATGAACCGCATCGTGACGCTGCTCTGCCTGCTGGTCTTTGCGTCGGTGCCGCTGTGGCTGCAGGACCCGTATTTGCTCAATGCCCTGATCACCACCGGCATCTTCATCATCGCCGCCATGAGCCTCAACCTGCTGCTCGGCTTCACCGGCCAGCTCAGCCTCGGCCATGTCGCCTTCTTCGGCATCGGCGCCTACGTATCGGCGCTGACGGCGCTGGGTTTCGACGTGCCGATCTATGGCGACTTCCACATCGTCCATGTGCCGTGGCCGCCGGTGGCTGGATTCGCTCTCGCGATCGCCATCTCCGCCTTCTGCGGCTATCTGGTCGGCCGCCTCTCCTTCAGCGTGCGCGGCGCGTATTTCGTCATCGTCACCATTTCCTTTGCCGAGGTGGTGCGGCTGGTGGCGTTGAATTGGGTCGAGCTGACGCAAGGGCCGTTGGCGCTGACCAATATTCCCTCGATTACCATCGGTCTGCCCGGCCTCGGCTATCTCGTGCTCAAGACCAAGCTGCAGAACTACTATCTGGTGCTCGCCGTTGCGGCCTTGTCCTATTTCCTGATCGCCCGTCTGGTGCATTCGCATTACGGCCGCGCCATGCGCGGGTTGATGGAGAACGAGACATTGGCCGTCGCTGTCGGCATCGACGTGACGAAGACGCTGACGCTGGCGGCGGTGATCTCGGCCGGCATCGCCGGCGCCGCCGGCAGCCTTTATGCGCATTACATCCGCATCATTGATCCCGACGTCTTCGCCTTCATCACCACCGTCACCATGGTGATCATGGTGGTCTCGGGCGGCAAGGGCTCGCTGGCCGGGCCGGTGGTCGGCGGCGTGATCTTCGGCCTGTTGCCGGTGTTCCTGCGGCCGATCATGCCGCCGGAGGCGCAATGGATCACCTATGGCGGCGTGCTGATCGCGATTCTGTTCGTGCTGCCGCGCGGCATCGTGCCGACACTGGCGCCGCTGCTCGGCCTGTCGCGCCCCGCCGCGGACAGACCGGCCAAGGCCATCGATGTGGTGGAGGAAGGCGCATGACCATGCAGTCCGGTTCGCGCGAGATCGTGCTCAGCGTCGAGAACGTTGCCATGCAGTTCGGCGGCCTGGTGGCGCTGTCGGATCTGAACTTCTGCGTCGGCGAAGGCGAGATCCTCAGCCTGATCGGCCCCAACGGCGCCGGCAAGACCACGGCCTTCAACCTGATGACCGGGTTTCTGACGCCGACCAGGGGCCAGGTGAAGTATCGCGGCACGCCGCTGAAGGGTTTGAAATCGCACGAGATCGCCGATCTCGGCCTGGTCCGCACGTTCCAGCGCACCAGCGTGTTTCCGCGCGATACGGTGTTCGACAACGTGCTGATCGGCCTGCACCGTCAGGGCAAGGTGTCGCTGCTGGATGCCATCCTCGGCCTGCCGCGTGCCCGCGCGTCCGAGCGGCTGCTGCGCGAGCGCGCCGCCGAACTGGTACGCTGGATCGGGCTCGAGGCCCGCGCCAACGATCTCGCCGGCTCGCTGTCCTATGGCGAGCAGCGGCTGGCCGGCGTGGCGCTGGCGCTGGCGGCGCAGCCGTCGATGCTGCTGCTCGACGAACCGGTCTCCGGCATGAACGCCTCGGAGACCCACACCTTTGTGCAACTGATCCGCAATATCCGCGACTGCGGCGTCACCATCCTGCTGGTGGAGCACGACATGCCGATGGTGATGGGCGTGTCGGATCGCATCGTGGTGCTGAACTACGGCCGCATCATCGCCGAGGGCACGCCC
Organism: Rhodopseudomonas sp. P2A-2r; assembly: GCF_026015985.1. Lineage (GTDB taxonomy): Bacteria > Pseudomonadota > Alphaproteobacteria > Rhizobiales > Xanthobacteraceae > Tardiphaga. The sequence continues at coordinate 6,243,947 of NZ_CP110389.1, read as the reverse complement.
GAGGTGATCCGCAACGATCCCGCGGTGATCGAGGCCTATCTCGGGCAAGGCGCCAGTCACGCCGCGAAGAAGGTGGCTGTGCATGCTTGAGATCAACGATCTGGTCTGCGCCTACGGGCAGGTCACTGCGCTGCGCGGCGTCACGCTGAGTGTGAAGGCCGGGCAGTTGGTGGCGCTGATCGGCGCCAACGGCGCCGGCAAGAGCACCACGCTGCGCGCGATCTCGGGCCTCGTGCCGCCGCGCAGCGGCAGCTTGAGGTTCGAGGGCGACGATATCACCGGCGCCAGCCCGCAGCAGGTGCTGACGCGCGGCATCGCGCATTGTCCGGAAGGACGGCGGGTGTTTCCGCACATGACCGTCGAGGAGAATCTCGACATGGGCGCCTATCTGCGTTCCGATTCTTCGGAAATATCCGCGGATCGCGACCGGATCTATGGTGAGTTCCAGCGCCTGGCCGAACGCAGGAAGCAGGCGGCGGGGACGTTGTCCGGCGGCGAGCAGCAGATGCTGGCCATCGGCCGCGCGCTGATGTCGCGACCGCGGCTGGTGATGTTCGACGAGCCGTCGCTCGGGCTCGCGCCCAATATCGTCGAGCGCACCTTCGCCATCATCCGCGCCATCCGCGATGCCGGTACCACTGTACTTCTGGTCGAGCAGAATGCCTTCGCGGCGCTCGAGATGTGCGACCATGCCTATCTGCTGGAGGCCGGGCGTGTGGTGTTGTCCGGGCTGGGTGCCGATCTGATCGAGAACGAGCATGTGCGGCGGGCCTATCTTGGCGGTTGAGGCCATCTGCGGCCGACGCGCCGCATGCGGCTATCCGTGGGGTTCCATTCAGGGATGATATCGGACAGTGAACACTGGATCGCCGCTTGCACCCTGGAACGCCTGGCGGAAAAGACGATCGTCTGCGCGCGGATCGGCGGCGTCGATCTGATTGTGGTGAGGGATGGCGCGCGGATCTTCGCTTGCGAGAGGGCCTGCCCGCATGAACAGGCCGATCTGGCCCAGGGCCGCGTTGCCGATGGCCGGCTGTTTTGTCCGCGTCACCTCGCTTGGTTCAGTCTGCCGACCGGCGAGATCTCGCCGGGCTGGTCGAGCCGCGCGCTGCGACGTTATCCGGTGCGGATCGCAGAGGGGCAGGTCTGGGTTTCCGTCGATACGGCACTGCGCGTCGACCCGGTTGTTCCCGGAACTAGCTTGTGTTTACGGGAACTAACCTTCGGGCTTCGGAAGCCACATGTGTGACCGTCATGGTTGTTGAGGAAGTACTCACTTGGTAATCGGAAGTTTGCGTTCGCAGGCGGAATTTCTTTGAAGATCTAGATACTTGAGCTAGTAATAAAAGACGCGGTTGTTGCCATTCGAGCTACGACTGCGCGTGGCGATGGTTGTCGCCGAAGCTCGATGCAATGCGCGGAAACAGCGCGAAAAGAAAAGTTCGGGGTCGTGACGCACATTGCACTGGTTGCAGCTACGCCTTTCTATGGTCCTCGCGGTTGGGTGCAATGGCCGGGCAACGAAGACTATTCTTTTCAGTTCATGCAGATTCTGGGCGCGGCCCAGGACGGCGGTAGCACTATTTCGGAGTGTTTTCGCGCTGCAAGCAGCATCAATCCCGGCGATGATGAAAGCTGGTATCGGGAGTGGAAGAAACTCGCTGATACTTCAAAGGAGCGCGGCGATACCGCATTCCATAGCGGGCATACCGAGACCGCACTGAGCAACTGGCTGCGAGCCATGAACTATTTTCGCGCAGCGCAGACCTTTCTCGGTACCAATGATCGTCGGCGCAGTGCCGCCATCGCGCACATGCAGGCTTGCTCGCAGCTCTACCTGCGCGCCGCGTCGGTGGGCGAGACCGTCGAGATTCCGTGGGCGGAGAATGAGGTTCTGCAGGGATACTTCCTGCCGGCGCCCCAGCGTGGAGGCGCATCGCCGACGGTGATCTGCTTCGGAGGCCCCGACAGGTTCAAGGAAGAATACCTGCACAGCCTGCCGCGCTACGCGCATCGGCGCGGGCTATCGTTGCTGCTCGTCGATTTGCCCGGCTATCGGCCCGGCGCCTTGAGCGACGACGGTGCGCCGGGTCGCTTCGATATCGAAACGGCAATCAGCGGCTGCATGGACCATCTCATCGCCAACGATGGGGTGGATCCCGAGCGAATCGCAGTGTTCGGCGACGGCTTGGGCGCGGCCTTTGCGACGCGGGGAGCCAGCCTTGATCATCGCTTCGCCGCGGTCGTCTGCGATGGCGGCATCTGGGATCTGCACGAGCGGGCGTTTCTGACGGTAAATATCGCCAGCGGCGGCTGTGGCGGCACGGCCGGATTCGACAAGCTCTGCGGCGGCAGCATTGCCAAGAACATTCGATGTCCGATTTTGGTGACGATCGGCGAGCATGACTGGCTGGACGCCGGCCACGTGACCGGCTGTTGCCAGGCCTTGCGGGCCAGCGGCCTCGACATCGATCTGAAGATCTTCACCGCTGCCGAGACCGCAGCCGGGCCCGGGCATGTGGACAATCCGACCATCGGAAATGAGTTCATCTTCGACTGGATCGCCGATCGGCTGCGCGGTCCCGCGGCATAGCCCCGGTCGAGACTTCGTCCGGTGGCCGGCGTCGCACCTGCCAGAAAACTCAGCTATCCACCGCGAGCATCAGGTTGGCTTTTTCCAGCCGTACCTTGAGCCGGGCCATATGAGACGCGACCTCCAGCAGCGCGGCGGGGTCGAATTCTGCCATCACGAAAGCGAACAGCGCATCGCGACGGGACGACAACGTTGCGATCTTCTTGCTGGCCTTGTCGGACAGCGACATCAGCACCACTCTGGCGTCCTCGCGGGACGGGATCCGGCGCAGAAAGCCGTTCTTCTCGAGCATCTTGGACTGGGTCGTCACGAAGGACGGGTCGACATGCAGCATGGCCGAGACATCCTTGACTGGAACCCCCTTGCCGCGGTCGAGATCCCCGATGGCCATGAGGATCATCCATTGCGGGCCGCTGATGCCGAGTTCCTTGGCCCAGAAGTAGCGGATCCCGTCGAGATGGACGTTGATTGCAGCAATGTCCCAGGTGAATTGCCGCAGGAGCTCCTGATTCTTGCCTGCCAGGTGCGCCGGTAGTGTTTCTTCGTCGGTGCCGAAGTCTTCGTCCACCTTGATTACGCTCGCTCGATTAGCCATGACTCGTCCTGCAGTTTTCCAATTTACATAACTCTATCAGGCAATTGCGACAGGCAAGCCACAACTTCGTGTGTTGCAGGGAAACCACACTGCGGCGCGATAAAGATGCATGAGTTCATAAAGTATTTTGCTTAAGCGAAGCGCGCAGGCATTGTCCGTTTCGGCGATGGGGCAACCCGCAGTCGTCCCGTTGAAGTAATTCGCTTTAGTACCTCGCGTTATGCGGGTGGGACCGAAGACGCGAAGTACCAGGCGGTAGTGGGGGACTAAGGGAACAATCTTCGGGTGGTCGTCACCCGGCGGATCCGGAACCTTCCCTTTAAGAACAACTTGGAGGTTTACCATGACAACGATTAAGGGCCTTATTCTCGGCTCCGCGGCGGGTCTTCTCGCCATCGGTGGAGCACAGGCAGCCGATCTTCCGATGAAGGCCAAGGCGGTCGAATACGTGAAGATCTGCTCGCTGTACGGCGCCGGCTTCTACTACATCCCGGGCACCGACACCTGCATCAAGATCGGCGGCGCAATCCGTATCGACACCGCGCTCAACGGCAACATCTACGATGCCCCGCAGTGGCAGGGTGGCGCTCCCGGTTCGCAGGCTTGGTCGCGTGACTTCTTTCAGACCCGCGCTCGTTTCAACGTGAACATCGATACCCGCACGGCCACCGAATACGGTGTTCTGCGTACCTATGGCGACGCGAAGTTCGACTGGACGCGCGGCGTTTCGGGTATCGCTGGCGGCGCACCGGTCGAAGTCGACTACGCGTTCATCCAGTTCGCCGGCTTCACCTTCGGTAAGTCGGTCTCGATGTTCGATCCGCAGTGGGCGCTGGCCAAGCCGACGATTTCGTCGGGCCTGAACGCCGGCTCCAACAACGCGACCGGCATCCCGATGCTGGCCTACACGGCTTCCTTCGGCAATGGCATGTCGGCCACGATCTCGCTGGAAGACGCGCAGCCCTACCGCACCGCCGGTGTGGTCAATACGTCGCTCGCCTTCAGCCCGACCCCCTTGCTCACAGGCGGTGCATACGGCCCTGGCAACTTCACGGGCAACCAGGCGGGTGGCGATCACATGCCTGACATCGTCGGCAACCTGCGCCTCGATCAGGCATGGGGTTCGGCCTTCGTGTCGGCTGCTGGTCATGAAGTTCACGGCAACTACTACAGCGGCTTCCCCGTTGCAGGCGCAGTCGTAGACAACGGCCGTCCGGCCACGACCTGGGGCTACGCCGTCAGCGGCGGCTTCGAGCTGAAGAACCTGCCCACCGGCGCCGGTGACAGCTTCAAGATGGAAGCAACCTACGCCAAGGGCGCTGCCAAGTATGTCTGGGGCGGCACGCTTGATACCGCGGGCGCAGGGCGATACCTCCGCGCCAGCGGTCCGAGCGCCGGCACCCTCGCTTTCGGTTACGTGCTTGACGGCGTGTATACCAATGGCACCGGTATCGACCTGAGCACCTCCTGGGACGTCAGCGCGTTCTACGAGCACTACTGGAATCCGGCATGGCGTACGTCGGTGTTTGGTAACTACACCCAGATCTCCTACGGTGCTGCCGGTAACGCGGCTCTGATTACGGCTCTGTCGGGAGCTGGCGTGGGGACCACTGGTTTTGGCTCGCTCAATGTCACCGGTGGCGACATGAAGCTCTCGACGGCTCAGGTAGGTACCCGTACCGCCTGGACCCCGGTGAAGGATCTGACCATTGCGGCTGAGTTCGTCTACAGCCGTTTGAACACGAACCTCAGCGGAACCTACACCAACCTCGGTGGCGTGAGCGGCGCTGCGGCGAATGCCGTGTACGGTCTCGGTGGCCAGAACATCTACAACGGCGGGGTTCAGATCTCCCGCTCCTTCTAATCCTGATCGTCTCACGACGCTCAAGATCTGAAACAAAGACCCCCGGCAGGAAACTGCCGGGGGTTTTTGCTTGCGCGCGTGGCCTGCGTGTCGCGCCCCGCGGCTGTCGACCTGGGCCCGTCCGGCGTCTATAAGGCCGCTCTGTTGCACCGGGAAAGGGCTCGCAAGCGAATGGCATCCGCCGCTGAACTCTTCAAACGGGGCATCGCGTCTTTCCAGCAGGGCCAGCTCGCCGAGGCCGAACGATCCTTCAGGCAGTTGCTGCGCAAGGAGCCGCGCCATCCGGCGGCGCTGAACCTGCTCGCCGTCGTTCTTGTGGCGCAGAAGAAGTTCGCCGAGGCCGAACCCCTGCTGCAGTCCGCGCTGAAGCTGAGCGCAACCTCCGACGCCACGTTCTACAACTACGGCCTGGTCCTGAAGGCGCTGGGCCGTCCGGACGAAGCCGTGCAGCGCTTCACCCAGGCGATTGCGCTCAATCCCGGCAGTGCCGACAGCTGGAACGCGCGCGGCGCGGCGCTGAACGATCTCAACGATCCCCAGGCCGCCATTGCCGACTTCGACCGGGCCGCTTCGCTCAATCCGAACGACCCGGCGACTTTCTTCAACCGGAGCCGATCCCTCACCAGGCTGAAACGCTATGACGACGCGCTGGTCGCGTGCGACCGGACGCTGGCGATGAAGCCGGGGATGGCGGAAGCCTGGTTCAGCCGCGGTTTTATCCTTCAGAAGTTGCGGCGCCCCGCCGAGGCCGCCGGCGCCTATGCCCGCGCGCTTGAGATCGACCCGCAAATGCCACTGGTGAAGGGCGATCTGCTGCACCAGAAGATGCTGACCTGCGACTGGGCCGGGACCGACCGCCTCATTTCCGATATCGACCGCGATCTCGCGGCGGGGCGCCTGTCCGTCGAACCCTTCGCCTGGCAGGGCATCGCCATGTCGGAACGCAGTCTGCAACGCTGCGCCGAAATCTACAGCGCAAACCGTTTTCCCGCGCGCTTCGACAAGTCGGATCTGCCGGCACTGCGCACGGCAGGCAAGATCCGCATCGGCTACCTGTCAGGCGAGTTTCGCCAGCAGGCCACCTCGCTGCTGCTGGTCGGCGTCCTCGAACAGCACGACAGGCAGCAATTCGAGGTCGTTGCCATCGACAACGGCTTTGACGACGGCAGTGCGACGCGCCGGCGCATCGACGCCGCCGTCGACGGCAGTATCGACATCGCGGCCTTGTCCGACCCGCAAGCGGTGGCCGCGATTCGCGCCGCTGGCATCGACATTCTGGTCAATCTGAACGGCTATTTCGGCGACGCCCGCACCCGCGTGTTCGCGCGGCGGGCAGCGCCCATTCAGGTCAACTATCTCGGTTTCCCGGGGACGCTGGGCGCGCGCTACATGGATTACATCATCGCCGATCGTCACGTGCTGCCGGCCGAACACCGGCAGTTCTACAGCGAGAAGGTCGCGTGGCTGCCGGACTGCTATCAGGCCAACGACCGGCAGCGACCGATTGCCGAGTGGACGTTCAGCCGGGCGGAGTGCGGCCTTCCCGCCGAGGGATTCGTGTTCTGCTGCTTCAACAACAACTACAAGATCACGCCCGCGACCTTCGACGGCTGGATGCGCATCCTGAAACAGGTGCCCGGCAGCGTGCTCTGGCTGCTCGAGGACAATGCCGCGGCCGCCGCCAATCTGCGTCGCGAAGCCGTCGCGCGCGGCGTCGAGGCCGGGCGTCTCGTCTTCGCGGAACGGATGCCGGCGGACGAACATCTCGCCCGGCATCGCTGCGCCGGCCTGTTTCTGGACACGCTGCCTTACAATGCCCACACCACGGCCAGCGATGCGCTATGGGCTGGCCTGCCGCTGCTGACCTGCCGCGGCGAAACCTTCGCAGGCAGGGTGGCGGCCAGCCTGCTGCACAATATCGGCCTGCCGGAACTGGTCGCCACGTCGCAGTCGGACTATGAGCGTCTGGCGATCGAGCTGGCGACGCAGCCGGCCCGTCTGGCGGCGATCGCAGGGACGCTCCGGGATAATCGGCTTGCCGCCCCGCTGTTCGATACGGCGCGGGTCACGGAGCACATCGAAACGGCCTATCTGGCCATGGTCGAGCGTTCCCGGGCCGGCTTGCCGCCCGATCACATCGCGGTGGCCGCGCGCCCCAGGGCATCCCGCTGAGGGCGAGTCGTGGTTAATGTTCCACCGGGCGATCAACTTTCGAGGAGTTCCACCATTTTCCGAATAGCCTGATTAAATCAGCTATTGAACTCATCGTTCTAAGTCATGTAGTCTTCATGGGCGCAGCCGGCAAATTCTTTGACGGCAGATGTCTCAGGGAGACGACGCACTTTTATACGTAAACCTCCGAAACCTCCGGCAATGCCCTGCCGGAGGTTTTTCGGTTTCTGGCCTGGCGCTTCGCCAGCCCGATCGGCAACAGCTGTAGAGGCGATGAGCCCGGTAGCCGGCCACTTCTGTATTAACTGCATATCAGGCCTGACGAGCTATCTGACCGGTATTGCACGGGATTTGTTGCTTTGCCGAGCCGTTGTGGCTAAAAGCCGCTCACCGGAGAGCAAAAAAATGGCGCACAACTACGCGATTAACGACGACGTTCACCACCAGCTTCAGGGTCCCCAAGGCCGCGCCATGGTCAAGGAGCGAAGCGTGTACACCATCACCTCCTGCCTGCCCATCGAGGCCGACGGCCGTCCGCGCTACCGCATCAAGAGCAAGACGGAAAACGTTGAGCGCGTGGTGACCGAGGAGCAGATCAGCCGCCTCGGCTGATCCCTTCGATACCGGGCCGCGCCTGTCTGGCGCGCCCGACTGTGATCGCTTCATCCAGACCAGTCGCCTTGGCTCGCGACACCTCTTGTTGCACCCCTATGAGGCCCGATCGGCTTGCGCGCAGCTTGCTGACCGGTTGCAGGGGAGTCGCATAGCGCCCTATGTTGCCAGCCGGCGAACGGCGAATGGCATCGTCGGTATCGCGCGATCCTGACATCATGCCCGGACCGAGGCTCCCTTGATCGACAAGCTCGAACTGTTGCTGGCGCTCGCCAAGGAACGGCACTTCGGCCGCGCCGCCGAGGCCTGCGGCGTCACCCAGCCGACCATGTCCACCAGCCTGAAGCAGCTTGAGGAATTCCTCGGCGTCATGCTGGTGCAACGCGGCTCACGTTTCCAGGGCTTTACCCCGGAGGGCGAACGGGCGCTCGACTGGGCGCGGCGCATCGTCGGCGACGCCCGCGCCATGCGCCAGGAAATCAACGGCCTCAAGGATCGCCTGTCCGGCGAGATCCGCATCGCGGCGATCCCGACCGCGCTCGGCATGGTGGAGTCGCTCACCACGCCGTTCCGCGCCCGCTATCCCGACGTGCGCTTTCGCGTGCAGTCGTGCACCTCGGCGGCCGTGCTCGGCCTGCTGGAAAATCTCGAGGTCGATGCCGGACTCACCTACATTGAGAACGAACCGCTCGGCAAGGTTCGCTCGATCCCGCTGTATCAGGAGAGCTACCGTTTGCTGACGTCGCCCGACGGCATGTTCGGCGACCGCGACGAAGTGACCTGGAAGGAAGTCGGCCAGGTGCCGCTATGCCTGCTGACGCCCGACATGCAGAACCGCCGGATCATCGATCGCGCGCTAAAATCGGTCGGCGCCGAGGCGGTGCCGACGTTGACCTCGAATTCGATCATCGTGCTGTACACCCATGTGAAGACCGGCCGCTGGGCCAGTGTGATGCCTGCCAAGCTGGCGCAGACGCTGGGCCTCACCGGAGCAGTGCGGATGATTCCGATTATCGATCCCGTCGTCACCTATGGCGTCGGACTCGTGGTGCCGCAGCGCGACCCGATGACGCCGTTGATCGCGGCCCTGGTGCAGATTGCGCGCGAAGTGGCGCCGTCGCTGGAAGCTTGACGCCGCGATTCCGCTCTCGCTGTTCATTCCGGTTGCCGATCGTGTGATGTCGTTTCCTGATCGATCAGGTTTCCGTATCGCAGCATGAGACTGCTTTATTGATCTTTGGATTAATTCCAACTCTCATTGGCGCCTGAACATCAACGTCGGGCACGCCAATGACCTCACGCTATGAACCTTGGGACGAGACGCGGAGCGCGGAGATCATCGCGGGCCTTTCGCATGTGGAGGGCGGCACGCTGGTTATCCTGCATGCATTGCAGGAAGTCTTCGGCTACGTGCCGGAGCCGGCGATTCCGATGATCGCGTCGGCGCTCAACCTGTCGCGCGCCGAAGTCTACGGTGTCTTCACTTTCTATCACGATTTCCGCCATGAGCCTGCGGGCCAGCACGTGCTGAAGCTGTGCCGCGCCGAGGCTTGCCAGGCCGCCGGCGGCGATGCGCTGGCGGCGCGCGCCGAATCCAGCCTGGGCATCAAGCTCGGCAACACCACGGCGGATCAGCGCGTCACGCTGGAGCCGATCTATTGCCTCGGCCTGTGCGCCACCGCGCCATCTGCCATGCTCGACAGCCGCGTGGTCGGACGCCTCACCGAGAAGCGCCTCGATGCGCTGGTCGCGGAGGCGCAGCGATGAAGATCTTTGTTCCCCGCGATGCCGGCGCGGTTGCTGTCGGTGCCGACGACGTGGCTGACGCTTTCGTGCGCGCCGCCGAAGCGCGAAAGCTCGAGCTCGAGATCGTGCGCAACGGTTCGCGTGGACTTTACTGGCTGGAGCCGATGATCGAGATGGCGACGCCGCAAGGCCGCGTCGCCTTTGGCCCGGTGGCCGAGGACGATGTCGATGCGGTGCTCGACGCGATGATCGCCGACGCGGCGCATCCGCTGCGTCTTGGTGTCACAGAGGAGATCCCCTGGCTGAAGCGGCAGACCCGCCTAAGCTTCGCGCGCTGCGGTGTCATCGACCCGCGCTCGCTCGACGAATATCGCGCTTATGACGGCTACAAGGGCCTGGCGCGCGCGCTGACCTTGACACCGGCGCAGATCATCGCCGACGTCACCACCTCCGGCCTGCGCGGTCGCGGTGGTGCCGGCTTCCCCACCGGCATCAAGTGGAAGACCGTGGCGGACACCGCCGCCGATCGAAAGTTCATCGTCTGCAACGCCGACGAGGGTGACAGCGGCACCTTCGCCGACCGCATGCTGTTCGAGGGCGATCCCTTTGTGGTGATCGAGGGCATGACCATCGCCGGCATCGCCGTGGGCGCCACCAAGGGCTACATCTACATCCGCTCGGAATATCCCCACGCCATCGCCGCCACCAACATCGCGATCGCCGCAGCCGAGCGCGCCGGTTTCCTCGGCGCCAATATCTGCGGCTCCGCGCACAGCTTCGATCTCGAAGTCCGTGTCGGTGCCGGCGCCTATGTCTGCGGCGAGGAGACGGCGCTGCTGGAAAGTCTCGAGGGCCGCCGCGGCATCGTCCGTGCCAAGCCGCCGCTACCGGCGCACAAGGGCCTGTTCGGCAAGCCCACGGTGATCAACAACGTGCTGTCGTTCGCGGCAATCCCCTTTATTCTCAACGACGGTGCCAAGGCCTATGCGGAATTCGGCATGGGCCGCTCGCGCGGCACCATGCCGATCCAACTCGCCGGCAATATCAAAAACGGCGGGTTGTTCGAGGTCGCGTTCGGCATCACGCTTGGCGAACTGGTCGACGAGGTCGGCGGCGGCACCTTGAGCGGCCGTCCGGTCCGCGCCGTGCAGGTCGGCGGTCCGCTCGGCGCCTATTTCCCGCGCGAGTTGTTCGATACGCCGTTCGACTACGAGGCCTTTGCCAAGCGCGACGGGTTGATCGGCCACGGCGGCATCGTGGTGTTCGACGACAGCGTCGACATGGCGAAGCAGGCGCGCTTCGCCATGGAGTTCTGTGCCGTCGAGTCCTGCGGCAAGTGCACCCCATGCCGCATCGGCTCCACCCGCGGCGTCGAGACCATCGACAAGATTCGCCGTGGCGAGCGCGTGGCCGAGAACACCGCCGTGCTGGAAGATCTCTGCCATACCCTGAAATTCGGCTCGCTCTGTGCGCTCGGCGGCTTCACGTCCTATCCGGTGATGAGCGCGCTGAAGCACTTTCCGGACGACTTCGCGCCGACGCCGGCCCGCCTGCAAGCAGCAGAATAGGAGCACCTCATGTCGCTCGTTCATGAAATCGATTTCGGCACCCCGCGCTCCAAGGCTGAGAAGATGGTCACACTGACGATCGACGGCAAAAGTATCTCCGTTCCCGAGGGCACCTCGATCATGCGTGCCGCCATGGAGGCGGGCACCCAGATTCCAAAGCTCTGCGCCACCGACATGGTGGATGCGTTCGGCTCGTGCCGGCTCTGTCTGGTCGAGATCGAGGGCCGCGCCGGTACGCCGGCCTCCTGCACCACGCCGGCCATGGAAGGCCTTGTGGTCCACACCCAGAATGAACGGCTGAAGACGCTCCGCAAGGGCGTGATGGAGCTGTATATCTCCGACCACCCGCTGGACTGCCTGACCTGTGCCGCCAACGGCGACTGCGAGCTGCAGGACATGGCAGGGGCAGTGGGCCTGCGCGACGTACGCTACGGCGATGCTGGCGAGAACCACGTCTTCGCCAAGGCACATAATCACTCGCCCGATCATTCGCCCCATGATTGCGAGAACGACCGCTGGATGGCGAAGGACGAGAGCAATCCGTACTTCACCTATGATCCCTCGAAGTGCATCGTCTGCTCGCGTTGCGTCCGCGCCTGCGAGGAAGTGCAGGGCACCTTCGCGCTGACCATTTCCGGCCGCGGTTTCGACAGTCGGGTGTCGCCCGGCATGAGCGAGAGTTTTCTCGGCTCCGAATGCGTGTCGTGCGGTGCCTGCGTGCAGGCCTGCCCGACCGCGACGCTGACTGAGAAGTCGGTGATTGCCATCGGCCAGCCCGAGCATTCGGTCGTCACCACCTGCGCCTATTGCGGTGTCGGCTGCACCTTCAAGGCCGAAATGCGCGGCGAGGAAGTGGTGCGCATGGTGCCGTACAAGGACGGCAAGGCCAATCGCGGCCATTCCTGCGTCAAGGGTCGGTTTGCCTGGGGCTACACCAACCACAAGGAACGCATCCTCAACCCGATGATCCGCGAGAAGATCACCGATCCCTGGCAGGAAGTATCATGGGACGAGGCGTTCAACTTTGCCGCCGCAAAATTCAAGGGCATCCAGGCGAAATACGGCCGCGATTCGATCGGCGGCATCACCTCGTCGCGCTGCACCAATGAAGAGGTCTTCGTGGTGCAGAAGCTGATCCGCGCCGGCTTCGGCAACAACAATGTCGACACCTGCGCCCGCGTCTGCCATTCGCCGACCGGCTACGGCCTGTCGTCGACTTTCGGCACCTCGGCCGGCACCCAGGATTTTGATTCCGTCGAACAGACCGATGTGGTGATGATCATCGGCGCCAATCCCACCGACGGCCATCCGGTATTCGCCTCGCGGCTGAAGAAGCGGCTGCGCGCCGGCGCAAAACTGATTGTCGTCGATCCGCGCCGCACCGACATTGTCCGCTCGGCGCATATCGAGGCGCAGCACCATCTGCCGCTGATGCCCGGCACCAATGTCGCCGTGCTCACTGCCATCGCCCATGTCATCGTCACCGAAGGCCTCGCAGACGAGGCCTTCGTGCGCGAACGCTGCGACTGGAGCGAGTTCGAGGACTGGGCGTCGTTTGTCGCGCAGCCCAACCACTCGCCCGAAGCCACCGCCATCATGACCGGCGTCGATCCCCGGGAATTGCGCGAAGCGGCCAGGCTGTTCGCCACCGGTGGCAATGGCGCGATCTATTACGGGCTCGGGGTCACTGAGCACAGCCAGGGCTCGACCACGGTGATCGCCATCGCCAATCTCGCAATGGCCACCGGCAATATCGGCCGTCCCGGCGTCGGCGTGAACCCGCTGCGCGGCCAGAACAACGTGCAGGGCTCCTGCGACATGGGCTCGTTCCCGCACGAGCTGCCGGGCTATCGCCACATCTCCGGCGATGCGGTGCGCGAGACCTTCGAGTCGCTGTGGAACGTCAAGCTCAATCCCGACCCGGGCCTGCGCATTCCCAACATGTTCGATGCCGCCGTCGAAGGCACCTTCATGGGCCTCTACGTGCAGGGCGAGGACATCCTGCAGTCCGATCCCAACACCAAGCATGTGGTATCGGCGCTGTCGGCGATGGAATGTGTCATCGTCCATGATCTCTTTCTCAACGAGACCGCCAACTACGCCCATGTATTCTTCCCGGGCTCGACCTTCCTGGAAAAGAACGGCACCTTCACAAATGCCGAACGCCGCATCCAGCGCGTGCGCAAGGTGATGTCGCCGAAGAACGGCCTGGAAGACTGGGAAGTCACCCTCGGCTTCGCCAGGGCGCTGGGCTACGAGATGCACTACAATCATCCTTCGGAGATCATGGACGAGATCGCGGCGCTGACGCCGACCTTTAGCGGCGTGTCCTATGCCAAGCTCGACGAGCTCGGCTCGGTGCAGTGGCCCTGCAACGAGAAGATGCCGCTGGGCACGCCGGTCATGCATATCGACGGCTTCGTGCGCGGCAAGGGCAAGTTCATGCGCACCGAATACGTCGCCACCGACGAGAAGACCGGGCCGCGCTTCCCGCTGCTGCTCACCACCGGCCGCATTCTCAGCCAGTACAATGTCGGCGCGCAGACGCGGCGCACCGAAAATGTGGTCTGGCATGAGGAGGACCGGCTGGAGATGCATCCGCACGATGCGGAGATGCGCGGCATCCGGGACGGCGACTGGTGCAAACTGCAGAGCCGCGCCGGCGAGACCACCTTGCGCGCGTTGATCACCGAGCGCGTCGCGCCCGGCGTGGTTTATACCACGTTCCATCACCCGACCACGCAGGCCAATGTGATCACCACCGAGTTCTCGGACTGGGCCACCAACTGCCCGGAATACAAGGTCACGGCGGTGCAGATCTCGCCGTCGAACGGACCTTCGGAATGGCAGAAGGAATATGACGAGCAGGCCCGTCAGTCGCGACGCATCGCGGTGCCGGCCGTGGAAGCCGCGGAGTAGACATGCACGACCCGGTACGCTCGGTCACACGCACGATCTGGCGCCGCGACGGCGCCAGTGAAGGCGTGCGTGCGGTGCCGGAAGAGACCGCGCTGGCGATCACCTACAATGGCGGCACCTATGCCGTGATGATGGGGACGCCGCAGGACCTCCACGACTTTGCCATCGGCTTCAGCCTCAGTGAGGGCGTGGTTGCTTCGGCCGCCGAGATCCAGTCGTTCGAGGCCGTTGAATTCGACGACGGCATCGAACTGCGGATGTGGCTGGACGCCGCCACCGCGGACGGCATCAGCGCGCGGCGAAGGCGGATGGCCGGCCCGACCGGCTGCGGGCTATGCGGCATCGACTCCATCGCCGAGGCGGTCAGGCCGGCAGCGATCGTCGGCGCCGGCCGCCGCTTCTCGCCGCAGCAGATCGTGGCGGCGATGCAGGCGGTGCCTGCCTTGCAGAAGATCAACACCGAGACCCGCGCCGCCCATGCGGCGGCATTCTGGACGCCGGCGCGCGGCATCGTCGCCTTGCGCGAGGACGTCGGCCGCCACAACGCGCTCGACAAGCTCGCCGGGGCGCTCGTGCGCGATCGCATCGACGCCGCCGACGGCATGGTGCTGCTGACCAGCCGGGTGTCGGTGGAGATGGTGCAGAAGGCCGCGGCGCTGGGCGCGCCGCTGCTGGTGGCCGTGTCGGCGCCCACCGCGCTGGCGGTACGCATGGCCGCCGCCGCCGGCATCACGCTGGCGGCGATTACCCGCGGCGACGGCTTCGAAGTCTTCACCCATTCGCACCGCGTCGCCTTCGACGCCGTGACGCAGGAAACGGATCATGCAATCACCTTCGTCGCCTGAACGTCTGATCTATATGGCCAACCAGATCGGGACCTTCTTCAACAGCCAGGGCCAGGACAAGGCCGTGCCGGGCATCGCCGAGCACATCAAGAAGTTCTGGGATCCGCGCATGCGCAAGGCGATCATGGCCCATCTCGACGCCGGCGGCGCCGGCCTCGACATCAACGTCCGCGATGCGCTGGTGAAGCTGAAGGGCTAGCTGTCGTTCCGGGCTCGCTCGGGCTACGCCCTCGCGCCGGAATGACGGCGCGGTCCGAATCTTGCAAAGCTTGCGCCTTCGGCCGATTGGCCCACCATCCCGTCGGATGGTGCGAATGGAGCGCGTCATGAACAAGTTTCTGCGGTGGTCGAGTTTGGCCGCCATCCTGCTGGCCCCGGTCTCGGTGCATGCCGACAGCTACCCCTCGCGGCTGATCAAGGCGATCATCCCGTTCGGTGCCGGCAGCGCCACCGACGTGGTGCCGCGCATCGTGTTCGAGCGGCTGGGCCCTGAACTCGGCCAGACCATCGTGGTGGAAAATCGCGTCGGGGCAGGCGGCACGCTGGGCACGGCGGCGGTCGCCAAGGCGGACCCCGATGGCTACACCATTCTCGGGCATTCCTCGGCGCTGGCGATCGGGCCAGCGATCTTCCCCAATCTACCCTATGACGTCGCAAAGGACCTGTCGTCGGTGCTGATGATCGGCGCCAACGCCAATGTGATGATCGTGCCGATGGACCGTCCGTGGCGGTCGGTGGCGGATTTCCTGACCGCCGCAAAGGCCAAGGGGTCGGCGATCAATTTTGGCTCGGTCGGCGTCGGCAGCGCCGTTCATATCAGTGCCGAAAAATTCCGCCGCGCCGGCGGCTTCGAGGCCACCCATGTGCCGTATCGCGGCGGGCCCGACGTGATCACCGACATCCTCGGCGGCCGCATCGACTTCTATTTCTGCCCGCTGGCCACCGCGCTGCCGCTGATCCGCGAAGGCCAGGTGCGGGCGCTGGTGGTCTCGACCGCCGTGCGCGCGACGGAATTGCCCGAGGTGCCGTCGATGGCCGAGGCCGGCCTGCCGGACGGCGCCAGCACGGTCTGGATCGGCGTCTTCGCGCCGTCGAAAACGCCGCGCGACATCGTCGACAAGATCCACGCCGCCGGCGTCAAGGTGCTGGCGGAGCCCGCGATGCAGGCCAGCCTGAAGAAGCTCGGCGTCGAACCCTATCCGATCGAGCCCGCGGCGATGGATACGCTTGTCGCCAAGGAGCTTGCCGCCAACATGCTGCTGCTCAAGGATGTGAAGTAGCAACTTCACCTCTCGCCGCCTGGCGAAGCTTGCTTCGCCGGACGGGGAGAGGGAAGTAACGCCATCCTGCCAGATCAGCGAACCAAGCCTAGCCCCCGAGATACGCTTCCCGAATCCGTGGATCGTCGGCCAGGACCGAAGCCGGCCCGGATAGTGTGATGCTGCCGGTCTCCAGCACGAAAGCGCGGCTGGCGATCTCCAGCGCCATCGCCGAATTCTGCTCCACCAGCAGCACGCCGAGACCGGTGCGCTTGTTGAGCTCGAGGATCTTGTCGAACACCTGCTCGATGACGATGGGCGCCAGTCCCAGCGACGGCTCGTCGAGCATCAGCAGGCTCGGTCGGCTCATCAGCGCGCGGCCGATGGCCAGCATCTGTTGCTCGCCGCCGGACAGCGACCAGCCACCCTGCTTGAGGCGCTCCTTGAGGCGCGGAAACAGCTCGAACACCAGCGCAAGGTCGTCCTCGACCTCGGCCTTCCTGTAGCGCCGCGACGCGGTGCCGGTGATCAGGTTCTCGCGCACGGTGAGTCCGGGAAAGATCCGCCGTCCTTCCGGGCAGTGCGCCAGCCCGGCGCCGACGATGGTTTCCACCGCGGTGCCGTGAATGGCCTCGCCCTTCCAAACGATGCTGCCGGCGGTAGGGCGGAGCAGGCCGGAGATGGTGCTCAGCGTGGTGGTCTTGCCGGCGCCGTTGCCGCCGATCAAAGCGACGATCTCGCCCATCTCGACGCTGAAGGAGATGCCCTTCAGCACCTCGATATGGCCGTAGGAGACGTGGAGGTTGTCGACCTTAAGCATGACGGTGCCGCCTGCCGAGATAGGCCTCGATCACCAGCGGATTGCGCTGCACCTCGGCGGGAGCGCCCTCGGCGATCTTCCTGCCGAAGTCCAGCACCGCGACACGGTCGCTGATGCCCATCACCAGCCGCACATTGTGCTCGACCAGCACCACCGTGATGCCGCGGTCCTTGAGCTTTGCGATGGTCGCGAGCAGTGTCATGCTCTCGGTCATGTTCATGCCGGCAGCAGGCTCGTCGAGCAGCAGCACGGCGGGCTGCGTGGCCAGCGCGCGCGCGATCTCCAGCAGTCGCTGCTGGGCATAGGGCAATTGCGCGGCGCGGTCGCGGGCGCGGCCGGCGAGGCCGACCGTCTCCAGCGCGTCGCGTGCGGCCTGTTCGATGCCGGCCTCGTTGGCCTTGTGGCGTGCATTCGACGTCATGATGTTGAACAGTGACGCCGGTGCCTTGCAGGCAGCCGCGACCATGACGTTCTCCAGCACGGTCAGGTTGGTGAAGATGCGGATGTTCTGGAACGTACGCGCCAGGCCGATGCGCGCGATGCGGTGCGGCTTGAGGCGGAAGATCTCTTCGCCAGCGATGCGGACCGAGCCGGCATCGGCATGGGAGGCGCCGGACAGCGCGTTGAGAAGCGTGGTCTTGCCGGAGCCGTTCGGGCCGATGATGGCCTGCACGATGCCGCGCGGCACGTCGAGGTCAACGCCGTCCAGCGCCACCAGGCCGCCGAAGCGCCGCGCCACGCCGCGTGCGGCGATGATCGGAGCATCCGTCATCGCGCACCTGCCTGGCGTAGCCGCGGTATCAATGTCGCGATCGACGCCAGCCCGCCCGGCGCCAGCACGATCACGGCGATGACGCCGAGGCCGTAGAGCACGAGGTACCACTGGCCGAGGAAGCGCAGCATCTCCGGCAGAACGGTCAGCGCCACTGCGCCGATGATGCAGCCGGTGATCGAGCCCATGCCACCGACGATCAGCATGGTCATCAGCAGGATCGCCTGCACCCCGGAGAAGCTGTCGGGACTGATGAAGCGGATCGACGAGGCATAGAGGCAACCGGCGAGGCCGGCATAGACGGCGCCGATCATGAAGGCGAGCAGCTTGGTGCGGACCGTGTCGACGCCGCTCTGCTCGGCCGCGATCTCGGAATCTTTGGTGGCGATCATGGCGCGGCCGAGCGCCGAATGGCGGATGCGGGACGCGACGAGGGCGGCCAGCGCCAATGCGGCGACCAGCAGATAATAGTGTTGGATCTGGCCTTGCGGCGCGAGGCCGAACACGCTGATGCCCGGGATCGCCCGCAGGCCGGAGGTGCCGCCGGTGACCGGCTCCCAGTGCACGATGATCAGCCTGATGATTTCGCCGAAGCCGATGGTGGTCATGGCGAGGTAATAGGTGCGCAGCCGCAGTGTCGGCAGGCCGAGCGCCAGGCTGGCGATCATCACCACGGCGACGGAAAGCACGGGCGTGGCGATCCACGGCATGCCGGCCTTGCCAGCAATCGCGGTGGTGTAGGCGCCGAGGCCATAGAAGGCGGCCTGGCCGAAATTGATCTGGCCGGTCCAGCCGGTGGCGAAGTTGAGGCCGAGCACCACGATGGCGTTGAGGATGGCGATGTTCAAGAGCTGGATGACATAGCCGTCATGGCTGACGAGCGGCAAAGCCAGCACGGCGGCGGCGACCAGGGCGAGGGGAGCTTGCTGATCACCTCACACCTTCTCGCTGCTCTTCTCGCCGAACAGTCCGCGTGGCCAGGCCACGAGGACGGCGATCATCACGATGAAGGCATAGGCGTCGCGGAAATTCGACGAGATGTAGCGCGCGCCAAAGGTTTCGATCAGGCCCAAAAGAGTCCGCCGATCACCGCGCCGGGCAGGTTGCCGAACCCGCCGATGACACTGACCACGAAGCCCTTGAGGCCGAGACTGCCGCCCATGGTCGGCTCGGCAAGGAAGATCGGAGCCACCAGCAGGCCGGCAACGCCGGAAAGCATGGCGCCCAGCGCGAAGGCCACGGCGATGGTACGGTTGACGGAAATGCCTACCAGGCGCGCGGTGTGAAGGTCCTGCGCGGTGGCCTGCATCAGGATGCCGAAGCGCGTCTTCGTCAGCATCAGATACTGCAGCAGCAGGATCACCGCCAGCGTGCCGAAGATGAACAGCTGGTGCATCGAGATCACCACACCGGCGAAGCGCAGAGGCGGTCCGCGCACCGGGGAGGGCAGCGACACCGGTAGCGGCCCCCAGATGATCATCGCGATGTTTTCCAGTACGATGCCCATGGCGATGGTGGTGAGGATCACCAGGAACGGCGGCCGCCCGCGCAGGGGAAAGTACACCAGCACCATGAAGACGATCCCGACCAGCGCCATCGCCGCCAGAGTCACCAGCCACGCCATCGCCACCGGCAGTTCATGGGTGACTGCGCCCGAAATGCCGATGAAGGCGCCGAGCATCAGGAGTTGGCCCTGCGCGAAGTTGACGATCTGCACGGTGTTGAAGATCAGCAGCAGCCCCAACGCCACCAGCGCATAGATGCTCCCCAGCGCCAGGCCGTTGACGATAAGCTGTCCCATGAAAGGCCTAGAAACCCTTTTCCTTGATGTTGCCGGCGAGTTCCGGCGTCTTGCCCTTGTTGCGGTAGATGCCGAGCGTATGCGCGAGATCGCCCTTGGCGTCGGCCTGGTAGCTGATCAGCATGCCCTTCCAGTCCTTGGTGGCGGCAAGGCCGTCGCGGATCGCCGCCTTGTCGCAGCCGACCTTTTCGATGATCGACTTCAGCAGCAGCACGGAGTCGTAATAGGAGACGGTGAAGTTGTCGGCCGGCACCTTGTGCTTGTCCTGCACCCGCTTGGCCCAGTCGATGATCTTGGGATCGGTGGAGGTCTGCGGGATCATGCCGCCGATCGCATAGCCGCCGTCGGCCTCCGCGGCGCTGAGGTTGTTCAGCGTGGTCTGCGCGACAATGCTGGTGTTGCCGATCACCGGCATCTTGATGCCGAGGTCGCCCATCTGCTTCAGCACCAGGGTGATATCCGAGGGCCGGCCGAACAAGATCAGGCTGTCGGCGCCCTTGTCCTTGATCTCCAGTAGCTGTGCGCTCATGTCCTTGTCGGACGGTGCGTAGGAAGTGATCGCCACCGGCGATACCTTGAGTTCGCCGAGTGCGGCCTGGATGCCCTTGGAGGCGCCGAGGCCGTAATCGTCGGCCACCGCCATGATGCCGGGCTTGGTCTTGGCCAGCGTCTTGACCAGATACTCCGGGATCAGGTCCGCGAGCTGGCCATCATGCACGTGGGTGCGGAACAGCCACTTCGAGCCCTGCGACGTCACCTTGGCATTGGTGGCGCCGACCACGAACGGCGTTTCGGACTTGTTGACGGCTTCGGTCTGCGCGAACACGTGCGGCGAGATCATCGAGCCCATGATCACCAGCGGCTTGCCGTCGATGATGCGGTTCATAGCATTGAGCGCGTCGGTAGAGGAGGCGCCGGTATCCTCGGTGGTCAGCGCGATTTTCTTGCCCGCGATGCCGCCGGCGGCATTGATCTCGTCGACGGCGAATTCGGCGCCGTTGCGCGCCTGGGTGCCGAGCAAAGCGAGGTTGCCGGTGAGCGGCGTGGTCAGGCCGATCGGAATGGTCGCCGGGCACGCGGCGGGCTCCGCTTGCGCCTGCTGCACCAGGGCGCTGGATAGGACGGCGCCGGCCATCAGCATCTTCATGGATATCTGGAACATCGGTGTTTCCTGTTTGCGCGTGGCGTGAGCGGTCTGTCCACTTGCATGCAAATGAAGTGCCACTTCGTACGGGATCTGCGGCAGCGCGCGGCCGCGAAATTGCATTGGTGTCGGTATCATGGCAATCACGCTGCCAGTTTTCCGGTGATGACACGCGATGGCCAAGCCGACCCAGATCCGAACCACCGACCGCGGCGCCGTCATCTACAAGGCGCTGTGGCACGCGATCATCGAGCAGGCGTTGCAGCCCGGTGCGAAGCTGCCGGAAGACGCCATCGGCGAAAAATTCGGCGCCAGCCGCACCATCGTCCGTGCGGCGCTGGCGCGGCTGGCAGCGGAGGGGCTGGTCGAGCTGCGGCGCAACCGCGGCGCGGCGGTGGCGACGCCGAGCTGGAGCGAGGCCCGCGATATCTTCGATGTGCGCATCGGCCTCGAGCGGCTGGTGGTGGCGCGGCTGGCCGGCAGCATGACCCGCGAGCAGATCAAGACGCTCAAGGCCCATGTGGATGCCGAGCAGGCGGCGCAGGGCGGCAACATGCCATTGCAGATCCGCCTTGCGACGGCCTTTCACATCAAGCTGGCGGAAATGACCGGCAATCCGGTGCTGGCGCGCTATGTCAGCGAAGTCGCCTCGCGCTGCGGGCTGATCCTCGCGCTTTATAACCGCCCGCACTCGCCGGAATGCGCCGTCAGCGAGCACCGCGACATCATCACCGCGCTGGCCGCCGGCGATGTCGCCCGCGCGACCGCGATCATGGATCATCATCTCGACGCCGTCGCCGACCGCGCGTTGATCTCGGCGCATCCAGCCAAGGAGCGCGACATCCAGGACATTCTGGCGCCGTATGCGAACGAAGCGGTCGCGACGAAAGCGAGGAAGAAGCGGTGACTTCCTTACCTCCCCCGCCTAGCGAAGCTTTGCTTCGCCTTGCGGGGCGAGGGAAGAAGCGCCCCTACGCCTCGATATCCAGCCGCACCAGGATCCGTTCCGCGCTGTCGTTCCAGACGTCCATCTGCACGATCTTGCCACCGCGCACGACAAACCTGTCCACGTAGCGGTTGCCCTCGAAGCTGGTACCGTCGTGCCATTCGCCGTAGAGCGTGCCGGTATTGTAGACCACCGTCTCGCCGTGGCCCGGCGACACATCGGTGCGTTCCATTTTCTTCTTCACCCATTTGTAGCGCATGGCGTTGAAGGCGGTGGTCTCGCGCGGATGCCTGAAGGTGCGCCCGCCGGTGAAGGTGATGGCGACATCCGGCGCCATGAAGCCCGCCGCGGTCTCGGGATCCGGGACCATCGAGGCCACCAGGAACCGCTCGACGATGCCGGCGGCTTCGGCGGTTGCATCGGGGGCGGCGGCTGAAAGCGGCATGGTGTGGTCTCCTGAGAGGTGGCGAACTGGCGATCGCCAAGCAAGGCGGGTGCCAGTCATGCCGAAAGATTGTATACGATCTGGGCGGCAAATGGGCGGATATTAGGCGCGCCAATCGCGGAAACTGCAATGGCGGCGGGGCTATCTTCGATTTCGCAGGCTTTCCAATCGCATACGTCGTGGCACACCGCTTGCTTGGAAATGCGCAGCGTCATTCAATCCGAAGGGGTCCGTCATGACATCAGCATTGCCCAGATTTTCCCGCCGCCTGCTGCTCGCCGCCGGTGCCGCGTCGCTGTCGCTTGTAGTCTCGCTGCCTGCTTGGGCGCAGGAAACCGTGAAGATGGGCGTGGTCGCCGCCATGTCCGGCCAGTCGGCGAAATCCGGCGAGGCCATCGTGCGCGGCCTGTCGCTGGCCATCGACGAGATCAACGCCAAGGGCGGGCTGCTCGGCAAGAAGGTCGAGCTGGTGGTGCGCGACGACGAGAGTAATCCCGCCAAGGGCGTGATCGCCGCGCGCGAGCTGGTGCAGCGCGAGAAGGTAGTGGCTTACTTCGGCGGCGTCGATACGCCGGTGTCGATGGCCATCGTGCCGTTCGCCAACCAGTCCAAGGTGCCGTTCATCGGCGTCTGGGCCGCCGGCACCGCGATCACCCGCAACGGCGCCGCCGAGAACTACGTGTTCCGCGTCTCCGCCGTCGATGCGCTGGTGGACGTGGCGCTGGTTGACTACGCCGTGAAGAAATATGCCGCCAAGAAGCCCGGCATGATCCTGATCAACAATCCCTGGGGCGAATCCAACGAGGCCGGCCTGAAGAGCGCGCTGGAAGCCAAGAAGATCCCGTTCGCCGGCATCGAGAAGTTCGAGACCGGCGATGTCGACGTCGTCCCGCAGCTGACCCGGCTCAAGGATGCCGGCGCCGACGCCCTGTTCCTGGTCGCCAACGTCGCGCCCTCGGCACAGGTGGTGAAGTCGCTGGACCGCATGGGCTGGAACGTGCCGATCGTGTCGCATTGGGGCCCCGCCGGCGGCCGCTTCACCGAACTTGCCGGTGCGTCCGCCGAGAAGGTGCACTTCATCCAGACCTTCAGCTTCTCCGGCAACACCTCGCCGAAGTCACAGGCGGTGTTCGAGGCGCTGAAGAAAAAGTTCCCGGAGATCAAGACCGCGGCCGACGTCACCCCCGCGGTGGGCATCGCCAACGCCTATGACGCCATGCATCTCACCGCGCTGGCGATCGCCAAGGCCGGCTCCACCGAAGGCCCGAAGCTGCGCGAAGGCTTTTACGAGATCGGCAGCTATGACGGGCTGATCAAGAAGTACGACAAGCCGTTCTCCAAGGACAATCAGGACGCGCTGTCGCCATCGGACTATCTGTTCACCTACTTCAAGGGCGACGAGATCCTGCCGCTGGTGAACTGACAACGAAGGCGTACCTTACCCTCCCCTGGAGGGGAGGGTCGTATCGCACAGCGCGCAGCGCCGTGCGATACGGGGTGGGGTGAAGTGTTGTGCGCCGTCACTGCCGCTGTCACCCCACCCTGACCGCGCCTGACGGCGCGCTCGACCCTCCCCTCCAGGGGAGGGGAACGTCTGTTAGGATCTCCCATGCTCGCCTCCGCCATCATATCGGGCATCGGTCTCGGCTCCATGTACGGGCTGATCGCGCTTGGCTTCCACATCACCTATGTGGTTTCCAATACCGTGAACTTTGCCCAGGGTTCGGCGATGATGCTGGGCGCCGTGCTCGGCTACACCTTTGGAATCAAATACGGCTGGCCGATGCCGCTCGCCATCGTCGCATCGCTCGCGATCTGCGCGCTGTTCGGCCTCGTCGTCGAGCGCATCCTGGTTCGGCCCTTCGTTGCCAAGGGCTCCAGCGCCTGGCTGATGGCCACGGTCGCCGCCGGCATCGTGCTCGACAATGCCGTGCTGTTCACCTTCGGCAAGGAGCCGCGCGGTTTTCCGTCGGCGCTGGCCAGCAAGCCGGTCCAGATCTTCGGCGCCGGCGTCTATCCGCTGCAGCTGGTCATTCCGCTGGTCGGCGTCGGCATCGCGCTGGCGCTGCATCTGGTGCTGCGCAACACCCGCCGTGGCAAGACGCTGCTCGCGGTGGTGCAGAATCCCGATGCCGCACGGCTGATGGGCATCAACGTGCATCGCACGGTGGCAATCTCCTTTGCACTGTCCACAGCACTGGCCGGCCTCGCCGGCATCCTGATCGCGCCGTTGTTCAGCGTGAGTTCGGAGATGGGCACGCTGTTCGGCATCAAGGCCTTTGCCGTGGCGATTCTCGGCGGCATGGGCTCGGCCTGGGGCGTGGTGATCGCCGGGCTGATCTACGGCCTCACCGAAGCGCTGGTCACCTCCTATCTCGGCTCGGTCTATACCCAGATCGTGGTGTTCTCGATCGTTATCGCCGCCCTCGCGCTGATGCCGAACGGGTTGTTCGGCCGCGCCGCGATCAACAAGGTCTGAGCATGACGATGCTGTCCCGCCTTTCGTTGCGCGCTTGGGTGATGCCGCTGACCGTGTTGCTGTTGACGGGCGCGGCGCTGCTCTATGCGGCGAAGGCCGACGGCTATGTGCCGTTCGTCCTCGCGATGGTGGCGCTCACCGCCATCGTCGGCGTCGGCCTCAACGTGCTGGTCGGTCTCACCGGCCAGATCTCCATCGGCCATGTCGGCTTCTATGCCATCGGCGCCTATATAGTGGCGATCCTGACCCTCAAGGGCGTCAGCTTCTGGATCGCGCTGCCTTTGGCCGGCCTGATCCCCGGCGCCATCGGGTTGCTGCTGTCGCTGCCGGCGCTGCGCGTCAGCGGGCCGTATCTGGCCATGGTCACCATCGCCTTCGCCTTCATCGTGCAGCATCTGTCGATCGAATGGCGCGGCCTCACCGGCGGCTCCAACGGGCTGATGGGCCTGCCGTCGCCGACACTGGGGGCGTGATGTTCACCGAACGCGAGATCGCGCTGCTGGCCATATCGATTGCCGGCGTGGCGACGTTTCTGTTCCACCGCCTCGCCAACTCCGCCTGGGGCAAGGCGATGGTCGCGGTGCGCGACGCCGAGGTGGCGGCGCGCTCCATCGGCCTCAACCCGGTCAGCGTCAAGGCCGCGGGCTTCATGCTGTCGGCGGTGTTCGCTGGTCTGGCCGGCGGCATCTTCGCGTCGCTGCTCGCCTTCGTGTCGCCGGACTCGTTTCCGTTTTCGCAATCGATCCTGTTCCTGTTCGCCTGCATCGTCGGCGGTGCCGGCTGGGTGCTCGGTCCAGTAGTGGGCGCGGTGATTACCGTAGTGCTGCCGGAGCTGCTGTCGTCGCTCGCCGAATATCGCCTGCTGTTCTTCGGCGCGCTGCTGCTGGTGGTGTTGTGGCTGGCGCCGGAAGGCATTCTCGGCACGCTTGCGCGACTGGTCCGCCGTATCGATCCGCGCACCGCGCAAGCCGGCGGCTTCGACGTGGCGGCGTTTCTCACGTCGGGCAACGACCGTGCGCCGCTGGAAGTACGCGATATCGGCATCAGCTTTGGCGGCATCAAGGCGGCGTCGGAAGTCTCCTTCAGCGCGGCGCAGGGCCGCGTCACCAGCGTGATCGGCCCCAACGGCGCCGGCAAGACCACCGTGCTCAACATGATCGGCGGCTTCTACAAGCCCGGCACCGGCAGCATCCGCCTCGGCGGCGAAGAGCTGGCGGGCGCGCCGGCATGGAAGGTGGCGCGCGCCGGCATCGGCCGCACCTACCAGACCACAAAGCTGTTCGAGACCATGAGCGTCATCGACAATGTGCTGATCGCCATGCGCCGCGGTCGGCTCGGCTCGATGCTGTCGGCGTCGGCTACCGCCAGCGATGAAGCCGCCGCCGAGGCGCTGATCGCCTTCGTCGGCTACAGGGGCGCACTCGCGGCCACTGCCGGCGACCTGCCTCATGTCGACCGGCGCCTGGTGGAGATCGCGCGTGCGCTGGCGATGCGGCCGCGGGTGTTGCTGCTCGACGAGCCCGCCGCCGGACTGATGGCCTCCGACAAGGAAGAGTTGAGCCTGCTGCTGCGGCGGATCGCCGATGTCGGCATCGCCGTCATTCTCGTCGAGCACGACATGCGCCTGGTCATGGGCATCTCCGACCACATCGTGGTGCTCGATGCCGGCAAACCCATCGCTGCCGGCACGCCGAACGATATCCGCCACGACGCAAAAGTGCTCGCGGCCTATCTCGGCGCCGCCGGCATGCAGGCGCGCCCGCGCGCCGCGCCATGGGCGGGCTCGCAGGATGCGGTGCTCACCGCGCTCGACCTCAGCGCCGGCTACGGCGCGGCGCCAGTGCTGCAAAAGATCAGTTTTCAGGTGAAGCCCGGCGAGATGGTGGCGCTGATCGGCGCCAACGGCGCCGGCAAGTCGACCATGATGCGGTCGGTCGCCGGTCTGCTGCGCCCCGTGGAGGGCGACGTTATCCTCGACGATATCCGAATCGAGGCCATGGCGGCGCACCGCATCGCCGCGCGCGGCCTGGCTTTGGTGCCGGAAGGCCGCCAAGTGTTTCCCGAGATGACTGTCTGGGACAATCTCGAACTTGGCGCCAATACCCGCGACAACGTCGATTATGCCAGCGAGATCGAGGCGCTGCTGCAGCGCTTCCCACGGCTGCGCGATCGCATCGACAGCCGGGCAGGGCTGCTGTCCGGCGGCGAGCAGCAGATGCTGGCGATCGCGCGCGGCATGATGGCGAAGCCGCGCATCCTGCTGCTTGATGAGCCGTCGCTCGGCCTTGCACCGGCGATGATCCAGGAACTGTTCGACGTGCTCGCCGACCTCCGCGACGAGGGCATCACCATTCTGCTCGTGGACCAGATGGCGGTGCTGGCACTTGCCGTCGCCGATCGCGGCTATGTCATCGACTCCGGCAAAATCGTCCGCGAGGACAGCGCCGCCAATCTCGCCAGCGATCCCGAAGTCGAGGCCGCTTATCTCGGCCACGTCGAGGCCGCGCAGTAGATGGTCATTACTCAGCCCGTGTCCCGGACGCAGTGCATTGCGCCGCCTCTCGGCGGCGTAGTGCACTGCAGATCCGGGACCGCCACAAACGCCGCGCTTGCTACGGTCCCGGATCTGCGGAGCGGCATAGCGGCGATGCAAGTGCATCGCCTGAGAATGCCGCACCGCGTCCGGGACACGGCTCCAACTTGCTTCAAGACAAGGACCCACCCATGACCTTCGATCTCATTCTCCGCAACGCCGCCATCGTCGACCGCGCAGGCCTGGCCGATATCGGCATCAGCAATGGCCGCTTCGCCGCGATCGAGGCGGGGCTCGCCGCCACCGGCGCGCCGGAAGAAGACGTGAAGGGTCGTCTCGTCATCCCCGGCTTCATCGAGACCCATATCCATCTCGACAAGTCCTGCCTGCTTGGCCGCTGCAATTGCGAGAAGGGATCGCTGGACGAGGCGATCGGCGAGGTGGCGAAAGCCAAGCGCGGCTTCACGGAGGAAGACGTCTATGCGCGGGCGTCAACGACGCTGGAGAAGGCGATCAAGAACGGCACCAACCGGATGCGCACCCATGTGGAGGTCGATCCCCGCGTCGGCCTCACCAGTTTTCGCGCGCTGAAGCAGTTGAAGAAGGACTACGCCTGGGCCATCGACCTGCAGCTCTGCGTGTTCCCGCAGGAAGGCCTGCTCGACGATCCCGGCTGCGAGGACGTCATGCTGCAGGCCATGCAGGAAGGCGCCGACGTGGCCGGTGGCGCGCCCTACATGGACAAGGATTCGCACGGCCAGATCGCAAAGATATTCGCGATGGCGCAACAATTCGGCACCGACATCGATTTCCATCTCGACTTCGGCCTCGATCCCGCGCATCTCGATCTCGACGAGGTCTGCCGCATGGCGGACGCCACCGGCTGGGGTGGCCGCGTCGCCATCGGCCACGTGACGAAACTGTCGGCGATGCCCAAGGCGGATTTCGAGGCCGCCGCGAAGCGGCTCGCCAATGCCGGCGTCGCGGTCACCGTGCTGCCGGCCACCGACCTGTTCTTCACCGGGCGCGACAGCGCATTCAACGTGCCGCGCGGCGTCACCTCCGCGCATGGGCTGCGTGCGCGCGGGGTCAACGCCAACATCTCCACCAACAACGTGCTCAACCCGTTCACGCCGTTCGGCGACGTCTCGCTGATCCGCATGATCAACCTCTATGCCAACGTGCTGCAGGTGGGCGCCATGGCCGAACTCGCCGGCTGCCTCGACATGGTGACCTCCTGCTCGGCGAAGATCCTCAATGCCGCGGATTACGGCATTGCCGTCGGCCACCCCGCCGACCTCGTGGTGCTGGATTGTGCCACCAAGGCGGAAGCGGTATGCGAGATCGCGCAGCCGCTGTTCGGCCTCAAGCGCGGCGTCCGCACCTTCACCAAACCGGCGGCGTCGTTGCACAAGCCCGCCTGATTCATCTCCGGAGATTTCGATGCCGATCAACGACACCCTGAATGCCTTTGTCGCCCATGGCCGCATCGACGTGCAGACCACCACCGAAGGCCCGCTGGCGGGCCTCACTTTGCGGTGAAGGATTTCTACGACATCGCGGGCATGCCGACCGCCGCCGGCAGCCCGGAATGGCTGGCAACCCATCCGGTGCCGACGGTATCGACACCGATCTACGACCGCCTGCTGGCCGCCGGCGGCAAGTTTGTCGGCAAGACCCACACCGACGAACTGGCGTGGAGCCTGAACGGCGAGAATGCCCATTACGGCACGCCGACCAATCCGGCTGCGCCCGGCCGCATTCCCGGCGGCTCGTCGAGTGGTTCGGCATCGGCCACCGCCGGCGGCCTCGTCGACTTCGCCATCGGCTCCGACACCGGCGGTTCGGTGCGGCTGCCCGCCAGCTATTGCGGCGTCTACGGCATCCGCACCACCCACGGCCGCATTCCGCTCGACGCCGCGGTGCCGCTGGCGCCGAGCTACGACACCGCCGGCTGGTTCGCGCGCAGCCCACAGATAATGGAAGAGGTCGGCAAGGTCCTGCTCGACGGTGCGCGCCCGGCGCGTCCGGTGAAGAAGCTGCTCATTGCACGCGACCTGTTCGCCGCGGTCGATCCAAAGGTCAGCGCCGCGCTGCAGCCGGCGCTCGAACACCTCGTCAAGCTGGTCGGCAGCAGCGAGGATGTCGACGTCGCCCATGGCGACTATCCGGCCTGGCGCAACGTGTTTCGTGTCCTGCAGTCGGAGGAGGCCTGGGCGGCGCAGGGCGCGTGGATCGAGGCGGTGAAGCCGAAGCTCGGTCCGGGCGTCAAGGAGCGCTTCGCCGCCGCCGCCGTGACGGACAAGAGCGAGATCGCCGATGCCAAGGCGCTGCGTGAAAAGATCGTGGCGCGGCTGCTGTCTCTGATATCGGCGGATACGGTGATGGTGCTGCCGACATCGCCGGGCATCGCGCCGCTGCTCAACACGCCCGCCGACCAGCTCGACCTGTTCCGCGCCCGCGCCATCGAATTGTTGTGCCTCGCCGGCCATGCCGGCCTGCCGCAGATCTCGATTCCGGCGGCGACCCTGGACGGCTGCCCGCTCGGCCTCTCGATCATCGGCGGCAGGAATTGCGATGAGGATATCCTGCATCTGGCGGTGCAGATGGGGCAGGCTTAGCTCTTTTACCTCTCCCCGCTTGCGGGGAGAGGTCGGAGGCCTGAGCGAAGCGAAGGGCTCCGGGTGAGGGGACTATCGGGTGAGACTCTGCCAGCCCCTCACCCGGCATACGCGCTGACGCGCGATGCCGACCTCTCCCCGCAAGTGCGGGGAGAGGTGAAGACGACAGCGCTCGCGTCAGCTACTTCCCTTTGCTGGCGCCCTTTTCCGCGGCGCGGCGCAGCGCTTCGGCGAAGGCGCCGCCCACCGCCGGCTCGCCGGGCTTGCGCGGCGCCGACGAACTCATCTTCTGCCGCTCGTTGACGCGCGGGCCGCGGTCGGCCTGCGGGCGGTCCGCCTTGGGGCCGACGGCATCGTCCATGCGCAAGGTCAGCGCGATGCGCTTGCGGGCGACTTCGACTTCCAGCACCTTGACCTTGACGATGTCGCCGGACTTCACCACCTCGCGCGGGTCCTTGATGAAGGTGTGCGACATGGCCGAGATGTGCACGAGGCCGTCCTGGTGCACGCCGATGTCGACGAAGGCGCCGAAGGCGGCGACGTTGGTCACCGTGCCCTCGAGGATCATGCCGGGCTTGAGGTCGCTGAGCTTCTCGACGCCCTCCATGAACACCGCAGCCTTGAAGGCGGGACGGGGATCGCGGCCGGGCTTCTCCAGTTCGCGCAGGATGTCGGTCACCGTCGGCAGGCCGAACTTGTCGTCGACGAAATTCTGCGGCTTGAGCTGGCGGACGATCTCGGCGCTGCCCAGCAGCGCCTTGATGTCGCTCTTGGTGGCTTCCAGAATCCGCCTGACGACCGGATAGGCTTCCGGATGCACGCCGGACTTGTCGAGCGGATCCTCGCCATCATTGATGCGCAGGAAGCCGGCGCATTGCTCGAACGCCTTCGGCCCAAGCCGCGGCACTTCCTTCAGCGCCTTGCGCGACTTGAACGGGCCGTTGGCGTCGCGATGCTGCACGATGCTCTGCGCGAGGCCCGAGCCGATACCCGACACTCGCGCCAGCAGCGGCGCCGAGGCGGTGTTGGCATCGACGCCCACCGCGTTCACGCAGTCTTCCACCACGGCATCGAGCGATTTCGCCAGCTTGCTCTCGCCGAGATCGTGCTGATACTGGCCGACGCCGATCGCCTTGGGATCGATCTTCACCAGTTCGGCCAGCGGATCCTGCAGGCGCCGCGCGATCGACACCGCGCCGCGCAGCGTGACGTCGAGTTCCGGCAGTTCTTCGGAGGCGAAGGCCGAGGCCGAATAGACCGACGCGCCGGCTTCCGACACCACGATCTTGGACATCTTGAGATCCGGCAGCAGTTTCACCAGCTCCATGGCCAGCTTGTCGGTCTCGCGCGAGGCGGTGCCGTTGCCGATGGCGATCAGGTCGACCTTGTGCTTGACCGCGAGCTTGCCCAGCGTTGCCAGCGAAGCGTCCCACTGCCGCTGCGGCTCATGCGGATAGACCGCGGTGGTGTCCACCACCTTGCCGGTAGCATCGACGATGGCGACCTTGACGCCGGAGCGGAAGCCGGGATCGAGGCCCATGGTGACGCGCGCACCGGCGGGAGCCGCGAGGAGGAGGTCGCGCAGGTTGGAGGCGAACACCCGCACGGCTTCGGTTTCCGCCGCATTCCACAGCCGCATCCGCAGGTCGATGTTGAGATGCACCTGGATTTTTGTGCGCCATGCCCAGCGCGCGGTCTCGGTCAGCCACTTGTCGCCGGGGCGGCCCTGATCGGAGATCGCAAAACGCTGCATGATCTTCAGTTCGTACGAGCTCGGCACGCCCGGCACCGCCGGCTGCGCATCGGGCTGCATCTGCAGTTCGAGAATCTCTTCCTTCTCGCCGCGGAACATCGCGAGAATGCGATGCGACGGCAGCTTGTGCAGCGGTTCGCTGAAATCGAAGTAGTCCTTGAACTTCTCGCCTTCGGCTTTCTTGCCGTCGCGGACCTTGGACGCCATCAATCCGTTCGACCACAACTGCTCGCGGATCGCGCCGATCAGGTCGGCGTCTTCGGCGAAGCGCTCGACCAGGATGGCGCGGGCGCCGTCCAGCGCCGCGGCGACATCGGCGACCTGCTTCTCGGCGTCGACGAAGGATGCGGCGACCACCAGCGGATCGTTCTGCGGCTGCGTCAGCAGCAGCTCCGACAGCGGCTCGAGGCCGGCTTCCTTGGCGATTTCCGCCTTGGTGCGGCGCTTCGGCTTGAACGGCAGATAGATGTCCTCGAGGCGACCCTTGCTATCGGCGGCCATGATGGCAGCCAGCAGCTTGTCGTCGAGCTTGCCCTGTTCCTTCACCGACTCGATGATCACCACGCGGCGCGCTTCCAGCTCGCGCAAATAGTTGAGCCGTTCTTCCAGCGTGCGCAATTGTGCGTCGTCGAGGGCGCCGGTGATTTCCTTGCGGTAGCGGGCGACGAACGGCACCGTGGCGCCGCCGTCGAGCAATTCCACGGTGGCGGCAACCTGCTGCTCGCGCACGCCCAGTTCTTCCGCGATCTGTCGATTGATGTTTGCCACGCAAAGTTCCTTGTCACGTCGCGGCGGATCACGTCCCCGCCGTCGGGTCACGCTTATGGACCCATGGCGAGCGATTCATCAACCCCGCATGACATCGGGAAATTGTTCTGTGGATGAGCCTGTTATTGCTGCAAAAAGCGCCGCTTTCGAGCAAATCGGCAGCCCGGTGCGCTGCGAAAATATAACACTAGATCGCTGCCGCCGATCTGTGTAGACGGACGTTCCTCCCGGGAGCGGTCATGTCAACCTGCGGTCTTGATTTTGGAACGTCGAATACGACGCTGGGCACCGTCGTGGACGGGGTTCCGGTGCTGACCGCGCTTGAGGGCAGCCACACCACGATCCCCAGCGCGATCTTCTACGAGGTCGATGGCGCCGTGCTGATCGGCCGCAAGGCGATCGAATCCTATGTGGAGGGCGCACCGGGCCGGCTGATGCGCAGCCTCAAATCGGTCCTCGGCACCTCGCTGATCGAGGAGACCACGCGTACCGGCCGCGAGCGCACCAGCTTTCGCGACATCATCGCTTATTATCTCGCCGCGGTGAAACGCCGCGCCGAGTTCGCCACCGGCAGCGAGTTGCGCAACGTGGTGCATGGCCGCCCGGTGTTTTTCGTCGACAACGCGCCGGAGCAGGACCGCAAGGCCGAGGCGACCTTACGCGATATTGCCTCCGACATCGGCTTCGACGAAGTCACCTTCCAGTTCGAGCCGATCGCGGCCGCGCTGGATTACGAGCGCACCATTGCGCAGGAAGAGATCGCGCTGATCGCCGACATCGGCGGCGGCACCTCGGATTTCTCCATCGTGCGGCTCAGCCCGCAGCGGCATCGCCATGCCGAGCGCAAGGACGACATTCTCGCCAACGACGGCGTGCGCATCGGCGGTACCGATTTCGACCGCCAGCTCAGCCTCGGCGTGATCATGCCGCTGCTCGGCTACCGCACGGCGATGAAGCGCGCCGGCCTCGACGTGCCCTCGGGCTATTTCCACGATCTCGCCACCTGGTCGAACATCAACCGCATGTACGAGCAGAAGGTGATGAGCGAGGTGCGCCAGGTCCGCTACGAGGCAAAGCAGCCGGAGCTGCTCGATCGTCTGGTGCGCGTGCTCGACGAGCAGCGCGGCCACACGCTGGCGATGGAAATCGAGGAGGCCAAGATCGGCCTGTCGGAGGCGCAGAAGACCCGCATCGCGCTGGAATGGATCGAGCCGGGGCTGGCCGCCGGTGTGGCCCGCAAGGATCTGGTGGGGCACACCCAGCCGCTCGCCGACCGTATCACCGCGCGCATAAAAATCTGTCTCGACCAGGCGGGGCTGGGACCGGACGATATCGACGCCGTATTCCTGACCGGCGGCTCGGTGCAACTCGCCCATGTCCGCAAGGCCATCATCTCCGCGGTGCCATCCGCCCGCGCCATCGATGGCGACACGTTCGGCGCCGTCGGCAAGGGACTGACCATCGAGGCCGTCCGGCGCTACGGATCGCTGGGGTAGCAAAAAGCCGTGTCTGTCGTCCCCGCGCATGCGGGGACCCAGTAAACACAGCCGCCGCGGCTCCATCACCCACACCTGAGTTTACTGGGTCGCCCGGTCCTGGCGCGCAATTGCGCGCCCGGCCGGGCTACGACAGCTCGGCGCGTGGCCAAACCAACTTCCCCTTTCCCGCCAATCCCTTGACAACAAAAGATGGACGGCCATCTTGAAGGGATGACCAAGCTCTCCAACCGCGACCGGCTGCTCACCGAAGGCCTCAGGGTGGTGCATGCGCACGGCTATGCCGGAGCCAGCGTGCGGGACATCGTGCATGCCGCCGGGGTGCCGCAGGGCTCCTTCACCAATCATTTTGCGTCCAAGCGAGGCCTTCGGCCTCGAAATCCTCGACATCTATCTGGCCCACGGCCGGGAGGCGATGGCGGCAACGCTGCGCAACGACGCGCTGCCGCCGCTGCAACGGCTGGCGGGCTATCTCGACGGGCACACCGCCCGCCAGTGCGATGAAAGCGTGCGCAACGGCTGCCTGTTCGGCAATTTCAGCGCCGAGACGTCCGACCACTGCGAGTCGATCCGCCTGCGGCTGGTGGAGATCTTCGCCGAATTGCAGGAGGCTTTTGCCTATTGCCTGCGCGCCGCGGTAACGGCGGGCGAATTGCCGGCCGATTTCGCGGTCGACGCCGTCGCCGGCTTCATCGTGTCGTCGCTGCAGGGGGCACATCTGTTGGCCAAGGCGGAGCGCAGCCCGGTGCCCATCGATCGCTTCCGGCAGGTGCTGTTTTCCCAGGTGCTGCGCCAGGCATCTCCCGATCTTCCGGTCGCCGCAAGGTAACCGGCTTCCCTCTCACATTGGATGGTTTCATGAGCGCCTTGTTCTCCCCGATCACCCTGCGCGGCCTGACCTTGCCCAACCGCATCGTGATCTCGCCGATGTGCCAGTATTCGTCCGAGGACGGCAAAGCCAATGAATGGCACGTGATCCATCTGGGCTCGCTGGCGCTGTCCGGCGCCGGCTTGCTGTGCCTTGAGGCCACTGCGGTGGAGGCGCTCGGCCGCATCACGCCGGGTGATCTCGGGCTCTACGATGACGCCACCGAGCAGGCGCTGAAGACGGCCCTGGCGGCGATCCGCAAGCATTCGAAGATGCCGGTGGCCATGCAGGTCGCCCATGCCGGCCGCAAGGCGTCGAGCCATGCGCCGTGGGACGGCGGCCAGCAGATCCCGGTGTCTGAGGGCGGCTGGATCGCTAACGCCCCATCGGCCCTGGCGCAGAAGCCCGGCGAGGTAGCGCCGGTGCCGTTCGACGAGGCCGGCCTCGCGCGCGTGCGCGATGCCTTCATTGCCACCGCCAGGCGCGCAGCACGGCTGGGCATCGACGCGCTGGAGATCCACGCCGCGCACGGCTACCTGCTGCACGAATTCCTGTCGCCGATTTCCAACCAGCGCAGCGACGCTTACGGCGGCTCACTGGAAAACCGTATGCGGTTTCCGCTCGAGGTGTTCGACGCGGTGCGCGGCGCATTCCCGGAGGACAGGCCGGTGGGCGTGCGCGTCTCGTCCACCGACTGGGTTGAGGGCGGCTGGGATCTCGAACAGACCATCGTGTTTGCGAAGGAATTGAAGAAGCGCGGCGTCGACTGGATCGATGCGTCTTCCGGCGGCGTGTCGCCGCTGCAGAAGATCGCGCTGAGCCCGGGTTACCAGGTGCCGTTCGCCGAGGCCATCAAGGCGGCGACGGGACTGCCGACCATCGCGGTCGGTCTGATCACCGACCCGCAGCAGGCCGAGGAGATCGTGGCGTCGGGCAAGGCCGACATGGTCGCGCTGGCGCGCGGCGTGCTCTACGATCCGCGCTGGCCGTGGCACGCCGCAGCAGTGCTGGGCGCCACGGTGGAAGCCCCGCCGCAATACTGGCGCTCGCAGCCGTCGACGCAGAAGGAATTGTTCGGCGCGACGAAGTTCGGGGGAAGGTAGCTTTTCTTACCCTCCCCTGGAGGGAGGGTGAAGAAAGAGGGCCGCTCAATCCTCGCCGCTGACGTGCTTGCGCCTGATGCTGCGCACCGTCCACCAGATGGCGAGCGCGGCCACCGGCACGAAGGCGGCGGTGACGATGCTCGGCTCCAGATGCAGCCGGCCGCTGTCATGTGCAGCTTTGGCGAGATAGCCGAACAGGCTGACCACGTAATAGGTGATCGCCGCCACTGACAGCCCTTCCACCGTGGTCTGCAGCCGGAGCTGCAGCCGGGTGCGGGCGTTCATGGATTTCAGCAGTTCCTGGTTCTGCTGTTCCAGTTCGACATCGACGCGGGTGCGCAGCAGGTTGGCGGCGCGGGTCAGCTTCACCGACAGGTTGGCCTGGCGGTTCTCGATGGTGACGCAGGTGCGCAGCGCCGGCTTCATGCGGCGGGCGAGAAACGAGGTCCAGGTCGGCAAGCCCCCGACCTTGCGCTCGCCGATCGTCTGCAGCCGCTGGGTGACGATATCCTCATAGGCGCGGCTGGCGCCGAAGCGGAAGCCGCTGATGGCCGCGCCGGCCTCGACGTCGGCGGCCAGCGCCGTGAGTTCGTAGAGCAGCCGGTGGTTGCTGGCGAGGTCGCCGGGCTGGCGCATCTCCTGGGTCACCTCGGCGAGGCGCTGTTCGCTGGCGCCGATCGACGGCGCCAGCCGTTGCGCTTCCGGCAGGCCGAGCAGCGCCAGCGTGCGGTAGGTTTCCAGCTCGATCACCCGCTGCGCCAGCGCGCCGGCGCGTTCCGCCGACATGCCGCGATCGACCAGCAGGATACGCACGAAGCCCGACGGCCCCGGCTTGAAATCGGTGGCATACAGCGCCGCCCCGTCGGAATTCTCCGCCACCGCGAGGCTGGCGCGGTCGAACAGGCGCTCCGGCGCGGTGCGCACGCCGTCCTCCGGCAACGCGTGCAGGTCGATGGCGACCAGCAACGGGCCGGGCTGCGGCACGAGCGTCATCGGCGAGGCCAATGAGGCAGCCTCGGGATGGAACGGAACGCCGCCGGGATCGGAGCGCATCTCCCAGCTATAGGTGGTGAATTCCGAATGCTGCTCCCAGCGCAGGGTGATGCTGCCGAAGGGGGCGCGGTGGTGCTTTTCCTGGGGTCCCGGCGGCTGCAGGCCGCGGGCCTCGCAGAACCGCACCAGATTGGCGCGGTCGACCTGGGCCTGGCTCCCGGAGGTGTCGAAGGCAAAATGGATGATGCGGCAGGGCACCTCGATGGCCGTGAAGGGCCGCGCATGGACCTCGCCGAGAACCGCCGCACGCAGCGGGTGCGGCACCAGATGCGCGCCTTGGCCTTCGCCGATCAGGACTTCTGCAGTCACCCGCGTCCCCATTCCCAATCGTCGGCCCCTGGCCGCGCCAGCCGGCCTCCTGATTAGCATTGCGGTCCCGCCGATAGAAGCCGAATCGGGTGGCGGGCGGATGTCGCGGGGATGACCATTTGCGCCGCAGCGGACGCATCCGTTTGCATTCCGTCGCCGGCTGGTTTTAATCTTCCCGAAGAGTCGCCGCGTTCCTCGCGCGGTCGGAATGGAGCGTGCTTGGTGACAGTTTCAATGCGGATCGGCACGCGCAAGAGCACGATGGCGCTGGCCCAGACCGAGGAAATCGCGCGCCGCCTGATTGCCGCCGATCCCGCCCTCGATGTCGAGATCGTCAAGTTCGAGCCGGTCGGCGACCGCGACCAGACCAGCAACCTGCTGCGCCATGGCGGCAAGGGCGGCGCCTTTGTCGGCGAAATCCGCAATGCCGTACGCGAGGGCCGGCTGCACGCAGCGATGCATTCGCTCAAGGACATGCCCGGCAACGAGGACACGCCCGGGCTGGTGATCGGCGCCGCCTTGGTGCGCGATCCGCCCACCGACGCGCTGGTGCTGCGTCCGGGCCTTACGCTGGAGGATCTCCGGCGCACGCGCGGCGAGGGCTACAGGATCGGTACAAACGCGGTCCGGCGCGCGGCCTATATCAGGCGATTGTTTCCGGCCGTCGAGGTGATTCATTTTCGCGGCGCCGCCGACACAAGGGTGCGCAAGCTCGACAATGGCGAGATGCAGCGGCTGCCCGGCGGCGGCGAAGTCGGCCCGGCCGACGCGCTGATCATGGCGCGCTCCGGCCTCGAGCGTGTCGGCCTGGCCAACCGCATCGCCTGCGATTTTTCGCCGCTGGACATGCTGCCGGCCGCCGGACAGGGCATTGTCGCGGTGGAATGCGCGGCGAATGACTGGCAAACGCGAAAAATTCTCGCATTGATCGACGATCCCGCGGCGCACCTGTCCTGCGACGCCGAACGTGAGGTGCTGTGGGTTCTCAACGGCCACTGCAACTCGCCGATCGCCGCCTATTCGGTGATTTCAGGCGGCGAAATGTCGCTCACGGCCTCGGTGCTGGATGAGGCGGGCGGTCATTTCATCGAAGTGACGCGGGTCGGCCCTGCCGACCGGCCGCGCGAACTCGGCCGCGCCGTCGGGCTCGATTTGCTGCACAAGGGCGCCGGCGACATCATCGAGCGCAGCCGGCCGGAGCATTAGGGGGTTACGTGTCCCGGACGCGCTGCGGCGTTCATGCCGCTGCGCAGAGCCGGGACCGTATCAAACGCAGGAGCTTGGTACGGCCCCGGATCTGCGGCGCACCACGCCGCAAGGGCGGCGCATTGCTCCGCGTCCGGGGCACGAAGCCCTGCGGCCCCCGCTTACCCCTCATCCCCTCCGACATCCCCACCGCCCACAGCGCGAACGCATAGACGATGGCGATTTCGTCGAGGCGGTTGAAGCGGCCGGAGGCGCCGCCATGGCCGGCGCCCATGTTGGTG
This sequence comes from Rhodopseudomonas sp. P2A-2r, assembly GCF_026015985.1. Classification (GTDB taxonomy): domain Bacteria; phylum Pseudomonadota; class Alphaproteobacteria; order Rhizobiales; family Xanthobacteraceae; genus Tardiphaga. The sequence goes on along the minus strand of NZ_CP110389.1, from coordinate 6,205,376 downwards.
CGCAGCAGCACCGGGCCGCCGCCGGTCATGGTGGCGCGCAGCCGCGCGATCCACTTGGCCGGCTCCCAATAGGTGACGCGCGGATCGGTCAGCCCGCCCATCGCCAGGATCGCCGGATATTCCTGCGCGCTGACATTGTCGTAGGGCGAGTACGACAAAATGGTCTTGAAATCCTCGGCGCTTTCGATCGGGTTGCCCCATTCGGGCCATTCCGGCGGCGTCAGCGGCAGGGTGTCGTCGAGCATGGTGTTGAGCACGTCGACGAACGGCACCTCGGCGACGATGCCGGCGAACAGGTCGCCGGAGCGGTTGGCCACCGCGCCCATCAGCATGCCGCCGGCGCTGCCGCCGTGGCCGACGATGCGCTGCTCGCTGGAATAGTTGTCCGCGATCAGCGCGCGCGCCGCCGCGGCGAAGTCGTCGAACGAATTGGTCTTCTTCTCCTTCTTGCCGTCGAGATACCAGCCCCAGCCCTTGTCGGCGCCGCCGCGGATATGGGCGATGGCATAGACGAAGCCGCGGTCCACCAGCGACAGCCGGTTGGCGGAGAACGAGGCCGGCATCGCCATGCCGTAGGAGCCGTAGCCGTAGAGCAGCAGCGGCGCCGCGCCGTCGCGCACCAGGTTCTTGTGATGCAGGATGGATACCGGCACTTCGGCGCCGTCATGGGACGTCGCCATGATCCGCGTGGTGACGTAGTCGTCGGGATTGTGGCCCGACGGAATTTGCTGGCGCTTGCGCAGGTGGCGCTCGCGCGTCGCCATGTCGTAATCGTAGACTTCCGATGGCGTGGTCATCGACGAAAAGGCGAAACGCAGGTTGGTGGTGTCGAATTCGTAGCCGCCCATGGTGTCGAGCGAATAGGCTGATTCGTCGAAGGCGATGGCGTGCTCGTCCTTGTTGACGAGGTCGCGGATCACGATGGAGGGCAGCGCGTTGGCGCGTTCCAGCCGAACCAGATGATGGGCATAGAGCTCGATGTCGATGATGTACACGCCGGCGCGGTGCGGGATCAGGTCGCGCCAATGTTCACGCGATGGCGACGCCAAAGGCGCGGTGACGATCTTGAAGTCGATCGCATGGTCGGCATTGGTGAGGATGAAAAGTTCGTCGCCGCGATCGGCCAGCGAGTACTGCACGCCTTCCTCGCGCGCGGCGACGAGGCGCGGCGGCGCGTCGTAGTCGGCGAGGTCGATCAGTTGCTGCTCGGAGGTCTCGTGGTCGCCGCCGGCGATCACGCAGAAGCGGCCGCTGGCGCTTTCATGGATGTGGGTGAACCAGCCGGCATCCTGCTCCTCATAGATCAGTCTGTCCTCTGCCTGCGCGGTGCCGAGGGTGTGGCGCCAAACCTGCATCGGCCGGTGGTTGTCGTCGAGCTTCACATAGAAGAACGCCTTGGCATCCAGCGTCCACACCACGCCGCCGTCGGTCTCCTCGACCAGGTCGGTGCTGTCCGTGCCGGTCGCCCAGTCGCGCACCCGGATGGAAAAATATTCCGAGCCCTTGATGTCCGCGGACCATCCCTCAAGCTTGTGGTCCGGCGAATGGCGGGCGCCGCCGAACTTGAAGTATTTGTGGTCGGCGGCAAGAGCGTCGCCGTCGAGGATGATGTGCGGCTCGCCGCCGTCGCGCGCCGTGCGGCCATATTGTTCGTGCTGGCCGCCCTCGCGGTATTTCCTGAGATAGGCGAACGGCCCATCCACCGCCGGCACGCTGGAATCGTCCTCCTTGATGCGGCCGCGCATTTCCTTGACCAGGGTCTTCTGCAGCTCAGCGGTCGAGCCGAGCAGGCTCTCAGTATAGGCGTTCTCCGCCTCCAAGTAGGTGCGGATTTCCGGATCCAGCACCGTGGGGTCGCGCAGCACCTCCTGCCAGTTGGTATCCTTCAGCCAGGCATAGTCGTCGGACACGGTAATGCCGTGGGCGGTGAAGCTGTGGGGATGGCGTGGCGCCACCGGCGCAGGGACGGGCTTGGTCATGACGGCTCTTTTCGGCAAAGGCTTGATCGGGAAGGCGGGATCGGACTAAGGCTGAAACCGCCGCGCAGTGCGGTATCCGGCGACGTCAGCAGGGATGCATCATGGATATAGAGATTCTCGACCGGCTTGCCATCCGCGACCTCGTCGAAAACTGGGTGCTGTGGCGCGACGCCGGCGACTGGGACCGCTTCCGCACCGTCTGGTTCGACGATGGCCGCATGATGGCGACCTGGACGCAAGGCACCGCGGACGAATTCATCGCCATGAGCAAGGAAGGCTGGGCCAAGGGCGTGTCGATCATGCATTTCCTCGGCGGCCAGTCGATCGATCTCAAGGGCACCCGCGCGGTGTCGCAGACCAAGATGACCATCGCCCAGCGCGCGCCGGTGCATGGCGTCGTGGTCGACGTGACGCTGACCGGACGGTTCTACGATTTTCTCGAAAAGCGCGACGGCAGATGGGGCATGGTGCTGCGCCAGCCGATCTACGAGAAGGACCGCATGGACACCGTGATGCCCAACGCGCCGCTGGTGCTGGACGAAAAATTGCTCAACAGTTTCCCGGACGGCTATCGCCACCTAGCCTATCTGCAGAGCCAGATCGGCTACCAGATCAAACCCGACATGCCCGGCCTGCGCGGCGCCGCCGTGGAAGCGCTGTATGTCAGCGGGAAGAAATGGCTGAATGGGGAGACGCTCGACAGGTAGATAGAAGCGCGCTGCTTCTCCCCTCCCCTTGCGGGGAGGGTCGGGGGTGGGGGGCCACAATCGCTACAGATGAGTTTGCCGCCCCCCCCCCCCCCCCCCCCCCCCCCCACCCCGGCCTCCACTTCCGACGATGCTGCGCATCGTCGTCGTTCGGCCGACCCGCCCCCAGCAAGGGGGAGGGCGACCATTCGCTTCGGTGCTACAACAACAAAAAAGTAAAAGGGAGACTCCACATGCCCGACTTCATCACCCTCGACGCGCTGGTGCGCAACACGGCCGAGGCCAGCCCTGCGAGGATCGCCGTCATCGATGGCGACCGGCAGCTCACTTACGCGCAGCTCGATGCGCTGATCGATCGCGTCGCTGCGGCCCTGCAGGCCAGCGGCGTGCAGCCACGCGAGGCGATCGCGATCTGCGCGCTGAGCTCGATCGAATATGTCGCCACGTTCCTCGGTGCCCTGCGTGCCGGCGTCGCGGTGGCACCATTGGCGCCGTCATCGACGCCCGTCGACTTCGCCGCCATGGTCAAGGATGCCGACGCAAGAATCCTGTTCATGGACGACGCCACCGCAGTCTCGCTGGCCTCGGCGGCGATTGAGCCTAGCGTGCAGCGTGTCGCGCTAGACAACGGCAGCGCCGGACAGACATTCAGCGCCTGGTGTGACGCCGCTCCCGCAAAACCCGCGCCGGTGACGGTCGATCCGGACTGGGTGTTCAACATCATCTATTCCTCCGGCACCACGGGCACGCCGAAGGGCATCGTCCACACCCACCACCTGCGCTGGCGGCAGTACGGCCAGCTCGATCCGCTCGGCTATGGGCCGGACGCCGTCACCGTGCTGTCAACGCCGCTTTATTCCAACACCACTCTGGTCTGCTTCAATCCGACCTTCGCCGGCGGCGGCACCGTGGTGCTGATGAAGAAGTTCGACGCCCGTGGCTTCCTCGAACTCAGCGCCAAACACCGCGCCACCCATGCCATGCTGGTGCCGGTGCAGTATCGCCGCATCATGGCGCTGCCGGATTTCGACAGCTTCGACCTCTCCTCTTTCGTGATGAAGTTCTCCACCTCGGCGCCGTTCGGCGCGGCGCTGAAGGCCGACATCCTCAAGCGCTGGCCCGGCGGGCTCACCGAATATTACGGCATGACCGAGGGCGGCGGCTCCTGCGCGCTGCTGGCACATGAGCACCCGGACAAGCTGCACACCGTGGGCCAGCCGATGCCCGACCACGAGATCATCCTGCTTGACGACGACGGCAAGCCGGTCGGCCCGGGCGAGATCGGCGAGATCTTCGGCCATTCGCCTGTCATCATGCAGGGCTATCTCAACCAGCCCGCCAAGACCGCCGAAACGTTCTGGCACGACGCCACCGGCAAGCGCTATGTCCGCACCGGTGATGTCGGCCGCTTCGATGAGGACGGCTTCCTCACGCTGATGGATCGCAAGAAGGACATGATCATCTCCGGCGGCTTCAACATCTATCCCAGCGATCTCGAGGCCGTGCTGACGGGGCATGCCGACGTGCTGGAAGCCGCTGTCGTGGCGATGCCGTCGGAGGAATGGGGCGAGACCCCGGTGGCGTTCGTGGTGCTGCGGCCGGGTGCGGCGGTGGATGCCGCCGAGCTGAAGCAATGGACCAATTCTCGCGTTGGCAAATTCCAGCGCCTCAACGACGTCGCGCTGGTCGATACTTTGCCGCGCAGCGCCATCGGCAAGGTGCTGAAGCGCGAGTTGCGGGATCAGAGACTGGCGATGGGGGCTGCATCGTAAGCAGCGAGGCAGGCTTCTTATCCCTCCCCCAAAGCGAAGCTTCGCGTGGTGGGGAGGGTGGCCGGCCGTCAGGCCGGTCGGGTGGGGGCGGCGCAACATACGCCACCGAGCTTGGTGCGCCCTCACCCCGGCCTCCACTTTAGCGATGCTGCGCATCGCTTCGTTCGGCCGACCCTCCCCACCTCGCGCGGCTGCGCTGCGCTCCGGGGAGGGAGACCATTTGCGCCTTCGCTTGATCTCAATAATGCGGCGGCGGTTCGTTGCTGGGCGCGCCGGAATTGTGCTCGGCTTCCTGCACGCGCTCGCCCAATGTCGCGACCTGCCTTGTCAGCGCGTCGATCTGCTTCCATTGCGCGGTGATGGTGGCGTTGAGCGTCTCGATGGTCTCGTCCTGATAGGTCAGGCGGGTTTCCAGCGCGTCGATGCGCGCGCTCAGTTCGGCCTCAGTCATGGGCGGCCTCTTTCGCGCGCGCGTGCAGCAGGTCGAAATCGTCGGAATTGATCGGCGCGTCCGCGGCGATCGACTGGCTTTCCTTGAGTCCATGGCCGAGCGCGATGCGGCCGTCGAACACGAAGCAGTCGCCGCGCCAGCGGCTCTCCCGCTCCGGCACCTGCTCGAGATATTTCAAAATGCCGCCCTTGAGGTGAAAGACCTCGGCAAAGCCCTGCGCCAGCAAATAGGAGCTGGCCTTCTCGCAGCGGATGCCGCCGGTGCAGAACATCGCGATCTTCCGGTGCTTCGCCGGATCGAGCGTGCGGGCGACGAAGTCCTTGAACTGGCCGAAGCTCTTGATCTGCGGATCGACCGCGCCTTCGAACGTGCCCATCGCCACCTCGAAGGCGTTGCGGGTGTCGAGCAGCAGCGTGTCGTCATCGGCCATCACCGCGTTCCAGTCGGCGGGATCGACATAGGTGCCGACCTGCCGGGTGGGATCGGCGTGCGGCGCGCCCAGCGTGACGATTTCCTTTTTCAGCCTGATTTTCAGGTGCAGAAACGGCATCGCCGAGGCGCGGGAGAATTTCAGTTCGAGCCGGTCCAGCCGTCCACCGAACAGCGCGCCCTGCGTCAGCTCCGCCACCAGGGCGTCGATGGCGTCGTCGGTGCCCGCCACGGTGCCGTTGATGCCTTCCTCGGCCAGCAGCACGCTGCCCCGGAGATTGAGGCCGGCACACAGCACCCGCAGCGGTTCGCGCAGCTCGGCGAAATCCGGCAAAGCGGCAAACTGGTAGAGAGCGGCAACCTTGAACATGGCGGGGGTTTACCAGCGCCGCGGAGCCGGGGAAAGGCCGGCGCACAGCCGTCATCCCGCTCTGAGCATTGCCCTCGACGGCCTTGGCATGCCAGATACGCTGCGTTCCCCGTCTCCAAACCGGCGCCCGATCGGCGCAAACCACCTGAAATGAGAATCTTGGCATGAGGAATTTCCATCTCGCCGGCCGCTCCACGGTCCATTCACTTAACGGCATGGCGGCGAGTTCGCATCCGCAGGCGACGCTGACCGCCATCGAGGTGCTGAAGGCCGGCGGCACGGCGGCGGACGCGGCGGTGGCCGCCTGCGCGCTGCAGGGGTGATCGAGCCGCAGTCCACCGGCATCGGCGGCGACTGCTTTGCGCTGATCCAGCCCAAGGGCGAGGGCCGGGTGCATTCCTACAACGGCTCCGGCCGCGCGCCGAAGGCCGCGACCGCGGAGTGGTACATGGAGCGCAAGATGTATGCGATCCCGACCACGGGCCCGCACGCGGTTACCGTTCCCGGCTCCATCGATGCCTGGGCGACGATCCTGAAGGATCACGGCAAGTTCGGCCTCGACACCCTGCTGCAGCCGGCCATCAAGGCCGCCGAGGAGGGCTATGTGGTGGCGCCGCGCGTCGCCTTCGACTGGAAGAACAATCTCGAGAAGATCCGCGCCGGCATCAATGCGCCGCGCTATCTCTTGAAGAACAACGAGGCGCCGGTGGCCGGCGACGTCATGAAGCAGCCGGAACTGGGCCAGACCCTGCGCACCATCGCCAGGCTCGGCCCCGACGGCTTCTACAAGGGCTATGTCGCCGAGGACATGGTGGAGACGCTGCGCGCCAACGGCGGCCTGCACACCATGCAGGACTTCGCCGACCACACGACCGAGCGCACCACGCCGCTGTCGACCAACTACAAGGGCCTCGACGTCTGGCAGTGCCCGCCCAACGGCCCGGGCATCACCATGCTGGTGATGCTCAACATCCTCAGCAACTTCGATCTGGCCAAATATCCGCCGTTGAGCATCGAGCGCTTCCACCTCGAGGCCGAGGCTGCGCGCATCGCCTACCTGATGCGCGAGCAGGACATCGGCGATCCCGCTTATGTCGGCATCGACATCGAGCGCATTCTCTCCAAGCAGTTCGCCGCCGACTGGGCCGCAAAAATTCGCATGGACGCTTTGGTCGAACTGCCCGACGTCAAGCCGCCGATCAATCCCGAGACCGTCTACATCACCGTGATCGACAAGGATCGCAACGTCTGCTCGTTCATCAATTCGGTGGCGCATGCGTTCGGTTCGGCTGTCGTGTCGAACAAGACCGGCGTGGTGATGCAGAACCGCGGCGCCGGCTTCCGCGTGCAGCCCGGCCATCCCAACTGCATCGCCCCGGGCAAGCGCCCGCTGCACACCATCATCCCCTCCATGACGACGGAAAACGGCCGCGCCAAAATGTCGTTCGCTGTGATGGGCGGCCAGTACCAGCCGGTTGGGCAAACCCACGTGCTGACCAACATGGTCGACTACGGCATGGACGTGCAGGAGGCCATCGACCTGCCGCGCGGCCTGCATTACGAGGGCGTCTATGGGCTTGAGAGCGGCGTCTCCAGCGAGATCGCCGACGGACTGGCGAAAATCGGCCACGTCATCGGACGCCCGGTTTCGCCGTGGGGCGGCGCCCAGGCGATCTGGATCGACTGGGAGAAGGGCACGCTCACCGGCGGCTCCGAACCCCGCAAGGACGGCTGCGCGCTGGGGTATTGAGGGTCTCGTGACGAACCGAGGGACCGTTCCCCGGACGCAGCGCACCAAGCCGCGAAGCGGCGTGGTGCGCTGCAGATCCGGGGTCCCGCCGTTGTCATGCACGGGGATCCCGGACGCGGAGCGGCATGAAGAATGCCGCACCGCGTCCGGGAAACGGGTCGTGTCCTGGTAACTCCTGAACGCAAAAAACCGGCCCCTTGCGGGACCGGCTTTCGCAGCGTCGCCTCAGCGTACGGAGGAGTCAAAACTCCGCCCGCTGAAATTCGCTCAGAGTTTCTTGTGCGCGAAGTCCGCGGCCTTGTCGGCGGCATCCTTGGCGGCCTGCTTGGCATCGCCGACGGCCTGCTGCGCGTGGCCCTTGCCTTCCTGGATCAGGCCTTCGCCCTGCAGGCGATCGTTGCCCGTGGCTTCGCCAATGCCCTGCTTGGCCTTGCCGGCCAGTTCGTTCGCGGTTCCCTTGATCTTGTCTGTGGTGGCACCCATGGGGTACTCCTCTCGGGTTGAGGCCGGCATCGGGAAAACGACTTTCCGAATGCCCGGCCCTGCGTGAGCTTCGCCGAGACAAGCGCCAGCTCAGTTGAATGTTCCTCGCTCTCCGGGACGTGATGTCGCATCCTTTCGCGACGCGCCGCGGAACCACCGAAAGCAACATCATGTCCGGACACGACCACAATCATCCTCACGACCATTCGCACGATCATTCTCACGACCACGATCACAGCCACGATCCCGACCGCTGGAAGCACGACGGCATTCGCGTGATCCCTGCCGACAAGCTCGATCCCAACGTGCCGTCCACCGCCGGCATGGACCGCAAGGCGGCGATCAACTTCGCCCGCACCGGCGCGCAGAAGCTCTGGGCCGGCACCGTGTCAATCAAGCCCGACGCCAAGACCGGCGCGCATCACCACGGCCACCTCGAAAGCGTGATCTACGTCGTGAAGGGCAAGGCCCGGATGCGCTGGGGCGATCGCCTGCAGTTCACCGGCGAGGCCGGTCCCGGCGATTTCATCTTCGTGCCGCCTTACGTGCCGCATCAGGAAATCAACGCCAGCCCCGACGAGGTGCTGGAATGCGTGCTGGTGCGCAGCGACGGCGAGGCAGTGGCGATCAATCTCGACATCGAGCCGGCGGAAAAGGTCGAGAACGTGCTGTGGGTCGATCCCACCCATCCCGACGGCGCGGTGACGAAGTAACCGCGATTCTCACCTCTCCCCGCTCTGCGCGGGGAGAGGTCGACATTCGCGAAGCGAATGTCGGGTGAGGGGCGGGGCACTGACTCAATATTCACTTGCTGATGTGCCTGCCGCTCAGTCGCGGTGATGCCGTGCCCCGACCCTCACCCCGGCCCTCTCCCCGCGCAGAGCGGGGAGAGGGAGCGCCACCCCAGCACGCTCTCCACCCATTTCGCCACCTGCAGCAGATGCAGGTCCTGCCTGTAAGCCCCGACCAGTTGCAGCCCGAGCGGCAGGCCCTTGGTGCCGAAGCCCGCGGGCAATGCGATTGCCGGCACGCCGAGCAGCGTCCACGGCGCGCAATATTCGGCGTCGCCGGTGTAGCCCAGTCCCTCCGGTGCCTCGCCGAAGGCCGGCAGCGTCAGCACCGCGTCGAAGCCGGCGAGATCGTCGGAGAAGGCCGCCTGCAGTTTTGCCTGTTGCGCACGGGCTGCGAGATAATCGGTGGCGGCGATGGCCTTGCCGCTCTGCACCAGCTCCTTGAGCCTGACGCTGGTGCGATCCGGAAACCGCGTCACCAGGTCTTCGAAGATCGAAGCACCCTCGGCAGCGAGGATGGCATTGATCGCATCCCAGTTGCCGGCGTCGAGTGCGGGCAGCTCCAGTTCCTCCACGACAGCGCCGGCGCTGCGCAATTTTTCGATTCCAGCGTCGAGCAACTGCTGTTGCGCTGCTTCGACGCGATCGTATTTGGCGAAGCGCACCACTGCGAGCCGCGGCATCGCCTGCGGTTGCACGCCATCCGCGATCGATACTTCGAACGCGGGCAGCGTGCGTCCATGGCGATCGCTGTCGCTGCTGCCTGCCAGCAGTGACAGTGCCAGCGCCACGTCGTCGACGCGACGCGCGAAAAATCCGACATGATCGAGCGAGGGGCTGAGCGGATGCACGCCGCTGCGCGGGATCGCGCCAAAGCTCGGCTTGAAGCCGACCACGCCGTTGAACGCCGCCGGGCGGATCACCGATCCCAGCGTCTGCGAGCCCAGCGCCAGCGGCACGATGCCGGCGGCCACGGCCGCGGCCGAGCCGGACGACGAACCGCCCGGCGTGTGCTTGGCGTTCCATGGATTGGTGGTGGGGCCGGGATGCCGCCAGGCGAATTCGGTCGAGACGGTCTTGCCGAAAATCGTCGCGCCCAGATTGCGCAGCCGCTCCACCACCCAGGCATCGGCGGCCGGCACGTGGTCCCTGTAAACAGGCGAGCCGTTGGTGGTCACCATGTCCGCTGTGGCGATGATGTCCTTGATGGCAACCGCAATGCCGGACAGCGGCCCGGGCTTTCGCGTGATGTCGGTCGGCAGCACCTCGAACGCCTTCAGCACCGGCTCGATGGCCTTTGCTTTTTCGAGCTGCGCGGCGGCGTAGGTGTCGGCCGAGGCTTCGTCGGCCCTGAAGCTGCGCAGCAGTTCGAGAACCCCGGCGTCGGGAACGATGAGGGAGGTCATGGTGGTGTTTCCTGAAATAAGCGCCAGACGCAAAATTTGTGTCCCGGAGGCGATGCGGCATTTCAGGCGATGCACTTGCATCGCCGCTATGCCGCTTCGCAGATCCGGGACCCACTACTTTAACAGCAAGCTGGGCCCCGGATCAGCGGCGCACCACGTCGCAAGTGCGACGCGTTGCACCGCATCCGGGGCACGAGCCTGAGATCTGCTGTCCGACCTTACTTCAGCTTCAGCGCCGGTTCGATGTACTTCTTCACCACGAACTTGTCGTAGTCGGGCTGCGCGGAAAGATTGCCGAGTGCAATCTGGGTATCCATGGAGACCTTCAGCGACGGCGCGGAGATGTCGACGCTCGGGGGATAGACGCCGTCGGCGATCATGCGCTTGACGGCGGATTCCACCACCGCCGGGTCCAGCGTCGGGAATTCCTTCTGCGCGACGGCCACCGTCTTGGCCGGGTCCTTGGCCATGAAGCGCATGGCCATTTCCATGCCGTTGGTGACGCGCTGGGCGAGGTCGGGGTCGACGTCGTTGCGCGCGGTGACGGCGGAGAAGGCGTAGGCGCCGTAGGCCTTCGGGAAGCCGAACACCACCTTCATGCCCTTGGCGACCACCTGGTCGAGGCCGGGCTCGTACATCACGGCGACGTCGGCCTGCTTGGCCAGGAACGGTCCGGGCTCGGTGCCGATCGCCACCTGGATCATCTCCACATCGGTCTTGGCGTCCAGCCCGTTCTCCTTCAGCAGCTTGATGAACAGCGAGGTGCTGGTGGTCGGCATGGTGCCGGTGACGATCTTCTGGCCCTTGAGGCCCTTGATGTCGGTGAACTTGAAGTCCGGCGCGGTGGCGATCCACACCGCGGCGCCGTTGACCACATTGGCGATGATGCCCACCGGCGCGCCCTTGGAGGCGGCGATCGCGGTCCATTCCGGGCCGTGGATCGAGAACTGCGCGCTGCCGGAAATCACCGCGGACAGCGCCACGCTTGGCGCGCCGGCGGTTTCCTTGGTGACGTCGAGGCCCTGCGCGGTGAAGAAGCCCTCGTCGATGGCCACGTAGAGCGGCAGGTACAGCATCGACTGGAACGCCTGCGAGATCACCACCTTCTTTGTCTGGGCCATCGCCGGGGTGGCGAGCAGCAATCCGGCCAGCGCGGTGGCGCCGACGATACGCTTGAGCAACGACATGGAAAGGTCTCCGTGGGTGGGAAGGAAATTCAAACCTGGATCTGGTGCGAGGTGCCGGTCATCTTCCACGGCAGCGTTTTGCGCTCGATGATGTCGATCACGTAATAGAGGACGAAGCCCATCACCATCAGCGTGAACAGCCCGACCCAGACCGAGTTGAGGTCGTACAGGCTGGAGGCGATGAAGATCATGTGGCCGAGGCCGCGCTGCGACGAGATGAACTCGCCGACCACCGCGCCGACCAGCCCGAAGCCGATATTGATGCGGAAGGTGGCGATGATCGCCGGCAGGGTCGACGGCACCACCGCCTGCCAGAACACCTGGTGCTTGTCGGCGCCCATGGAGATCATCAGCGACTGCAGGTCGGTGTCGGCGTCCTTGGCCGCCTGATAGGCCGCGATCAGCGCCACCAGAGCGGTGAGCGATACCGCCAGCGCCACTTTGGAGATCAGCCCGGTGCCGAACCACAGCACCACGATCGGCGCCAGCGCGATCTTCGGCACCGAATTGATGGCGACGATGAAGGGCTCGACAAGTTTGGCGACGAATGTCGAGTACCACAGCGCCAGGCCCACCAGCGAGCCGGCGATGGTGCCGATGATGAAGCCGAGGATCGCCTCGAACAGCGTGTACCAGGTGTCGGACAGCAGCTCGCCGGTCACGATCAGCTTCCACGCCTGGGCAAAGATGCCGAACGGCGAACCCATCAGGAAGGCCGAGATCCAGCCGATGCGCACGCCGGCCTCCCAGATCGCGAAGAACACGATCACCGCCAGCAATTGCAGCGCGGCGCGGCCGAGCGTGGTGTCGAAGGCCGAGCGTTTTCTGGCGCGACGTTTGGATGTCTTCAGCGGCGTGGCAGTGGTGGCGTTGGGGATCACGAGGCTCACGATGTCTTCTCGGTCTGGATGTCCAATTCGGCGCACAGCTTGTTGAAGTAGCCGGAGAACTTTGCGTCGTTGCGCGCCTCGATGGGCGAGTGCGCGGAAATGTCGATGTCGTGCACGATCTTGACCCGCGCCGGACGGCCCGACAGCACCACCACGCGCTTCGACAGCGCCACGGCCTCGTCGATGTCGTGGGTCACCAGGATCACCGTCTTGTGGTAGGTCTCGACCGCATCCTTCAGCACGCCTTCCAGATATAGCCGCGTCTGGTAGTCCAGCGCCGAGAACGGCTCGTCGAGCAGCAGGATGTCGGGATCCATGATCAGCGTGCGGATCAGCGCCACGCGCTGCCGCATGCCGCCGGACAGCGTTTTCGGATAGGCGTTCTCGAAACCGGCAAGGCCAAAACCCTTGAGATAGTCGCGCGCCTTGGCCTCGGCTTCCTGCCTGTCGACGCCGCGCGTCTCCAGCCCGAGCAGCACATTGCCGAGCACGGTGCGCCACGGAAACAGCAGGTCCTTCTGCATCATGTAGCCGACGCGGCCGCGCAGGCTTTCGATCTCCTCGCCGCGGTAGTGCATGGTGCCGCCATCGGGTTCCAGCAGGCCGGCGATGATGTTGAAGATCGTCGTCTTGCCGCAGCCGGACGGGCCGATGATGCTGACAAAATCGCGTTCGTTGATGGTGAATGAGAGATCGTCGAGCACGCGCACCTCGCCGGCCTTGGCTGCGAAGGACTTGGTGACGTTGCTGACGGTGAGTTGGACGGGCATGGGCGGCATCGGTTCTCCCTGATGCCGCCTCTAACGCAACTTGCGTGCCATTATCTGGCATTGCCGATGCCAGAAGAAGTCGGAGGTTTGGTGGGCCATCCGCGCGTCGCCTGCTCCCGCTTTGGGCAAGCTTCGAAACATTGAGGCGCGAATTTGTGCAACGCGCGAAATTGCATTTTTAAAAACGCTTCAGTGTTCTTTGTTCAGAACACCCGACTTCAAGAGGTTGCGCGTTCGTGTGCGTGCGCTCAGCGCAGCGCCAGCAGGCCGCCGGCCACCGTCATGGTTGCCAGCGCCGACAAGGCCAGCGACCAGTGGATGCCGATCAGGCTGCCGACAAGGCCGACAGAGATGCCGCTGAAGGCGCGCAGGCCAAGGCTCGCCATGTTGAACAGGCCGATGACGCGTCCGCGCATCTCCATGGGCGCGTTGAGCTGCACCAGGCTCTGCGCCATGGCGCTGAACGACAGTTCGAGGAAGCCCGCGGCGAACAGGAACAGCAGCGCCAGCGTATAGCTGCGCGACAGCGCGAAGGCAGTCAGCGCGGCGCACCACGATATCGCCAGCAGCACCGCGGTGCGCGGCCGCGGCGGCAGCAGGCCGCGTCCTTCCAGCGCGAGGCCGGCGGCCATTGCGCCGGCCGCATCCGCCGCCAGCAGCGAGCTGTAGGCGACGCCTGGGTCGCCATGGCCGAGATCGCCGGCGAAGCCCGGCATCTGCGAACTGTAGGCGTTGCCGACGAAGAACGACGCCGCGCCGGCGAGCAGCGTCATCGACACGATCACCCGGTGCGGCCGCACATCGCGCATGGTCGTGACGATGTCGGCAAGGCCGCGCACAGCACGGCGCGGCGGCGGCGTGCCCTTGCGGAATTTGGGGCCGTAGGGCGCCTTCATCAGCCACAGCACCAGCGGCAGGTAGAAGATGGTGTTGAGCATGATGCCGTGGGCCGGGCCGAGCGCCAGCAGGATCACGCCGCCCACCGCGGGGCCGATCAGGATGCCGAGATAGCGCGCCATGGCGTTGAGCCGCACCGCGCTTTCCAGATCCTTGCCGCCGACCACGTCGTAGAGCAGCATCTGGTTCGGCGTCTGCCACAGCACGCCGGCGCAGCCGTGGATCACCAGCAGCACCATGGCCTGCCACATCTGCAGCGTGTCGGTGACGAAGAAATAGCCCCAGCCGAGCGAGGCGGTGATGAACAGGCCCATGCCGGCCTGGATCACGCGGCGCGGATCGAAGCGGTCCGCCAGCGCGCCGGAGGCCACCGAGAACAGCAGGAACGGCAGCCAGTGCGACAGGATGGCGAAGCCGCCAAGCGCTGGTGACTGGAATTTCTGGAACACCACCCAGTAGCTGATCACGTGCTCGATATTGTCCGCCATCATGGCGATCACATAGGTGATGAACTGGGCGCGGAAGCCGGGGTGGCGCAGCGCGGCAAAGGATTTTTCGCAGGCGCGGCGGCAGGCGTTGCAATGGCTTCGGTCATGAGCGGCGGGTCATCCTTGAAGGAGAGGTCATTGCGAAGAACACTTGCGACGAAGCCATCCGGTCATTCTTCTTGTGGTTCCCAGATTGCTTCGTCGCTTCACGCTTCGCAATGACGAACCCGGCTGGGCGGGTATGCGTTGGGTGCGACGACAGTCGCCGGCTGCGCGTTCTCTGCAGAGCAGAGTTTCGCCGGCGACCGAAGCCTGCGCCGACCTGGCCGCATTTCGCCCACCGGCCGGCGGGGTGGCGCGCGACCGTGAAGTCGCGCCTGCCGCCGGGAGGGTCAGCCGGTGACTGCCATCACCGCTTCCTTGATCTTCGCCAGCGCATAGTTGCCGACCATGCTGGCTTCGATATGCGGCAGGTTAGGCACTTCGTCCGCTGCGACCACGCAATCGACGATGGCAGGACCGTCGCAGGCCAGTGCGTCGGCGATGGCCTTCTTCAGCTCGCCGGGCAGCTTCGCCGTGAACCCCTGCGCGCCGCAGGCGCGCGCCAGTGCGGCGAAATCCGGATTGGGGAATTCGATCGCCTCGCGGAACGGCGCGAGGCCGACGCTTTCGGCTTCCAGCGTGATCAGGCCGAGGGCGGAGTTGTTGTAGACGATGACCTTGATCGGCAGCTTGTGATGCACGGCGGTCATGAACTCACCCATCAGCATGTTGAAGCCGCCGTCGCCGGTCAGCACGATCACCTGCTTGCTGCGGTCCAGCGCCTGGATGCCGTTGCCCTGGCCGACCGCGGTGCCCACGGCAGCGTTGTTGAACGAGCCGGTGATGCGCTGGGTGCCGTGCTGCCGGATGTAGTTGGCCGACCACAGCGTGTTCAATCCGGTATCGAGCACGAAGATGGCGTCCGGCCGCGCCAGGTCGCCGGCCATGCGCGCCACCGCCTGCGGGTGGATCTTGTCCTTGCTGCGCGCGGGGTCGGCCTGCTCGTCGAGCATGGCATCCCATTTCGCGCGTGCGCGGCTTGTCTTGTCGAAGAAGTCTCCGTCCGTCTTGGCGGCCACCTTGTCGAGCAGCAGTTTCAGCGTCGGCCGCGCCGAGCCGATGACGCCGAGTTCGGTCGGCGTGCGCCGGCCCAGCACTTGCGCGCGCTCGTCGATCTGGATGACGTGGCCCTTGGGCGGCAGGAAGTTGGAATAGGGATAGTCGGTGCCGACCATGACCAGCAGGTCGCAGTCATGCACGGCGTTGTAGACCGCCTTGGTGCCGATCATGCCGAGGCCGCCCATCCAGCGCGGGTCATGAAACGCCATGATCTCCTTGCCACGCACCGAATGCACCAAAGGCGCTTTCAACCTGTCGCTCAGCGCGCGCAACAACTCGGCGGTGCCGAGCGCGCCATGGCCGCACATGATGACCACGCTCTCGGCCGCGTCGATGCGCCGGACGGCCTCGTTCACTGCGGCGTCGTTGGGCAGGATCTCGCCGCGGGGGACCAGCGTGGCCAGACTCGCGGTCGCGCCCGCCGCTTTCGATGTCAGCACGTCCACCGGCAAGGTCAGATGCGCGACGCCGGGGCCGGCATAGGCGGCGGAGATTGCCTGATGAATGACGCCGGGCGCCTGCGCGGCGGTGGACACTGTCTGGGTGTAGAGCGCCACGTCGCGAAACAGCAGATCCGGCTCGGTGGTCTGGAAGAAGTCGGTGCCCTTCTGCGCCCGCGCCATCTCGCCGGACAGCGCCAGCACCGGCGCGTGGTCGCGCGCGGCCTCGTAGAGTCCGGCCACCAGATGGGTCGAGCCCGGCCCCGTTGAGCCGGCGCAGACGCCGAGCCGGCCGGTGAGTTTGGCTTGCCCCGCGGCGGCCAGCGCCGCGCCTTCCTCATGGCGCACGCCGACCCATTCAATGGAACTGCGCCGCACCGAATCCGCCAGCGGATTGAGCGAGTCGGCGATCAGGCCGAAGATCTGCTGCACGCCGATTGTTTCGAGCACATGGACGAGTTCATCGGCGACGGTTTTCGACATGACAGCTCCGGGAAAAGCCGCGATGCGGCGAGGCAGGGATGCCCGCAGCATAGCCGCCGGATGCGCGGCTCGCACCGCGGTTGTCCCGATCCCCGTAAACAATATCGTGAGCGTTCGCCGGAACAATCGACAAGACGGCGGCGCTAGCAGAGCGACGTGACTTTCGACCGTCGTGGACGCCAACCTGCGAACAGCTTCTGTTCGAACAGGCAGATCCCGAGCAGAACCAGCCACGCCAGGCACATCAGCATCAGCGGATGCAGCAGCGTGCCTGTTGCGGCCCACAACGCCCAGATCACATAGGCCTGTGCGATCCCGGGAACGAACATCGCGAGCACCATGGCGGGCAGCCCAAAGCTCATCGCGTGCATGAGGGTGAAGAAGTAGATCAACACGCCGACGCTTGCGAGCATGATGCTACTCAAAACCCAGAGGGTTCGCCAGACCACAGCCCCGACCACCGATGCGCCGGCGGCGATGATGATCGTGGCCAGAATGCCGTCCGGATTGTAATGAGAAACGGCAGCTCCGGCCGTAGCCAGCGAAAGCGCGTCGATGATCCATTCGCGCACCTTGTCATGGCGGCACTCGGATTCACTCGGGCTGGTCGCTGGGCCGCTCTCGCTCATCGCCATTGGTCGCGCAAGCGGCAGCTTCGTTCAATGCTGCGCGGCGGCGAGCCGCAAGGTTGCCGGTCAGGGCTGCCGTCGGCTGCTGCCAAGGCAATTGAACGCCTTGCGAAATCCGTTGGCCTGTGCGTCCTCGGCGGAGCAGAACCAGCGCTCCAGCTTGGCGAGGGCGGCATAGCTGCGACAGCCCTGCATGTGGAAGATGCCGACGTGACCGGTCACGCGGGCGCGCGCAGAATATTTGCCCTTGATCGAACAACCCGGCGGCGTGACCGGTTCGTCGGGAAACAGCGATGCGCGCAGTTCCTGATCCTTGTCGCTGGCGCAGGATGTGCCCAGCAACGGCGCCGTCTTGTCCCAGCGGCGGAAATCCTGCGGCGCCACGAAGCAGCCGCGCCATAATCCCGCGCGGGCATCCCTTGCGGTCGCGGCGTCGGCCGCGAAGCGGCCCTTGACCGAGGGCTCGACGCTGACGGCATAGCCCAGCCGCACCAGTTGCCGGTTGAGGCTGTCCTTGTCGCCATCGATGGTGCAGAGGCCGGCGCGGCGCTGCTTGAACGTGGCATCGGCGCCGAGGTCCTCGCAGGTCACCTTGCGATCGGCGATCATCCTGGTCAGGCGATCGCGCGCATCGACGCCGCAGGCCCAGGAGTCGGCGTGCTCGTCGATGCAGGTCTGATCGACGGACGGGGCGTCGATGCCGTCCAGCCGGTAGGTGACGCCGGCAACGTCCAGCGTGCCGCCGTCCTTGACGATTGTACTGGCGGCCCAGCTCGGACCTGCTGCCAGGATAGTCACCAACGCAACGACAAAGCGCATCTGCTTCTTTCAGGTTTCGCGCCAAATTACGGGCATGAGCGAGAACGACGCAAGCGCAAAATGCCGCGCTGCAAACGCCCGTGTTTACGTGGCCGCCCCGCGTAGTCGCCGCAGGCGCAACGCCATCAGGCAAGCGCCGAGCGCGATCATCCCGAAGCTCGCCGGAACCCAGAACGCGGCGCTTGCCATGCCTGCGGCGGACACGTCGTCCCCGAGGCCGCTGAGGTTGGCGGCGAGTCCGGCAGCGGCCGCGCCGAGGGCGAAGCCCATTTGCTGCACGGTGGGAACCGACGTGGCGGCCACCGCCTCCTCGCCGGGCCTGGCGCTGCTCATGACGCTGTGCGCAACGAACGGCCAGCACTGGCCCATGCCGATGCCGAGCAGCGCGATGGCCGGAAGCAGGGGCGCCGTTGCCGAGCTCGACGTCAGCCAGGCCAGCGCCATCAGGCTGACGATCATGGTCGCCGGTCCCGTCACCATCAGCCGTTGCGGCCATGGCTTCGGCACGCCGGCGGTGACCAGCGATGCGCAGGTCCAGCCCAGCGAGGCGCTGGCGACGACAAATCCGGCGGCCAGCGGATCGAGTCCCTGGAAGTGCTGGAGGAACATCGGCACGTAGATCTGCAGCGGGCTGAACGCGATGCACAGCAGCAGCGCCAGCCACAACCCGACGCCGGCCGGCGTGCGCAGCGAAAACGCGTCGGTCGGCAGCAAAGGCGACGTGGCCGCACGGTTGATGCGCAGCATCAGCGCCAGCGACAGGATCGCCAGCGCGATCAGCCCGGCCTGGGTCAGCGGAGCGGCGACGATCGATGCCGACGACATCGCGGCGATGGCGATGCAGATCAAAGCGAGACGCCCGAACGGGACGCGGGGCGTCGTGCCGGGCGCGATTGTCCGTGGCAGCAGGAAGAAGGCGCCGACCGCCAGCAGCGCGGCGACGGCGGCGGTCGTGACGAACGCGGCGCGCCAGTGGCCGTAACGGGCGAACAGGCCGCCGACCATCGGGCCGATCAGCACCGACATGCTCCAGCCCGTCGACAGCAGCGCGATCACCCGTGCCCACACCGGCTCGGGAAACGTGCCGCGCACCAGCACATAGGCCACGGCCACTTCGAGGCCGCCGCCGAACCCCTGGATCAGGCGTCCGGCGACGATGAAATCCATGGTCGGCGCCAGCGAGCAGAACAGCGCGCCGCAGCCGAAGACTGTCACGCCAAGACAGTAGGTCCGCCGCGGACCGATGACCGCCGCGATCATGCCGGCGCTGCTGGCGGCGACAATGGAGGAGGCGAGAAAGGCGGTGGTCGGCCAGCTCAACATGTGGACGCCGCCGAGCTCGCCGACGATGGATGGCAGCACGGTGGCCAGCATCAGCACGTTCATCGACTGCAGCAGCACGCCGCTGAGCAGGATCGCCAGCGGCAAAATCCATTCCCGCCGCAGCAGAAGCCGCCAGCCGTGATGCGCGGGCCCGCTCAATGCTGTGCGTTCTTCCAGTCGCGCTTGATCTTCTTGGCGAGCGACCATTTGTGCACTTCGGTGGGGCCGTCATAGATGCGGAAGGCGCGGATCTCGCGAAAGGCCTGCTCGACGATGGTGTCGCCGGAGACGCCGTTGCCGCCCATCACCTGCACGCAGCGGTCGGCGATGCGCATCAGCGATTCCGACACTGCCACCTTGGCCATCGAGCTCTCGGCGGTGCCGAGCGAGCCGGTGTCGAGCACGCCGGCGCACCAGTCGATCATCAGCTCCGACGCCTTGATGTCGATCAGGTTCTCCGCCAGCATGAAGCCGACGCCTTCGTGATCCACCAGCGGCTTGCCGAAGGCATGGCGGCGGCAGGCATAGTCGGTGGCGATCTCGTTGGCGCGGATCGCCAGGCCCAGCCAGCGCATGCAGTGCGACAGCCGCGCCGGGCTGAGGCGGATCTGGGCATATTTGAAGCCGTCGCCGGCCGCGCCGAGCATCTGGTCGGCAGGCACCCGCAGGTTCTCGATAGCCACCTCGGCATGGCCGCCGGGCATCGAACTGTCGATGGTGTCGAGAATGCGCAGCGTACGGATCGCGGGGTCCGGCAGGTCCACCAGGAACAGGCAGGCGCCGTCGTCGGACTTCGCCATCACGATGCCGACTTTGGCGCCCTCCGCGCCGGTGATGAATTTCTTCTTGCCGTTGATGACCCAGTGATTGCCGTCGAGCGTGCAGGTGGTCTGCATCATCGACGGATCGGAGCCGGCGCCGCCGTCTTCCGCCGGCTCGGTCATGAAGAACGCCGAGCGCGCGCGGCCGGAGACCAGCGGCTCGAGGAAGCGCGCCTTCTGCTCGGCGCTGCCGACCTTGCCGAGCAGGTACATGTTGCCCTCGTCGGGCGCCATGGTGTTGCAGGCCAGAGGTCCCAGCGGCGACAGACCGGATGCGATCAGCGCCGTTGCCGTCTCACGCTGCGTCAGGTGCGATCCGTCCGGCAGAATGTGCGGCGTCAGCACGCCGGCGGCGCGCGCCCTGTCGCGCAGTTCCTGCACCAGTTCATCGCTCGGGCCGTGCGGTCCAGTGCGCGGATCCTTCTCGCAGGGAATCACCACGCTGCGGACAAAGGCCTCGACCTTGGCGGCGATAAGGTTGGCTCGGTCAGTCATGGATGCGAATTCTCCGGTCGCTCTCCGCCACGCAAGGCGATGACGGGCGTCTTACAGGAGGATGGATCGGAGGCAAACACGGCCGTCGTTTCGCGCAGCCCGGGCTTGGATGGGTTCCCCGGACGCGGTGCACTACGCCGCCTTCTGGCGGCGTAGTGCACCGCAGATCCAGTTTGGGCGCAAAGGAAGTGAGCAGGGTCCCGGATCTGCGGAGCGGCATCGGCGATGCAAGTGCATCGTCTGAGAATGCCGCACCGCGTCCGGGACACAACTCACCCGTACCTGAAAACCGGATCTTCCAGGTCGATGGCGGGAAACTCGTTTTTCTCCGACCAGTAGTCCTGGTTGTGCTGCCATTCCGCCTTGTCGCCGCGCTTCGGCAGCAGATGCAGCCCGCGCATGATGTAGCCGGGATTGAAATTTTCCGGATCGATCCACGGCAGCAGCGGCATGTCGCGGTCTTCCGGCCGCAGCATGGGCTCCACGCGGGTCGCGCCGGTGTTTTCCATATGGTTGAGCAGGGCGCAGACGAAGTCGGCGACCAGGTCGACGCGCAAGGTCCAGCTCGCGCGAAAATAGCCGAAGATCCACACCATGTTGGGCACGCCGGTGAACATCATGCCGCGATAGGTGACGGTCTGCGAGAAGTCGAGCGGTTCGCCGTCGATGGAGAAGGCGATGTCGCCGAGCACATTGAGGTTGAAGCCGGTGGCGGTGACGACGATGTCGGCGTCGAGCTGCTTGCCGGATTTCAGGGCGATGCCGCTTTCCGTGAAGCGTTCGATCTCGTCGGTGACCACCGACGCCTTGCCTGCCTTGATGCCCTGGAACAGGTCGCCGTTGGGAATGAAGGCGATGCGCTGGCGCCACGGCCGGTAGCGCGGCGTGAAATGGGTGGCGATGTCGTAGTCCTCGCCGAGATAGGCTTTGACGCCCTTCAGCAGCTCCTGCTTCACCACCTCCGGCTCCTCGACGGCGCGCTTGGTGAAGGCGGCCTGGTCGAACAGGATCTTGCGGCGCACGATCTCGTGGATCCATTCCTCCTTGATCTCGAGCTGGCGCAGCGTCTCGGCGAGATCGTTGACGTTGCGGCCGGTGATGAAGAAGGTCGGCGAGCGCTGCAGCATGGTGACATGGGCGCATGTGTCGGCGATGGCCGGCACCAGCGTGGCGGCCGTCGCGCCGGAGCCGATCACCACCACCTTTTTGCCGGCAAGGTCGATATCCTCAGGCCAGGTCTGCGGATGCACCATGCGCCCCTTGAAGTCGGCCATGCCTGGCCACTCCGGCGTAAATCCCTGGGCGTGGTTGTAGTAGCCCTGGCACATCCACAGGAAGCGCGTGGCGTAGGTCGACGTCACGCCGTCATGGTTGACTGTCAGCGTCCACAGATTGTCGGCCGACGACCACGCCGCGGTTTCGATGCGGTGGTTGTAGCGGATGTGCGGCGCCAGATCGTTCTCGGCGATCACCTCGCCCATATAAGCGAGGATCTCCGCGGCGGTGGCGATCGGCGCCGAGGTCCATGGCTTGAAGCGATAGCCGAAAGTGTGCAGGTCGCTGTCGGAGCGGATGCCGGGATAGCGATGGGTCAGCCAGGTTCCGCCGAAGCTGTGCTGGGTCTCCAGCACCGCGAAGCTGGTGCCCGGACATTGCTTGCAGAGGTGATAGGCTGCGCCGACGCCGGAGATTCCGGCACCCACCACGATGACATCGAAATGCTGCGTCGAAACCGCCGATGCGCTGGCGAATTTTTCCTGGACGTTCATGGGCTCCCGCTTTTCGCTTTTTGGCCGGTGCCGCCGCAATGGCGGCCCGGCTGTTACCGGCAGCCTAGTGGCTGACCGCGCGGTGCGGC
This sequence comes from Rhodopseudomonas sp. P2A-2r, assembly GCF_026015985.1. Classification (GTDB taxonomy): domain Bacteria; phylum Pseudomonadota; class Alphaproteobacteria; order Rhizobiales; family Xanthobacteraceae; genus Tardiphaga. The sequence goes on along the minus strand of NZ_CP110389.1, from coordinate 6,182,977 downwards.
AAGCGGTCCTGCCGGGCCCGGTAAATATGTACCGTGACAATTTGACGCGATGCGAACAAACTCGAACGAATTCAATCAGATAGAAATTTCTGGGACGATGCTCCGAAAGTCCTGGCAACGAAGAATTAACCGTGCCGGCCGGAAATTATCATCCCGGTCAAAAATCATCTTTTCTCAACGCCAGGCAGTTTTCCTTGATTCAGCTCTCCCTCAACGACGCATGGTCCAAGCCGATGATCGCGCCGACGGCGCCGATGCCGCCGGACTTCGCGGCCCCGGCGCCGCCCGAGGCGACCGCCGCGCCCGCCAACAATGATGCCAAGAATGATGCGGACGGAAAGGCCGTGCCGCCAAAGACCGCGAGCATCGGTCAGTCCGACGTCGTCAAAAGCTTCCTGCTGCGGCTGCAGGAGCTCGGCCTGTCCACCGTCTCCGGCACCGACGGCAACGACGTGTTGAGCGGCTGGTCGAACAGCCTGGCCGATGCCGGTGACGGCAATGACACCATCGACGTGTGGTCCGGCAGCGTGGTCGACGCCGGCGCTGGCAACGATACCGTGCGTGCGTGGTCGGACTCGCGGGTGCATGGCGGCGACGGCGACGATCGCATCGATGCGTGGTCGGAGAGCCAGGTCGATGGCGGCGCCGGCAATGACACCATCCACGTCTGGTCGAACTCCATCGTCTCCGGCGGCAGCGGCGACGACCGCATCGACGCCTGGTCGGGCGCCCAGGTCGATGGCGGCGACGGCAACGATGTGATCTCGGTATGGAGCGACAGCAAAGCCAGCGGCGGCGCCGGCAACGACTCCATCTATGCCGCCGCGGGCAACGCTATCGTCAACGGCGGCACCGGCGACGATTTGATCTCGGTGGGCGACAATTCCACGATCAGCTTCGCTGCCGGCGACGGCAAGGATACGGTCTACGCCGATCGCAACACGCGGCTGGACTTCGGCCAGGGCATTTCCGCGGCAGGCACCCATGTCAGCGTGTCCGGGCAGACCGCGACCATCACCTTCGACGGCAGCGACGACAAGATCACCATGAACCTGCACCCGCGCGGGCCGGCGACCCTGGCTTTCGCCGACGGCTCGACCCTGTCGGTCAGTGCCGAGGCCACTCCGACGGCGCCGCTGGACAAGCTCGCCTGATTGCGCGGATGCGATCGCGCCCGGCTCGTCCGGGCGCGTCGTGCATCACGCCGCCAGCGCGGCATCGCTCCGTCGGTCGAAGCGCGGCGGCAAGCTGTGCTCGGCTATGCAATCCGGAGGCGGGCTGCTGGCGCGCGCCAGATCCGATGGCCGGATCGCCATGCCGCCTCTGGGCGGCCCATCGTCGTCGTCGAGCCGGCGCAGCGCTGCGAGAATGGCCGCCAGCGCCACTGGGCGGTTGCCGCCCGGCACCTGGCGCAGCCAGGGCTGTGACTCCACGGCGTGGGCGTCGGATGCCCAGGACGACAGGATGATCCGCTTCTCGGCCGGGCTCAGCGAGTCGTCGCGCAGCACGTCGTCAGGATGTTTGAACGCCGAAGCGGGATGGATGAAGGCGTGAAAATCGATGATGCGCGGTGATGCGGAAAGATTGATATCCATGTGTACCTCCCGAACTCTCCTTTCAAAACGGGACGCTGCGAAAAATGCGAAAGCCGCCGCGCGGTTTCAAGACGCCCCGCTAAAATTTTTTCGTAGTGCCCGTCGGACGCCGCGGCAGAATGTTGCGCAGTGTCGCGGTCGTCGCCGTGCGCAATGCCGTGAGGGGCAATCTTCGCCCACAAGTTCCGGAGCATTCCTGCAGCGCATTCCCGCCGTTGCTCCGCGCGTCGTGCTTCTGTATTGAAGCAACGAAAGATTGCGGCGCGTCAGACGCCGGAACGAGAAACGACCGGGAGCAAACCATGAGCCAGACCGCCGCCGGCGCGCGCGCGATGATGCGCGGAGCCAAGACCGACATCGAGACCTCGACCATCCGCGCGATTTCGCTGCGGCTGATTCCGTTTCTGGTGCTGGCCTATTTCCTGGCCTATCTCGATCGCGTCAATCTCGGTTTTGCCGCGCTGACCATGAATGAGGAACTGAAGTTCACGCCGACCATGTTCTCGTGGGGTGCCGGCATCTTCTTCATCGGCTATTTCATCTTCGAAGTGCCCAGCAACATCGCGCTGGAAAAATTCGGCGCCAGCCGCTGGATTGCCCGCATCATGGTGAGCTGGGGCATCATCTCGGCGCTGATGGCCATGGTCAGCGGCCCCTGGAGTTTCTACACGCTGCGCTTTCTGCTCGGCGTCGCCGAAGCCGGCTTCTTCCCCGGCATCATCCTGTATCTCACCTACTGGTATCCGGCCGAATACCGCGCGCGCTTCCTCGCCGCCTTCGCCATCGCGGTGCCGGTGTCCACGGTGATCGGCGCGCCGGTGTCGGGCCTGTTGCTCGGCCTCGACGGCACGCTCGGACTGCATGGCTGGCAGTGGCTGTTCATCATCGAGGGCATTCCCTCGGTGGTGCTCGGCATCGTCACCTGGTTCTATCTCACCGACAAGCCGTCGCAGGCGACCTGGCTGAGCGCCGAGGAGAAGGCCTGGCTGTCGGCGAAGCTCGCGAGCGAGCACGAGGCCAAGGCGCAACACCGGATGACGCTGGGGCAGGCGCTGTCGTCGAAAAAGGTGCTGCTGCTGAGCGTGGTATATTTCGGCTTCGTCGGCGCGCTTTACGGCATGCAGTTCTGGCTGCCGCAGATCGTCAAGGCGTTCGGCTTCAACAATGTGCAGACCGGCTTCGTCACCGCGATCCCCTATCTGTTCGGCTCGGTGGCGATGGTGCTGTGGGCGCGGCATTCCGACCGGACCCGCGAGCGGGTCTGGCATGTCGGCCTGCCGCTGCTGCTCACTGCGCTGGCGCTCGGTGCCTGCGGCTACATCCAGGATCCCACGCTGACCATGGTGGCCATCACCGTGGCGGCGATCGGCGTGTTCTGCACCTTTGCGCTGTTCTGGACGCTGCCGACCGCGTGGCTGTCAGGCACCGCCGCCGCCGGCGGCATCGCGCTGATCAATTCGATCGGTAACCTCGCCGGCTTCGGCGGGCCGTATCTGATCGGCTGGATCAAGGAAGCCACCGGCAGCACGGCGACCGGTCTCTTGGTGCTGGCGATCCTGCCGCTGGTCGCAGGCCTGCTGGTGCTGTTCGGCAAGCACGGTACGACGACGGAATTCGTCGCGCCGGCGGCAGCGCGGCCGGTGAAGTAGTCGTCGTCCCGTTCGGGGTGAAAAGTCGAGCCGCAGCAAGCGCTTGCGGCTGATCCCGAGCGCGCGCCCCGGCTTTTGCGCGATCTCGCCACGGTGATGCCGCAACGAATCCGCCTGCCGCCGTTTTGCCCCGGGTTTGCCGCATCGATTCCGCAAGGCCGCGGCGGCATCCACTCCCACGCCAGCCCGCGACGCGGTCCCTTCCGGGAGCGACAATCTGCTCTTGTTGTGTTGACTGACGAATATTGACATTCGTCAGTCAACAATTCAAGCTATCCCCGACCTGCAGCCGAGGAGCGCCCGATGTCGCGTGAGCCGAGATTTCGTCGTTCATCCCGTCAGCTGGCCGCCGTGCTGGCGATCCTGCCGGCGTTTGCGCTGGCCGCTTGCAGCAAGGCTCCCGCCGAAAAGGCCGAAAACAAGCGCCCGGTGCTGGTCGCCGAGGTGCATTACACGCCGGAATCCCCGGCGCGCAGCTTTGTCGGCACCATCAAGCCCCGCATCGAGACCGATATCGGCTTTCGCGTCACCGGCAAGGTGGCGAAACGCCTGGTCGAGGTGGGACAGACCGTCGACGTCGGGCAAGCCCTTGCGATTCTGGACGAAGTCGATCTGAAGCTGCAGGCCGAGCAGGCGGTCGCCGAACTGTCCGCCGCCACAGGCGTGCTCGCGCAGGCCAGCGCCGCCGAAGGCCGCGCCAGCGAATTGCGCAGCAAGGGCTGGTCGACGCAGGCCCAGCTCGATCAGGCCAAGGCCGCCGCCGATGAGGCCCGCGCCCGGTTGAACCGAGCTGAGCGCTCGGTCGAACTCACCAAGAATAGTCTGTCCTATGCCACCCTGCTCGCCGATACCCGCGGCGTCGTCACCGCAACGCTGATCGATGCCGGCCAGGTAGTTGCCGCTGGTCAGACGGCCATCCGTGTGGCGCGCTTCGCCGAAAAGGAAGCCGTGGTGGCAATTCCGGAAACGCTGGTCGGGCGCGCCAAGGATGGCGTCGCCACGGTGTCGCTGTGGTCGGAGCCGACCAGGACATACGCTGCAAAGCTGCGCGAGATTGCGCCCAATGCCGACGCCTCGACGCGGACCTATCTGGCAAAGTTCTCGCTGCCCGATGCCGGCGACAGCGTGTCGCTGGGCATGACGGCGACGCTGACCCTGTCCGATCCGACCACCGCGCGCATCGCGCGGGTGCCGCTCTCGGCGCTGTTCAGCCAGGGCAACGGCTCGTCGCTCTATGTGGTCGATGACGCCGGCGCGGTTGCGCTGAAGCCGGTCACGGTGAAGTCCTACGAAACCAAGGACGTGCTGATCTCCGGCGGCGTCGAGGAAGGCGCCAAGGTGGTGGTGCTTGGGGTGCAGAAGCTGGACCCCGCGCAAAAGGTCCACGTCGTCTCCGCCCTGACGTTCTGAGCGAGGGGCGTCCGATGCATCGCTTCAACCTCTCCGCCTGGGCTGTCAGCCATCCCGCGCTGATCCTGTTCCTCATCATCGCGCTCGCCGTCGGCGGGTTCTTCTCCTATCAGAAGCTCGGCCGTGCCGAGGACCCGTCGTTCACGGTGAAGGTCGTGGTCGTCACTGCGATGTGGCCCGGCGCTACCGCAAAGGAACTGCAGGAGCAGGTCGCCGACCCCATCGAGAAGAAGCTGCAGGAGCTGCCTTACTTCGACAAGGTGCAGACCTATTCGAAGCCCTCCTTCACCGCCATGCAGGTCTCCTTCAAGGACAACGCGCCGCCGAAGGATGTGCCGTACCTGTTCTATCTGCTGCGCAAGAAGATCGCCGACGTGCAGCCGTCGCTCCCCACCGGGCTGATCAACCTCAACATCAACGACGAATACAGCGACGTCGATTCCATCCTCTACATGATGACCGGCGACGGCGCCGACTACGCGCAGCTGAAGAAAGCCGCAGAAGGCATGCGGCAGCGCCTGCTGAAGGTCGACGGTGTCACCAAGGTCAATCTGTACGGCACCCAGGACGAGCGGATCTACGTCGAGTTCTCGCACGCCAAGCTGGCGACGCTCGGCATCACGCCGAAGACCTTGTTCGATTCGCTGGCCAAGCAGAATGCCATCACCCCCGCGGGCATCGTGGAAACCTCGTCGCAGCGCGTGCCGCTGCGCGTCACCGGCGCGCTCGACGGCGCCAGGACCGTCGCGGAAACGCCGGTAGAGAGCAACGGCCGCGTGTTCCGGCTCGGCGACATCGCCACCGTCACCCGCGGCTTCGTCGACCCCACCGACTACAAGGTGTTCCAGAAGGGCAAGCCGGCGCTTGGCATCGGCGTCGTCACCGCCAATGGCGCCAACATTCTCGAACTCGGCAAGGAGGTCGAGAAGGCCAAGAGCGAATTCATGGCCGCGGTGCCGCAGGGCATCGAGGTCGAGCAGATCGCCGACCAGCCGCTGGTCGTGGAGCACGCCGTCGGCGAGTTCGTGAATTCCTTCATCGAGGCGCTGGCCATCGTGCTGTTCGTCAGCTTCGTGGCGCTGGGCTGGCGCACCGGCATCGTGGTCGCGCTGTCGGTGCCGCTGGTGCTCGGCATCGTGTTCATTGTCATGAACGCGATGCACATCGACCTGCACCGGATCACGCTGGGCGCGCTGATCATCGCGCTCGGCCTGCTGGTCGACGACGCCATCATCGCGGTGGAAATGATGGTGGTGAAGATGGAGCAGGGCTGGGACCGCGTCCGCGCGGCGTCCTTTGCCTGGGAGTCGACCGCCTTCCCGATGCTGACCGGCACGCTGATCACCGCGGTGGGCTTCCTGCCGATCGGCTTCGCCAATTCCGCGGTCGGCGAATATGCCGGCGGCATTTTCTGGATCGTGGCGATCGCGCTGGTGGCGTCGTGGTTCGTGGCGGTGATCTTCACGCCCTATATCGGCGTCAAGCTGCTGCCGAATTTCGCTGCCCACGGCAATGCCAACCACGATCCGCACGCGGTGTACGAGACTCGCATGTATCGCGGCCTGCGCAGCGTCATCGCCTGGTGCGTCGAACACCGCATCAAGGTGGTCGTGGCGACCGTCGGCATTTTCGCCGCCGCCATCGTCGGCTTCGGCCATGTGCAGCAACAGTTCTTCCCGCTGTCCGAGCGGCCCGAACTGTTCCTGCAGTTGCGTCTGCCGGAAGGCACGGCATTCGATGTTACGTCGAAATCCGTCAAGTCGGCGGAGACGTTGCTGAAGGACGACAAGGACATCGCGACCTATACCGCCTATGTCGGAAGGGGATCGCCGCGGTTCTGGCTCGGACTCAACCCGCAACTGCCGAACGAGGCCTTCGCCGAGATCGTCATCGTGGCCAGGGACGTCGAGGCGCGCGAACGGATCAAGGCGCGAATCGAGAAGCAGGTCGCCGACGGGCAGTTGCCGGAGGCGCGGGTCCGTGTCGATCGCTTCAACTTCGGCCCGCCGGTCGGCTTCCCGGTCCAGTTCCGCGTGGTCGGCCCGGACACCGCCGTGGTGCGCGAGATCGCCTACAAAGTCCGTGACGTAATGCGCGCCAATCCCAACATGATCGATCCGCATCTCGACTGGAACGAGCAGACGCCCTATCTCAAGCTTGTGGTCGATCAGGATCGCGCCCGCGCGCTCGGCCTGACGCCTCAGGATATGTCGCAGTCGCTGGCGATGCTGATCTCCGGCGCGCCGGTGACCACGGTTCGCGACGGCATCGAGAAGGTCGGCGTGGTGGCCCGTGCGGTGGCGTCCGAGCGGCTCGACCTCGGCCGGGTCGGCGATCTCACCATCACCTCGCGGAACGGCATCGCCGTCCCGCTGTCGCAGGTCGCGACCATCGAATACGCCCACGAGGAGCCGATCCTGTGGCGGCGCAGCCGCGACATGGCGATCACCGCGCGCGGCGACGTCATCGACGGCGTGCAGCCGCCCGACATCACCACGCAGATCGCGCCCAAATTGCAGGCGATCCGCGACAGCCTGCAGCCGGCCTACCGCATCGAGGCGGGCGGCGCATTCGAGGAATCCGCCAAGGGCAATGCCTCGATCGCCGTGCTGTTTCCGCTGATGATCATCATCATGCTGACGCTGCTGATGGTTCAGCTGCAGAGCTTCTCACGGCTGGTGCTGGTGTTCCTGACGGCGCCGCTCGGCATCGTCGGCGCCTCGCTGGGGCTCAACGTCGCCAACGCGCCGTTCGGTTTCGTGGCGCTGCTCGGCCTGATCGCGCTGGCCGGCATGATCATGCGCAACGCCGTGATTCTGGTCGACCAGATCGAGACCGACGTCAGTCACGGTCTGACCCGGCGCGAAGCCATCGTCGAAGCCACCGTGCGCCGCGCCCGGCCGGTGGTGCTGACCGCGCTGGCAGCCATCCTGGCGATGATTCCGCTGTCGCGCTCCGCCTTCTGGGGCCCGATGGCCATCACCATCATGGGCGGGCTGTTCGTGGCCACCTTCCTGACTCTGCTATATTTGCCGGGCCTTTATGCGCTATGGTTTCGCAACAGCTTGGAAGAACGCGGTTCCGCCGAGGCCGTTGATCCTGCAACGCAGCGTGGCCATCCCGGGCCTGCAATTCCCCTTGCCGCGGCTGCCGAATAATTGAAGATTGCCTGCTGACATGACGCTTGTTCCCGATACGATCGAAGCCGATATGCGTGCCCGCATTCTTGTGGTGGCGGAGCGCCTGTTCCGTGAAATCGGCTATCAGAAGACCACCGTCGCGGACATCGCCAAGGTGCTGCGGATGAGTCCCGCCAACATCTATCGCTTCTTTAATTCGAAGAAGTCGATCCATGCCGGCGTGGCGCGGCATCTGATGGGGGAGGTCGAGGAAGCTGCCGGGATTATTGTCGGTGGGCGCGGCCCGGTTACGCCGCGGCTGCGCGAATTGCTCGCAACCGTCCACCGGATGAACTCGGAGCGCTATGTCGGCGACGCCAAGTTGCACGAAATGGTCCGGATCGCGATGGAGGAGAACTGGGAAGTCTGCTCCGCCCATATGGAGCACATCGCCACCATGATTGGCAGCGTGATCGCCGAGGGCGCGGCATCGGGCGAATTCCATGCGCCGGACGTGCCGCTCGCGGCGATGTGCGTCTGCAGCGCCATGATGCGGTTTTTCCACCCGCAGATGATCGCCGAATGCGCCCAGAAGCCGGGCCCCTCCCTGGACCAGATGATCGACTTCGTGCTTGCCGGGCTGGCGCCGCGCGGCTAGACGACAGTCGCCGACGCCAGCAGGGGATGATCACCGTGACCGAGACCAGGGACTTGCATTTCTACGAGCCGGCCAACGGCCACGGCCTCAAGCACGATCCCTTCAATGCCATCATCGCGCCGCGTCCGATCGGCTGGATCTCGTCGCGCAGCGCCGCGGGACACGTCAACCTGGCGCCCTACAGCTTCTTCAACGGCTTCAATTACACCCCGCCGATCATCGGCTTTTCCAGCACGTCCCGCAAAGACAGCATCGCCAATATCGAGGCGACCGGCGAGTTCGTCTGGAACCTGGCGACCATGGATCTGGCCAAGCAGATGAACGCGACCGCCGCCCACGTGGCGCCCGAGGTGGACGAGTTCGCGCTCGCCGGCCTGACGGCGGTGCCGTCCAAGATCGTCAGCGTGCCGCGCGTCGGTGAAAGCCCGGTCTCGTTCGAGTGCAAACTGACCCAGATCATCCGGCTCAAGGGCGCCGATGGTCGCGATCTCGACGGGTGGATGACCTTGGGTGAGGTGGTCGCGGTCCATATCGACAAGAGCCTGATCAAGGACGGCGTGTACCAGACCGCGCTGGCACGCCCGATCGTGCGCGCCGGCCGCAGAGGCGACTATTTCGAGATCAGGCAAGACGCCATGTTCGAGATGAACCGGCCCGATTGAGCGGCTAGCCGCTGGCGTGACGACACGCCACGGCGGGAGAAATCGCGTTTTCGGAACCGAAGGCGTATGGTTCCGTTAACGGTGGCTCGCGTGGGCCCGTAGTCGCGACTGCCGCGACACGGGCCGGGCGCTACGCGATCCCAGGAGCGAATGTCGTGTCGTGACGCCGGCCTCCGTGCTGTGCGGTCGCCTCGACCAGGAGGTTTCCATGAGCTCATTTTCATTTCGCCGCGACGTCCTTACCAAGCCGATCTTTGCTTGGGCCAAGGGCGTGCTGCCGACCATGTCGAACACCGAGCGCGAGGCGCTGGAGGCTGGCGACGTGTGGTGGGATGCCGACCTGTTCACCGGCAATCCCGACTGGGCGAAACTGCTGAAGGTGAAGCCGGCGACGCTGACCGCTGAAGAGCAGGCCTTCATGACCGGCCCGGTCGATGAGCTGTGCGCCATGGTCGACGACTGGAAGATCAACTGGGAGCTGCGCGACCTGCCGCCGGAGGTCTGGGACTTCATCAAGCGCGAGAAATTCTTCGGCATGATCATCCCGAAGGAGTTCGGCGGCCTCGGCTTCTCGCCCTATGCGCATTCCGAAGTGGTGCGCAAGATTTCGTCACGCTCGGCGACCGCCGCGGTGACGGTAATGGTGCCGAACTCGCTCGGGCCGGGCGAGCTGCTGATGAAGTTCGGCACCGACGCGCAACGCAGCCGCTGGTTGCCACGGCTTGCCGACGGCGCCGATATTCCGTGCTTCGGCCTGACCAGCCCGGAGGCCGGCTCCGATGCGGCATCGATGATCGATACCGGCATCGTCTGCAAGGGGACCTTCGAGGGCCGCGAAGTCCTTGGCCTGCGCCTCAACTGGCACAAGCGCTACATCACGCTGGGCCCGGTCGCGACATTGCTCGGCCTTGCCTTCAAGGCCTATGACCCCGACCACCTGATCGGCACGCAGGACGAACTCGGCATCACCGTCGCGCTGATCCCGACGCACCTTCCCGGGGTGGAGATCGGACGCCGCCATCTGCCTTCGATGCAGGTGTTCCAGAACGGCCCGAACCGCGGTCGCGACGTGTTCATTCCCATGGACTACATCATCGGCGGGCAGGAGCGCATCGGACAGGGCTGGAAGATGCTGATGAGCGCGCTGGCCGCCGGCCGCGGCATCTCGCTGCCGTCACTGTCGGCGGCGGGTGCGGCCCATGCGGCGCGCACTACCGGGGCCTATGCCCGGGTGCGCGAGCAGTTCAACGTGCCGATCGGCAAGTTCGAGGGCATCGAGGAGCCGCTGGCGCGCATCGCCGGCACGGCCTATCTGCTCGACGCGGCGCGGCGGCTGACCTGTACAGCGCTGAACCTCGGCCATCATCCCGCGGTGATCTCCGGCATCATGAAGCTGCACGCCACCGAACGGCTGCGCATCGCCATCGACGACGCGATGGATATTCATGCCGGCAAGGCTGTCATCGACGGGCCGCAGAACTATCTGGGAAGCGTCTATCGTTCGGTGCCGGTCGGCATCACCGTCGAAGGCGCCAACATCCTCACCCGCAACCTGATCGTCTTCGGCCAGGGCGCCATTCGCGCGCATCCCTATCTGCTGGAGGAGATGAACGCGCTGAGCGAGCTCGACAAGGCCAAGGGACTCGCTGCCTTCGACGCCGTCTTCTGGAAGCATGTCGGTCACAGCGTCGCGACGCTGTTCCGCGCCTGGGGCCGCAGCTGGACCAAGGGCGTCATCGCGCCGGCGCCCAACGCCGGCGACGCCACCATGTTCTACCGGCAGCTGTCGCGCTATTCCGCGGCGTTCGCGCTCTCCGCCGACATGGCGCTGCTGACCATGGGCGGCGCGCTGAAGCGCAAGGAGATGCTGTCGGCGCGGTTCGGCGACATCCTCTCGGAGCTGTACCTGCTGTCGGCGGCGCTGAAGCGCTGGCAGGACGAGGGGCGCCAGCAGATCGATTTCGCGGCGCTGGAATGGTGCATGCATTCGGGCTTCAAGACGATCGAGAACCGTTTTGCGGAGATCTTCGCCAATTTCCCCAACCGCTTCGTGGCCGGCTTCCTGAAATTCATCGTGCAGCCGTTCGGTGCCCGTGTCCTCGGCCCGTCTGATCTTACGGTGCATTGTTGCGCGCTGCTGCTGCTCGAGCCGTCCGCGGCGCGCGATCGGCTGACCCCCGACCTGTCGCATGTGGATGACGACCGAGGTGCAGCCCGGCTGGAGAAGGCGTTCATGCTGGTGACATCCGCGGAAGATATCGCCAGACGCATGCGTACCGCGAAGATTCTGCAACTGGAAGGAAGCGGTGACCAAAGGCGTGATCACCCAGGCCGAAGGCGAGCAGATCGCCGCGGCGCAAGCCGCCACTGCCTTGGTGATCGAAGTCGATGATTTCGCGCCTGAGGAACTGTCGCCGCACTACAGGAAGCCGCCCGTGCGTCAGTTCTTCCAGGAGCTCGGTGAAACAAGGGCAGCAAGCTGATGGCGCGTCCGGTCTATATCATCGATGGCAGCCGCACGCCGTTCCTCAAGGCACGCAGCGGCCCCGGCCCTTTCACGCCGGTGGACCTTGCCGTGCAATGCGGACGTCCGCTGCTGGCAAGGCAACCGTTTGCGCCGGATGCCTTCGACCAGGTCATCCTCGGCTGCGTCAACGTGATCGCCGACGAGATGAACCCGGCGCGCGTCGCGGCGCTGCGGCTCGGCATGGGCGAGGCGATGGTGGCCTTTACCGTGCAGATCAATTGCGGGTCCGGCATGCAGTCGATCGACACCGGTTACAGATATATCCGCGAGGGCAACGCCGACCTGATCCTCGCCGGTGGCGCCGAGGCACTGAGCTACGCGCCCCTGGTCTGGCCGCAGCAGGGCGTGCGCTGGTTCGCCGGCCTCGCTACCGCCAAGGGTATCCTCGGCAAGATGGCGGCGATCGCCAAAGCGCGCCCGGGCTATTTCAAGCCGGTCATCGGGCTTGAGCGCGGCCTGACCGATCCGATCACCGACCTCAATATGGGGCAGACGGCCGAGAAGGTCGGCCATCTGTTCGGGATCACCCGCGCCCAGTCCGATGCTTATGCGGTCGAGAGTCACAAGCGACTGGCCAATGCGCAGGCCCAGGGGTGGCTCAAGGGCGAGGTCGAGACCGCCTTCGCGCGCGACGGAAAATTCTACGATCACGACGATGGCGTGCGCGCGGATTCCTCGGTCGACAAATTGTCGACCCTGAAGCCGGTGTTCGAGCGGCCATGGGGCCAGGTCACCGCCGGCAATTCCAGCCAGATCACCGACGGCGCGTCATGGACCATCCTTGCCTCGGAGGAAGCCGTGGCGAAGCATGGGCTGACGCCGAAGGCGGTCATCGTCGACAGCCAGTGGTCGGCACTCGATCCCAGCATCATGGGCCTCGGCCCGGTGCTGTCATCCACCGAACTCCTGAAGCGCAATCATCTCTCGCTGCAGGATGTCGACACCTGGGAATTGAATGAAGCTTTCGCGACGCAGGTGCTCGGCTGCCTTGAGGCGTGGAAAGACGACAGGTTCTGTCGCGAGGTTCTCGGCCTCGACGGCGCTGCGGGCGAAATTGATCGCACGAAACTCAATGTCGATGGCGGCGCCATCAGCCTCGGCCATCCCGTCGGCACCTCGGGCAATCGCCTTGTGCTGCATCTGGTCAATGCGATGAAGCGGCTTGGCACCAAACGCGGTATCGCCACCGAATGTATTGGCGGCGGGCTCGGCGGCGCCATGCTGATCGAAAGCGTATGAGGAACGGCATGGACAGCAGGATCATGGACGTTCTCGGCGACCGCGCGTGCGAACTGGGACCAACGCCGGAGGCTGGCGTCTACAGAAACTTCAAACTCACCCGCGACGCCGACGGCATCGCCTGGCTGCTGTTCGACCGCGCCGGCACCAGCGCCAATACGCTGTCGGCCGAGGTGCTGGAGGAATTCGACACGGTGCTGACGGCGCTGGAAGGCCAGCGGCCGGCCGGCCTGGTCATTCGCTCCGCCAAGCCGTCCGGCTTCATCGCCGGCGCCGATGTCAACGCGTTTCGCGGCGCCACCGATGCTGCCGCCGTGGAGAGCGAGATCGGCCGGGCGCATGCGGTGATCGACCGGCTCGACGCGCTGAAGATCCCGACCGTCGCCGTCATCCACGGCTTCTGTCTCGGCGGCGGTCTCGAAGTGGCGCTGGCTTGCCAGTCGCGCATCGCGATCGAGGACGCACGTTTTGGTTTCCCCGAGGTGATGCTCGGCCTGCATCCCGGCCTCGGCGGCACCGTGCGCTTCACGCAGCTGGTCAATCCGATGCAGGCGATGACGCTGATGCTCACCAGCAAGACCATCGACGCGCGCAAGGCGAAGGCGCTCGGCCTGGTCGATGCCGTCACCCAGGAGCGCCATGTCCGCAATGCCGTCCGGGATGCGGTGTTCGGCCGGCTGAAGCGCGCCCGGCCGGGACTGCTCAATAAGCTTCTGAACTTTTCGCCGGTGCGCGGCATTCTGGCCTCGCGCATGGTGGTGGAAGCCGGCAAGGCGGCGCCGCGCGAGCACTATCCGGCGCCCTATGCGTTGATTGCGTTGTGGGAGAAGCACGGCGGCGATCGCGCGGCGATGCTGGCGGCGGAGAAGACGTCGTTCGCAAGGCTGATGGTGACGCCGACAGCGCAGAACCTGATCCGGGTGTTTTTCCTGCGCGAGCAGATGAAGAAACTCGCCGGCTCGGGTCACGCGATCAAGCATGTCCACGTCATCGGCGCAGGCGCCATGGGCGGCGATATCGCGGCGTGGTGCGCCAATCAGGGCCTGCGCGTGACACTGGCCGACATGAAGCCGGAGCCGATCGCCGGCGCCGTCAAGCGCGCCGCGGATCTGTTCGGCAAGATCATCCGCAAGCGCACCGATGTACGCGACGCGCTGGATCGCCTGATCCCCGACATGGACGGTGAAGGCGTGCGCTCCGCCGATCTGATCATCGAGGCAGTCAGCGAAAAGCTCGAACTGAAGCAGAAGGTCTATGCCGGCATCGAGCCGCGCATGAAGCCGGGCGCCATCCTCGCCACCAACACTTCGAGCATACCGCTGGAAGATCTGCGCACCACGCTGACAAAGCCGGAGCGGCTGCTCGGCCTGCACTTCTTCAATCCGGTATCGCGGCTGCAACTGGTGGAAGTCGTCAGCCACGATCGCGTCGATCCCGCTTTGCTGACCCGGGCGCTGGCCTTCGTCGGGGCCATCGACCGGCTGCCGCTGCCGGTCAGGAGTTCACCGGGCTTTCTCGTCAACCGCGCGCTGACGCCCTACATGCTCGAGGCGATGGTGATGCTTGACGAGAAGATCGACAAAACCACCATCGATGCGGCGGCCGAGCAGTTCGGCATGCCCATGGGGCCGATTGAACTGGCTGATCAGGTCGGACTCGATATCTGTCTCGCGGTCGGCGATATGCTGCGCTCCAAGTTCGGCGACCTGCTGCCGCCGACGCCGGCGTGGTTGCGGGAAAAGGTGGCCAAAGGCGAACTCGGCCGCAAGACGGGCAAGGGCTTCTACGTCTGGAAGGACGGCAAGGCCGACAAGACATCGCCCAGAGAAGGTGCGCAACCGACCGCGGAAATGATCGACCGCCTGATCCTGCCGATGTCGAATGTCTGCGTTGCCTGTCTGCGCGAGGGCATCGTCGGCAGTGCCGATGTGGTCGATGGCGCAATGATCTTTGGAACCGGCTATGCGCCGTTCCGCGGCGGTCCGCTAAACTATGCGCGAGAACGCGGCAAGGAAAACGTCGTGGTCAAATTGCACGATCTGTCGGAAAAGTTCGGCCCGCGCTTTGTGCCGGATGCCGGTTGGGAGAATTTCACATGACTCAATTTGCGGCAGGCGGCGCTCATGTCTGAGTCATCGACGAAGCGGGCGGCCGATCCGACGACGGAACCAAACGGCGATCTGACCATCCGAACGCTGGCCATGCCGGCCGACACCAACGCGAACGGCGACATCTTCGGCGGCTGGCTTCTCAGCCAGATGGATATCGGCGGCGGCATTTTCGCCTCCAAGACCGCGAAGTCGCGCACTGTGACCGTGGCCATCGACGCCATGAACTTTCGCAAGGCCGTGTTCGTCGGCGACGTTGTCTCCGTGCATGCCACACTGGTGCGGATCGGCAGGACGTCGATCACCGTGCATATCGAGGCATGGGTACTGAGGCGCAACGAGAGCCACTCGATCCTGGTGACCGACGGCCATTTTACTTACGTCTCGATCGACGATCACGGCCGGCCGCAGACCATCAACCGGGACGGCCAGCCGCTATCGGCCTGACCGTCTTAGGAACCTTTGCGTACCGTCGCCGTTAGTGGCCCGGATTATGCATTAACGTTGCGTATACGGGGGCCGCCATGTCAGACACCTATATTATCGAAGTCAGTTCGCAGGCCGCGGGAATTGTCGTTCGTAATCCCGAGGGCTACCGGTTCTTCGCCGCGTCACACCGTTTTAACGCCATGGAGGGGCAGCTGTTTCGCAATGCGCGCGAAGCCGAGCGCGCTGCCTTTCTGTTCGCCAGCCAGGGCTTCCCTGCGGCTGAGGGCTTTCCTGCGGCTGCGGTGGTCTCCGCAGCCTGAACGGGCAGGCTGTTTTGCCGCCCCTCTCCTTGCCGGGTGAGGGGAAACAAGCCGGTGAGGCCAGCCGCGTTGACGATCGCCGGCAACCGCCTCACCATGCGCGCCTCGCCAGAGGTGCATCGTGACCGGACTCAGCCATCGCCAGACAGAAATTCTGAATATTGCCCGCGCCACCGGTCGGGTGATGGTGGACGATCTCGTCCGCCGCTTCGAGGTCTCGGCGCAAACGATTCGCAAGGATCTCAATGACCTCTGCGATCAGCGTTCGCTGACACGGATTCACGGCGGCGCGATCATTGCCTCCGGCGTGGAAAACCTCGCTTACGAAGCGCGCCGCTTTGTGGCCGCCGAGGAAAAGCGCGCGATCGGCATCGCCGCGGCGGCGCAGATTCCCAACGGCAGTTCGCTGTTCATCAACATCGGCACCACCACCGAAGAAGTCGCCAATGCGCTGACGGCGCATGAGGACCTGCTGGTGATTACCAACAACCTCAACGTGGCGATGATGCTGTATCGCCATCCGCGTATCGAGGTGATCGTTGCCGGCGGCACCGTCCGGCGCTCCGACGGCGCGGTGATCGGTTCCACCGCCATCGGTCTGATCGGGCAGTTCAAGGTCGATTATGCCATCATCGGCGCCTCGGCCATCGACGGGGAGGGCGCGCTGCTGGATTTCGACTACCGCGAGGTGCAGGCCGCGCAGGCGATCATGGCCAATGCCCGCAGCATCATGCTGGTCGCCGACTCCACCAAGCTGCGGCGTACCGCGGCGGTGCGCATTGCCCATCTCAGCCAGATCCAGACCTTTGTCACCGACTTAGCCCTGCCTGCCGGGCTGCAGGCGATCTGCCAGGCGCGTGGCATCCAGGTCATCGAAGCGCTGTCGGGCTCGACCGGGGAACCCGACGAAACCGGAAACGATGCTCCCCTGCGCAGGAAAAAGCAGGCTAGCTCTCCAAAAGGCGGTTGCTTTCGCTTTTGGTTGTGATTTACTGAAAACCGAAAGCCAATCGCTGAATGCGAAGGTTGGGCGTCTGATGGCGCCGACCAGTTGGCGCAGGGGGAGTTCGGGTGGGTCAGGTTTTCGACCTCGCTATTATCGGTGGCGGCGTCAACGGTTGCGGCATTGCCCGCGATGCTGTGGGCCGAGGCAATTCCGTTTTCCTTTGCGAAATGAATGATTTGGCCAGTGGCACCTCGTCCTGGTCGACCAAGCTCGTGCACGGCGGGCTGCGTTATCTGGAATATTATGAGTTCCGGCTGGTGCGCCACGCGCTGATGGAGCGCGAAATCCTCTGGCAGATCGCGCCGCACATCATTCGGCCGCTGCGTTTCGTGCTGCCGCACCATTCCGGGCTGCGGCCGGCCTGGTTTCTCCGGCTCGGCCTGTTTCTCTATGACCATATTGGCGGCCGCAAATTGCTGCCGCCGACCCGCACCCTCGACCTAGCCCATGACGGACTAGGCAAGCCGCTTGCGCCCGGCCGCTTCCGCCGGGGTTTTGAATATTCCGATTGCTTCGTCGACGATGCCCGTCTGGTGGTGCTGACCGCGCGCGACGCCTTCGACCGCGGCGCCGACATCCGCACCCGCACCCGCGCCACCGCGGTCAGTCAGGTCGACGGAATCTGGCAGGTCACCATCGAGGACACGGTCAGCGGAGAGCGCAGCACGATCCGCGCCCGCGCGCTGGTCAACGCAGGCGGTCCCTGGGTGGAGAAAATTCTGGCGTCAGGCGCCGGGGTCAACGCGAAGGCCAAGGTAAGGCTGGTGCAGGGCTCGCACATTGTGGTGCCCAAACTCTATGCCCACGACCGCGCCTACATCTTCCAGAACGCAGATGGTCGCATCGTCTTTGCGATCCCCTATCAGGATGACTTCACCCTGATCGGCACCACCGATCTGGACTATCAGGGCGACCCCGCCCAGGTGAAAATCTCCGCCGACGAGATCAGCTACCTCTGCACATCCGTCAGTGAATATCTGGCAAAGCCCGTCAAGCCGGAGGACGTGGTGTGGACCTATTCCGGCGTTCGCCCGCTCTATGACGACGGCGCCAACGAGGCCAAGGCGGCCACGCGCGACTACGTGTTCGAACTGGACCTGCCCGGCGGCGCGCCGCTGCTGTCGATCTATGGCGGCAAGATCACGACCTATCGCCGGCTCGCCGAAGAAGCGCTGCAGAAGCTGGCGCCCTGGTTGAAAGGCACCAAGGCGGCCGAAGGCTGGACCGCGACGGCGCCGCTGCCCGGCGGCGACTTCGATGTCTCCGCGGTGGACGCGCTGATCGCCGAGCTGCGACGCGACTATCCATTCCTGACACCGGGCCATGCCGACCGGCTCGTCCATGCCTATGGCACGCGCGCGCACAAATTGCTCGGGCAGGCGGCATCGATGGCGGACCTCGGCCAGGACTTCGGCGCCACATTGACGGAAGCCGAAATCAGATACTTGATAGAGAACGAGTGGGCGGTGACGGCGGACGACATCGTGTGGCGACGCTCCAAGCTGGGATTGCGTCTGTCGGCGGCGGAGGTCGCGGCGCTGGAGGGCTGGCTTGCCGCCCGACGTGACGCGCCTAGGCCTGCAGAGCGAGCAGCGAGAGTGCAGACATGACCATCACCCTTGACCATGTCTCGCGCGCCGTGGATGGCATTCCCACCATCCGCGACGTCTCGTTGACGCTCGAAAGAGGCGCCCTGAGCGTCCTGCTCGGCCCCACGCTCGCCGGCAAGACATCGATCATGCGGCTGCTCGCCGGCCTGGACAAGCCGACGCAAGGCCGCGTCCTCGTCGATGGTAAGGACGTGACCGGCATTGACGTGCGCAAGCGCTCGGTGGCCATGGTCTATCAGCAATTCATCAACTACCCCTCGCTGACGGTGTACGAGAACATCGCCTCGCCGCTGCGCGTGCAGGGCAAGCCGAAGGCCGAAATCGAAAGCCGCGTGCGCGAGGCCGCGAAGCTTCTGAAGCTCGAGCCCTATCTCGATCGCACGCCGCTGCAGCTGTCCGGCGGCCAGCAGCAGCGCACCGCCATCGCCCGCGCCCTGGTCAAGGGCGCCGACCTCGTGTTGCTCGACGAGCCGCTGGCCAATCTCGACTACAAGCTGCGCGAGGAATTGCGTACTGAATTGCCGCGCATCTTCGAGGAATCCGGCGCGATATTTGTGTACGCCACGACGGAGCCGTCCGAGGCGCTGTTGCTCGGCGGCCGCACCGTGTGCCTGTGGGAGGGCGAGGTGCTGCAGATCGGCGAGACGTCGAAGGTCTATCGCCGTCCGGAGACCCTCAAGGTCGCCGAGGTGTTTTCCGATCCGCCGCTCAACGTGGTCGCCATCGAGAAGAAGAACGGCACGGTGCAGTATGCCGGCGGCGGGCAGGCGCCCGCCAGCGGGCTCTATGCGGACCTGAGCGACGGCGCCTACCGCGTCGGTTTCCGTGCGCACCAGCTGGAACTGGCCAACGGCATCGCCGGCCGCCACGCCTTTCCCGCCACTGTGACGGTGACCGAAATCACCGGCTCGGAAAGCTTCGTGCATCTGAAGCGCGACGCCTCCAACTGGGTGGCGGTGCTGCAGGGCGTGCACGAATTCGCGCCGGGTGATGTGCTCGACGCGGTGCTCGATCCCGACAATCTTTTCATTTTCGATGCCGACGGCCGACTGGTCGCGGCGCCAGAGGCGATGAGGAACTAGCGCCATGGCCCGTATCGATCTGGTCGATCTCGCACAGTCCTATGGCGGCCCCGATGCCGCCCCGGATTCCTATGCGCTGAAGCCGGTCTCGATGACCTGGCGGCAGGGCGGCGCCTATGCGCTGCTCGGCCCTTCCGGCTGCGGCAAGACCACATTGCTCAATCTGATCTCCGGGATCGTCGCGCCGACACGCGGCCAGATCCTGTTCGACGGCGTCGATATTACGCCGCTGTCGACGCAGAAGCGCAACATCGCGCAGGTGTTCCAGTTTCCGGTCATCTACGACACCATGACGGTGGGAGAGAATTTGGCGTTTCCGCTGAAGAATCGCGGCGTGCCGAAGCCCGAAATCGACAAGCGCGTGGCCGAAATCGCGGAGCTGCTTGATCTTACGCCGGTTCTCACCCGCAAAGCCACACGGCTGACGGCCGATGCCAAGCAGAAGATTTCGCTCGGCCGCGGTCTGGTGCGGTCCGACGTTGCGGCGGTGCTGTTCGACGAGCCGCTGACGGTGATCGATCCGGCGCTGAAATGGGAGCTGCGCTCGAAGCTGAAGGCGCTGCACCGCGCGCTGGATCTCACGATGATCTATGTCACCCACGACCAGACCGAAGCGCTGACCTTCGCAGATACGGTGGTGGTGATGCATGACGGTCGCGTGGTGCAGGCCGGCACGCCGGAAGAACTGTTCGACCGGCCCGCGCATACGTTTGTCGGCTATTTCATCGGCTCTCCGGGCATGAACATCGTGCCCGCCCGCGTAGAGGGCCGCGAAGCCCGCATCGATGGCCACACGATCGCGCTGCAGCGCAGTTACGATCGCCTGCCGGCCGGCGCGAAGATCGAAGTGGGCGTGCGTCCGGAATTCGTCCATGTGGCGGCTCCGGGACCGGGGCGGCTTTCGGCGACCATCGAGCGGATCGACGATCTCGGCCGCGTGCGCTTTGCGCGGGTGCGGGTCGGCGATGTCAAGTTCTCGGCCCGGGTGCCGGCGGATTTTTCGATCTCCGGCAGCGAGGCGGGCCTGGTGTTCGATCCGGCGCGTGTTCACATCTATGCCGACAGCCGGCTGGTCGAGGGAGTCGTCTGATGGACAAGACCGTCAACCAGAAGGCCTGGTTCCTCGTGCTGCCGGTGTTTCTGGTGGTGGCGTTCTCCGCGGTGCTGCCGCTGATGACGGTGGTCAACTATTCGATCCAGGATACGTTCGGCAACAACCAGTTCTTCTGGAACGGCGCCGGCTGGTTCAAGGAGCTGCTCGATCCGAGCTCCGATCTCGGCGGGCGCTTCTATGCCTCGCTGTGGCGCAATCTGGCTTTCTCCGCGATTATCCTCGCCATCGAGGTGCCGCTCGGCATCGTCGTTGCGCTGTCGATGCCGCGCGAGGGCTGGCGGGTCGCCGCCTGCCTCGTGATCATGGCGCTGCCGCTGCTGATCCCGTGGAACGTGGTCGGCACCATCTGGCAGATCTTCGGCCGGCCGGACATCGGCCTGCTTGGCTATACGCTCAACCATGTGGGCATGGACTACAATTACGTCTCCAACGAGTTCGATGCCTGGGCCACGGTCATCGTGATGGACGTCTGGCACTGGACCAGCCTGATCGCACTGCTGTGCTATGCCGGTCTGAAGTCGATCCCCGATGCCTATTATCAGGCGGCGCAGATCGACGGCGCCTCGCGCTGGGCCGTGTTTACTGCGATCCAACTGCCGAAACTGAACCGCGTGTTGCTGATCGGTGTGTTGCTGCGCTTCATGGACAGTTTCATGATCTACACCGAACCGTTCGTCGTGACCGGAGGTGGCCCGGGCAACTCGACCACCTTCGTCTCCATCGAACTGGTCAAGATCGCGCTCGGGCAGTTCGATCTCGGCAAGGCCGCGGCGCTGTCGCTGGTCTATAATCTGATCATCCTGATCGTCTGCTGGATTTTCTACACCGTGATGACCAATGTCGGGGTCGATCGCGGTCACCGAGAAGGAGCGGTCTGATGCATTCAATCCCCGGCCGTCGCCTGATCCTGTCGCTGTACCTCGTCTTCCTGCTGCTGCCGATCTATTGGCTGGTCAATATGAGCTTCAAGACCAACGGCGAGATCGTCTCGACGATGACGCTGTGGCCGCATCTGCCGACGCTGGAAAACTACATCCGGATCTTTACCGACGAGAGCTGGTATTCCGGCTACATCAATTCGTTGAAATACGTGGTGATCAATACGATCATCTCCATTTCCTTCGCACTGCCCGCAGCCTATGCGTTCTCGCGCTATCGTTTCCTTGGCGACAAGCATCTGTTCTTCTGGCTGCTGTCCAACCGGATGGCTCCGGCTGCGGTCTATGCGTTGCCATTCTTCAATCTGTATTCTGCGATCGGCCTGTTCGATACGCCTTGGGCGGTGGCGCTGGCGCATTGCCTGTTCAACGTCCCGCTGGCGGTATGGATCCTGGAAGGTTTTGTCTCCGGCGTGCCGCGGGAGATCGACGAGACCGCGTTCCTCGACGGCTATTCATTTCCGAAGTTTTTCGTCAAGATCCTGGTGCCGCTGATCGCCTCGGGCATCGGCGTCGCCGCCTTTTTCTGCTTCATGTTCTCCTGGGTCGAACTGCTGCTGGCCCGTACGCTGACCTCGGTCAATGCCAAGCCGATCGCGGCGGTGATGACTCGTACAGTTTCTGCCGCCGGCATGGACTGGGGCCTGCTCGCTGCTGCGGGTGTGCTCACCATCATTCCGGGTGCGCTGGTGATCTGGTTTGTCCGCAATTATATCGCCCGCGGCTTTGCGCTGGGCCGGGTGTAGGAGGACAACATGGAAAACATCGCATGGATGGCTTGGACACCGCCGACCGCAATCTTCTTTGCGCTGCTGGCGATGACACTGGGCACGATGACCTGGCTCGCAGCGGTCTATCCCGAGGCTGAGCGCGTCGGCATTCTGAGGATTCCCACCACCCGCGGCGATCGCCTGTTCGTGTCGCTGATCGTGGCGGCGGTCGTCCATCTGCTGTGGATCGGCTTTGTCGGGACCGACCCGATCGCCACGCTTCCCATCGGGGAAGAGGGACTTGGGATTTCGAGCCTGTGGCTCGCGACACTGATTTCGCTGGCTCTGGCCGTCGGCATTTTCCGCACGGTCTGAACCACGAAGACGACCAGGAGCGGGATCAACCCGGGCCTGCAGTAATGCTGCAACGGAGGAAGCAAATGAAACACATGACAAGACAACGCAGTCGTGTCCCCACGGTGCGCTTGATGATGACCAGCGCCGCCGCGCTGATCGCCGGATCGATCACGCTGGCAGCGCCGGCCCTCGCCGACGATGCCGCGGCGCAGAAGTGGATCGACACCGAGTTCCAGCCCTCGACGCTCTCCAAGGCCGATCAGCTGAAGGAACTGCAGTGGTTCGCGAAAGCCGCTGAGCCGTTCAAGGGCATGGAGATCAATGTCGTCTCCGAAACCCTGACGACGCATGAGTATGAATCCAAGACGCTGGCCAAGGCGTTCTCCGAGCTGACCGGCATCAAGCTCAAGCACGACCTGATCCAGGAAGGCGACGTGGTCGAGAAGCTGCAGACCCAGATGCAGTCCGGCAAGAATGTCTATGACGGCTGGATCAACGACTCCGATCTGATCGGCACGCATTTCCGCTACGGCCAGACCATCGCGCTGTCGGACTACATGACCGGCGAGGGCAAGGACGTCACCGATCCCATGCTCGACGTCAAGGATTTCATCGGCACGTCGTTCACCACCGCGCCCGACAAGAGGATGTATCAGCTGCCCGACCAGCAGTTCGCCAACCTTTACTGGTTCCGGTACGACTGGTTCACCAATCCCGACTACAAGGCCAAGTTCAAGGCCAAGTACGGCTACGATCTCGGCGTCCCCGTGAACTGGTCGGCCTATGAGGACATCGCCGAGTTCTTCACCAACGACATCAAGGAGATCAACGGCGTCAAGGTCTATGGCCACATGGACTACGGCAAGAAGGATCCCTCGCTCGGCTGGCGCTTCACCGACGCCTGGCTGTCGATGGCCGGCAACGGCGACAAGGGCCTGCCGAACGGCCTGCCGGTCGACGAATGGGGCATCCGCATGGAAGGCTGCCGTCCGGTCGGCTCGTCGATCGAGCGCGGCGGCGACACCAACGGTCCGGCGGCGGTCTATTCGATCGTCAAATATCTCGACTGGATGAAGAAATATGCCCCGCCGCAGGCGCAAGGCATGACTTTCTCGGAATCCGGTCCGGTGCCTGCCCAGGGCAACGTCGCCCAGCAGATGTTCTGGTACACTGCCTTCACCGCCGACATGGTCAAGCCCGGCCTGCCGGTGATGAATGCGGACGGCACGCCGAAGTGGCGGATGGCGCCGTCGCCACATGGTGCGTACTGGAAGGAAGGCATGAAGCTCGGCTATCAAGACGTCGGCTCGGCAACCCTGCTGAAGTCGACCCCGGCCGATCGCCGCAAGGCCGCCTGGCTGTATCTGCAGTTCATCACCTCGAAGACGGTGAGCCTGAAGAAGAGCCATGTCGGCCTCACCTTCATCCGTGAAAGCGACATCTGGGACAAGTCGTTCACCGAGCGCGCGCCCAAGCTCGGCGGTCTGATTGAATTCTACCGTTCGCCGGCCCGCGTGCAGTGGTCGCCGACCGGCAACAACATCCCGGACTATCCGAAGCTGGCGCAGCTGTGGTGGCAGAACATCGGCGATGCGTCGTCCGGTGCGAAGACGCCGCAGGCGGCGATGGACTCGCTGGCGGCAGCTCAGGACTCGGTGCTCGAGCGACTTGAGCGGTCCAAGGTTCAGGGCGAGTGCGGACCGAAGCTGAACAAGAAGGAGACGGCTGAGTACTGGTACGCGAAGTCTGCCAAGGACGGCAACATCGCGCCGCAGCGCAAGCTTGCCAACGAGAAGCCGAAGGGCGAGACGGTCGACTACGACACGCTGATCAAGTCATGGCCGGCCACCCCGCCGCAGAAGCGCGCGTCGAACTGAGGCGTCTTGTTTCCCTCTCCCCGTCGGGGAGAGGGAGCGCAGCAGTACCAAACAACAAAAAGGCCGGGAGCGATCCCGGCCTTTTCATGTCGCGCCCAGCAATTGCCGTCACCCTCACTTGTCGTCACCCGCGAAGGCGGGTGACCCAGTAAACGCAGCTGTCAGCGTTGCGAATGCGGACCGTGGTGTTTACTGGATCCCCGCTTTCGCGGGGATGACAGCCATTGGGTGCGGTTAGGAGAGCCGGACGTGGGCTACTCCGCCGCCTGCTTCTTCTCGGCCAGCGTCGGATAGTCCGTGTAGCCCTTGGCGCTGCCGCCATAGAACGTCGCCTGGTCCGGCTTGTTGAGCTCCGCGCCGGTCTTGAAGCGCTCGACCAGGTCGGAATTGGCGATGAACAGCTTGCCGAACGCGATCAGGTCGGCTTCACCGGCCGCCAGCACCTTCTCCGCCAAAGCCAGGTCATAGCCGTTGTTGGCGATATAGGCGCCCTTGAAGCGCTTGCGCAGGGACGCGTAGTCGAACGGTGCGATGTCGCGCGGACCGCCGGTGGCGCCCTCGACGACGTGGATGTAGACCAGCTTCTCGGCATTGAGGCCGTCGACGACGTAGTCGAACAGTTTCTGCGGCTCGCTGTCGAGCGCAGCATCGTTGGCCGGGGTGACCGGCGAGATGCGGATGCCGGTGCGTTCGGCGCCGATTTCCTCGGCCACCGCTTTGGCGACTTCGAGAATCAGCCGGGCGCGGTTCTCGATCGAGCCGCCATATTCGTCGGTGCGCTTGTTGGTCGAGTCGCGGGCGAACTGCTCGAGCAGGTAGCCGTTGGCGGCGTGGATCTCCACGCCATCGAAGCCGGCCTCGATCGCGTTCTTCGCAGCCTTGCGGTAGTCCTCGATCAGGCCGGGGATTTCCGATAGCTCAAGGGCGCGCGGCTCGGAGGTCTCGGTGAACGTGTTGTTGACGTAGGTCTTGCCCTTGGCCTTGATTGCCGACGCTGAGACCGGCGCTCCGCCGTTCGGCTGCAGGCTGGTGTGCGAGATGCGCCCGACGTGCCAGAGCTGGATGAAGATATGACCGCCCTTGGCGTGGACTGCATCGGTGACTTTCTTCCAGCCGGCGACCTGCTCCTTGGTGTAGATGCCGGGCGTGTCCTGATAGCCTTGGCCCTGCTGCGAGATCTGGCTTGCTTCGGTGATCAGCAGGCCGGCGGTGGCGCGCTGGGCGTAGTATTCCACGGCAAGCGGGTTGGGCACGAAGCCTTCGATCGCGCGGTTGCGCGTCAGCGGCGCCATGACGGTGCGGTTCGACAGGGTGATCGGGCCGAGCTTGTAGCTCTCGAAGAGTTTGGAAGCGCTCATGTTGTTGTTCCGGAAAAATGGGGAATAGGCTGGAATTGTGCATTGCGATGCGGGTTGGCAATGGCTGGCCGGCCGGGATTTTCATGCAGGACAATCGATCTGCAAGCAGGCCGCGACAGAGAACAAAATGACTTCCGGCCACAGCAGCGATGGCCGAAAGCAATTGTCACGCGACTGTCACCAGCCACGGTTCCGCATCAGTTGGCGCCGAGAAAGTCGCGCTTGCCGATCTCGACGCCGCACATGCGCAGGATGCCGTGGGCCGTCGTGGCATGGAAGTAGAAGTTCGGCAGCGAGAAGCTGGTGAGATATTGCTGGCCCTTCAGCGTCATGGTCTTGCCGCCGCCGATCGGGAAGGTGATCTCGCGGTCTTCCGCGCCGTCGAACAGCGACGGCTTGACGCTTTTACGTAGTCGGCGGTCTTGGCCAGCCGCTGCTTGAGTTCGCCGAAGGTTGTCTCGGTATCCGGGAACGACGGCACCTCGCCGCCGCTCAGGCGTGCAGACCCCCGCACGGCATGATCGCAGGTGATCTGGATCTGCTTGCTCAATGGCAGCATGTCCGGAAACAGCCGCGCAGCCAGCAGCACCTCGGGCTGGATCTTCTTTGCCTGCGCATAGGCGTCGGCCTTGTCGAGCAGTCCGGACAGGCTGGAGAGGATCTGCAGGTAGGCGGGGACGGCGGAATCGTAGAATGACATATGAGGCTCTTTCGCGGTGTTTCGGTCGGCAGCGGGAAGGTCGAGAAAGATGCTGCTGCATGGAACTGGGAAGTTCCCGGTGAAAAACAACCGTCGAGACACCGCAAAAGAGAAAAAATCAGCTCTGTGGCTTGCGGGCCATCTCGCGCAGCCGCCCCACGATGCCGGTGGGGAAGAAATACACCGACGCGATGAACAGCAGGCCGAGCCAGAGCAGCCAGCGGTCCGGATGCAGCAGACCGGGCAGAACGGGAAGTCCGGCATCGGCCGCTGCGGTGGAGGCAATGCCCATCAGGGCCTGAAGATAATTCTGGGCAAGAATGAAGACCACGGCGCCGACGATGGCACCGTACATGGTGCCCATGCCGCCGATCACGACCATCAGCAGGATGTCGAGCATGATGGCAAAGCTGAGCGAGGTGTCCGGCCCGGCATAGCGCAACCATAGCGCGTTCAGCGCGCCGGCAGAAGCTGCAACGACGGCGGCAAGGCAATTGGCGTAGGTCAGATGAAACACCGTGCGAAAGCCGAGCGCCTCGGCGCGGAAACGGTTTTCGCGGATCGCCTGCAAGACGCGGCCGAACGGTGAGTTCACCACGCGCAGCAAGGCCAGGATCATCGCGGCGGATGCGACGAAGATCATGTAGTAGGTGAGCGTGCGACCGGTGACGGCGACGCCGAATACGTCCTTCTTCACAAACACCGTGCCTGGCCGCAGCAATTCCGGCAACTGGAAGCTGCGGCCGTCCTCGCCGCCGGTGAGCCATGACAATTGCGACGCCAGCACCAGGAAGGCGGAAGCCACCGCCAGCGTGATCATGGCGAAGAAGATCGCCTCGACCCGCAGCGAGAACAGCCCTATGCCGAGTGCCAGCAACGCGGCGAGCGGCAGGCCGATGGCAAGGCCGGCGGCTACGGCGGTCCATGTCGGTCCCATCGCATACAACGCAATGGCGATGGCATAGCTGCCGATGCCATAGAACATCGTATGCGCGAATGACACGGTGCCGGTGTAGCCGAGCAGCAGATCGTAGGACGCCACAAGGGCTGCGAAGATGCAGATCTTGGTTGCGACATTCAGCGCCTTGGCGCCGGGAAACACGAACGGTGCCACCGCCAGCGCGACGATGATCGCGAGAAGCAGAACATTGAGAATACGGCTGCGCGGCAGATCGCCGGAAAGGATCATCATCGATTTGTCACCGCGTAGAGTCCGCGCGGTCGCCACATCAGGATTGCGACCATCAGCAGGATGTTCGAGACCAGCGCCAGTTTCGGCACCAGGAAGCCGCCGTAATTGGCGACCATCGCCACCAGGATGGCGCCGATGAAGCAGCCGTTGATGGAGCCGAGCCCGCCGATGATCACCACGATGAACACCAGCACCGTGAGGTCATTGCCCATGGAGGCATGCACCTGTTCGCGATACAGCGCCCACATGATGCCGCCGAGGCCGGCGAGGCCGGAGCCGACCATGAAGACGCCGAGGAACAGCCGGCGGATGCGGTAGCCGAGCGCCTCGACCATCTCGCGATTCTCGACACCGGCACGGATCAGCAATCCGATCTTGCTGCGGTTCAAAGTGAGCTGGATGCCGAGGAACACCACAAGGCCGACCAGCATTGCCAGCAGGCGATATTTGGCGATGGCGATGTCGCCGATGATGAAGGAGCCGCGCAGCGAGGTCGGCAGCGGCAGTGGAATGATCTGCGGCCCCCACAGCGCATACAGCGCCTGTTCGGCGACGATCAGCCCGCCGGTGGTCATCAGGATCTGCTTGAGGTGCTGGCCGTAGACCGGCAGGATCAGCACGCGCTCCACGATCAGGCCGATGGCGCCGGACACACCCATGGCCAGCAGCGCCGCCGGCGCCAGCACCGCGAGATTGAGTAGCAGTGAATCCGCCTGCACCCAGGACGCCAGCGGCAGCAGCACCAGCGTCGCTGCATAGGCGCCGACGGCGATGAACGCGCCGTGGCCGAAATTCAGCACGTCCATCAGCCCGAACACCAGCGTCAGGCCGGAGGCCATGATGAAGATCATCATGCCCATGGCGAGGCTGGCGACGGTCAGCGTCGCCCACGAACTGCCGGAGCCGATCAGTGGGATCACGGCGATCGCCAGGATCACCGGCAGCAGCACCGGCAGGAAATCGCGCTTCGGCTTGGGCAGCGCGTCGGTTGCGGCAAGGTCGGTCATTGATGCGCCTCCAGGCTGAGGCCGAGCAGCCGCTCCTGCAATGGTGTGTCGGCGGCCAGCGCCGCCATCGCGCCGCGATGCACGATCGCGCCATTGTCCATCACCAGCACGGCGTCGCCGATCATCTGCGCCACGTGAAAATTCTGTTCAACCAGCAGGATGGTGGCGCCCGAGCGCTTGATCTCGGCGAAGCATTCGATCAGCGCGCCGACAATCGCCGGCGCCAGACCCTTGGTCGGCTCGTCGATCAGCAGTAGTTTTCGCGGCTCGACAATGGCCCGCGCGATCGACAGCATCTGCTTCTGTCCGCCGGACAACAGGCCTGCGCGCGACAGCCAGAATTTTCGCAGCGCCGGGAAGAAGCCAAAAATCCATTGCAGACGAGCATCGTCGAGCGGGCCGTCGCGTGCGGCGAGGATCAGGTTTTCCTTCACCGTGAGATCCGAAAACACCGCCATGCTCTCCGGCACGTAGCCGACACCGAGGCGGGCGATATCCGGCGTCGCCAGCCCTTCGATGCGCTGGCCGCCGAGGGTGATTTGTCCGGATGATGCCTGCCAAAGGCCCATGATGGTGCGCAGCGTGGTGGTCTTGCCGGCGCCGTTGCGGCCGAGCAGCATGGTGGTCTGGCCCTCAGCGATGGCGAGGTCGACGCCGTGCAGGATGTGATAGCGCCCAATATGGGTGTGGACACCCGCCATGGTCAGCATGTCGGTCATGCGGCGGTCTTTCCCGGCGCGATCCCGAGATAGGCTTCCTGCACGATCGGCGAGGCGATGACCTCCTCCGGGCTGCCGTCGGCCACCAGCTGTCCGTTATGCAGCACGATGATGCGGTCGGCGAGCGAGCGCACCACGTCCATCTTGTGCTCGACCAGCAGAATGATCTTGGTCGTGTCCTGCTTCAATCGGGCGATCAGGTCGAGCACGACTGGCACCTCGTCGACGCTCATGCCGGCAGTCGGTTCGTCGAACATGAAAACCTTCGGCTGCAGCGCCATCATCAGCGCGACCTCCAGCTTGCGCTGGTCGCCATGGGACAGCACGGTGGCGGCGACGCTGCGGCGGTGGCCCAGCGCGACCTGGTCGAGAATGGCGTCGGCGGTGGCGATCAGATCGCGCCGGGTCATCCATGGCCGCAGCATGTCGTAGTGCGTGCCGCTGTGGGCCTGCACCGCAAGGCGGACGTTTTCCTCGACGCTGAGATTCGGAAACAGGTTGGTGAGCTGGAAGGCGCGGCCCAAGCCGGCGCGGGTGCGCAGCGGCGCGGACATGCCGGTGAGATCGACGCCGTCGAACAACACGCTGCCCTCGGTGGCGCGCAACTGCCCGGAGATCAGGTTGAAATAGGTGGTCTTGCCGGCGCCGTTGGGGCCGACGATGGCGGTGAGCTCGCCGGGCCGGAACGTGCAGCTTACTCTGTTGACCGCGACATGTCCGCCGAAGCGGATGGTGAGGTCGCGGGTTTCGAGGGTGGAGGTCATTGGCGGAGGTTCCGTGTCCCGGACGCGGTGCGGCATTCTTATGCCGCTCCGCAGATCCGGGACCCATGATGCGTGGTGTGATTGTGGGCCCCTGATCTGCGGTGCACAACGCCGCTGTGCGGCGATGTGCACCGCGTCCGGGGCACGAACATTACCGCTTGTTCCGGATCGGAATGTTCATGTCCTCGATCTTCAGTTCACGGATGGGCTCGTTGACCGCCCAGGCCAGGTCTGGATCGACCTTGACCTTGAAGTGGTACATGCTCTGCAGCGCCTGGTGGTCTTCCTTGCGGAAGATCATCTTGCCCTTGGGAGTGTCAAACTCCATGCCCTCCATTGCTGCGATCAGCTTCTCGGTGTCGGTGGATTTTGCTTTCTGTACCGCGGTCACCGCAGCCATGGCAGCGGAAAAGCCGCCGGCGGTGAAGAAGTCCGGCGGCGCATTGAAGCGCTTCTTGTGCTCGGCGACGAACCAGTCGTTCACCGGGTTCTTCGGGATGTCATAATAATAGTAGGTCGCACCTTCCATGCCGGGCAGCCGCTTGTAGGCGGCGAGCGCCGGCAGGATGTTGCCGCCGGTGGAGAGTTCGATGCCGTAGCGCTTCGGGTCCATGTCCTGCAGTTTTGTCAGCGGGTCGCCGCCGCCGGCCCAGATCACCCAGATGATCTTGCGGCCGGGCTTGTCCTTCAGCGCGTCGAACAGCCGCTGGCCGGCCGCGGTGAAGTCGGTGGTGGTGGTCGGCACGTATTCTTCGGCGGCCAGTGTGGCCCCGGTCTTGGCCAGCGCTTCCTTGAAGGCTGCAACGCCGTCGCGGCCGAAGGCGTAGTCCTGGCCCAGGGTGGCGATGGTGACGCCGGGCTTGCCGATCGCCACCGCATTGGCGATGGCATCCTGCGAGGAGTTGCGGCCGGTGCGGAAGATGTAGCGATTCCATTTTTCGCCGGTGATCTGGTCGGCCACCGCCGGCTCGACGATCAAAATCTTCTTGTTCTCTTCGGCGACCGGCAGATCGGCCAGCGCCGCGGCCGACGACGAGGTGCCGATGGCGATGTCGGCATTGTCGTCCTGATAGGCTTCCGCGAGCGCCGCCTTGGACAGGTCGGGCTTGCTTTGGTCGTCCTTGGTGATGACCACGATCTTGCGGCCGTCGACCATCATGGTGCCCTTGGTGGCGTATTCGAAACCCATGCGCAGGCCGGTCTCGGTCTGCTTGGCATAGGCCTCGAGCGGGCCGGTCTTGCCATAGATCAATGCGATCTTGAGATCGTCGGCATGCGCAACCGTGGTGGTTAGCAAAGCGGTGGCAGCGAGCATGAAAAAGCGACGCAAGGTCAGTCCTCCCGATTTTGTTGCGGGACCGTAATGCATTTTCCCGCGCAGTGGAAAGAGCGATTAGCGTGCACCTGCCCGCAGCTGCGTCAGCAATTCGGCTGTGGGCCAGGAGTCGGCCGGCAGGCCATACTTAAGTTGCATCGTCTTCACGGCAGAACGGCTCTGCTGGCCCATGATGCCGTCGATCTTGCCGACATTGAAGCCGGCGCGGGTCAGCAGCTGCTGCATCTCCTTGAGTTCGTTGAACGGCAATTGCGCGATCTGCGCCGATGGCCTGCGCATCGGCGCAGCCCCGGCGATCCGGGTGGCGAGGTAACCCGCAGTGGTGGAATAGATCAGCGAGTTATTCCATTCGGTGTAGGCGGCGAAATTGGCATAGGCCAGAAATGCCGGGCCAAAGCGCCCCATGGGCAGCAGCAGCGAAGCCGGCATGGAGTCGTTTGGCAGCGGTCGGCCGTCCGGGTAAGTGACGCCGAACTGCGCCCATTTGGACCGCGGCAGTTGAATGGTCAGGTCGGCCTGGTCCCAGGGCACATCGGCTGAGACTTTGACTTCCTGCAGCCACGGTTCGCCGCGCCGCCATTTGAGGCCATTGGCAATGTAGTTGGCGGTCGAACCGATCACGTCATCAGGGCTGCGCAGAAGATTGCGGTGGCCGTCGCCGTCATAATCGACCGCGTAATTGAAGTAGTGCGTCGGCAGGAACTGGGTCTGGCCGAGCTCGCCGGCCCATGAGCCAATCATCTCCTCAGGCGAGAGATCGCCGCGGTCGATGATCTTCAGCGCCGCGATGGTTTCGCCCTGAAACATCTTCGAGCGCCGGCAGTCATAGGCGAGCGATACCAGCGAGGGCAGGGTTGGCAGGTTGCCCATCTGCGCGCCGAAGTCGCTCTCCAGCGCCCAGAATGCAGCGATGACCGCCGGAGGCACGCCGAACTCCTTCTCTGCGCGCGCAAACGCCGCCGCGTGCTGCTTGATCTTGAGCTGGCCGTTCTGCATCCGGTAGTCCGCCGCCATGCGCCGCGAGAACTCGGTGAACAGCTGGCCGAACACCCGCTGTCCCCTGTCGCGGTTGACGATCTTGGGATCGTAGACCAGCCACGGCGAGGCTGCCGCGACCGCGCGTTGGGACACGCCGGCGGCCACGGCCTGCTGCTTCAGCCCGGCGAGGAACTGGTCGAAGCTCTGGCCATTGTGGCAGGCGGCGCCGCGCGAGCCCGATGATGCGGTGGGCTTGGCCGCCGCGACGTTGGGTCTGGCCTGCGGGGCGGCCGAGACAGGTTGCGCGGAAGCCGGGGAGGAGAGGCCGGCAATGGCAAGCGCTACACCACAAACAAACGATCGCATCCGCAATGACATCGGCAACATCGTCACAGGCCTCTCCTCGTTATGCCCGGCCTTGTGCCGGGCATCCACGTTTCATCACTAGGGAATACAGTCGTGGATGGCCGGGACAAGCCCGGCCATGACCGAGAGGGCGGCTGTTTTTCTATCACTACAGCTCCCGTGCATTGCTGAACGCAAAGCTCGACACCCGCCGCGTGTTCTCGTCGAGGATCAGCGTCCTTGTGATCGGCGGCTCGGCGCGCTGGCTGCAATTTTCGCGTTCGCACAGCCGGCAGTTAACGCCGATCGGCGTGCCCTCGGCCTTCTCCAGGTCCATGCCGCCGGCATAGACCAGTTTTGGCGCGTGGCGGATCTCGCAGCCGAGCCCGATGGCGAAGCGCGGCTGCGGCTGGCCGTGCGGCGCCGGCGGCCGGCGCACCATCTGGGCGATGGAGAAATAGCGGCTGCCGTCAGGCAGTTCGATGAGCTGCCGGAGCAGGCGGTCCGGCGTGTCGAAGGTGGAGTGCACGTTCCACAACGGGCAGGTGCCGCCGAATTTCGAGAACGGAAAGGTGCCCGACGAAAACCGCTTCGACACGTTGCCGGCATTGTCGACGCGCAGCATGAAGAACGGTACGCCGCGTGCGGTCGGACGCTGCAGCGTGGTGAGGCGGTGGCAGACCTGTTCGAAGCCGACATTGAAGCGCTGGCCGAGCACCTGCAGATCGTAGCTCAACGCCTCCGCGGCGCTGTGGAACGCGGCATAGGGCATCAGCACCGCGGCGGCGAAGTAGTTGGCCAAGGTGATGCGGTAGAGTCGCCGCGGCGTGTCGTCGAGCGGACCGGCGCGTCCGACGATCGTCTCGAAGGCGCTGCTGCATTCCGACAGGCCGAGCTGGAATGCGAGTTGAAAGGCGCGGCCGGGCGCATCCACCAGTTCGGAAATCAGCAGTTGCCGACGGTGGCGGTCGAAACGGCGCAGCGTCTCGCGCATCACGTCCACCGGCATAATACGGGTGACCACGGAGTGCTTTTCACGCAGGCGGGTGCTCAGTGCCGCATAGAGGTCCTGCGCCGGCACGTTGATCTCGTCGCGCAGGGCTTCGGCGGCCTGCTCGAGTTCGGGGAAGTAATTGCGATTGGCCTCGATCAGGTCGCGGATGCGCTCGATCGGGTTGGCCTCGAAGCGATGGCCCTCGTCGCGGTCGGCCATCTGCGCCGCCACCATGGTCTCGCCGCGCCTCGCCTCGGCATAGGCCGCGTAGAGCCGCTGCAGGGCGTGGGTGACGCCGGGGCACAGTTCGGCGAGGTCGCGCAGTTCCTGCTTGGGCAGATCGATCTGGCGGAACAGCGGATCGGAGAAGATCTCGTTCAGTTCTGCGAAGAAGCGGTCTTCGTCGGCGCTGGCGAGGTCGCGCAGATCGAGGTCGTAGGTCTGCGCCAGCCGCATCAGCAGCTGCGCCGTCACTGGTCGCTGGTTGCGCTCTATCAGGTTGATATAGCTGGGAGAAATGCCCAGGCCCTCGGCAATCTGGGTCTGCGACAGACCGAGCTGCTGGCGAATGCGGCGGAAGCGCGGGCCGACGAACAGCTTCTTGCCGGTATCGCTGGCCATCTCAAAATCCCCCGATTGTGACAAAATTTACAAAATGACATTCGTGACAAGTCATGACGTTACATCGCATCACCATTGGCTGACAAGCCATCTATCGGATCTTCTCCATTTCGCGTTTAGCTCTCAGCACGTTTCGCAACGCATTGTCATGAATGTCGAAGCGATGGCCGGGTAGCGATGCGGATCGGCCGTCACCGTAAGGGATCAAGGACATGAACTTCCAGCCACGTGGAATCAGCGATCTGGCCATTCAGGGGCCGTCCTCCTATCAGAGCGAAATCGAAGCGGCGGCAGCGCTGCTCAAGGACAAGGACACCTGGAACGGCGTCAAGGCCGAAGCTGTGGCCCGCATGCGCCTGCAGAACCGCTTCAAGACCGGCCTCGACGTCGCGCGCTACACCGCTGCGCTGATGCGCGCCGACATGGCGGCCTATGACGCCGACAGCACCAAGTACACCCAGTCGCTCGGTTGCTGGCACGGCTTCATCGCGCAGCAGAAGCTGATCTCGGTGAAGAAGCACTTCGGCACCACCGACCGCACCTATCTCTACCTCTCGGGCTGGATGATCGCGGCGCTGCGCTCCGAGTTCGGACCGCTGCCCGACCAGTCCATGCATGAGAAAACCTCGGTGCCGGCGCTGATCGAAGAGCTCTACACCTTCCTGCGGCAGGCCGATCAGCGTGAGCTGAACGCGATCTTCCGCGAGTTCGACGCTGCCCGCAAGGCTGGCGACAAGGCCAAGGAAACCGCGCTGATCGACAAGATCGACAATTTCCAGACCCACGTCGTGCCGGTCATCGCCGACATCGACGCCGGCTTCGGCAATGCCGAGGCGACCTATCTGCTGGCCAAGAAGATGATCGAGGCCGGCGCCTGCGCGCTGCAGATCGAGAATCAGGTGTCGGACGAAAAGCAGTGCGGTCATCAGGACGGCAAGGTGACGGTGCCGCATGAGGTCTTCCTGGCGAAGATCCGCGCCTGCCGCCACGCGTTCCTCGAACTCGGTGTGGAAGACGGCATCATCGTCACCCGCACCGACTCGCTCGGCGCCGGCCTGACGCAGCAGATCGCTGTCAGCCACCGTCCGGGCGACCTCGGCGACCAGTACAACAGCTTCCTGGATTGCGAAGAGGTCGATGCAACCGCGGTCGGCAACGGCGACGTGATCATCAGCCGCAACGGCAAGCTGCTGCGTCCGAAGCGTCTGCCCAGCAACCTGTACCAGTTCCGCGAAGGCACCGGTGCGGACCGCTGCGTGCTCGACTGCATCACCTCGCTGCAGAACGGCGCGGACCTGCTGTGGATCGAGACCGAGAAGCCGAATATCGAGCAGATCGCCTCGATGGTCGACCGTGTGCGCGAAGTGATCCCGAACGCCAAGCTGGCCTACAACAACTCACCGTCGTTCAACTGGACGCTCAACTTCCGTTGGCAGGTTTACGACGAGATGAAGAAGGCCGGCAAGGATGTCAGCCAGTACAACCGCGCCGAGCTGATGAAGGCGGAGTACGACTCGACCCCGCTGGCGATCGAAGCCGATGAGCTGATCCGCACCTTCCAGGCGGATTCGGCCAAACGCGCCGGCATCTTCCATCACCTGATCACGCTGCCGACCTATCACACGGCCGCGCTCTCGACCGACAATCTTGCCCGCGAGTATTTCGGCGAGCAGGGCATGCTCGGCTACGTGAAGAATGTTCAGCGCCAGGAAATCCGTCAGGGCATCGCCTGCGTCAAGCATCAGGACATGGCCGGCTCCAACATCGGCGATGATCACAAGGAATACTTCGCCGGTGAGGCCGCTCTCAAGGCCGGCGGCGCGCACAACACGATGAACCAGTTCGGCTAACGGCAAACAACAGGAGACGACCATGAGCAGCAATTTTTGGGTGATCGGCGGCGAGTTCGGTTCGATGAACTTCCACAAGCTGGTCGAGGGTTCGGCCCAGGTGCAGGGTCCGTTCAAGACCCGCCAGGAGGCTGAAGACGCCTGGAAGACCGTGTCGGAAGAGAACCGGCATCGCGCAGGTGTTCGCTTCTCCATCGTCGAAGAGCCGCAGCGCGCGATCGCCTAAGCGGCCGCCACTCGAATAAGAAGACGTCCCAAGGACGTGGACGGCCTCACCCGGGCGACCGGGTGGGGCCGTCGATGTTTATACACGGCACAAGTATCTGGGAACAAAGGGTCTTTTCCCGGCCTCTGGTTACTGATAGGTTAGTTGCGGTAAGGCTACCGCCGGAAAGGCCCAGGAAATGTCGGACGCGTACAAGACCGGATCCGGTTCGGCCGGCAACGCCCGGCCGATGCGGTTGCGCGACGCCCTGCGGCAGGCGCGGATCGAGGCCGCCGATCGCACCGGAGTGGTGGTCGATCTGCGCGATGCCGAGGTCGCCCGGCTCGAAATCCTCAATGAGGCGCTTGACCCGTTGTTCGCGGAAATTCCCGATAGCGTCGACATGTTCGATCGCGGCATCACCCAGGGCGACACGCCGCGGCTGTGGATCGACATGGTCGCCCATGTGGTGATGGGCAGAGACAAGCGGATCTATCGCTTCGTCCAGGACACCCGGTTCGGCCGCGTGGTGATCGCCGAATCCCACGATGTCGCCTCCGTCGTGCAGGCGGTCACCGCCTACGTCGCGCGCCGCATGATCGAGCGCGAACAGGCGCTGGTCCAGACGCCGCCGCCGGTTGCCGTCATCAAGCCGCGGAGTCGGTTCTGGCCGTTCGTGGCGGGCGTGGTGTTCGGTGTTGCCGCGCTGTTTGCGGTCGCGCTGGCCATGGCGTTACGCGGACATTGAACATCTGTCGAAGCGGCCGAGTCCCTTATGGTGAGGAGGCGTTTCTTCAGCACCGTTTCGACCATGAGATGCGTGACCCATCCTTCGAGAAGTGCGCAAGGGCGCGCTCCTCAGGATGAGGTTCGTTGATCGTCCCGCAGCTCGATGTTTTGCAGTTCGCCAATACCCGGACCGTTTCCAAATCCGCGCACCTGCTGCCAGCACTTCCATCCCTCGCCTTCGCGCGTGATGGAAAACAGGTTGTAAGCTGCTGCGGGCTTGTGGCCGTCGGCGATCGACGATGCCGAAGGCACGCCGACCACGGGAATTTTGCCGCGGAGGCCGTCCACCCAGATGGTGGCGTGCACGTGGTCATGGCCGTGCAGCACCAGATCGACGCCGTGGCGCTTCAGCACCGCCTGCAATTCCAGGGAATCGGTGAGCCGCTTGTGGCTGTGCTTCGAGCGCAATGGATGATGGATCAGCAGCACGCGAAACGACGGGTCGCTCGACAGTCCAGCCAGCATGCGGTCGAGCGCGGCGATCTGCGCGAGGCCGAGCGCGCCGGTGGCCATGAACGGTGCGGTCGGCACGGCGGTGGAGACGCCGATCAGCGCCAGCGGTCCGCGGCGCCGCAGATAGGGAAACCCGGTGGCAGCGCCGGCACCGTCGCCGCGCATATAGTCGCCCCAGGCTTCGGAGGCGAGGTGGCGCGTCTCCGCCACATAGGCGTCGTGATTGCCGGGCACCAGCGACACGCGGTCGGGCGGCCCAACACGTTCCAGCCAGGCGCGCGCTGGCGCGAATTCGCCCCTAAGCGCCAGATTGACCAGATCGCCGGTGACGGCGATATGGTCCGGCCGCTGCGCCAGCATGTCGGCGACCAGCGCGTCGAGCACGTCGCGGCGATGGATGGTGTGGCGGTTGCGGATCCAGTTGAGATAGCCAAGCACTCGCTTGCCCAGCAGCTCGCGCAGGTGCGGCACCGGCAGCGGCGGGATATGCGGGTCCGACAGATGCGCGAGGGTGAAAGCGGTCATCGAAAAGATCTCATGCACCCTGTGAAAGTCCCGGACGTTTTGGCAAGGTGGGCAACCTGACGCAAGGATTTCAGCCGCAATGACCCCACCGACGCTGCGGCAGAAGCTCGAACCCACCCTGCGAAAGATCTTTCATCTGTATTTCCGCTTCGCCCGCGGGATGACCCTGGGCGTGCGCGCGGTGGTGCTCGACGCCGACAACCGCGTGTTTCTGGTCCGGCATACCTATGTGGCGGGCTGGTATCTGCCCGGCGGCGGGGTCGAGGTCGGCCAGAGCTTCCGCGCGGCGCTGGACCGCGAATTGATGGAAGAGGGCCGCATCGAGGTGCTCGGCGAGCCGGTCCTGCACGGTGTGTTCCTCAACAGCCATGTCTCGATTCGCGACCATGTGATCGTCTATGTGGTCCGCCAGTTCCGCCAGGACCGCTTGCCGGCGCCGAATCGGGAGATTGCCGAATGCGGCTTCTTTGCCCTCACCGCGCTTCCGCCTGACACCACCACCGGCACCCGCCTGCGGCTTGCCGAGGTGCTGGACGGCAGGCCGATCATCCCGACCTGGCGGGAATGAGGGGCTTCCAGCCCGGCGATGGACCCAGCGCCCGTCAGATGCTATTCCGCGCTCCGACATGACCGACCTTTCTCTGACCATTCTGGCGGAAACCGCCAACGACGCCCAGATCATCGAGCGGCTCCACGCGCGCACGTTCGGCCCCGGTCGTTACGTGCTGTCAGCCTACCGGCTGCGCGAACACGTCGATCATCTGCTCGACCTGTCGTTCACCGCGCGGATCGGCACCCTGCTGGTCGGTTCGGTCCGGCAATTGCCGGTCTGCATCGACGATACGCCTGCTTTGCTGCTCGGGCCGCTGACGGTCGAGCCGCCGTTCCGCAGCCGCGGCGTGGGCCGCGCACTGCTCGACCGCGCCATCAATGATGCCCGCAAGGCCGGGCACCGCCTGATCGTGCTGGTCGGCGACGAACCCTATTACAGCCGCGTCGGTTTCAAGCAGATCCCGAAGGGGACGGTGACCATGCCGGGCCCGGTCGATCAGCGACGCCTGCTGGTCCTCGAACTGGTCGACGGCGCCGCAGCCGGAATCGCCGGCAAAATCCGGCCGGATTGGGATCAGGTGAAGTAACGCCCCGACGCTTTGCGAAACGGCGGCGAAGCTCTCCGCTGTCGTCGCCTGGCCTGCGCGCAATTGCGCGCCAGGACCGGGCGACCCAGTACACACCGGCGCCAGTGATAAAACCGCGCTGCCGGCGTTTACTGGGTCACCCGCTTGCGCGGGTGACGACACGTGGGTGTGAAGGCGCGTCTGTGAAGCCGTTTCTCAGAACTTCAGATTCGCGAATGCCCGCACGTTCAGCCCCGGCATCAGCACCTCGTCCTTGTTGTAGGACGATGCGTTGCGAATGTTCTCGTTCAGCAGGTTGTTGCCGACGAGGCCAAGGGTCATCTCCTTCGCGCCGTAAATGCGCGGATCGAGCTTGGTATTGTAGCTGAACTCGGCCTTCAGCAGATTGTAGCCCGATGTCGGCGTCTCGCCGATCGTGGCAATGTCGTTCTGCGCGAAGGCATGCAGCAGGTTGATGCGGGTCAGCCAGTTGGCGTCGCGCCAGAACACGCCGCCGCCGGCGCGCATCGGCGGTATCCGGGGCACGTTGGTGCCGTCGGCAAACGTCGCGCGGACGATGTCGAACTGGTTCTCGATGCCCCATGTGCCGCCATAGAGCTGCGCAACGTCGAGCTGGCTCTGGAATTCGGCGCCGCGGAAGGTCGCGTCGCGCTGCGAATAGACCGCCTGGCGGCCCTCGTTGCCGGGATCGCCGTTGCCGCACGATGCAAAATCGTCGCCGCACATGACGCCGGTGAGCCTGCGATAGATGAAGTTGTTGAACTTCGTGTAGTACGCCGTGGCCTCGAAGCGCAGCGGGCCGGTGGCCTTGCGCAGGCCGACTTCCACCGACTGCGCGGTCTCGATCGTCAGGTTGGGATTGCCGATATCGAAGGTCGCGGTGGCGTCGTGAGCACCGCGCGAAAACAGCTCGGCCGGTTTTGGCGCGCGCTCGGTGTATTGGCCGGTGATGCTGGCAACCAGGCCGGCCGGCAGATCCTGAATCAACCCGACGCTGCCGCTCATCGGCGTGAAGGACGGATTGCGTCCGGTGCTGGTCTGCGTGCTGCCGTCTGGCAAGAAGTCCGCCGGGAAATCCGGTGTCGCGCCGTGGAGCTCGACATGCTCGATGCGACCGGCGACCTGCGCCTTGGTGGTCTCGCTGAATTTCAGCTCGTTGAACACATAGCCGGCGATGCGCGAATTGTTGTTCGGACTCCACAACCCGTTATACAGAGTGCCGGGATTGTCGGGGCTGGGGGCGGTCAGTTCCTGATGGCCGCCCTGCAGGCCGAATGCCGTGGTCACCGTGGCGAAGCGGGCGTTGAACGGCATCATCTGTACCTCAACGCGGGCTTCCTGCTCCTTGTTGGTGAAGGTCTGGCGCACGCCGTCGGTGGTGGGATCGTTGACGTCGGACAGGCCGATTTCGTTGTGGCGATAGTCGGTCGCGCCGGCCCAGAAGCGGATCGCCTCGATCGCCGCGGAGTCGGGCCGGTATTCACCCTTGGCGGTGACCTTGGTCTGGTGCGCGTCGATGCGGGTCCCGTGGTCGGCACCGTCGATCCCGGGGATATGGTACAGCGCATTGTTTTGCGTAATCGCAGCGCCGAAGAAACCTCCGTCGAAGAAGTAGGAGCCGCCGACCGATGCGCCGCTGGTTTGCGCCGGGGAATTAGGTTGCCGTCCGTTGACCGCGCGCGTGGTGTCGGTGAGGTAGGGATAGCTTGGGATGTTATAGTCGGTGGCCTTGCGGCCATAGACGTCGGCATGAACCGCGACATTGCCGCCGGCGGCGTCGAGCAGGACCCCGCCATCGATGCCGCGATCGGCAGAACTGATCGAGGTGCGGGTTTCGGCATTCATGCAACCTCCCGAAGCGCCGATTGCTGGCGCTTTCGCCGGCAGGCCGTAGCTCTGGAACGGCGCCGTGGCGCAGGCCGGCATGGCGTCGGGAATTCGGTTGTTGGTAGCAGACACCACGCCGCCGATGGACGTGGAGCCGTAGCGGAGCGCTGCGGGACCGCGGACCACCTCGACCTGGTTGGTCGCCAGCGGATCGACCGGGACGAAATGATCCTCGCCGAGGTCCGACGCGCCACCGGCGCTGGTGCCGTTCTCGACGATGCCGACGCGGTTGACGTCGAGGCCGCGGATGATCGGCCGGCTCGATGCGCCCGGCGCAAAGCTGGAGCCGGTGATGCCGGGCTTGGAGAACAGAAGATCGCCGAGAGTGGCTGCGCCGGAGCGGCGGATCTCGTCGTTGGGCACCACGGTGACGGTAGCGAACTGGTCGGTCACGATCGGCAGCACGCCCTGCTGCGGCGCAGCTGCGGCGGCCTCGACCGGCGCCGGACCGGCATTGCGGCCGGGTGCCGCGCGCGCGACCCGGGCCGGCGCACGCGGCGGCTGCGGTTTGCGACGCACGATCGGGCTCGGTGCCGTGACATTGATGGCCGGAAGCTCGACGCTCCCCGCCGGTGCCTGCGCTGCGGCGGGGCTGGCCAGGCAGCCGAGACCGACAATGGCGGAGCCGCCCAGAAGCACGGCGCGATAGATATGGGATGACATGGTGGAATCCTGACTATCCGGCGGCGGCGCATGACGCGCGCTTCGCACCGGGACCCGCGGATGGCAGATCGAACTTTCGGGAATCGCCGCCTGATGGCCGCGATCGGCAAAGGTTGAAGTCAGGAGAGCGGTGGGGCGCGGGACTGGAATCCGCTGTTGAAAGCGTCCAGATGGACGAA
Organism: Rhodopseudomonas sp. P2A-2r; assembly: GCF_026015985.1. GTDB lineage: Bacteria > Pseudomonadota > Alphaproteobacteria > Rhizobiales > Xanthobacteraceae > Tardiphaga. The sequence goes on along the minus strand of NZ_CP110389.1, from coordinate 6,140,863 downwards.
TTCGACGACGGTGGCCATGTAGAGAAATTCTGCTGCCTGAGGCAGTTGCAGAATCGGTGGCGTGGCGAACAGCATCGTCCCGGCCATCGCCATGACGGCGCAGATGGCGCAATTGTCGGCGGGATGCTGATCAGGCGCAGGAAGCTGGTCGGTAGGAAGCTGGTCGGTAGGAAGGTGGAGTGACGCGATGGCCGAGCCGGTCGGCGCCTGGGCGCTCGCCGGGTGGATATGGCCGAACGACAGCACAAGCTGGATCGCCAGCGCGAGCAGCGCCAGTCGCGATCCATTCCTGATATGTGTTCGAAACCACTTCATGCCGTCAGGCGCCTTGCATCGGCCATGGAGCCCTCCATGCCGCCCGATGTTATACTGTAACATCGCAGGCGACGGGAGCCGATGTCAATGACGGACAGGGGCTCCCAACCAAGCGCCCCCTCGCTGTGGGATTACGGCAACGCTTGCCGCCGCCTTGCCTTGGCCAGTCCTTTCCAACGATAGCGTCACGGCTATGCGGCGTTACGGAGCCGCGCGCCGCGCAATGGCCGTGGTGTGTGCGCCGGCGACGACGCGTGTGGTCATTTTCTGGAATTGCCGCGCTGCCGGCGACAGGCCGCGACCGGTCCGCTGGATCCAGGATAGCTGGCGCATGATGGCCGGTCGCACGAGCGGGAAAGCGATCAGTCCCGGATACTGTTCCGTAGGCATCATATAGGACGGCAAGATCGCATAGCCGATGCCCTTCGCGGTCATCGACAGTGCCGTGTTGATGAGGGACACCTCATGAGTCGGGACAAGTGTCTTGCCGTCGCGCGCCAGTCGACGGTCGATCTGCGCGCGGATCAGCGTGTCGCGCCGCATCGCGATGGTCGGCAGCGTCGCGAGCTCGTCCCACGACAGCGTGTGCATCGCTGCGATCGGACAGCCCGGCCAGCCGATGGCGCTCAGGCGTCCCTTGACCAGAGGCGTCAGGGTGACCTCGGGCACAGGACCATCGACGCTGCCGATCGCGAACTCCGCATCCGACGCGAGAAGCGTGCCGACAAGCTGATCGGCTGCGACGTCGCGCATGATGACGTCAACGCCGGGATATGCAGTGCGAAACTCGGCGAGCACCGCCGGCATGAGGGCCGAGGCTGCACCGGCCGATGCGACGAACACCACCGTGCCGGTTCGGGCTTCCGCCAGACTGCGCATCTGGCGCGAGAGGCCGAGGGTGTCGCCGAGGATGCGCTCTGCCGCTTGCACGGCTTCACGCCCGGCGGCCGTCGGCGTGCACGACCTTGTCGTGCGATCGAACAGCAGAACGCCCAACTGCAATTCAAGCTGGCGGAGCAGCAGGCTGATTGCCGCCTGGGTGACGTGCAACTGTTCGGCCGCGCGCGTCATGGAGCTGGCGCGGCTCACTGCGACCAGCGCTTCCAGCTGGCGAAGCGTGATATTCATTAGGTCACCTTATCAATTATCTCTCAGAAAGAGAATTCTCTTATCAAATTTTCTTGTTAGCCTCCACGCAACGCGCATAGACGCGGTCGGGGAAGGTAACAATGCAGAGTTATGAGACGTCCGTCGTCATTGTCGGCGCTGGACCGGTGGGACTCACCGCGGCGCTGGACCTCGCGTCCAGAGGAATCGATGTCATCGTGCTCGAAACCCGGCACGCCGGTGAGCCGCCCAATGTGAAATGCAATCACGTTTCGGCCCGATCGATGGAGGTCTTTCGCCGGCTCGGCATCGTCGCCGAGGTCCGCGACGCCGGTCTGCCGGCCGACTTTCCCAACGATTGTTCGTATCGCACCACCGCGACCGGCATCGAACTGGCCCGCATCGTCATTCCATCGCGTGCGACGCGCTACACCGCGACCGATGGCCCTGACACGTGGTGGCCGACACCCGAGCCTCCGCACCGTATCAACCAGATCTATCTGGAGCCCATCCTGTTCGCGAGCGCCGTTGCGAATCCCAAGATCACCATCCTGTCTCGCACCGAGATGGTGCACTTCGATCAGGATCTGTCGGGGGTCTCGGTCGACGCCCGCGAACTCGACGGGGACCGCGCTTTCACCATCCGCGCCCGCTACCTCATCGGATGCGATGGGGGCCGGTCATTGACGCGCAAGCTGATCGGCGCGGCTTTCGTCGGAACACCGGTCATTCAGCGTGTCCAATCGACGCTCATCGATGCGCCGGACCTCAAGACCTTGATGCAGCTGCACACGCCGGCCTGGATGGTGCTGTCTCTCAACCCGCGCCGGACCGGCACAATGGTTGCCATCGACGGGCACGACCGGTGGCTGATTCACAACCATCTGAAACCGGACGAACCGGAATTCGATTCGGTCGATCGCGACTGGTCCATCCGCACGATCCTGGGTGTTGGACCTGAGTTCGTTTACCGGGTCGTCAGCAAGGAGGATTGGGTCGGCCGCCGTCTCGTTGCCGATCGCTTCCGCGACCGTCGTGCGTTCATCTGCGGCGATGCTGCACATCTGTGGATGCCTTACGCCGGCTATGGGATGAATGCCGGGATCGCAGATGCGGTTTCGTTGTGCTGGATGCTGGCAGCGCATCTCAACGGCTGGGCGGATGCCGGCCTGCTCGACGCTTATGAGGCCGAACGCCAGCCTATCACTGAACAGGTGTCGCGGTTTGCCATGGAGCACGCGATTGCCAGCATCGGCCAGCGCGCCGCGGTGCCTGCGTTGATCGAGGAAGATTCGGAGGCCGGCGCGGAGGCGCGTGCCGCGATCGGTCTTGCTGCCTACGAACTCAATGTCAAACAGTACTGCTGCGCCGGACTGAACTTCGGCTATTTCTACGACCGGTCGCCGGCGATCGCGTATGATGGCGAGACGCCTCCGTCCTATACGATGGGTGATTTCACGCCCTCGACCGTGCCGGGCGCCAGAATGCCGCATGTCTGGTTGAACGACGGTCGCTCCGTCTTCGACGCGATGGGCCCGGGCTATACGCTGTTGCGCTACGACCCGGCCTGCGACGTGACGGAGTTGCTTGGGGCCGCACGGCGCAACGGCGTTCCCCTGACGCTGCTTGAACTCTCGCCTGCTGAGGCTGGCCCGGCACGGCCAGCCGAAAATCTCTTGCTGGTGCGACCTGATACTCATATCGCGTGGCGCGGCCATCGTGCGCCATCGGATCCCGAGGCGTTGATCCGTCGCCTCACCGGCAGATCAGCGCCGTCGCATCCGGAGCATGAACGCGCTGTGGCGCATGCTCTTTCGGGAGAACGCGCATGAGTCTCTTTGCTCCCAACCGCAGAACGTTGCTGGCCGGAGCGGCAGCCTCGATCGTGGCCGGTGCGACGACGGCGTGGGCCTATCCGCACCAGATGATCAAGATTGTCGTCACTTTCCCGCCCGGCGGCAGCGCCGACATCTTCATTCGTGCGCTCGAGCCGATCGTCACGGCCGATCTCAAGCAGGGCTTCGTCATCGAAAACCGCGGCGGGGCGGGCGGCAATATCGGTATGCAGGCCGTGATGCAGGCCAAGCCCGACGGCTACACTCTCGGCGTGGCGCCGGCAGGCGCATTGACCATCAACCCGCATCTCAATCCGTCGACGCAGTTCGATCCGATCAAGGACCTGGTACCGATCACGCTGCTCGCCGACATTCCCTTTGTGCTGGTGGCAAACGCCGACGCGCCGTTTGCCACGCTGAAAGAAGCGCTGGCAGCCGCCACCGCGAAGCCCGGACAACTGTCGATCGGGTATGGCGGCAATGGCACGGTGATGCATATGACGGCCGCGCTGCTGCTGCAGTCGGCGCGGATCAAGCTCACGCTGGTTCCCTATCGGGGCACGGGTCCGGTGGTCACCGACGTGCTGGCCGGCCATATCCCGCTCGCGGTTCTGGATATTCCCAGTTCGCTGGAATTGATCCGCGCCGGCCGGCTGAAGCCACTTGGCGTCACCAGCGCCAAGCGCGTGTCGTTCCTGCGCGACGTTCCGACGCTCGCTGAGCAGGGCGTGACCGGGTTCGAATCGACCGGCTGGTTCGGCCTCGTCGCCCCCGCCGCCACGCCGGGCGACATCGTGGCGCGTCTGAACGGTGCCTTTGTCAAGGCGCTCGGGGATCCGGACGTGATCGAAAAGCTGCGCACGATCGGCGCCCAACCTGCACCGTCCACGATCGAAGCCTTCGCCGCCTATATCCGCTCGGAAAGCGACAAGTGGGGGCATCTCACACGGGATATGAACCTCTCGGCGCAATAGCAGCGCGAGCCGCTATCGCATTATGGCGGGATTCATCTCGATAGAATCGTGTCCCGGACGCAGTGCAATGCGCCTCCGCCAAGAGGCGTAGTGCACTGCAGATCCGGGACCTCCACAAACGATACCGCCTGATACGGTCCCGGCTCTGCGGAGCGGCATAGCGGCGATGCAAGGGCATCGCCTGAGAATGCCGCACCGCGTCCGGGACAAGATTGAAATGCTTCACTCTTGATGGATCAGACTCTAGCGGCTCTCGCGCAGCCATGTGGCGGCGAAGGCGCCGAGCAGCAGCAGTAGCCCTATCAAACCGGCGAAGACCGGAAGCACGCCGACGCCGCGGACCACGCTGGCGTCGCGCATATGCACGCCCATCCAGCCGTCGCCACGGAACACCGAGGATGAGCGCACCGGCACGATGCGTGGCAGATCGAGGCTGGCGCCGTCATGGATCCGCCGGGAGTCGCCGCCGGTGGCCTGCGCCAGCGGCCGCAACATCTCCGTCGTCGAGGTGACTTCGGAGAATTCCTTGGGGTTGATCGGACCGATATTGATCAGCGCCTTCAGTGTGCCGTCGGTGGCTTGCCAGAGCCCGAGTCCGTCGGCGGGCGTGCTGGCGCGCCACAGGCCTGGTTCGCCGGCAGCCAATGTCAGCTCGCGCATCTTGCCGGATGGCGAGGTCACCGTCACCGGCGCCACCGTGTCGCCCATGGTCTGCCTGTTGACCACGAGGTCCTTGCCGGCGATCGAGAGCTTCAGCGCCTCCTCATCGAGATCGGGCTGCTTCATCAGCCAGTGCGACATCCTTCTCAGCAGATCGAGGTGCGGGCCGCCGCCTTCATAGCCACGCGCCCAAAGCCAGATGTGATCGGACAGCAGCAGCGCCACGCGGCCCTCGCCGGAGCGCGACAGCAGCAGCAGCGGCTTTCCATCGGCGCCGGTCATCACCGGCGGCGTGGTGGTGTTGCGGGTCTCGACGGTGCGGAAGAAGCGGCTCCATTTCGGCGGCTCGGAGGCGCCGCCTTCAAGGCCGCGGGTCACCGGATGGCGTTTGCCCATGTCGGACAGATGCGCATAGAACGGCCTTTCGGTCACGCCGACCGGCTCGGCGGGCAGCACTGAATCCAGCGGCGTGCGCCAGATGCTGGTGCTCGAGGCGTAGTCGGGACCGGCCGACACCAGCACCGCGCCGCCGTTGCGCACATAGCGCGCGATGTTGTCGAAATAGGCGATCGGCAGCACACCCTGACGGGCATAGCGATCAAAGATGATCAGTTGGAATTCGTTGATCTTGACCTGGAACAGTTCGCGGGTCGGAAACGCGATCAGCGAGAGCTCGTTGATAGGCGTGCCGTCCTGTTTTTCCGGCGGCCGCAGAATGGTGAAGTGCACGAGGTCGATGGACGCGTCGGATTTCAGCAGGTTGCGCCAGGTGCGCTCGCCGGCATGCGGTTCGCCCGATACCAGCAGCACCCGCAGTTTGTCGCGCACGCCGTCGATGGCCACCACCGCGCGGTTGTTGACCAAAGTCAGCTCGTTCTCTAGCGGCGAAGCCTCGATCTCGACGATGTTCGGGCCGGCGTGCTTGATATCGATGTCGATGCTGACGGTCTGGCCGGACATCACCGTGCGCTCGCTGAGCACGTCGCCGTCGCGGCGGACGACGACCTGGGCGCGCTGCCCGGTCACGCCCTGATCGTCGAGCCGGTAGGTGATGGTCTGTGGCTGCCCGACGATGCCGAAGCGCGGCGCCGCGGTAATGGCGATGCGGCGGTCGCGTTCGTTGCTGCGGCCGGTGATCAGCGCATGCACCGGCGCGGTAAAGCCGAGTGCTGCGGCATTGGCGGGAATATCGTGCACGCGGCCGTCGGTGATCAGAAAGGCGCCGGCGACGCGGTCGGTGGGCACATCCGACAGGGCGGACGACAGTGCGCCGAACAGCCGGGTGCCGTCGGTCTCGCCGTCGGCCTGGCCGGCCTCGACGACACGGACTTCGAGGCCCTTGACCTGCTTGAGACGGTCGACCAGCGCCTGCTGTGCTTCGGCGGTCTCCTTGGTGCGCTCGCCAAAGCTCTGGCTCGGGCTCTTGTCCACCACCACGGCCGCCACGGAGGTCAGCGGTTCGCGCTCCTCGCGCGTGAATGACGGATTGGCCAGCGCCAGCAGAATCAGCACCAGCGCCGCCACCCGCACCAGCGCGCCGCGCGCGCGGCCGATCCGCAGCAGCACGGCGATCACAGCGATCGCGGCGATGCCGATCCACAGCACGATGGTCGGGACGAGCGGCGTGAAGACGATGCCGTATTGCATTTACGTGATGCCTCCACAAACGCCGTCATGCCCGGCCTTGTGCCGGGCATCCACGTGCATCTGGTGCAGAAGGCCGTGGATGGCCGGGACATCTCGCGAAGCGAAGCTTCGCGCTTGCCCGGCCATGACGGCTGAGAGGTCGGAGGCTCGCAACATCATCATTGTCCCAGCCGTTCGATCAGCGCCGGCGCATGGACCTGGTCGGCCTTGTAGTTGCCGGTCAGCGTGTACATCACGATGTTGACGCCGGCGCGGAAAGCGAATTCGCGCTGGCGCGGTTCGCCGGGGGTCAGTGGCAGCATCGGCTGGCCGTCCGGGCGCAGCGCCCATGCGCCGGCGAGATCGTTGGAGGTGATGATGATCGGCGACACGCCGTCGCCGCCGCGCGCCGGGCGTGAGGCGGCCTCGTCCGCATCCTCGCGCGGCAGCGCCTCGACCCAGGTCGGTCCGGAGTTGAAGCGGCCGGGGAAGTCGCGCAGCAGGTAGAACGTCTTGGTCAGCACGTGTTCGCGTGGCACCGGCTCGAGTTCCGGCACATCAAGCGACGAGAGGATGTTGCGCAAGGTCAGCATGCCCGGCGTCTGCGACTCGCCGCCCGGTCCCGGCGGCGCCTCGACGGCGTCGCGGGTGTCGAACAGAACGGTGCCGCCCTGCTTCATATAGGCGTCGATGCGGTTGATGGCATCCTGCGGCGGCTTCGGCGCGCCCGGCACGATCGGCCAGTAGATCAGCGGGAAGAAGGCCAGTTCGTCGCGGGCGGGATCGATGCCGACCGGCTCGCCGGCCTCCAGCGCGGTGCGTTGCGCGAGGAAGAGCGTCAGCCCGGTCATGCCCGCCTTGACGATGGAATCGACGTCGGCATTGCCGGTGACTACGTAAGCGAGGCGCGTCTGCGCCACCGCCTTGATGGCGAAGTCGTCGCTGGCGGCATCGGCGCGCACCGGCGATGGCGAGCCCATCGTGGCGGTCAGCGCCAATGCCAGAGCCAGTGCGGCGGTCGCTGCACGCCGCCGTATCAGCGCGGCAAAGCCGCCGCCGAGCAGGGCGACGATCACCGCGTCGATCAGGAACAGCGCCAGCGCGGTGGACAGCAGAATGCCTCTGAGGTCGCGCGGTTCGGCCGATGTGTAGCTGGCGCGGCGCGCCTTCAGGGCCGAGGTGTCGAGCGGAGCAAGGCGGTCGGCGGCAGCCAGCGCATTGACGGCGAGCGGTCCGTCGGCGGGGCCGTAGAAGCCGGGCGGATGTTCGACCGTGGCGCGGTCGCGGAAGTCGGCGGGCAGCGGCTTGGCGGTGGAGGGGCGGGCCGAACGCGCCAAAGCCGTCCAGCGTGCGCAGCGGCGCCACCGTTTCGGTGCCGGTCTCCGCAGCGACGCCCGGGCCGGGAGTCGAGGTGTAGCCGGAGATATCGACGATCCGGCGCAGCATCTCCACGAAGGTGCCGGACAGCGGCAGGTCGGACCAGCGCATGTCGGCGCTGACGTGGAACAGAGTGACCAAGCCCTTGCCGCGATGTTCGCCGGTCACCAGCGGGGTGCCGTCGACCAAAGAGGCCCAGGTCCGGGTCGCCAGCGCCGCGTCGGGCTCGGCGAGCACCTGACGGTTGATGGTGACATCGGGGGAACGGCGAGGCCGGCGAACGGACTGTCGGCGGCGAACGACGCCAGATGCTGCGGCTTCTCCCAGGTGAGGCTGCCGCCGAGGCTGCGTCCGCCGCGGCGCAGTTTGACCGGCACCAGATCATCGTCGGCCTGGGCGAGGCGGGGACCGGCGAAGCGCACCAGCACGCCGCCCTGCGCGATCCAGGCGTTAATGCGCTCGCGGATTTCCGGCGACAGCGTGCCGACATCGGCGAGCACGATCATCGGCAGTTTCTGGTCGAGGAACTGGGCGATGGCCTGCTGCGGCGCGCCGCGGTCGCCGAGTCGCACATCCGCGAACGGCGCCAGCGCACGGGTCAGGTAGAAGGTCGAGGCCAGCAGCGGCTGCGCGGTATCGGTGGTGGCGCCGGAGACGATGCCGATGGCGCGGCGGCGCCAGCGCTTGTCGAGCAGTTGCACCGCGCCGGCCGAGCGCTCGCCGGAAATTTCGAGCCGCGCGATGTCGTTGCGCAATTCCACGGGCAGTTCGAATGCGGCTTCGGTCTCGCGCTCCTGCGGCGCGAAGGTGAACTTGGCCTCGCCGATCGGCGAGCCCTTCTGGTCCAGCCCGCGCACCACGCCGCTATCGAGTCCGCCGGCGCTGGCGCGCAGCACCTTGACGGTCATCTTGGCCGCGGCGTTCTCCGCGGCGGCCAGCGCATGGGCCGGCGCCGCACCGCCGTCATAGATCGTCAGCGTGCGGTCGCCGATGACCTTGCCGAGACCTTCAGAGAATTCGGTGCCGCGGCCGGTGTCGACGCCGTCGGACAGCCACACCAGCTCGCTGTCGCCGGTGGCTTTCAGGAAGCGTTCGATGGCCGGCAACGTCTCGACCCGCTCGACCGCATAGGGCTTTGGCGCCAGCTGGCGCAGCGCCACGCGCGCGGTGCCGCCCGGCAGCAAAGTGATGTCGCGGGTCGGCTCCGACAGCGGCACCAAGGCGACGCCGCGGCGATCGCTGTCGGCATTGGCGATCAACTCGTCGGCGGCCCGGATGCGCGCATCCCAGCTCGACGCGGCACTCCAGCCGTCATCGAGCAGGATCACCAGCGGCGCCTTGCTGGCGGTCGCGCCGGTCTGCGGATTCCAGATCGGGCCGGCGGCGGCGAAGATGATCAGCGCTGCGGCGAGCAGGCGCAGCAGCGTCAGCCACCACGGCGAGCGTGACGGGGTTTCTTCCTTCGGCGCGATCTCGAACAGCAGCCGGGTCGGCGGAAACGACACGCGCTGCGGCCGCGGCGGCATCACCCGCAGCAGCCACCACAGCACCGGAAGGCTGACGAGACCTAGCAGCAGCAGCGGCTGGGCGAAAGCGAGGGGAAGGCTGCCATCATGCGATCCGTCCTGCCTTGACGACGGCGCCGCCGCTGTTGCCTTTGTTGACCATCATGCCGTTGTGCAGGAATAGCAGCAGCTCTGCCGCCGAACGGCTGGTGGTGTGGGTGGAGAACATCCAGCCCAGCTTGTCGGCCTCGGCGCGGATCTGGTCGCGATGGATGGCGACGCGGTTGACGTAGTCCTCCGCCCATCTTTCGGCGCGGCCGGCGGTGATCAGCTGACCGGTTTCGGGCTCGATGAATTCGACGCGTCCGGAATAGGGAAAGCTCTCTTCGGCGGGATCGACTACCTGCACCAGCGTGCCGTGCGCGCCGGAGGCCGACAGGCCGGCCAGCATGGTCCTGATCTCGGACATCGGCGACCAGAAGTCGGACAGCACCACGATCTCGGCCAGCGCCGCCGGCACGAAGGACGGCGGCAGGCTGTCGCGTGCGCCGGTGTCGTGCAGGATCGCCTGCGCCATCTTGTCGAGCACGCCGCGGCTGGCGGTGGGATTCATCAGGCCGGGAATGCCGACGCGTTCGCCGCCGGCCACCAGCAGTTCTGCCAGCGCGAAGGTGACGATCAGCGCGCGCTCCAGCTTGCTGTCGCGCGCCTGCTTCGAGGCGAACGCCATCGATAGCGACCGGTCGGGCCACAGCCAGATGGTGTGCGCGGCTTCCCATTCGAGCTCGCGCACATAGAGATGATCGTCGCGTGCCGAGCGCCGCCAGTCGACGTTCTGCGCCGGCTCGCCGGAGACGAAGCGGCGATACTGCCAGAAGCTTTCGCCGGAGCCGGCGCGACGGCGGCCGTGCAGGCCGTGGATCACATTGGCGGCGATGCGGCGGGCCTCGAGCACCAGACGCGGCAGCGTCGCGGCGAGCGAGCGGCTCTCCCCGTCGGCGCGTCGGACTGCGATGGCTTCGTGGCTGGCCTGCTCCGCCGTTGCTGCCATCAACCGATCCGTTTCTTCAACTGACGGATCACGTCGGGAATGGTGCGGCCCTCGGCGCGCGCCGGGAAGGTCAGCGCCATGCGGTGCTTGAGAATGGGCTCGGCGAGATCGAGCACATCGTCGATCGACGGCGCAAGACGGCCGTCGAGCAGCGCCTTGGCGCGTACGGCGAGCATTAGCGACTGGCTGGCGCGCGGTCCGGGGCCCCAGGCGATCAGCTTGCCGGCATCGCCGGCGTCGGGACCAGGACGCGCCGAGCGCACCAGCGTCAGGATCGCTTCCACCACGCTGTCGCCGACCGGCAGGCGACGCACCAGGCGCTGCGCGGTGATCAGCACATCGGAGGTGATGGCGGCCTTGGCGATGGTCTCATCGGCGCCGGTGGTTTCGAACAGGATGCGGCGCTCGGCGTCGCGGTCGGGATAGTCGACGTCGATTTCCATCAGGAAGCGGTCGAGCTGGGCTTCCGGCAGCGGATAGGTGCCTTCCTGCTCCAGCGGGTTCTGCGTCGCCAGCACATGGAACGGCTTCGGCAGGTCGTGCCGTGCGCCGGCCACGGTGATGTGCTGCTCCTGCATCGCCTGCAGCAGCGCCGACTGGGTGCGCGGGCTGGCGCGGTTGATCTCGTCGGCCATCAGCAGTTGCGCGAACACCGGACCGGCGATGAAGCGGAACGAACGCTTGCCGGTGCCGCTCTCGTCGAGCACTTCGGCGCCGAGAATGTCGGACGGCATCAGGTCCGGCGTGAACTGGATACGCTTGGCGTCGAGGCCCAGTGTCACGCCGAGCGTCTCGACCAGCTTGGTCTTGGCGAGGCCGGGGACGCCGATCAGCAGCGCATGGCCGCCGGACAGAATCGTCACCAGCGTGTTCTCGACGACCTTGTCCTGGCCGAAGATCACAGTGGCGATCGCTTCCTTGGCCGCGCGCATCTGTCCTGCGACCTGCTCGGCGGAACGGATGATCACGTCTTCCAGTTTTTCGACACTGTCGCCAGCCATCCGTTGCTCCTTCGCGTGAAACGCCACCGATGGCGTCGTCTTGCCATGAACCTCATGCTAAACTCTAGCGAAGGCCATGTATTTGTTGAATTAAACTATCCCCACCTTATCCGGCGGCAGCTATGGATCGCATCACGATACGGCGAGTTGGATCAGAACACCGCAACCGAGAACTTGCAGCAATCGTGCCAGCGGCAGTCTCAAACTCAGGGCAAACAATGGCGAAGCAAGGGCAGATCGCGACCCAAGGCCTCGACGGGCTGACCAATGCAGCCAGAGATGCCGCTGCGGGCGGTAAAGCCGGGAAGGGCTTGCCGCCGGTGCATCTGTGGAATCCGCCGTTCTGCGGCGATCTCGACATGAGAATCGCTGCCGACGGCACCTGGTTCTACCTGGGAACGCCGATCGGCCGCCCGGCGCTGGTGCGGCTGTTCTCGTCGATCTTGAAGGTCGAGGACGGCAAGCACTTTCTCGTGACCCCGGTGGAGAAGGTCGGCATCACCGTCGATGATGCACCGTTCCTGGCGGTGGAGATGGTCAGGGAGCAGGATGCGGGCGGCCAACTGCTGCGGTTTCGCACCAATGTGGACGACTGGGTGGTCTGCGATTCGGCGCATCGGCTTCGCTTCGAGATGGCGGCCGATGGCGGGCTGGTGCCTTATCTCCACGTCAGAGCCGAGCTGTGGGCGAAAGTGACGCGCGCGGTCTATTACGATCTGGTTGACATGGGCGAGGAGCGGGTGGTCGATGGCAAGGCGATGTTTGGAATCGCCTCCGCGGGTGAGTTCTTCGCAATGGCGGATACGGAGCAAATGAGGGAAGCGCCTTGAGTGAGTCGTTGCTGACGACGGACGCGACTGCCGCGGACAGACCCTCGTCAGATTTGAATTTTGTGGAATTCTTCAACCGCGCCCGGGCGCGATTGAACTTCGACGTACCTGCCGGCCTCACCGACGCCGCCGTTGTGCCGGTGTCCGGCGACGCCGGCACTGACCGCATGTTGCAGATCATCGCCGCCGAACAGCCGATCCGGCCCGCCGCTGTGCTGATCGCGGTGGTCCAGCACGAACAGCCGACCATTTTGCTGACGCAGCGCGCCGCGCATCTCAACGACCATGCCGGGCAGGTCGCCTTTCCCGGCGGCAAGATCGACGCATCAGACGCTTCGCCGCTCGACGCCGCCTTGCGCGAGGCCGAGGAGGAGGTCGGGCTTGACCGCTCCTATGTCGAACCGATCGGCTATCTCGATCTCTACGGCACCGCCTTCGGCTTCCGCATCCTGCCGACGGTGGCGCGGGTCAAGCCCGGCTTCACGCTGCGCGTCAACGAAAATGAAGTCGAAAGTGCCTTCGAGGTGCCGCTGGCGTTCCTGATGAATCCGGCCAATCATCAGCTGCACAGCAAGGAATTCCGCGGCGCGGAGCGCTCCTATTACGCGATGCCATTCGAGGAACGTTATATCTGGGGCGCGACCGCAGGCATCCTGCGCGTGCTGTATGAACGGATTTGCCTGCCATGATCCGTCCGGTCCTCACGGAAATCGGCATCTTTCTGATTCCGTTCGCGCTCTATGCCGTGTTCCTGCTGGCCAGCAGGAACGGCGTGCTGGTGCAGACGTCGTGGCCGGTCCATGTGCTCGTCAAGCTGGCGATCGCGGCCCTGCTGCTGACCATTCTCAGCCTGGTGCTGCTTGCGAACTTCTCGGGTGCGCCGCCGAGTTCGACCTACATTCCCGCGCATATCGAGAACGGCAGGCTGGTGCCCGGGGTCGAGAAATGACCGACGCGCGTGTGCTCCATGACGCGCCCTGGCTTACCTCCGGCGCGGCGGCCCGCGTGCTGGCGCTGCTCAATGGCGGCGGCGAGGAAGCGCGTGTCGTCGGAGGCGCGGTGCGCAACGCGCTGATGCGGCTGCCGATCGGCGACATCGATATCGCCACCACGGCACTGCCCGACGAAGTGATCCGCCGCGCAGCGGCTGCGAAGATCAAGAGCGTACCGACCGGCATCGCGCATGGCACGGTGACGCTGGTGGTGGACGGCCAGCCGTTCGAGATCACCACGCTGCGCGAGGATGTCGAGACCTTCGGCCGCAAGGCGACAGTCGCGTTCGGTCGCGACTGGGTACGCGATGCCGAGCGCCGCGACTTCACCATCAACGGCCTTTCGGTGTCGTCAGACGGCGTGGTGCACGACCATGTCGGCGGGCTGGAAGACATTGCAGACAGGCGTGTGCGCTTCATCGGCGATCCCGACCGCCGCATTGCCGAGGACTATCTGCGCATCCTGCGCTTCTTCCGCATCCACGCGATGTATGGCGCCGGTGAGCCGGAACGCGCAGGCCTGCTCGCCTGCATCCGCGGACACGCCGGCATGGCCGGCCTCTCCGCCGAGCGTGTGCGCATGGAAATGCTGAAACTGCTGGTCGCGGATGGCGCGATGGCGGCCGTGCAGGCGATGGCCGATGGCGGGCTGCTGCTGCAGATTTTCGGCGGCGTTGCCTATACCGGACCGTTCGCGGCGATGCTGGCCGCGGAAGCGGCGCTGGGCTGGACGGCCGATCCGATTTTGCGGCTCGGCGCGCTCGGCGTAGCGGTCACCGAGGACGCCAAACGGCTTGCGACGCGCTTGCGACTGACCAATGGCGAAACCAGGGCACTGGATTCCATGGGGCATCGCTGGTGGCGGCTCCGGGGAATGGATGAAGCCACGGCGCGGCGCCGGCTGTATCGCCTCGGCGAGGAGCGCTACCGCAACCGGGTCATGCTGGCCTGGGCGCGTGCCGGATCAAGCGTCGATCCCGCTCCCTGGAAAATCCTTGTCACCTTGCCTGAGCGCTGGACCGCGCCGAAATTCCCGTTGAAGGCGGCCGACTTCATCGCGCGCGGCATTGCCAGGGGCCGGCACTCGGCCAAGTCATCGCGCTGGCGGAAGACGCCTGGCTGGCGCAGGACTTCCCGCTCGAACCGGAGGCCATGACGGCCATCGCCGATACGACGGTGGCCCGGTTCAGCGCCGACCATCTGCTGTAGGAGCCACTTCCTGAGGTGGCATCGCCCGGCCGGCGCGCAATTGCGCGCAAGCCGGGTGACGACAACCTTGCCTGGAATCACGCAACCTTGGCGGACTCGTCTTCTTCATCTTCTTCTTCGTCGTCGGTTTCGTCGGTTTCGTCGACTTCGAGAACCTCGAGCACCGCCAGCGGCAGCGTCTCGCGGAACAGGTCGCCTTCGTCGCCCATCCACATGCACACGACCGAGGTCTGGTTGACTTCGGCCACGGTCAGCGGATGACCGCCGGACTTCAGCATGACGACATCGCCTGGTCTCAAATCCATAATCTGCTCCTTGATGGGGTTATCGCGAGCGGGAGCCTAACGGTTTGTCATGACAGGCCGATCACGCAGACGGTTTAGCCGATTATGGTTCGCGTGTCTGCCGCAGCAATGCTGCCAGTTCGGCGCCGAGGCCGGTGCTGTCGAGCGCCGGTGGGTCGGCGCGCCGAAACGATGTCTCATTTGCTGCGGCGATGGCCGCACGGGTTCCGACTTCGACGGAACAGAGCACCGGCACCGGTACGTCGTGCTGGATTCGCGCCGCAAGCCCGGCCAGTGCCGCGCCGCCGAGGATCACCACCTCGGCGCCATCGTCGATGGCGCAAGTGGTGCAGGCGGCCGCCAGTTGCACCAGCGCGGCGTCGGGATTTTCGGCAATCTCGCCGCCGGTAGGCGCGATGGTACGGACCGCGGCGAGGCGATCGGCCAGGCCGAGCGTGGCGACGAATTCGGTCAGCATCGGCTGCCACAGCGCGCCGCCGGTGACGATGGCGAAGCGGCGGCCGCGCGTACAGGCGGCGATGCAGGAGGCTTCGGCCATGCCGACCACCGGCACGTCGACCAGTTCGCGCAGCGCCAGCAGGCCGGGATCGCCGAAGCAGGCGAGATACACCGCGTCACAACCGTCGCCGTGGACAGCCAGGGCATCGAGCGCGGCGTGACCGGCAATGGCCGCCGAGGCCCGGCTGGAAATGTAGCGGGCACCGAACCGGCCGGTGACCGGCACGAACGCGGCCGCATCGCCGGCGATTGCGCGGACGTGCGATGCGACCAGGTCGGTGACGCCTTGCGTGGTGTTCGGATTGATCAGCAGGATGCGCAAGGGTGGTCTCGGGCCGCAGGGTGGGCAAAGGCGCCGTGCCCACCGCCCCGCGAAATGGTGGGCACGCCTCGACGCGCTGCGCGCGCCGAAAGTTTGCCCACCCTACGATCGCAGCGTCATTATGCAATCCCGCGTTATGCAGCGACCTTGCTTGCCACCTGCTCCAGCTCGGCGACGGCGTCGTCCGAGAGGTCCAGTTGGGCCGCATCCAGATTTTCCCGCAGGTGTCCGAGTGACGAGGTGCCGGGGATCAGCAGGATGTTGGGCGAGCGGCGCAGCAGCCACGCAAGTGCGACTTGCATGGGGGTGGCGCCGAGGCGTGCGGCGACCGCGGACAGGCCGGAGGATTGCAGAGGGTGAAGCCGCCGAGCGGAAAGAACGGCACGTAGGCGATGCCGTCGCGGGCCAGCTGGTCGATCAGCGCATCGTCGGCGCGATGCGCCAGGTTGTAGTGGTTCTGCACGCAGACGATGTCGCAGATGCCGCGGCCTTCCGCGACCTGCGTCGCCGTGACGTTGCTCAGCCCGATGTGACGCACCAGACCCTGACGCTGCAGGTCCGCCAGCACCGTGAGCATCGGCGCGATCGATCCCTCGGCGGGGCCGTGGACATCGAACATGATGCGCAGGTTGACCACGTCGAGCACGTCCAGGCCGAGGTTGCGCAGGTTGTCGTGCACGGCCTGGGTCAATTGCTTCGGCGCGAACGCCGGACGCCATGAGGCATCGTCGCCGCGCAGTGCGCCGATCTTGGTGACAATGGTGAGATCGTCGGCATAGGGGTGCAGCGCCTCGCGGATGATCTGGTTGGTGACGTGCGGGCCGTAGAAGTCGCTGGTGTCGATGTGGTTCACCCCGGAGGCCACGGCCTCGCGCAGGACGGCCAGCGCGGCGTTGCGGTCTTTCGGCGGACCGAACACGCCGGGCCCCGCGAGCTGCATGGCGCCGTAGCCGAGCCGCGTCACGCTGCGGTTGCCGAGGGTAAATGTGCCGGATTTTTCGATGGTCGACATGGTCGCTCTCCGTTGTTGGTCACGCACAGATAGCGGTCGCGACATCGCGCGATAATCCGGTATAATCGGGACGGGCTGTGCGGAGAAGCGAACAATGGATGTCGATCTCGGGGACTTGAACGCATTCGTGGTTGTGGCCCGGGCAGGGGCTTTCGCGCCGCCTGGATCGGCGGACGCAGTGCGTCCGGTCTCAGCGAGGCGGTGCGGCGGCTGGAAACCCAGTTGGGCGTCCGGCTGCTCAACCGAACCACCCGCAGCGTGGTGCCCACCGAGGCCGGCGCGCATCTGCTGGCGCGGCTGGGGCCGGCATTGACCGAGGTCGAGGCCGCCATCGACGTGGTCAACGGGTTTCGCGACCGGCCGGCGGGGCTGTTGCGCCTCAACGTGCCGGTCAGCGCCGCGCGGCTGGTGCTGCCCCACATCGTCCCGGATTTCCTCGCGGCCTATCCCGACGTGCGGATGGAGATCGTCACCGAGGAGAGCTTTGTCGACGTGCTCGCCACCGGATGCGATGCCGGCATCCGCTACGACGAGCGGCTGGAACAGGACATGATCGCGGTGCCGATCGGGCCGCGCGTGCAGCGCTTCGCCACCGCGGCGTCCCCGGCCTATCTCGATCGCCATGGCCGGCCTCAGCACCCGCGCGATCTGCTGGGCCATGCCTGCCTGCAGGGCCGCTTTGCCAGCGGCGCGATGCCGCCCTGGGAGTTCGAGCGCGCCGGCGAGGAAGTGCGTGTCGATGTGACCGGGCCGCTGGTGGTGCGGGTCGGCGGCGGCACCGATCTCGCGATCGACGCGGCGATCGCCGGCACCGGCATTGTCGCGCTGTTCGAGGACTGGCTGCGCCCGCATATGGAGAGCAGCGCGCTTGAGCCCGTGCTGGAACCGTGGTGGATGAGTTTTTCCGGGCCGTTTCTGTACTACCCCGGCCGCCGTCTGGTGCCTGCGCCGCTGCGGGCATTCGTGGATTTTATCAGGGCATCGGGATCGCGATCCTGACGGCGTGCCACCCCGGAGCCGTTTGCTGCCGCCGAAATCACTGGTATGGCAGGGGCCATGGAGCCATCACTGGTCACAACGACTGCGACGCCGCCCGCCCGTGCCTGCGGGACCTGCACCATGTGCTGCAAGGTCTACCGCATCGAGGACCTGAACAAGCCGGCCGGCAAATGGTGCACGCATTGCGCCATCGGCTCGGGCTGCAAGATCTACGATGTCAGGCCGCAGCAGTGCCGCACCTTCGACTGCGTCTGGATCCAGGACCCCTCGATGCCGGACTCCTGGAAACCCGAACATTCCAAGATCGTGTTCTCGGTCTGGCCGGCTACCGGCTTCATCTATGGTCAGGTCGATCCCGGCGCGCCGTTCGCATGGCAGAAGGAACCGTATCTGTCGGGGCTGCGCGCCTGGTCGGAGAAGCTGCTGCAGGAGCGCCGGCACATCCTGATCTTCGTCGGCAGCAACGCCACGTTGATCATGCCGCCGGGGCCGGTGCCGATCGGGCCGATGTCGCCGCAGGACGGGTTTGTCGTTCGTGAGACTTTCACGGCGCGCGGCAAGGATTATGTAGCGACGCGGGTGGCGCAAGGGGCTGACGACAGCAGAACGCCGACGGCCGCGGTGGCAGGCGTCGGCGTGCTGTATCGGTTTTGTGAATTAGGCCGCGCGCACGTTGCCGAGGAAGCGGCTGACTTCGTTTTTCAGCCGGGTGCTATCCTGGGAAAGCGACTTGGCGGCCGTGAACACCTGGGAGGAGGCCGCGCCGGTTTCGGAGGCGCCGCGCTGCACATCGACGATGTTGGACGACACCGCCATGGTGCCCTGCGCCGCCTGCTGCACGTTGCGGGAGATTTCCTGGGTGGCCGCGCCCTGTTCCTCCACCGCCGAGGCGATGGTCGAGGAGATCTCCGACATCCGGCCGATGGTGTTGCCGATTTCCTGAATGGCGTTCACCGACTCCTGCGTTGCTGCCTGGATTCCGCTGATCTGCTGGCTGATCTCGCCGGTGGCCTTGGCGGTCTGTTCCGCCAGCGCCTTTACTTCGGAGGCGACGACAGCGAAGCCACGGCCGGCATCGCCGGCGCGCGCCGCCTCGATGGTAGCATTCAGCGCCAGCAGGTTGGTCTGGCCGGCGATGGTGTTGATGAGTTCGACGACGTCGCCGATCCGTGCCGCAGCCTTGGCCAGTTCGCCGACGCGCGCATTGGTGTGGCGCGCCTGCTCGACAGCCTGGTTGGCGATCCCTGCGGATTCCTGCACCTGGCGGCTGATCTCGTTGACGGAGGAGGTCATCTCTTCGGTCGCCGAGGCCACCGACTGCACGTTGGCAGAGGCTTCTTCCGAAGCCGCGGCGACGGCGGTGGTGAGGTCCTGCGCGCGTTCCGCTGTGGACGTCAGCGTGCTGGCTGAGGCCTCGAGTTCGGTGGATGCCGACGATACCGTCTCGACGATTTCGCCGACCGCGGCTTCGAATTCGCCGGCCAGCTTCATCATCTCGGCCTTGCGCTGGGTGGCAGTGCGGACTTCCTGTTCCTTCTGCTCGGCCTCCATCGCGCGCACGCGCAGCCCGTTGTCCTTGAACACCTGCAGCGCCTTGGCCATGTCGCCGATCTCGTCATTGCGCTCGGTATAGTCGATGGCCTCGCCGAGATTGCCTTCGGCCATCACTCTCATCTTGGCATTCATGCGTTGCAGGGGCGTCGTGACCCGGACAATCACGATGATTGCGGAGGCGAGGCCGATCAGCACGGCGATGGCCGCGACGGTGTAGGTCGTAGATTTTGCCGACGCGTAGGTCTGGTTGGCGACCGTGATGGCTTTTTCCGCGCCCTGGTTGTTCAGATCGATATCGGCATCGAGGGAGGCCAGCCCCGCGTTGAAAGCTTTCGCGCCTTTGATGAACAGCGCCGCAGAATCCTCTTTCTTGCCGGCTGCCGCAGCGGCCAGCGCCCGTTTGTGAAAGACCATGTAGGTGCTCCATTGGTCGGTAAACGTCGACCACAGGGCTTTTTCTTCAGGGTTTGACATCAGCGACTGATATTTGAGAAAGAGCTTCTCGATGTCGGACTGCGCGATGACCAGTCGGGATCCGGTATCGGCAAGGATCGCCGGATCGTCGTTCTGGACGATTCGGGTCTCTAGCAGCCGAATCCGGGTCGCCAGATACTTGATCTCGCCGAGCACCTTCATCGAGGGCAGCCAGTTGCTGGCGAGATCCTCGGCGCCAGCTTGAATCTGCTGCGACTTCGAGATGGCCGTCACTCCTTGTCCCGCACTCAGGAGGACGAGCGCCGAGAGGATGCCGATGAGCGTTGTTTTCAGGGTGAGGCGCATGAGGTGCAGTCGTTCTTCGCTGGACCGCGACGGCTCCAAGCCATTGCAGTCTGGTGTCATTAAAATGCTGATGAAAATCGCCACGTACTGAAGCGAATTGCCGGTACTATCGGGGGCAAACATTGCCCTTACATTAATACCATCATTCAATATCGACGGGCATGTCGGGGAATATCGGTCGGACGTGACCGTTCAGCTCTGAAGCCGGATTGCCGCGCGCGTTCGCAGGCTAACTGAAGACAAAGAAAAGCCGACGCCTGCGGTGGCAGGCATCGGCTTGCTGTGTCGGCTTTGTGACTTAGGCTGCGCGCACGTTGCTGAGGAAACGGCTGACTTCGTTCTTCAGCCGGTTGCTGTCCTGGGAAAGCGACCTGGCGGCGGTGAACACCTGGGAGGAGGCCGCGCCGGTTTCCGAGGCGCCGCGCTGCACGTCGGCGATGTTGGACGACACCGCCATGGTGCCTTGCGCGGCCTGCTGCACGTTGCGTGAGATCTCCTGGGTCGCAGCGCCCTGTTCCTCCACCGCCGAGGCGATGGTCGATGAGATCTCCGACATCCGGCTGATGGTGTTGCCGATTTCCTGAATGGCACTCACCGAATCCTGGGTCGCGGCCTGGATGCCGCTGATCTGCTGGCTGATCTCGCCGGTGGCCTTGGCAGTCTGTTCGGCCAGCGCCTTGACCTCCGACGCCACCACGGCGAAGCCACGGCCGGCTTCGCCGGCGCGCGCGGCCTCGATGGTGGCGTTCAGCGCCAGCAGGTTGGTCTGGCCGGCGATGGTATTGATGAGTTCGACCACATCGCCGATCCGGGCCGCGGCCTTGGCCAGTTCGCCGACGCGGGCGTTGGTGCTGCGCGCCTGCTCGACGGCCTGGTTGGCGATCCCTGCGGATTCCTGCACCTGGCGGCTGATCTCGTTGACGGAAGAGGCCATCTCCTCGGTCGCCGAAGCCACCGACTGCACGTTGGTGGATGCTTCTTCGGAGGCGGCCGCAACGGCGGTGGTGAGGTCTTGCGCCCGTTCCGCTGTCGACGTCAGCGTGCTGGCGGAGGCCTCGAGTTCGGTCGAGGCGGACGACACCGTCTCGACGATCTCGCCGACCGCGGCTTCGAATTCGCCGGCCAGCTTCATCATCTCGGCCTTGCGCTGGGTGGCGGTGCGGACTTCCTGTTCCTTCTGTTCGGTTTCCATCGCGCGCACGCGCAGCCCGTTGTCCTTGAACACCTGCAGCGCCTTGGCCATGTCGCCGATCTCGTCATTGCGCTCGGTGTAGTCGATTGTCTCGTCGAGCTTGCCGTTGGCGATGACCGTCATCTTCGCATTCATGTTCTGAAGCGGGGTGGTGACGCGGAAGATCACCAGCAATGCGGAGGCCATGCCGATCACGAGCGCGATGGCGGCAACCGCGTAGGTCAGGATCTTCGCGGCGACATAGATATCGCCGGCCCGCACGACGGCGGCATCCGCACCCTTGTTGTTCAGGTCGACGCCGGCATCGAGTGCGGTCAGCGCCGCGTTGAAATTCTTCGCCGCGGGGCCGTTGAGCATCGCCGCGGCCTCTGCCTTCTTGCCCCCGGCAACGGCCACGAGAACCTGCTTCTGGATTGCCAGGTAAGCGTTCCATTTCTCCTGGAATGACGACCACAGGGCTTTTTCTTCCGGCGACACGATGAGCAGCTGGTAAGCACTGGAGCGCTTGTTCATGTCCGAAAGTGTCGCGGCCATTCGGGTTTCGCTCTCGCTGCGGATCGTGGCGTCCTCGTTCAACGCGATTCGCGATTCGAACAGCCGGATGCGCGTCGC
Organism: Rhodopseudomonas sp. P2A-2r; assembly: GCF_026015985.1. Classification (GTDB taxonomy): domain Bacteria; phylum Pseudomonadota; class Alphaproteobacteria; order Rhizobiales; family Xanthobacteraceae; genus Tardiphaga. The sequence continues at coordinate 6,119,107 of NZ_CP110389.1, read as the reverse complement.
GAGATATTTGATCTCGCCGAGCGTCTTGACCGAGGGCAGCCAGGACTTGCCGATTTCCTCGGTGCCCTGGTTGATCTGCTGCGATTTGGAAACTGCTGTGAATGCCTGTCCGACGATGAGGAGGATCAGAATCGAGACGATGCCGATGAGGGTTGTTTTTAAGGTCAGGCGCATAATGGGGGGGACTCGCGATGTTGGGACCGCCAGCGCGAGATCGCCCGACGGCCTGAAATCAAAACCGACTCTGGAAAATCGCTACAAACTCAAGCGAATTACCACCAATATCGGCTCCGGACGTTTCCTTTGCGTTAATATTAAACGTGTCAGCGGCCCCGGGGCCGCGAACTGCACATTATCTGGATCTGGAATACGGCAGCCCGTGCGCTCAGTCACTTATGCCGGGACGTGCACGGATGCTGCTTTTCGATGGCGACGCCTGCGTCGGAGACGGAGCTCAGGTCGCAGGTCCGTAGTAGCAGCAGCTTTCGCCGCAGCTGTCGCGATGAACGCTGACGCGCACGATCGTTCCGGCGTGCGAGACGCGGTCCCAGATGTAGCGCGTCAGATTTTCTAGCGTCGGCAGCCCGAGGTCCGCGACATTGTTGAGCAGCTTGTGGTCGAGCCGCTTCTGTACATCGGCCATGCCGCGATCGAGCACGCCGAGATCCATCACCATGCCGGTCGCCGGATCCTGCGTGCCGCGGATGGTCACCTCGGCGCGGAAGGAGTGGCCGTGGATCTCCTCGCTGGCTTCGCCCAGCGTGGTGCCGGCCAGCGCATGCGCAGCCTCGAAGCGAAACGATTTTGTCAGTTCCCACATGGTTGTGCTCGTTACCTGATGCCGATGGACTTGTGAGTCTGCACGCTCATCCGCCAATGCGGATGCTGCAGGCAATAGTCGATGGTGCGTGCGATGTTCTGCGCGGCATCCGGGCCGTCCATCGCCTGCAGTGAAAAGCGCTCGAAAGCGAGGCCGGCGAAGCGTTCCGGCATGGCTTCGGGCTGCGGATAGACCAGCTTCAGCTCGTGCCCGCTGCGAATGCGTAGTTCCGCGCCGGCCTTCGGGCTGACGCAGATCCAGTCGATGCCGTCTGGCGCTTCGACCGTGCCGTTGGTCTCGACGCCGATGCTGAATCCCTGCCGGTGCAGGGCCTCGATCAGGGCGGCATCGACCTGCAGCAGCGGCTCGCCGCCGGTGAGCACCACGTAGCGGTCGGTCTCGCCGGCCATCCATTCCGCGGCAATCGTCGCGGCGAGGGCCTCGGCGGTGGCGTAGCGTCCGCCGAGCGTGCCGTCGAGGCCGACGAAATCCGTGTCGCAGAATCGGCACACCGCCTCGGCGCGGTCCTGCTCGCGGCCGCTCCACAGGTTGCATCCGGCAAAGCGGCAGAACACCGCCGCGCGCCCGGCATGGGCGCCTTCGCCCTGCAAGGTCAGGAAGATTTCTTTTACCGCGTAGCTCACGTCGCCGGCTCTCCGTTGGGAGGGGCGGTCTAGCGCAGCCGCGCGCCCAATGCCATTCGGAAGCCCGTGCCGTCTATTCGCCGCTCTGGATCGGAACCGACTTGTCCGCGCTCGCATCGCGCGCGGCGCCGAGCAGCCGGCGCACTTTCACGACCAGATCGTCGTCGCGAAACGGCTTCTGCACGATGCGGTCCTCGCTGACATCCTCCAGCGCCGACGTATCGGCATAGCCGGTGACGAACAGGATCGGCAGGCCGGGCCGCCGCAACCGCACTTCGCGCGCCACTTCGGCGCCGTTCATGCCGGGCATGGCAAAATCCAGCACCAGCAGGTCGTAATCGGTGGCGCTCTCCAGCAGGTCGAGCGCGGCGCCGCCGCTGCCGGCCTCGATCACGATGCAGCCCAGTTCCTGCAGCATCGCCGAGGTGACTTCGCGCACGGCGCTGTCGTCGTCGACCAGCAGCACGCGGCGCGGCCGACCCGACATCCGGCCGGTGGGCGCGATCCTCTGCTCGGCAGGTTCGGGGGCCTGGCGGGCCGTCGATCGCGGCAGATAGACCTTCACGGAGGTCCCCTGGCCCACCGTGCTGTCGATCTGGACGCCGCCGCCGGATTGCTTGGCGAAGCCGTAGACCTGCGCCAGCCCCAGTCCGGAGCCCTTGCCGACCGGCTTGGTGGTGAAGAACGGCTCATAGGCCTTGGCGAGCACCTCGGGCGGCATGCCCGAGCCGGTATCGGTCACGGACACCATGACGTATTGCCCGGCCGGCGGCGCATCCGGCCGCTGCGGCGGGCCGAGCATCACATTGGCGGTCGCCACCGTCAGCGAGCCGCCCACCGCCATGGCGTCGCGGGCGTTGATGGCGAGGTTGAGGATCACCAGTTCGATCTGCGTGGCATCCACCAGCGCCGGCCACAGGTCGGGCTGCAGCACCGTCTCGAGCCGGACCTCGCCGCCCATCGAACTCTGCAGCAGGTCGCGCATGCTGGCGACGGTCTCGTTCAGATCGAGCGGCTTGGCCTCGAGCCGCTGCCGGCGCGAGAATGCCAGCAACTGCCCGGTCAGCCGTGCGCCGCGATCGGCGGCGGCCTTCATGTAGCCGAGCCGCTCGCGCGCCTTGCCGCCAATGCCGGCCTGCTCGAGCGTGCGCTCGAGAAAGCCGATATTGCCGAGCACCACGGTCAGCAGGTTGTTGAAGTCATGGGCGACCCCGGAGGTGAGCTGGCCGACCGCCTCCAGCCGCTGCATCTGCCGCAGCGTCGCTTCCACGCGCCCGCGCTCCTCGATCTGCGCCACCAGCTGCCGGTTGGCCGCGGCCAGTTCGGAGGTGCGTTCGCTGACGCTGGCTTCCAGCCGCTCGGTGAAGCGGCGCAGTTCGGCCTCGGCGCGCACCCGCTCGGTGACGTCGGATCCCTCGACGAAAAGCCCGCGGACGGCGCCGTTTTCCTCGACGACCGGTTGATAGACGAAGTCGACGAAGCGTTCCTCGAATGCGGTAGCGGGCGTGCGCTGCAGAAGAACCTTCTGGCCGGTGCCGACGAACGGCCGGCCGCTGCGAAAGCAGTCGTCGAGAATCTCGAGAAAGCCCTGGCCCACCACCTCCGGCAGCGCCTCGCGCACCGGAAGGCCGATGACCTTGCGATTGCCGATCAACCGCATGTAGGCGGCATTGGCCAGCGTAAAGACGTGATCCGGCCCGTCGAACATCGCCATGAAGCCCGGCGCCTGCTCGAACATCTTGCGCAGCCGGTCCTGTTCGGCGGCATTGCGGCGGTCGGCGAGCACCCGCTCGGTGGTCTCGACCACAATGGCGATGACGCCGGCCGGCCGCCCGCTCTCGTCCGGAACCGGCGAGTAGTCGAGGTTCATCCAGACCTGTTCGGGGACGCCGTTGCGATACAGCGTCAGTTCCATATCGCGATAGGCCAGCGTGCCGCCGGCGAGGCCGACCTTCATGACGTGGTCGTTGAAGTCGGCGACCTCCGGCCAGCCCTCGCGGACCTTGCTGCCAAGCAGCTGCGGATGCCGTCCGCCCGCGAATACCGAATAGGCATCGTTGTAGATCATGATGCCGTCGTCGCCCCACAGCATCACGATCGGGACGGTGGAACGGATGATCAGCCCGGTGGCGGTCTTCAGGCTTTGCGGCCAGGAGGCGAGGGGGCCGAGCGAGGTCGAGGACCAGTCATAGTCCCGGATCAGGGCGCCTGTTTCGCCGCCGCCTTCCAGGAAACTGGTTGTTTCGATCGTATGGGGTGGGACAGGCAGGACGGATCTCCGGCAAAAGGACCGCTTGCGGCACGGATACGCAGGATTTGCGCGAACGTCACCTGCCAGTTTGCTGCAATCGACAAGCCAACCTTCGGCAAGTGGCGACGCCGCGATTTGGTTCCGCAGGACAATGCGGCCGGCTTGCGGGGACAAACTCAGGGCGGCGACGGCCCGGCCTGCCGCAACGCCTCGCCCATCGCCATCGCCGCGGCCATGGCGATATTGAGCGAGCGCAGGCCGGCGCGGATCGGGATCACCACCCGGGCGTCGGCGGCGGCTGCCACCGCATCGGGGACCCCGGCGGATTCCCGGCCGAACATCAGGATGTCCCGGGCGGTGTAGCGGTGCTCGAGATAGGGCGTGGCGCCCTTGGTGGTGAACAGCACCAGCCGCAGGTCGTTCGCGGCGCGCCACTGTTCGAAATGGCCCCAGGAGTCATGGCGGACGATGGTCACATGGTCGAGATAGTCCATGCCGGCGCGACGGAAATGGCGGTCGGAGATCGGGAAGCCGGCGGGCTCGATGATATGGGCTTCCACGCCGAGGCAGGCGCACAGCCGCAGGATGGTGCCGGTGTTTTGCGGGATGTCGGGCTGATAGAGCGCGATGCGCATAGGGTGGCGGCTCCGCGGCGGCACGATGCCGCCGCCCGGGGCCAGCCGATAGCGGTCCCGCGCCGATGCCGCAAGCCGCGCGCTATTCCGCCGGCGCCAGCCGTCCGCCCGGGCGAGTTGCCCCGGTTTCGCGCACCCGAACCCGGACCCGGGCGCGGCGCTTGCGCCACCAGATGACCACGCCGGTCACCGACAGTACCGCGACGACGAGGCCCATCAGCGAGATCAGGATGCGGCCGGGCAGGCCGGCGATGCGGCCGGAATGCAGCGGTAACTGCAGCTGCACGAAAATGTCGGCGGCGGTACCGACCCAGGGCACCCGGTCGCCGATCGGGCGGCCGTCCTCGCTGTCGTAGTACAATTGCGCCGGCGCGACGCCCGCGGCGCCGTGGTCCTCGCCGGGACGAAAGAACCCCGCAGCGTAGACGCCGTGGGCCGCGCCGTAAAACAGCGAGCCGACCGGGGCGTCCCAGCCGCGGGCTTTGCCGTCGGCGGTGGCGCGCGCCAGAATGTCGGCGAAGGTCATTTTCGGCTCGATGGGATGGTCGAGGTCGCGGTACTCGCGCAGCTCGAAAGGCGTCGGCGTGTAGTCCGAGACCTTCTTCATCAGCGGCGAAAACACCTCGAAATACAGGTTCAGCGAGAACGCCGTGAAGGCGATGACGAACAGCAGCGCCCAGGTCCACAGGCTGAAGGCCCGGTGGATGTCGAAGTTGATGCGATAGGCGCTGCCGGAGGTCTTGATCTTCCACGCCGGCTCCCAGCGCGCCCAGAAACCCTTGCCGAGTTCGCGTTCGACGGAGGCCGCTCGCCCGGCCTTGACGAGCCGGCGTGCCGGCAGCGTCAGGTAGAAGCCGACGAAGCAGTCGATGGTCCAGATGATGGCGATGACGCCAAGCAGCCGCGCGCCCCAGCGGTCGCTGCCCCAGAACTCCGGGATGTGCATGGTGTAGTGCAGCTTGTAGAGGAACGAGACGAAGTTCTCCCGGGTCACCGGCCACACCGCGCCCCAGTAACGCCGGCCCAGTTCGGCGCCGGTGTTGGGATCGAGGAAGACCTGGTTGTAGTCGAGGGTGAAGCGCTTGCCGGTGGCCGGGTCGATCTGCGGCTGCACGAAGAACGCCAGCGACTCGCCCTTTTCCGGCGTGGTCAGCAGGTAGCGGACGCGGGCGCGGGGGTCGCGCTGCTCGATCAGGGCTGCGAGTTCAACCGAGGGGCGGGCCGGGCCCGGCGTGGTGACGTCGAAGAGCTTCTTGTTCAGGAGATCGTCGAGTTCGTGGTCCCACGAAATCACGGCGCCGGTGATTCCGGAAAAGAACAGGAAGCCGGCCGTCAGCAATCCGGCCCAGCGATGCAGTTTTCCGAAGATCGATCTCATGATGCCACCGTCGGTCGGTTGGTGCGACGACCGCCTGGCCGCTCCCCGCGCCGGGCCGCGCGTTGCGCGAGGCCACGGTCGTCCCCGGCGGCCTGCGCCGGGGGCAGGGCCATCGCGCCGGTCGGTTCGGGAATGGTTCGGGCTGTCGTCACGCGGCCTCTGAATGCTGCTCCGGCGTTGCCGGTATTTTGCTGCTTCAGCTCTAGGCGCAGACACGGCGCGATGACCAGCCGTTGGGGTTTAGAATAGATTGAGACCGCGCCGTGCGATCCCGGCGATCGCGCAAACACTGCAGAATGCGGCGATTTCCGCGACAATCTGTCCCGTCATCGGCCGGCCGACGGATCGGCGGCGGATGTCGGGGGCGGCCCCGCGGCGACCGGTCGGGCGGCTCAAATCGCGGCGCGTCCGGACCGCAGGAGGGGCCCGCATTTGTCGGAATCCGTGCCCTGAAATGTCGGGACGAAAGGCAGGCAGCCCCTGTTTCAGTGCATTGCACGCGCGCAGGCAGATAGTGGGCTTGCACTGCCGCAGCAAGGGTGCCAATAGAACGATTCTGGACTGTCTGTTCCGCCTGCCTGGCCGGGACAAATGGTCGTTCTGCCGCCGCGGCAATCGCGGACGCCGGCGCTCCCAGGGGGTTGCACGCATGTCGCGTCACCGGGCGGGGATCGCCTGCTGCAGATGAGAAAGGGCTTGGAATCGTGACGACATCGTCTTCGGCGGAACCGACACGCCGTGATTTCCTCTTCGTAGCAACGGGCGCGGTGGCCGCAGTTGGCGCCGCTGCCGTGGCCTGGCCGCTGATTTCCCAGATGAACCCGGATGCCTCGACCATCGCCGCCGGCGCCCTGATCGATGTCGATCTGACGCCGATCGCCGAGGGCCAGGACATCAAGGTGTTCTGGCGCGGCAAGCCGATCTACATCATGAACCGTACCAAGAAGCAGGTCGAAGAGGCCCGCGCGGTTCCGACCGCCAGCCTGCCAGACCCGCAGTCTGACCAGTCCCGCGTCAAGGAAGGCCACGACCAGTGGCTGGTGGTGATCGGCATCTGCACCCATCTCGGCTGCATCCCTATCGCCCATGAAGGCAATTACGACGGCTTCTTCTGCCCGTGCCACGGCTCGCAGTACGACTCGTCCGGCCGCATCCGTTCCGGCCCCGCGCCGCTGAACCTGCCGGTGCCGCCTTACGCCTTCATTTCCGACACCAAGATCAAGATCGGCTGAGCCTCGGCCCTCTCCGAGACTTCACCCTTCGCGTCGCTTCTCTCCTCAGGATCGCATCATGAGCGGACCATCCACCTACCAGCCGACCAATCCCGCCCTGCAGTGGATCGAACGGCGTTTGCCGATCCTCGGGCTGATGCACTCGTCTTTCGTGGTGTATCCGACACCGCGCAACCTGAACTACTGGTGGACGTTCGGCGGCATCCTGTCGTTCATGCTCGGGGTGCAGATCATCACCGGCGTCATCCTGGCGATGCACTACACGCCGGAATCCACGCTGGCCTTCAACTCGGTCGAGGCCATCGTCCGTGACGTGAACTACGGCTGGCTGCTGCGCTACCTGCATTCCAACGGCGCTTCGATGTTCTTCATCGCCGTGTACATCCACATGTTCCGCGGCCTCTATTACGGGTCGTACAAGGAGCCGCGCGAAATCCTCTGGATCCTCGGCGTGATCATCTACCTCTTGATGATGGCGACCGGCTTCATGGGCTACGTGCTGCCGTGGGGCCAGATGAGCTTCTGGGGCGCCACCGTCATCACCAACCTGTTCTCCGCCATTCCCTACGTCGGCGACAGCATCGTGACCTTGCTGTGGGGCGGCTACTCGGTCGGCAACCCGACCCTGAACCGCTTCTTCTCGCTGCATTACCTGCTGCCCTTCGTGATCGCCGGCGTCGTCGTGCTGCACGTCTGGGCGCTGCATGTGGCCGGCCAGAACAACCCGGCCGGCGTCGAGCCGAAGACCGAGAAGGACACCGTGCCGTTCACGCCCTACGCGACCATCAAGGATGGTTTCGGCATGGTGTGCTTCATGATCTTCTTCGCCTGGTTCGTGTTCTACGTGCCGAACTACCTCGGCGACCCCGACAACTACATCCCGGCCAATCCCGGCGTGACCCCTGCGCACATCGTGCCGGAATGGTACTACCTGCCGTTCTACGCGATCCTGCGCTCGATCCCGAGCAAGCTCGGCGGCGTGATCGCCATGTTCGGCGCCATCATCGTGCTGGCGTTCCTGCCCTGGCTCGACAACGCCAAGACGCGCTCGTCGCGCTATCGCCCGATCGCCAAGCAGTTCTTCTGGATCTTCGTGGTGGTGTGCATCGTGCTCGGCTGGCTCGGCGGCAAGCCGGCGGAAGGCATCTACATCATCGCCGGCCGCGTGCTGACGTTCTGCTACTTCGCCTACTTCCTGATCGTGCTGCCGATCCTCAGCAAGGTCGAGAAGCCCCGCGCCCTGCCGAACTCGATCGCCGACGACGTGCTCGCCAGCTACGGCAAGAAGGCCGCCTCCGCGATTGTCGCGCTGGTGCTGGCCGGCGGCCTGATCGCCGGCGGCATGCAGGACGCCCGGGCCCAGGAGCATGGCGGCAACCTGCCGCCGTCGCAGAGCTGGTCGTTCGCCGGTCCGTTCGGCAAGTTCGACCGCGGCGCGCTGCAGCGCGGCTACAAGGTCTACAAGGAAGTCTGCTCGACCTGCCACTCGATGAACCTGCTGCACTTCCGCAACCTCGCGGATGAGGGCGGCCCCGGCTTCACCGCGGCACAGGCGCTCGCCGTCGCGTCGGAATACAAGGTGCAGGACGGTCCCAACGATGCCGGCGACATGTTCGAGCGTCCCGGCCGTCTTGCCGACAAGTTCCCGGCGCCGTTCGCCAACGAGAACGCCGGCCGTGCCGCCAATGGCGGCGCATATCCGCCCGACCTGTCGCTGATGGCCAAGGCGCGCAACTACGATCGCGGCTTCCCGCAGTTCATCTTCGACTTCTTCACCCAGTTCCAGGAGAAGGGCCCGAACTACATCGACGCCCTGCTGCAGGGTTACGTCGATCCGCCGCCGGCCGACTTCAAGCTGCCGGACGGCGCCTACTACAACACGTACTTCCCCGGCCACGCCATCAAGATGCCGAAGCCGCTCTCCGACGATCAGGTGACCTATGACGACGGTTCGCCGCAGAAGGTCGCGCAGTACGCCAAGGACGTTTCGACCTTCCTGATGTGGACCGCCGAACCGCACCTCGAGGCGCGCAAGCGGCTCGGCTTCCAGGTCATGTTCTTCCTCGTGATCTTCGCCGGCCTGATGTACTACACAAAGAAGAAAGTCTGGGCCAACGCCCACTGATTTGCGAAGGATATCCTTCCAGAAGGGCCCCGGTGGGGCCCTTCTTCTGTTTGTGCCCCGGGTGCGCACAGGCCATGGATTCTCCGGGACCCCTTGATTAGAGTTCCGCCAAAGGCGGGAATCGCGCGTCTGGTTGGCAGCACGTACCTCCACGCTCACAGGGGGACGCATGGCCGCGACGCAGGGGCAGGGGATCGACGACATCCTTCTGAACATCAGCCCGACCGGGCAGTCGGCGCTTGGCCTGGTGCTGGCGCTGATCATGTACGGCGTGGCGCTCGACCTGCGGGTGGCCGATTTCGTTGCCGTGTTCCGGCGCCCGGCGGCGCCGCTGGCCGGCCTCGTGGCGCAGCTGCTGGTGCTGCCGGCGGTGACCTGGGCGATCACCATGGCGCTGCAGCCGCGGCCCTCCATCGCGCTCGGCATGATGGTGGTGGCGGCCTGTCCCGGCGGCAATATCTCCAACCTGATCACCCACATGGCGCGCGGCAACACCGCGCTGTCGGTGTCGATGACCGGGCTCTCCAGCCTGCTCGCGGTGGTGACCACGCCGCTCAACATCCTATTCTGGGCCGGGCTCAATCCCCACACCGCCGCCCTCCTGCGCCAGGTCAGCGTCGAGCCGCTCTCCTTTATCGGTTCGACCGTGCTGCTGCTGGGCGTGCCCATGGTCGCCGGCCTGCTCACGGTGCGCTATCTGCCGCGCCTGGCGGACCGGCTGCGGCGGCCGCTGCAGATCCTGGCTTTCGTGTTCCTGATCGGCTTCATCGTCGCCGCCACCGCCAGCAACTGGCGCTACATCACGGTGTTCGCGCAGTCTGTGCTGCCGTTCGTGGTGCTGCACAACGCCGTGGCGGTGGGGCTCGGCTGGGGCGCCGCGCGGGTGCTGCGGCTGGACGAGGCCGACACCCGCGCGCTGACCATCGAGGTCAGCATGCACAATTCCGGGCTCGGCCTGGCGCTGATTCTCAACCAGTTCGACGGGCTCGGCGGCGCCGCTCTGGTCGCCGCAGGCTGGGGCGTCTGGCACCTGGTATCAGGCTGGGCGCTGGCTGCGTGGTGGAAGCGGCGCGATCCCGCGTCCGCACGTGAACAGGGGGCAGCATGAACGACCTGAGTGCGACACCGCGCGGCGTGCTGGTGACCGGCGCCGCCGGCTTCATCGGCAGCGCATTGCTGCGCGAACTGGCGGGGATGCCGGACGCCGGGGTCACGGCGCTGGACCTGCGCGAGGTCGCAGGCGGCGACCGTATCGCCGGCATTGCTTATGAGACCGCCGACATCCGCGCGGAGCGGTTGAAGGAGATCGTCGCCCGGGTGGGGCCGCGCACGGTGGTGCATCTGGCCTCGGTGGTCGCGGTCGGCGGCGACCCGCGGCGTGACTACGAGATCGACGTGCTCGGCACCCGCAACGTGCTGGAAGCCTGCCTCGCCGCCGGCGTCGAGCATCTGATCGTCACCTCGAGCGGCGCCGCCTACGGCTACCACGCCGACAATCCGGTGCCGCTGCGCGAGAGCGATCCGCTGCGTGGCAATGCGGACTTCCCCTATGCCAGCAACAAGCGCGAGGTCGAGGAGATGCTGGCGCGCTGGCGCACCGAGCATCCGCAACTGCGCCAGACAGTGTTCCGGCCGTGCACCGTGCTGGGACCTTCCACTGACAACCAGATCACCGCGATGTTCGAACGCCCGGCGGTGATCGGTCTCAGCGGCACCGCGACGCCGTTCTCGCTGATCGCCGACAGCGACGTGGTGGCGGCGCTGGCGCAGGCGGTGCGCGACGGCCGCGGCGGCGTCTACAATCTGGCCGGCGATGGCACGCTAAGCCTGCGCGAGATCGCCCGCCTCAACGGCAAGCCGTATCTTCCAATCCCGCCAGCCGTGCTGAAGGGCGTGCTGTGGCTGCTGCAGACCCTGCGGCTGAGCAAGCTCGGTCCGGGCAACGTCAAGTTCATCCAGTACCGGCCGGTGCTCGACAACAGCAGGCTGAAGACCGAGTTCGGCTACACGCCGCGCTTCGACGCCCGCGCCGTGTTCGAGCGCTACCGCGACGGCCGCAGGGAGCGATCCTCATGAGCTACCTCGTGATCGGCGCCGGACCGGCGGGCCTCACGGCACTACGCAGCCTGAAGGAGGCCGGCCTTGCGGCGCAGGCCGTGGAGCAGAACGCCGATGTCGGCGGCCAGTGGCTGTATGGCGCCGAGTCCAGCGCGGTCTATGCCTCGACCCACCTGATCTCGTCGAAACGCACCACGGCGTTCGCCGACTTTCCCATGCCGGAGGACTGGCCGGCTTATCCCAACCATGCCCAGGTGCTGGATTATCTGCGGGCCTATGCCCGGCATTTCGATCTCTATCCGCATATCCGCTTCAACACCGGTCTGCGCGCGCTGACCCGGCAGGGCACCGGTTGGCGCGCCGCCTTCAGCGACGGCAGCAGCGCCGACTATGCCGGCGTCATCATCGCCAATGGCCATCTCAGCGATCCCTGATCCCGGCCACTGCCGGCGCCTTCGACGGGCCGGTGATGCACGCCAAGGACTACAAGACCGCGGATATCTTCGAGGGCAAGCGCGTGCTGGTGGTCGGCATGGGCAACACCGGCTGCGATATCGTGGTGGATGCCGTGCACCGCGCGAAGCAGGTGTTTTGGAGCGTGCGCGGCGGCAATCATTTCGTGCCGAAATTTCTCGCCGGCAAGCCGGCCGACGAGGGCAACCACAGACCGCGCCGCTTCATCATTCCGAAATGGCTGCGCGCGCGACTGCACGAACCAATCCTGCGCTTCGTCGTCGGCCCGCCGGAACGCTTCGGCCTGCCGAAGCCGGCGCACCGGCTGTACGACCGCACGCCGATCGTCAATTCACTGGTGCTGCAGCATCTCGGCCAGGGCGACGTCAAGCTGCGGCCGCCGATCCGCGCCTTCGACGGGCAATCGGTGGTGTTCGCCGACGGCCGCTCCGACGAGGTCGACCTGGTGCTGCTGGCGACCGGCTATCGCATCACCTTTCCGTTCCTTGACGATCTCCGTCCGCTCGACTGGCAGGATGCGGCGGGCGCGCCAAAGCTGTTCATGAACATCTTTCCGCGTGAGGATAACGGCCTGTTCGTCGCCGGCCTGCTGGAAGGCGCCGGCGTTGGCTGGGAAGGGCGCGCGCTGCAGGCGCGGGTGATCGCCGCCTATCTTGGCGCCCGGGCGGCGCGGCCCGAGGCTGCCGCGGCGTTGCGTCAGGACATCACCAGTTGGTTCCAGAAACCGGCAGCTCGGGATGGCGGCGCGCACGGCCTGTTCGTGGATTTTCTCGCTTACAAGCGCGACCTGCAGCGCCTGCTCGCCCGGTTGAGTTGACACGGAGAGCGCCTATAAGTTTGCCTACCAAACATCTCAGCGGAGGACGTCATGGGCACATCGATCAGTTTCAAGCGGCCGGATGGCAAGGAAGCCCATGGCTATCTCGCCAATGCCGCCACCGGCAATGCGCCGGGCGTGGTGGTGATCCAGGAATGGTGGGGCCTGTCGGAACAGATCAAGGGCCTCGCCGACCGCTTCGCGCTGGCCGGCTTCGACGCGCTGGCACCGGATCTCTACAACGGCGTGGTGGTGCCCTATCACGACACGGACGCCGCCAACAAGGAAATGGGCTCGCTGGATTTCATTGACGCCACCGCCCAGACCGTGCGCGGCGCGGCGCAGTATCTGGCGCGTAACGGCGCCAAGGTCGGCCTCACCGGCTTCTGCCTCGGCGGCGCGGTGACCATCATCGGTGCTGCGAAGATTCCCGAGCTGGGCGCCGCCGTGGCGTTCTACGGCATCCCGCCGGAGCAGGCCGCGAAACCTTCCGACATCAAGGTGCCGCTGCAGGGCCATTTCGCCAGCCGCGACGACTGGTGCACCCCGGCGGTGGTCGACGGCTTTGAGGCCGGCCTGAAGGCCGCCGGCAAGACCGCCGAGTTCTTCCGCTACGAGGCCGACCACGCCTTCGTCAACGAACAGCGCGCCAGCGTGCATGACCGCGAAGCCGCCGAACTGGCCTGGGGCCGGGCGACGGCGTTCTTCAAGAAGCACCTGGGGTAAGGGAGCCGCGCATCGCATGCTGATCCGCCGTGCCCTTCTTGAGGACGCCGCCTCGGCATGCGATGCGCCGCTCCATCGCCGAGCTTTGCAGCGCCGATCATCAGGATGATCCGGAGATCCTGCGGCGCTGGCTCGCCAACAAGACGCCGCAACATTGGGCGGAATGGCTCGCTTATGAGGCCAACACGGTTTTCGTCGCCGTGGACGACGAAACGGTGCTCGCCGTCGGCGTGGTCAAGAACGACGGCGAGATTACCTGCAACTACGTCTCGCCGGATGCGCTATTCAAGGGTGTCAGCAAGGCCATGCTGGCGCAGCTCGAGGCTACGGCACGCGGGTTCGGCCACGACTCCTGCAACCTCGTGAGCACCGAAACGGCGCGCCGGTTCTATCTCGCCTGCGGTTACGAGCAGGTAGGGATCCCCGATGGCAAGTTCGGCACCGCTGGGGCCTATCCGATGCTGAAGCGGCTGGTCCGCGACTGACGCGCTGGCCGTTTCCTGCTATGCTTGCAGCAAGGGCATAAGAGGAGTCGACCATGATCGTCTCTAAACTGGGTGACAGCCTGATCGTCCGCCTATCCGACGACGACGTTAAGACGTTGGGCCTGAAGGAGGGCGACATCGTTCAGGTCAAGCCGCTGGACGTTACACCAGCGCGCCTGACCGACCCGGCTGAGCGTAAGGCCGCGCTGGACCGGTTGGAGCGTTTTCGCGGGATGATGCCGGCTGATTTAAAGTTCAATCGCGACGAGGCGAATGAGCGTTAGCTTCTTCGATTCGAACGTTCTGTTGTATCTGGCGTCAGACGAACCAGACCGAGTTCTTCGCGTGCGCCAGCTCGTTGACAGCGGTGGCATCATCAGCGTCCAGATTCTGAACGAAATGACAAGCGTGTCGCGCCGAAAGTTTGGCATGTCCTGGTCTGAAACCAGGGCGCTGCTTACTGAGATGCGGGATCTATTGGCGATCGTTCCGCTGACACCAGAGATCCATGAATCGGGCATCCGCCTCGCTGAGCGCTACGGGTTTGCCGTCTACGACAGCTTCATCGTCGCGGCGGCGCTGGCTGCCGACTGCGATACGCTATGGTCCGAGGATATGCAGAACGGCATGCTGGTCGAAGGCAGATTGCGGATCGCCAATCCGTTCAGGGCATAAGGCACGCTCTCCATGAGAATCGACGAGGCGTTGCCGCCTGACTTCACCATCTCCGACCTGCGCGACTGCCCCGAATTCTTCGATACCGTTGCCGACCGGATCTGGCAGGCGTGGTGGAAGCGACACGGTGTCCCGCTGGCCTATAGCGTCGGGCGGCTGCGTGAGAACATGACAGGACGGGGGCTGCCGCTGGCGCTCGTGGCCCACCGCGCCGGCCAGTTCGCCGGCACTGCGTCGCTGATCACATCGGATCTGGACGAACGGCCGGCCTATACGCCGTGGGTGGCCGCGGTCTGGACCGAACCGGAGTTTCGCGGCCAGGGCATTGCCCCGGCCTTGATCGCGCGGGCCGCCGCCGCGGGCTTTGCCGCCGGCTTCCCGCGCATCTACCTCTGCGCCGCGAAGCCGCGCCGTGTTTTCTACGAAAGGCTGGGCTGGACCCCGCTCGAGGACGATGTCGGGGATCTCCAGCTCACTATCTTCGTGAAGGAGGGGCTGAGGAAGTGCCGGGTGGCCCACAAAACCCGCTTCGGTCGCCTTGACACCGGCCCTCCCGCCATGGTGTTTTGCCGCCATGAACACCGTCGTCCGCAACAGCCGTCTCTGGTGGCGCACCTCCTGAAGAGGTGGCCGGTGCGATTTTATCTTTTTCAATCGTCGGGGGCCGCCATCGCAGTGCGACGGCCCTTTGTTCGTTTGTCCTGTGTGGCGCTCCTCGCTCAAGTCTCCTAAGAGGACACCATGAACAGGACGGTTTTTCCCTTCCCGCCGACAGCCAGTACCAGACCGCCGGGGGCCTCAAGGTCGCCCGCCACGTCGCCACCTTTACCGGCGGCACGGCGCTCGACGACCTGATCGAGCTATTGGACCGCCGCCGCGGCGTGGTGCTGTCCTCGGGCACCACCGTGCCCGGCCGCTACGAGAGTTTCGATCTCGGCTTTTCCGGTCCGCCGCTGCTGCTGGAGACCACCGGCGCCGATTTCACCGTCACCGCGCTGAACAAGCGCGGCCAGGTGCTGATCGCCTTCCTGGGCGACAGCCTGCGCGATCCCTGCCTGGTGATCAGCGAACGCACCGCGGTCCGCCTCAAGGGCCACATCGTCCGCGGCGAGGCCCCGGTCGACGAGGACCAGCGCACCCGTCGGGCCTCTGTGATGTCGCTGGTGCGCGAGATGGTGGCGCAGCTGTTCTCGTCGGCCGATCCGATGCTCGGCCTGTATGGCGCCTTCGCGTATGATCTGGTGTTCCAGATGGAAGACTTGCGACAGAAGCGCGCGCGCGAGGCCGACCAGCGCGACATCGTGCTGTATCTGCCAGACCGGTTGCTGGCCTATGACCGCGCCACCGGGCGCGGCGTGACGCTGTCCTACGACTTCACCTGGAAGGACCGTTCGACCCGCGACCTGCCGCGCGACACGCCGGAGCAGGGCTACAACAAGCAGCCGCGCCAGGGCTTTTCCGACCACGCCCCCGGCGACTATCAGCGCACCGTGGAAACCGCGCGCGCCGCCTTTGCCCGCGGCGACCTGTTCGAGGCGGTGCCCGGTCAATTGTTCGCCGAACCCTGCGAACGCTCGCCGGCGGAGGTGTTCCAGCGGCTCTGCGTCATCAACCCGTCGCCCTATGGCGCGCTGATGAATCTCGGCGACGGCGAGTTCCTGGTCGCGGCATCGCCCGAGATGTTCGTGCGCTCCGACGGCCGGCGCATCGAGACCTGCCCGATCTCCGGCACCATTGCCCGTGGCGTCGATGCCATCGGCGACGCCGAGCAGATCCGGCAATTGCTGAATTCGGAAAAGGACGAATTCGAACTCAACATGTGCACCGACGTCGACCGCAACGACAAGGCGCGGGTCTGCGTGCCCGGCTCGATCAAGGTGCTGGCGCGCCGCCAGATCGAGACCTACTCAAAGCTGTTTCACACCGTCGACCATGTCGAGGGCATGCTGCGGCCGGGCTTCGATGCGCTGGATGCGTTCCTGACTCATGCCTGGGCCGTCACCGTCACCGGCGCGCCGAAGAAGTGGGCGATGCAGTTCGTCGAGGACAATGAGCGCTCGAGCCGCCGCTGGTACGCCGGCGCGATCGGCGCTGTCACTTTCGACGGCGGCCTCAACACCGGCATCACCATCCGCACCATCCGCATGAAGGACGGCCTCGCCGAAGTCCGCGTCGGCGCGACGCTGCTGTTCGACAGCGATCCAGTTGCCGAAGAGAAGGAATGCCAGACCAAGGCCGCGGCCCTGTTTCAGGCCCTGCGTGGCGACGCGCCAAAACCGCTGTCGTCGTTCGCGCCGGATGCCTCCGGCTCCGGCAAGAAGGTGCTGCTGATCGACCACGACGACAGCTTTGTCCATATGCTCGCGGACTACTTCCGCCAGGTCGGCGCCAGCGTAACGGTGGTGCGCTACATCCATGCACAGAGCGTGCTGAACCGTGAAAAGTTCGACCTGCTGGTGCTGTCGCCGGGGCCGGGCCGGCCCGAGGATTTCGGCATCAAGGCCACCATCGATACCGCGCTCGAGAAGGATCTGCCGGTGTTCGGCGTCTGCCTCGGCGTGCAGGCGATCGGCGAGTATTTCGGCGGCGTGCTGGGCCAGCTTGCGCAGCCCGCGCATGGCCGGCCGTCGCGCGTTCAGACCCGCGGCGGCAAGCTCATGCAGGGCCTGCCCAACGAAATCGTCATCGGCCGCTATCATTCGCTGTTCGTCGAGCAGGACAGCATGCCCGCGGTGCTCACCGTCACCGCCACCACCGACGACGGCGTCGCCATGGCGCTCGAACACAAGACGCTGCCGGTCGGCGGCGTGCAGTTTCACCCGGAATCGCTGATGTCGCTGGGCGGCGACGTCGGCCTGCGCATCGTCGAGAACGCGTTCCGGCTCGGCCGCAACCTCAACTAACCTGCAATCCACTGAAAGACGTCGATGACACCTGAACTCGAACACGATCTCAAAGCCTCGGTCCGCACCATCGCGGACTATCCCAAGCCGGGCATCCTGTTTCGCGATATCACCACGCTGCTGGGCGATGCCCGCTCGTTCCGCCGCGCGGTGGATGAGCTGGTGCAGCCCTGGGCCGGGCTGAAGATCGACAAGGTGGCCGGCATCGAGGCGCGCGGCTTCATCATCGGCGGCGCCATCGCGCACCAGCTCTCGGCGGGCTTCGTGCCGATCCGCAAGAAGGGCAAGCTGCCGCACACCACTGCGCGGATCGCCTATTCGCTGGAATACGGCCTCGACGAAATGGAAATCCATGTCGACGCCATCAAGCCCGGCGAGCGCGTCATTCTGGTGGACGACCTGATCGCCACCGGCGGCACTGCCGAAGGCGCGGTCAAGCTGATCCGCCAGATCGGCGCCGAAGTGATCGCGGCCTGTTTCATCATCGACCTGCCGGACATCGGCGGCGCCGCAAAACTGCGCGCCATGGGCGTGCCGGTGCGCACGCTGATGGCGTTCGACGGGCATTGAGACCACGCTCAGCTGTCGTCACCCGGCCTGCGCGCAATTGCGCGCCAGGACCGGGTGCCCCAGTAAGCGGCACCGCCGGTGATCGTCTCGAACCACGCGGAATACTGGGTCGCCCGCTTTCGCGGGCGATGACAGCTGTGAATGGTGCTACGAACTCTGCAGCAGCAGCCGCAACTCGATCTCGCGAAAGCTGAAATAGTTGGCGCGGATCCACTGGTGCAGTTCGGTGGAGGAATCCTGTTCCGAACGCAGGTAGCCGGTGAATGAGAATGTCAGCCGGTCGATATAGGTCTTCAGGAACACCGGCAGCGCGGCGATGCGCAGCACCCGGCCCCTGGCATAGGCGGCGGGCAATTCGCCGCGCAGCACGTGTTCATTGTCGATGGTGATCAAAGCGGCGGGCGGGATCTGCTCCTGTAGCATCGCATAAGCGCGTGCCGAGGTGCGGTCGGTGTCGGCGATGAACAGGATGATCGGGCTGATGCCGCGCCGCGCCGCCTCCTTCATGAAGCCGATCTCGGCGGTCATGCGGAAGAATTCATCGAAGGCGTGGTAGCCGAGGTCGATCACCTTGGCGATGTCGTCATTGACGATCAGGCGGTCCATCAGCGCCATCTTGCCGAAGGTGTCGTCGACCTCGGCGGTCTCGGTCAGCTTCGGCAGGTAGTCGAGCAGCGACGGTTCTTTCAGGTTGATGTCGAACGCCGTCACGCCGCCCCGCTGCAGCAGCAGGAATTCGCTCAGCAGTCGCGCCAGCAGCGTCTTGCCGACGATCGGGCGCGGGGAGCAGATGATGTAGACGGGCGTACGGCGCATGGCGGCAATATAGGGGACGGATCGGGTTTGTAGATGGAGAAAATCCGCCGGGGCGCCGCGGTGGTTTCACCTCTCCCCGAAGGGCGGGGCGAGGTGAAGAAGCCTACTTCTCGCCGGGGCGGGTGGCACCCGGCTTGTCGTTGACGAGGTCGGTCAGCTTGATGCGGTCGAATTCGCTCCAGACATTGGCCAGCCAGTGCCGGACATAGCCGCGCAGCACGAAGGAGTAGTTGGCGGCCTCGTCGTTGACGCCCTTGTTGGCGACGAATTTCAGGAACGGCACCGAAGACACTTCGACCTGCTCATAGGCCATCTCGTTGAGCTTCGGGATGGTGATCTCGACGGCGTCCTTGATGCGGTGGAAGTAGGAATTGTAGGTCGCCTGGTCCCATTCGAAGAAGCTGGTGTTGTTGATGAAGTTCTTCACCAGGAAGTATTTGGCGCCGTTCATGAAGCCGGCGGTCTCGGCGATCTCGTCCAGGGAGGCGATCGACGGGCCGAGGATGTGGAACACGGCGAAGGTGATCTGGCCGGATTTGGCGGCGTCGAGGAAACCGATGTCGCGCAGATTGGCGAGCGCCGTGGAGAGCAGGCCGGCGCGGACGTCGATCACGGTCACAGAGGGCGCGGAGGAGTTGAGCGTATCGAAGATCTTCATCTGGTCGGACGTGGTCGTCATGTCGACGATCTGGGTGATGTCCGGATGGAAGCGCTTCAGGGTGCCGCGCGGCGACTCGGTGTCAAAGGCGCGGGTCGGCACGTTGTTGGCGCTGAAATAATCCAGCACCGTGCGCGACACCGTGGTCTTGCCGACGCCGCCCTTGTCCGCGCCGACCACAATCACTGCTGGTTTAGCCATGAAATCCCCTACGACCTGAATTGATGGGAGCGCGCCAACGGTCCCGCGCGACTCGACCGCGCCGACACTAGCCCATGCCTGCTTTGGGCGCGAACATGGCAGAAACAAGGGAGATTTCAATCGCCTGGCGGCGCAGGTCCCCGGAATTGTGGGGTGGGGCCGTTACCCCAGGTTCGGTTGTCATCCCCCGCGAAAGCGGGTGACCCAGTACACGCAGGCCGGAGTTGACTGGGTCCCCGGTCCTGGCGCGCAATTGCGCGCAGGCCGGGGGACGACAGGAGCGTATGGGACGTCGGTCGGCCTCACCCATGCCTGCCCCACGGTCCCTCCGCGGTGGCCGGCGGCGTTCCTGCCGGCTCCCCGGCGTCGCTCCACGGGCCAGATTGCGGGGCGGGCGCTTCGGTATCCGATGGCAGGGCCAGCCGGCCGGGGTCGTGCCCCCGGCGAATTTCATCAGAGCGGCGATCCGGGAATCCACCGAGGGATGGGTGGCGAACAGATCGGCAAACCCTTCGCGGGGATTGTCGAGACACATTTCCATCACCGCCGAGGTGGCGCCCGGCAACTCGCCGCGGTTCTCGATTTTTCGCAAGGCGCGGATCATGGCGTCGGGGTTCTTGGTCAGTTCCACCGAACCGGCATCGGCCAGAAACTCGCGCGAGCGCGACAGCGCCAGCCGCACCACCAGCGACAGCGCCCAGGCCAACGCGATCAATACCACCGCGAGAATGATGACGAAGACGGCACCGCCGCCAGAGCCCTTGCTGTTGTTGTCGGACGACGATGACGACGAGCGCGACGAACGGAAGCCGCCGAAATTCATGCCGGAATTGAAGAACAGCCGGAAGAACAGTTCGGCGGTGAAGCCAACCACGCCGGCAATGATCACCGCCACCACCATCATCTGCACGTCGCCGTTGCGGATATGGGTCAGTTCGTGGCCGAGCACCGCCTCGATCTCATGGTCGTCCAGCGCGGCCAGCAGGCCGGTGGTCACCGTGATGGAATATTGCCGGGGATTGAGCCCGGTGGCGAAGGCGTTACGCGCTTCGGTATCCATGATCTTCAGTTTCGGCATCGGAATGCCGCGCGAGATGCACAGGTTCTCCAGCAGATTGTACAGCCGCGGCTGCTCCTGCCGCGTCACCTCCGTCCCGCCGGTGATGGCGTCGATCATGTTCTGGTGGAAGAAATAGGCAATCACGACCCACAGCGCCGCGCCGATGGTGGCGTAGGGCAGTGCCCTGATCAGATCGCGGGTCGCGGCATTGAGATAATACGACACAGAGCCATCGCTGTTGATCGCTACCTCGGCGATCAGCGCGCCGGCGAACACCATCACATAGATCAGCAGGAACAGACCGCCGAGCAGCAGCATCGAACGGGTCTTGTTCGCGGCGATGTGGGTGTAGAGACCGTAGGCGGCCATGAGATTTCCACTTGGATGAAACGCTGTCGCTCCCTCCCCTTGCGGGGAGGGTGGCCGGCCCTCTTGGGCCGGTCGGGTGGGGGCCACAAACTCTGGAGCCCGCGGCACCCCCACCCCGGCCTCCGCTTCGCTCGGCCGACCCTCCCCGCAAGGGGAGGGCTTCCGCGAGCGCAGTGCTGAATTAGAACTTCACCTGCGGCACGGTTTCGACCTGCGCGCGGCTTTCGCCGAGATCGAAGAATTGCTTCGGCGTGAAGCCGAAGGTGCCGGCGAACAAAGCGGCGGGCATCTGCTGGATGCCGGTGTTGTATTCCTGGACCGCATTGTTGAAGAAGCGGCGGCTGGCGGCGATCTTGTTCTCGATATCGGACAGCTCGGACTGCAACTGCTGGAAGTTGGCATTGGCCTTGAGGTCGGGATAGGCCTCCGACAGCGCGATCAGTTTGCCCAGCGCGCCGGACAGCTGGTTCTCGGCGGCGCCGATCTGCGCCGGGCCCTGCGCCGACATGGCGGCGTTGCGCGCCTTGATGACGTCGTCGAGGGTGCCGCGCTCATGCGCTGCATAGCCCTTCACGGTCTCGATCAGGTTGGGGATCAGGTCGTGGCGCTGCTTGAGCTGCACGTCGATGTCGGCAAACGACTGATTGACGCGCTGGCTCAGCGCCACCAGCCGGTTGTAGGCAGCAAAGGCGAAGAACACGAGAACAACGAGGACGCCAAGGACAATCCAGCCGGTCGACATGTGGCAACTCCCGATAGAGATCAATGCCGCAGCCTAGCCGAAAATTGCGGCACAGGGCAGGGGCCGCGGACGATGCGGCGAGCATTGGTCGGTGCGGGAGATCGATTAGTTCAAAAGCGCGCCCAGGCGAGGGCGATCGCTGAGCTCTGTCGCTTGCCCTCACCTGGAACCGAGCTTGCGTCCGGCTCCGACCTCTCCCGCAAGCGGGAGAGGTGAAGAAACAATCGAACCTACGGCTTGGCCATATGCCAGGCGCCGTTGAGAAACCCGTCGCCGTTGATATCGCCGGGGGCCATGTCCCTCTTGAAGGTGTAGAGCGGCTTGCCCTTGTAGGCCCACATCTTCTTGCCGTCGTCGCGCACCACGACGGTCATGTCGGCGGTCGGCTTGGCATCGTCGGCGGCCAGCAGCGCCGGCCAGTTTTCCGCGCAAGGGCCGTTGCACATGGACTTGCCGCCGGCATCCTTGTCGAAAGTGTAGAGCGTCATGCCCTTGGCGTCGACGAAGGTCTTGCCCTTGGCAGTGTCGGCGGTCTTCAGCATCTGCGCCGAGGCGGCGGACGCGCTGAGCATGAGAGTCAAAGCCGCGATCGCGGCAAATGTCCTGGACATGGCAACGTACTCCTGATGGATTTGATGGGGACGCGGTTGCGTCACAGAACAAACGCCGGGGCGGCGGGATTATTCCACCTTGCCCAACACTCAACTGTCATCGCCCGGCCTGGCGCGCACTTGCGCGCCGGGCCGGGCGACCCAGTAGACGCCGGCATTTGTGAATGAGCCGTGGCGGTGCCGGATACTGGGTCCCCGCATGCGCGGGGACGACAACGGAGTGCGGGAAGACAGCGGCGCGCTAGATCTAGTCCAACACCGCGTCGCCCCAGTCGATCTTGCGGAATTTTGCATAGGCCGCCTTGTCGCGGCGTGGTGCGGTGGTGATCGCGAGACCTGCGGCTGTGCAGAGCTTTGCGGTGATGGCGACCTTGGTCATGACCGGTTGCGCCAGCACGCGCGACGGCCGCATCGTCATCGGCGTGCGCGACAGCGCGACATAGATAAATTTTTCGTCCTCATAGGGAAGTTCTGCGGACTTGAGTTGTTTATGCACGCGGGAGCGTTGCAGGCGCTGGGTGAAATGGCACCAGTCCGGCTGGTGCAGCGGACACGCTTGGTCATGGGGGCATGGTGCGATCACCTGCGCACCGGCCGCGATCAGCCGTGCGCGCGCATCGAGGATGCGCTGCCAGCCGGCCGGCGTGCCGGGCTCGACGATGACAAGCGTGTCCAGCGTCTTCGCCCAGGCCCGGTCGATGAATATGGCGCGCTGCGCATCGGTCAACTCGTTGATCACATAGCTGGCGATCACCAGATCAGCCGGCGCTGCGTCGTCGAGTTTGGCGACGGCGTCGCCGAGTGTGTAGTTGCTGGCTGCGAGACGATGGCTGTGCCGGACGAGATCCAGCGCCAGCGTGCGCAGCGCCGGATTGGCATCGAGCAGCGCGAAGGCATTCAGCGACGCGAATGCTTCGGCTGCCGCCCAGGTCGCGGTGCCCGGCCCGGCGCCGCAATCGAGCAGGGTGCGCGGCGCGAAGTCCGGGCGGACCTGCTGCAGCGCATTGAGGCTGGCGATGACGGCGGCAAACGTCGCCGGCATCCGCGCCAGCGCATAGGCCAGTGCATCGGTCTCGGAGCGGATCGCGGTGGAGCCGCCGCCGGATCGGTAGGTCTTTGAGATGGCATCCGAGCGCGCCGCCGCGTCGTTGCGCGACAGGCCGTGCAGTTTCGTATTGAGAGCTGCGGTGAGTTCGGCGGGCAGGTCGGGGGCGGTCATCGCAACAGAGCGCCCTTCTTTTCCCTCCCCCAAAGCGCAGCGAAGCTGCGCGTGGTGGGGAGGGTGGCCCGGCGAAGCGTAGCGAAGCCGGGTCGGGTGGGGGTGGTGTAGCATAGTCAATAGAGGGCGGGGCGCCCCCCACCCCGGCCTCCACTTCAGCAATGCTTCGTTCGGCCGACCCTCCCCACCGCAAGGGCGGGGAGGGAAATCGCAGCCGCCGTCGTTTCAATTACGCCACTTGCTGATCGAGGATCTTGACCGCGTTCTCGAGATCGACCGAGACCAGCTGCGAGACGCCGCGCTCCGCCATGGTGACGCCGTAGAGGCGGTTCATCCGCGCCATGGTGATCGGGTTGTGGGTGATGGTGATGAAGCGCGTCTCGGTGGTCGAGGCCATCTCGTGCAGTAGGTTGCAGAAACGCTCCACGTTGTGGTCGTCGAGCGGCGCGTCGACTTCGTCGAGCACGCAGATCGGCGACGGGTTGGTCAGGAACACCGCGAAGATCAGCGCGAGTGCGGTCAGTGCCTGCTCGCCGCCGGACAGAAGCGACAGGGTCTGCGGCTTCTTGCCGGGCGGTTTTGCCACGATATCGAGACCCGCCTCGAGCGGATCGTCGCTCTCGATCAACTTCAATTCCGCCTCGCCGCCGCCGAACAGTTCGACGAACATCCGCTTGAAGTGGCCGTTGACGATGTCGAACGAGGTCAGCAGCCGCTCGCGGGCTTCCTTGTTGAGGCTCTGGATGCCCTGACGCAGCCGCTTGATGGCTTCGACCAGGTCGTCGCGCTCGGTGGCCAGGCTGTTGTGCGAGCCTTCGACCTCATTCAACTCTTCTTCCGCGCGAAGATTGACGGCGCCGAGCCGCTCGCGGTCGCGGCGCATCTTTTCCAGCTCGGCCTCGACCTCGTGCAGGTTGGGCAGGTCGTCGCCGTGCTTGAGTTCGGCCATGGCGGCGACCGCTTCCGGCTCCACTTCCAGCATGTCACGGATTTCCCGCTCGATGTCCTCGAGGCGGCGACGGGTGCCTTCCATGCGCTCGTCCGCGCGGGCGCAGGCCTCGCGGGCGCTCGACAGGGCCTCCAGCGACGACTTGGCGTCGCGGTCGGTCTCCTTCATGGCGTTTTCGGCGGTCTGCAGTGCGTCGGCAGCGAGCTGGCGCTCCTGCTCGGCGGTCTCTACTTCGCTGATCAGCGCGCGGCGCTTCTGCGCGTAGAGTTCGGGCGCATCTTCCAGCTCGGCGCGTTCGGCGGTGACTTCGGCGACACGCGACGCCACGGTCTCGACCTGCGAGGTGGCGCTGCGCTGGCGGTTCTGCCATTCGCTGCGCTCGGCGATGATCGCCTGCAGCCGGCGGTCGGCGAGCTCGGCGTCGCGCGCCAGCGCCTGGGCTTCGGCGCGCACCTGCGCGGCGAGCCGGCGATGGCCCTCGATCTCGCCGCGCACCGCGGCAAGCTGGGCTTCGGCATCGCCCGACGGCGGCAGCTCCTCGAGCGCCGCCATGGCGTTTTCGTGCATGGCTTCGGCTTCGGCGCGGTCGGCGGCGAGGCGGGTCTGGGCTTCGGTCAGCGCCGACTTGCGGGCGGCGTGGCGGTTGATCTCGCGTTCGGCATTGGCGTGGCGCTCGCGCGTCGCATCCAAGTCGCGGCGGGCGTTGCGCATGGCGTCGCGGGCGGCGGTCTCCGCGGCGGCGGCCTGCTTCAGCCGTGTTTCGGCGGATTCCAGCATCTCGCGCTTCTCGGCGGCTTCCTCGCGGGCCATTTCCAGCTCGGCCTCGATATCGGCGAGGCGGGCGCGTTCGGCAAGACGGCGGGCGGCGCCCGACGGCGCATGCGCGGCGGCGACGAAGCCGTCCCAGCGCCAGACGTCGCCTTCCAGCGACACCAGTCGCTGGCCGGTCTTCAGCTGCGACACCAGCGCGGCGCCCTGGTCCTTGGCAACGACGCCGATCTGCTTCAGACGGCGCGCCAGCTCGATCGGCGCATTGACGTGATCGGCGAGGCGTTCGACGCCTGCCGGCAATTCCGGGTCGCCCTCGACGACGCCAGTGCCGGTCCAGCGCATGGGCGCCGAGGGATCGACGGGCGCGTCGAGATCGTCGCCCAGCACGGCGCCGAGCGCTTTTTCATAGCCCTTGGAGACGGTGACGCCGTCGATGATCGGCGGCCACAGGTTCTTGGTCTCGCCATTGACCAGCTTGGCGATGGTGCGGGCTTCGGTTTCGAGGCGCTGCACGCGCTTGTCGGCTTCGTTGAGCGGGGCGCGCGAGGCTTCCAGCGCCTGGCGGGCCTGCACATGGGCGCTCTCGCTGTCGCCGGCATTGAATTCCGACTGCGCCAGGATTTCCTGCGCGGTCTCCATCAGGGCGGCGAGTTCGTCGAGATCGCCGAAGCCGGAGGTCTGCGCCACCAGGCGCTCGACCTCGGCCTGCACGCCGGCGATGTCCTGATCCAGCTTGGCAAGCTTGTCGCTATGGGCGCGGACGCTGTTGGCGAGCTGGTTGCGCTTGGCCGACTGGTCGGCATGGGCGGTGGTCAGTTCGGTGAAGGTGCGCTCGGCCATGGCGAGGATCGCCTCGGCCTCGGCGACGCGCTCGTTGACGCCGTCGCGCTGCTCGACGCGGCCCATGATTTCTTCCCGGAGCATCATGTCCTCGTCGTCGAGGCGCAGCAAAGCCGCCGCGGCGTCTTCCGACTGCTTCAATTCGCGGGCGACGTCGCTCTCGAACTGCGCCAGCCGGCGATCCAGCTCGGCGACGCGCTCCTTGGCGCGGACTTCCTCGCGGTCGAGCAGTTCGCGGGCATTGGTCAGGCGCTGCAGGGAGGCGGCGGCGCGGGCCTCGGCCTCGCGCAAAGCCGGCAGCTCGGAGGCGCGGATCGCCTGGATACGGGCGGATTCGCCCTGTTCGCGGGTCCGCTCGGCGAGCTCGCGGACATTGAGGTCATGGGTCTGCTGGGCCTCGGCCACGTCGGCATGGGCTTCCAGCCAGCGCAGGTGGAACAGGGTCGCCTCGGCCTTGCGCACCTTCTGCGCCACTTCGCGGTAGCGGATCGCCTGGCGGGCCTGCTTCTTCAGGCCCTCCATCTGGCCGGACAGCTGGCCGATCACGTCCTCGACGCGGGTGAGATTGGTTTCGGCGGCCTTGAGGCGCAGTTCGGCTTCGTGGCGGCGGGCATGCAGGCCGGCGACGCCGGCGGCGTCTTCCAGCACGCGGCGGCGCTGTTCCGGCTTGGCCTGGATGATTTCGCCGATCTTGCCCTGGTGGACGAGGGCGGGGAGCGCGCGCCGGTGGCGGCGTCGGCAAACAGGATCTGGACGTCGCGGGCGCGCACGTCGCGGCCGTTGATGCGGTAGGTGGAGCCGGCGTCACGCTCGATGCGGCGGGAAATCTCCAGCATTTCCATGTCGTTGACAGCGGCCGGCGCGGTCCGGTCGGCATTGTCGATGGTCATCACCACTTCGGCGTGGTTGCGCGAGGCGCGGTTGCCGGAGCCGGCGAAGATCACGGCATCCATGTCGGCCGCGCGCAGCGACTTGTGCGAGGTCTCGCCCATCGCCCAGCGCAGCGCCTCGACCAGATTCGACTTGCCGCAGCCGTTCGGCCCGACAACGCCGGTCAGACCGGGCTCGATGTGGAAATCGGTGGGTTCGACGAAGGACTTGAACCCGTGCAGGCGCAGGCGCGTGAGTTTCATGGACAGGTTACTCTATTCATCGAACAGGATGCGACAGGTCGCGATTCTCCAGCCGCCATCCTACCACATCTGGTAGAAAAGCGCTTCAGGAGACTCGCCCCTAGCGGTGATCAGGCCGGGACAATGGCGACATGGGCGCCGGAGGGCAACGGGGCCGTCGGGCTTTTCCAGAGGTGATTGCGGGGGAAAAAGGGGGAAGGGCGCGATAAAAGGCTTGGTGGATCGAAAGGCGGATGATCCCGCCCCTCAGGTCGTCACGTCAGGTCGTCATCGCTGAGATCGGTGAGCTTGATCAGGTGGTGTAGCCGCCCTCGCCCCCATCGCGCTTTCCTTCGCCTTGCGCGATCGGCTACGTTGCGCCGCAATGATGCGGGGACGGGCGCTTGTTTGACGGGTTTTACAAGGTCGAGTACCAGGCCGGCGACGTGGTCGGCCGCAGCGTGATGTATGTTCATGAGGGCCGGCTGCTGGGCGGCAATTCGGCTTTTGCCCATGTAGGCAGCTATGAGCGGGACGGCGACGAGATCGTGTGCCGGGTCGCCGGCCAGCGCCACACCGTCGATCCGCGCTTCCGCACGCTGTACGGCTCCGATGACGATCGCATCGTCACCCGCGGTCGCGCCGACGGGCCGCTCTATCGCTTCGCAGGCGGCCGGCCGCAGGACAATGGCATCACGTTCCGCTCGGTGATGACGCCGCTCGACGAGGAGTCGCTGCCTTTGGCGGGCACGGTCGGCGCCGGCGGCGCGGTCAACGGGCTGTATTCGGTGCAGATTCGGCTGCGCGACGGGCTGGCGGGCGGCCTCACCGGGGTGATGCTGCTGCGGGACGGCCGGCTGCTCGGCGGCGATGCGTGCTTCTATTATCTCGGCGCCTACAGCTCATCCGACGGCCAGTGGAGGGGCGAGATCGTCAACCAGGAGCACACGCCGGCCAGCGCCGATCCGATCTTCGGCGGCCACGAGGTCGGCATCGGCTTTTCGGGCCATTGCGACGCCCATGGCGCCGACTGGCGGGCCACTGCCTTCACCGGAAAACGCAGCCTGCAGCTCACCGCCACGCTGACGCTGCTGCATCAAAGCTGATGCGCGCTCAGATATCGCGGGCGTAGCCGCTCGGCCGCCGCGCCCCCGGCACCACGCAGACCGCCACGCACAGGCCGACCAGCGCCAGCCCGATCAGATCGATCAACAAATGTTCAAACATGAAATGCCCCCGAAAACCGTTAGAATGGGAGGCAAGTTTTTAAGCGGTCATTAACGCGTGGCGCGTTCGCGCAAGACGGTTAATGGCGGCGGGAACATCCGACTGTGGTGCCCCGGACGCGGTGCAGCGCAGGCGATGCGTAGCATCGCGGCGCTGCTCCGCAGATCCGGGACCGTACCGAACACCGCGTTCCCCAGCGGCCCCGGATCAGCAGCGCACCACGCGGCAAGTGCCGCGCGTTGCGCAGCATCCGGGGAGCGAGCGCCCAGATGCGTCAGCTCTTCAGGAGCGGGGTGATCTTCTTGGAGAATTCCTCGAACGAGGTTTCGCCGGTCAGCTTCTCGCCGTTGATGAAGAAGGTCGGGGTCGAGTTGACCTTGAGCACTTCGTTGGCGAACTTCTGGTCGGCGGCGATCTTGTCGAGCAGCGCCTGGTCCTTCAGGCAGTCCTCGACCGCCTGCTGGCTGAGGCCGGCCTGCTTGCCGATCCGGGTCAGGGTGGCGGCGGTGTCCTTCATGACCCAGTCGTTCTGCTGCTTGAACAACAGGTCGATCACGGCAAAGTACTTCGGCGCGTCGTCCTTGGCGATGCAGCGCGCCAGCATCGAGCCGGCAGCGGCCTTGATGTCGAGCGGGAATTCGCGGAACACGAAGCGGATCTTGCCGGTGTCGATGAAGGCTTCCTTGATCTTCGGGAACACCTGTTCGGTGAAGGCCGCGCAATGCGGGCAGGTCATCGAGGCATATTCGGTGACGGTCACGGCAGCGTCCTTGGGACCGAGCACCATGTCCGGCAGCGACACCGGCTTGGCGACATCGGCGGCGCTCTGGGCGAAGGCCTCGCCGATCAGCTGCAGCGGCGACAGGCCGATGGCCGCGGCGACGCCGGTGAGAGCGAGGGCGGCGGTGAAGTCACGGCGCGTGATGATCAACGGAATGCTCCATATCGGCGCGGCGCGCCCGTAAATGTCTGTGTTGGCTAGCTTGAAACCACAATTGTGGCAAGCGCGCGCCGCTCACGGCGGCGGCTGCCGGCTCAATTTCGCTTGATCGCCGCGCCCAGCCGGGCCAGCGCCTCGCGCAATTCCTCATCCTCCACCGAGCCGAGCGTCTGCCCGACCCGGGCGACGGCGGCGGGGTCGAGCGGCGCGATGGTCTTGCGGACCTTGGGCCGGCTGAGCGGCGCCTGGCGCAGCGCGATCTTGCCGATCGCATTCCAGCCGAAGAAGCGGTTGACCCGCTGCAGGATGGCGTCGGAGGAATGCTGGATCTCCAGCGCCATCGGTCCCTCGACGCGCAGGATCAGGGTGGCCGGCTGCTCGGGCTGGCCTTCCACCGGCCGCGGCCACTGGATCTTCAGCGGCTCGGAGAATTTGGCCACGTCGGCGCCGGCGATCTCGGCCCAGCGGGTCACCAGTTCCCGCGACGCAAAGCCCTGCTTGGCATAGGCGTCGGCAAATACCCCGCCGAGCAGCAGGGACAGGGGTTTTGCCGAGATGTAGCCGGGCTTTCGCATGCTGCGTTCTAGCACCTTGCGTGGGGCAGTGCAGCCGGAGTTATGCAGCGTGGGGGCGGTTGTAGGATGGGTTGAGCCCTTGCGAAACCCATCGACTTGCTGCCGAGGGATTGATGGGTTTCGCGAAGGGCTCAACCCATCCTACGCACTGGCCACGGCCTGATTCTGATTTTACAATGCGGCGTGCCCGCCTCAACAGTCATCAAAGCCCGTAAGACAAAAGCCGCCTTCGCCGCCGCCGACCGTCCGGCGCAACTGCTCGCCTGGTACGACCGGCACCGGCGCAAACTGCCGTGGCGGCCGCTGCCGGGTGGCACCATCGATCCGTACCGGGTCTGGCTGTCGGAAATCATGCTGCAGCAGACCACGGTGCAGGCGGTCGGTCCCTATTTCGAGAAATTCCTCGCGCGCTGGCCGACGGTGGCCGATCTCGGCGCGGCCTCGCAGGATGACGTGCTGCGGATGTGGGCCGGGCTCGGCTATTACTCGCGCGCCCGTAACCTGCACGCCTGCGCGGTGGCGGTGCTGCGCGACCATGGCGGCGCCTTTCCGGATACCGAAGCGGGGCTGCGCAGCCTGCCGGGCATCGGGCCATATACGGCCTCGGCCATCGCGGCCATCGCCTTTGCCCGTCAGTGCATGCCGGTGGACGGCAACATCGAGCGCGTGGTGTCGCGGCTTTATGCCGTCGAAGAAGCGCTGCCCAGGGCGAAGCCGCAGATCCAGGCGCTGGCCACCACCTTGCTCGGACCAAAGCGCGCCGGCGACAGCGCGCAGGCGCTGATGGATCTCGGCTCGACCATCTGCACGCCGAAGAAGCCGGCCTGCGCGCTGTGCCCGATCAATGACGGCTGCGCGGCGCGCAGGCGCGGCGATCAGGAGATGTTCCCGCGCAAGGCGCCGAAGAAGACCGGGCTGCTACGGCGCGGTGCCGCCTTCGTGGTGACGCGCGGCGAAGAGTTGCTGGTGCGCACCCGCGCCGAAAAAGGCCTGCTCGGCGGCATGACCGAGGTGCCGGTGTCGGATTGGCTGGCCGGCCATGACGACAAGGCGGCGCTGGCCCAGGCGCCGGCGTTGAAGAGCGTGGCGCGCTGGCATCGCAAGGTCGGCGTGGTCAGTCATGTGTTCACGCATTTTCCGCTGGAGCTGGTGGTCTACACGGCGCAGGTGCCGGCGCGCAGCCGTGCGCCTGATGGCATGCGCTGGGTGCCGGTGGCCACCTTGCACGACGAGGCGCTGCCCAACCTGATGCGCAAGGTGATCGCCCACGGGCTCGGCTGACGCTCAGGCGACCTGCGAACCCGGCGTCAGTCTGGCCGGCTCGAACACCGTCCGGTTGCGACCGTCGTTTTTCGCCTGATACAGGCCCTGGTCGGCGCGCTCGATGATGTCCTGCACGTCGCGGTCGTTGTCCGCCAGCAGGGCGATGCCGATCGAGACGGTCGCC